>NZ_JALPZO010000119.1 GCF_023507745.1 Vreelandella olivaria | reverse complement strand
GATTGCAGCGTTTTGACTGGATTGGTCGATGGTGAGCGTATGGTTGTGTTGGCTTAAGGCAGCATCACCCGCGACGACCGTACCGCCACTGGGTAGCTCGGCATACGCATTGGGAGTGATGAGTAGGATCCCTGCGGCTGCTACCGCAGAAGGTACCGTGCCCATGGTTAAACGGCAAAGACAGCCTCGTGCTCTGGACGCAGTCCCTCGCTCGGAAATGGCTTGCCAGACACCCTTACGATGGTTCCAGGCGGTGCGGTAACAACGATTCATGATCACGGCTCCCAGGTGGCTCCCGTGGTTCATCATCGCTGCTTGCGTGAGGAACGGGGATAACGGTAATGGAAATACTGATGAATGCTTCATCCATGCGTACGGTATTTAAGCAAGTGATGTCGTCTACCGCTATCCCTGTAATTAGGTATATTGAGATAAATGCCTGAAGGCTGCGCAGGAATAAGAGCTTGTGCAAAAGGGTAGCCGTTATCGCGGTAATACTGACTGATTCGATTTGCAATTGACGGTATGCCTGCTAAATCCTGCGGGCTGCTTATCTGGTCTTGAACGAGTTGGAGAAGCTCGTTCGTGGTGAAGCGACTGTACCTTCAAGATGAACAGCGTTCAGACTGAACCTACTGGAGCACTACGCGCGTGATGAAGCCGAAACGGAAGCCGATCTGGACCGGGAGATTCGTCGGGTCAAAATGATTCTTTCGCTAGATGCCGCCATGAACAAAGTGGATCGTTTCCTAAAGACGCACCGCCCAAGGATGAGGCGGGGGAAGCGAATCAAGGAAGGGAGGGGCGGGATCTGCCGCTTTGTAGGAGCGACATGGTCCCCTGACTGGCGTTATATGTGCACTTCAATGGCTGAATGCCGATAGTAATATTATCCAGCCAGATGACTGGCAGGGTGAATAAATTGAGACAACAGGCGGTAGAGGTGGCTCAAAATAGGTTTTTCTACAGCCTCGTTATAAGCCAGGGGGGAGGCTGTGCAGCTAGTCTTGTTCGACATAGACGGAACGGTGGTCGAGTCGTACGATTTCGATACCAAATGCTTTCAAGTGGCTGCCAAGGATGTATTGGGTGTGACCATTGGCCTGACTGGGGCCGCTATCATCATGTGACCGATTCGGGGATTCTCACTGAGGTGGTTGAAGAGTTGGGGCTTCAAAATGACAGCGCGCGAATCACAGAGGGAGTTAAAGAAAGGTTCGTGCGTCGAATAGTGGATTACATCTCGTGTCACGATGTGTCCCCGATACATTGGCTTATAATCAGGCCAAGCACAGCGACAGCTTTTTCGTTGCGGCTTCGCCTCCACTACAAAGCTGCGAGTGTTGGCGGCGCTGGGTTTCACCAAGCGTGAGCATCATCACCATGAACCAAATCCAGCGTGGCCTTCGCTTTCAGCAGTTGCACACAGCCAACGGCATCTTTCTCATGCCTACGCTTGGGACGCTGGTAGTGCTCTGATGCTTGCCTCTCTCGGCTTCCCAGCCATAGCAACAACGAGCGCTGGTGTGTCCTTCTCTCGCGGATTTCCTGATCAAGAAGCCGCAGTATGCAGGGAGACGATGCTCGACCGCGTCGGTTCCATTGCTGCGGCGACCCAGCACCGCTCGTGCAGCAGCCCTAGCGAGAGAGTCCCATGGAACATAGGTGTTGAGAACTCACGCGTTGGCGTCTAACCATCAGTTGCAGCGGGTCGTTCGTTACGCAGCCTGCTGCTGAACCGGAGCGTTAAAGAGGTCAAACATGACTGAACCCAAGCAAGAGACTGTCTCACGGTGTGGCCCTTTTGCTGCGATCATCTTCTATATCATTTGCATTCTCTTATTTCCGGCGATGGTGATTGGCTATGTATTCTGGGTTGGTAAGCTCTATGCCAAACGCAACACGGGGGTATCGGGAACAGCCCAGGGGCCGCTATCGGCACGTTGGTTTCAACACCGGCTTGGTGTCCGGTACGACGAGCCCGCGCACCGGTTGCTTATGGTGCTGCCAGGTATTTCACCGTTCGCAGTGTGGCTCCTGTTTGGCTCTCTGCAACTTGCTCATCGCCTGAGCGGCTATGTGCCGCCAATCTTTCGATACCCTTTTGAAGGCGACGTGACGTTTAGCAATCAAGTCTCCGCTCGCCAGACGTTTTATGATGGGGTTGCGGATAAGTACCTGGCTGACATGCCCCAGTTCGTCATTTTAGGCGCGGGCTTCGATACCCGCGCCTATCGATTGCCCAGGCAATGGCGTGGACGATCCTTCGAAGTGGATACGCCGGAAACCATCGCGATCAAGCAAAAGGCTTTGAAAGTTGCCGAAGTGGATTCGGCGGGCGTGACCTTCGTTGCTGCAAACTTCGAAAAAGAAGACTGGTTCAACTGTCTCGTGGAGGCGGGTTTTGATGCTGACAAACCCACCCTCTTTTTGTGGGAAGGTGTAACCCCCTATCTGGACCGGATAGCCGTTGAAGACACACTACGCAAGATTGCTGGCTGTGCACGGGGCAGCGTTGTTGCTTTCGACTATTTCACAACCGAGGTGCTCGAATCGCAATCGTTGCATCTGCGTTTGGTGAGGGCGTCGCTCCAGGCGGGTGGAGAACCGCTGAAGTTCGGTATTGATAGCACTCCGCCAACAAGCGAGCGTCTGGTTGAATTACTGCAGTCATGCGGTCTCACCCTCCGCGAGCAGCACCTCCTTGGGAAAGAGACAGCAGGGAAACGTGCTTTGGGAGGCTACGCAATTGCCGTTGTATGAACTGAGCGTCAGCTGCCAAGCCCCATGACGATATTGGCAGTTGCTCAGTGTGCCTAACCAGTTTGGCGATCTAACACCTATGGGTCTTCTGCCTGTCAATAGGCGGCAATGTTTATATTGGCCGTGCGAGTGGCCAGGACCAAGTCCCTGAGCCAGTGGTGCTAATCTGGGGGAAGGTCAGTGACACGGGTGCTTTCCAACTCTTCGATCATCTTTTTGGCAGCATTGGAGAGGGTCCGGTTGGTGTG
Source organism: Vreelandella olivaria (assembly GCF_023507745.1). Classification (GTDB taxonomy): domain Bacteria; phylum Pseudomonadota; class Gammaproteobacteria; order Pseudomonadales; family Halomonadaceae; genus Vreelandella; species Vreelandella olivaria_A. The sequence continues at coordinate 44,378 of NZ_JALPZO010000119.1, read as the reverse complement.
AACCAGGTAGCCCAGGGGGCGGTAAATGGGAGCCGTATCAACGCCGATTTCCACAAGCTCGCTATCGATCATCTTTTCCGGCAGCAGGCTCCAGCCTAATCCAACGCCGCACATCATTTTGAGTGTTTCCAGGTAGTTGGTGGACATACTGACGGGCAGCGTAAGGCCCGCTTCCTCAAAGCGCTGCCCGATGAGCGTGCGGGTGAAAGTCTTGGCGCCCGGCAGTACGCAGTTGAACTCACATAGGGTGGCCAGGCTAAGTGGAGCTTCGCTCTGGCGAGTGCGTTGGGCCAGAGGGTGGTCGGCAGCGCATACAAAACAGAGTCGGTCGCGCCATAGCTCAACAACGTTCAGTTGCTCAACCGGGTGGGGGGCGAGTGTCACAATTGCCATTTCAAGTGAGCCATCACGAACGCCCTGGTAGGCTAGCTCGGAATCTATAAAGTGGAGGTCCAGTGCTACTTCCGGGTGGCGCTGGGTATACTGTTTTAATAGAGGGGGTAGCCGGTGCAGGCCGATGTGGTGGCTAGTGGCAAGGGTCAGTTTTCCTCCCACCTGACCGGAAAGGTTTGCCAGTGCCCGACGGCTATCTTCTACGTTAAATAGAATGCGTTGTGCTTTGGGTAATAGCACATTGCCCGCTTCAGTAAGCGCAATGCGCCGCCCAATACGGTCAAATAGTCGTGTGTCTAGCAGGCTTTCCAGCGTGGCGATCCGCTTACTCACGGCAGGCTGGGTAAGATGTAACTGCTCCGCCGCTCTGGAAAAACTCTGGGTTTCCGCTACGGCCAGAAATGCCTGAAGGCTTTGAGTGTCCACGCTGATTGCTTCCTCTGTGTAACTGTTCCTCTATTCCAATTTGGAATCTAAAGTATGAATAACATGAATTGCTTTTATGTGCGAGTCGGGCAACACTCGCTATACCGGTAATAAAAGCAGCACGCAGAGGCTGCCATAACGAACTAGCAGGGCACTGCCCAGGAGAGCCATATGTCAGATCAAACCCTTTACGACAAACTCTGGAATCAGCATTTGGTGAAACAGCGTGATGATGGTACCGCGCTGATTTACATCGACCGCCAGTTGCTCCACGAAGTGACTTCGCCCCAGGCGTTTGAAGGCCTGCGTTTGGCTAACCGCAAGCCATGGCGCCTGGATGCCAATCTGGCAACGCCTGACCACAACGTGCCTACTACAGTAAAAGAGCGCGCTGAGGGCAATAGCGGTATTAAAGATCCTGTGTCGTTAATTCAGGTGCAAACGCTGGACGATAACTGTCTGGCGTTTGGTATCGAAGAGTTCAAGATCAACGATCCGCGCCAGGGGATTGTGCACGTAGTGGGGCCAGAGCAGGGCGCTACCTTGCCGGGCATGACCGTTGTGTGTGGCGACTCCCACACGGCCACCCACGGTGCTTTTGCGGCCTTGGCCCATGGTATTGGTACCTCTGAGGTGGAGCACGTACTGGCAACCCAGTGTTTGCTGGCCCAGAAAATGAAGAATATGCAGGTGCGCGTGGAAGGTCAGTTGGGCCTGGGTGTTACCGCGAAGGATGTGGTGCTGGCGATTATCGGCAAAATCGGTACTGCTGGCGGTACGGGCTATGCCATTGAGTTCGCCGGTAGCGCTATCGAGTCGCTCTCTATGGAAGGGCGTATGACGGTATGCAACATGGCGATTGAGGCCGGTGCCCGGGTTGGGTTGATTGCGGTGGATGACACCACCATTAATTACCTTGCTGAACGCCCCTTTGCACCTACTGCGGAGCAGTGGGAAGCCGCCGTAGCAGACTGGCGCCAGTTGGTGTCTGACCCGGGTGCTCACTTCGATAAGGTCGTTGTGCTCCAGGCTGAGGACATTGAGCCGCAGGTTAGCTGGGGCACCAGCCCTGAAATGGTGGCAGGTATTTCAGGCCAGGTGCCTGATCCAAAAGCGGCCCAGGATGAAACCGTGCAGCGTAGCCACACCCGTGCATTGGAGTATATGGGGTTGCAGGCGAACCAGAGAATCACCGATATCAAACTAGATAAAGTCTTCATTGGCTCCTGCACCAATTCCCGCATTGAAGATTTACGTGAGGCCGCTAAGGTGGCTAAAGGTAATAAGGTTGCTGAGAGCATTAAACTTGCCATGGTGGTACCCGGCTCCGGCCTGGTGAAACGGCAGGCGGAAGCGGAAGGCCTGGATAAGATTTTTATTGAGGCAGGTTTTGAGTGGCGCGAACCTGGGTGCTCTATGTGCTTGGCCATGAATGCGGATAAGTTGGGGGCTGGTGAACATTGTGCCTCCACCTCTAATCGCAACTTTGAAGGTCGCCAGGGTTACGGCGGGCGTACCCATTTGGTTAGCCCTGCCATGGCCGCAGCTGCGGCGATTGCCGGCCATTTTGTTGATGTGCGTACTTTACCCGCTAACGATGCCAGCCATGCCCAGGAGGCCTAAGCCATGAAAAAGTTTGAACGTTTTGAAGGCGTAGTGGCGCCTCTGGACCGTGCTAACGTCGATACCGACCTGATTATTCCAAAGCAGTTTTTGAAGTCGATTAAACGCACCGGTTTTGGTGTTAACTTATTCGATGAACTGCGTTATTTAGATGAAGGCCAGCCGGGGCAGGACTGTTCTCAGCGACCATTAAACCCTGATTTTGTGTTGAATCAGGCCCGCTACCAGGGTGCTGAAGTGCTGCTGGCCCGCCGTAACTTTGGCTGCGGCAGTTCGCGGGAGCATGCCCCCTGGGCACTGGAGGATTTTGGCTTCAAAGTGGTCATTGCACCCAGCTTTGCCGATATCTTTTATAACAATGCGTTCAAGAACGGCATTCTGCTGGTGACGTTGGCAGAAGAGGAAGTTGACCGGCTGTTTGCTGAAGTCGAGGCCAATGAAGGGTATCAACTGGATGTGGATTTGGAACATCAGCGGGTGGTTACCCCGAGCGGTGAAATTCTGGAGTTCGAGGTGGATGCTTTCCGTAAACACTGCCTGCTGAACGGCCTGGATGATATTGGCATTACCCTGCAGGATGAAGATGCCATCCGTAGCTTTGAAGAGAAGCATCGCCAGCAGCGCCCATGGCTGTTCCGCCAGCCTGCGTAAGTATTCAATTATAAGTGCTAAGGATTGAGCATGACTCATAAGGTTTTACTGCTGCCCGGTGATGGTATCGGCCCGGAAATTGCGGCCCAGGCGGCGCGTTTGTTAAAAGCCTGCCAAGATGCGGGTTTGGATATTGCAGTTGAAGAGGGATTGGTGGGCGGCTCCGCCTATGATGTACACGGTGAGCCGCTGCCAGCGGAAACGCTGGAAAAAGCCAAAGCAGCCAGTGCGATTCTGCTGGGGGCCGTAGGAGGCCCCAAGTGGGACAAAATCGAAGACCTTTCCAAGCGCCCTGAGAAAGGGCTGTTGGGCCTGCGTAAAAACCTGGGGCTATTTGGCAACCTGCGCCCGGCGATGCTCTATCCGCAACTGGCCAGCGCGTCCAGCCTGAAACCGGAGCTGGTGGCCGGACTGGATATCATGATTGTGCGTGAGCTGACCGGCGGTATCTACTTCGGCCAGCCCCGCGGCATTGAAGAGCGTAACGGCGAGCGGGTTGGCTTTAACACCTACCTCTATTCCGAAAGTGAGATTGAGCGCATCGGGCGCGTGGCCTTTGAAATGGCCCAAAAGCGCAGTAAGAAGTTGTGCTCGGTAGATAAGGCCAACGTGCTTGAGGTCACAATGCTGTGGCGTGAAGTGATGGAACGCTTAGCACCTGAATACCCGGATGTTGAGCTGTCCCATATGTACGTGGATAACGCGGCTATGCAGTTGGTGCGTGCGCCGAAACAGTTCGATGTGGTCGTTACCGGTAATATGTTCGGTGATATTCTTTCTGATGCTGCCGCCATGCTGACAGGCTCCATTGGTATGCTGCCTTCGGCCTCACTGAATGAAAGTGGTCAGGGCATGTATGAGCCTTGTCACGGAAGTGCCCCTGATATCGCCGGTCAGAACATTGCCAACCCGCTGGCCATGATGCTCTCCGTGGCCATGATGCTGCGCTATTCGTTGAACGAAACCGCAATGGCTGAGCGAGTTGAGGCAGCTGTTGGGCGAGTGTTGGATGATGGACTACGCACCGCTGACATCGCTTCTGAGGGCGTACATCGCGTCTCGACTACTGAAATGGGTGACGCGGTATTAGCGGCATTTGCAGCGCTTTCCTCTTAGTAGAAAATTGGCTAACTAACTGATGCGCAACAGCATCAACTGTCGGCCACCCTTGGGGGGGGGGGGCGACGTCGTGTCTAATATTTGTGTATAATACTGATCTCATTCTTATCTGGAGGACTTCACATGTTGAAAGTCGGTTTCGTGGGATGGCGTGGCATGGTCGGCTCCGTGCTGATGCAACGCATGCAGGAAGATGGTGATTTTAACGGCATCGAGCCGGTGTTTTTCACCACTTCCCAAGTTGGCCAGCCTGGTCCCGATATCGGCGTGGATGTACCTTCACTGAAAGATGCGTTTGCGCTGAATGAACTCAAGGCGCTCGACGTTATCATCACCTGTCAGGGCGGTGATTATACCAAGCAGGTTTACGCTGACTTGCGCAAAAATGGCTGGCAAGGCTACTGGATTGACGCTGCCAGTACGTTGCGTATGGAAGATGAAGCCACTATCGTGCTTGATCCGGTGAATCGCAAGGTCATTGATGCGCAACTGGCAAAAGGCGCGAAAACCTTTGTTGGCGGTAACTGTACTGTTAGTTTGATGCTGATGGGGCTTGGTGGTCTGTTTGAAGCGGATATGGTGGAGTGGATGACCTCCATGACCTATCAGGCGGCTTCCGGCTCGGGTGCCAAGCATATGCGTGAGTTGCTGAACCAGATGGGGCAGTTGCGTGACAGTGTCAGTAGCGAGCTTGCGGACCCATCCAGTGCGATTCTGGATATTGACCGTAAAGTAACGGCGGCCATGCGTGGCAGTGATTTCCCCACCGATAACTTCGCCGCGCCGTTGGCGGGTAGCCTGCTACCGTGGATTGATACCAAGCTGGATAGCGGCCAGAGCCGTGAAGAGTGGAAGGGCAGCGTTGAGACCAATAAGATCCTGGGGCTCGACAATAACCCGATTCCCATTGATGGCCTTTGTGTACGCATCGGTGCCATGCGCTCGCATAGCCAGGCATTCACTATCAAGCTGAAGCAGGATGTGCCGCTGGATGAGATCGAAGAGCGCATTGCCAAGCATAATGAGTGGGTCAAGCTGATTCCAAACGAGAAGGATGCCACGGTTGCTGGCCTGACGCCTGCAGCTGCCACCGGCACTCTGCAAATACCAGTAGGGCGCCTGCGCAAGCTGAAAATGGGGGGGGAGTACCTGTCCGCTTTCAGTGTAGGTGACCAGTTATTGTGGGGAGCTGCGGAACCCCTCAAACGTATGCTCAAGATTTTACGCGAACAATAAGTGGTAGCGTTCGTTACTGGTAGGGCAGGCTAATAAAAGCGGGAGGCTGTGGTCAGCCTCCCGCTTTTTATGTGCTTCTGACTGGCGTGGTATGAGCGTTGATATAGGGCAATGCGCTACTACGTTAGGCATGATAAAAATAATCAATACATGATGTTGAGTGCGCCTCATAGCCGTATTACCACATCATAAGGGAACAAAAGGCAGTAGGGGCCTTCATGAAAAATAAGCTCGTTTGGTTATCATGGCTATCGCTTAGTGCGGTTAGCCCTTTGGTTCTGGCCATTGGGTTGGGGCCGGCCACGGTTAACTCCCCGCTGGATGCGCCGCTCAGCGCAACGGTGCCTTTGCTGGATACAGACCACTACGAGCTGGAGGACCTGCATATTGAGGTGGCTGATGAGGCTGCCTTTGCAGCCCTGGGTTTAGAGTGGACATCGTTGGTTGCAAATATCAGCGCGCAGTTGCAAGAGCGCTCGGGTGGGCGTCATCTGCTACTGGGTTCTTCCCGGGCCATTACGGAACCGTGGCTTGATGTACTGTTGACCATATCTTCCCCTCAAGGGGAGTACTCCCAGGCCTTTACGTTATTGTTTGATCCGCCGGAGCGGCTCGTTGCTAATGCCCCCGTAGCCGACACATCGGCTGGCAGCACGCCGACCCCCGCTCGCCAGGATACACCAGAAGCTGGGCCTGCCCAGGCCGGTAATGTGGCTGATGTGGCAAGTGGCGATACATTGTGGGGTGTGGCCCAGCGGGTAAAGCCTTCAAGCGCAAGCGTGCAGCAGATGATGGTAGCGCTGGTTGAAGCCAACCCTGATGCCTTCCCTGCGGGCAACATTGATAGTATGCGCGCTGGGCAGACGCTGACAGTGCCTGATAGTCAGGCCGTATTGGCGCGTGCCCCCAGTGAGGCTGCGCAAATGCTACAGGCCATGCGTCAGCCAGCGTCTGGTAGTAGTGGATCAACCGCTGTTGACCCGGTATTTCCCCATGTTGAGGCCCCATTGTTCCTGGCTGACTCAAGTCATAGCGAGCAGGTAAGCAGCGACAGCAGAGCGGGAGAAGCAGAGCAGCCCGAAATGGCTCCGGACAGCGAACTGGCTGGTCTTACCTTAAATGACGTGGTCGGGCAGTTACGAGAGAGTCAGGCCATGCTGCAACAGGTGCTGGATGAGCGTGAGCAACTGCGGGCTGAACTTGCTGAGTTGCGTCAGGAGGTGGCCTCCTTGACTGAAGCGCTAAACGTTTCACAGCAAGCAGCCCAGCGGGCGGTGGAGGCGGCACAAACCCTTGCTGCGGCTGCTTCGGCAACTGGGGCGGCTGACGTACCCGGTAATGCCCGTGGTATATCCGAGCGTATGTCAGCTTATCGGTGGCCCCTTGCCAGTGTAGCGCTGGCACTTTTGTTAGGTGCATTGGTATGGTCCCGTAAACGGCGCGAGCGTCAGTGGGAAACCGTCCCCGCGACCTATCCACCACCTTCTGGCGCTGCACCAGCCTCAGCCTCAGCCCCCTCCGCTCGTGAGGTTACTCCGCCCCGTACAGAACCCGTGTTGGATGAAACGCCTCCCATTGCTCCTGACCATGCTACAACCGAAGAGGCGCAGAATAATCCCTCTGACGAGCAAGAGCCGGAACACGTAGCAGTAGGTGAGAGGGAACTGGGCAGTAAGCCAATGTCCGAGGAGGAGCCATCAGCCCCGAATAAGGCGGATGCCATTGCAACCGATGAGGAAGCCCCAGCGAAGGCTGATGAAAACGAAGAGCCGATTGAAGCCGCGCCAGAGGATGGCCAGGGTGCCTACTATATTGATTACCATCCACCTACCTTGAATAGCGAAAAATCTGGCGCTACCGAGCCGAGTCAGGTTCCAACGGTAGAGTTTGAAGGCCAGGGTGAGCGTCCTGTACAGGCAGTCAAGCGGGACCGCCGTATACCAGAAGAGGAGTGGGAGATTGAAGAGGTGGCATTCGAGCCGCAACGTCGGGATAATAGCTGACCTTTAACATCCCAGACGATGTGGCTTAATGACCTTGTTCTACCACTTTGATGAAACGCAACCGCTGTCAGGCCGCCTGGCGATGGGAGTCGAATACGATGGTTCCCGCTTTTGCGGTTTTCAGCGCTTAAAGCACGCAGCCTCTATTCAGCAGGCGGTTGAAGATGCCCTGGAAAAAGTCGCCGGAGCCCCGGTGCGTATTCATGCCAGTGGGCGTACCGACTCTGGCGTACATGCGACTCGTCAGGTGATTCACTTTGACCCGCCAGTAAAGCGTACTGAAAAAGCCTGGATTTTTGGCGCCAATACCAACCTGCCCAGAGATGTTGCGATTCGCTGGGTAAAGCCCGTTTCCGATGATTTCCACTCCCGCCTTGGTGCGCTGGCACGCCGCTATCGCTATATATTGCTCAACCAGATCAGTCGCCCGGTTTTGGAGCGCAACAATGTTACCTGGTGTCGCGACCCGCTGGATGCGGGTGCAATGCATAGAGCTGCCCAGGCGTTGGTCGGTGAACATGATTTCACCAGTTTCAGGGCGGCGGGATGCCAGTCGAAAACACCCTGGCGACAAATGCACTTTGTAGAAGTGAAACGTTACGGTCCATTGGTGGTCATTGATATTCAAGGCAATGCCTTTTTGCACCATATGATTCGTAATATTGCCGGGGCGCTGGTCAGTGTAGGGCGTGGTGTGAAAGATGAGAGTTACATCAAGCACCTGCTTGAGCTGAGAAACCGTCGTAAAGGGGATGTAACCGCCCCTGCATGTGGCCTGCACTTTGTTGACTCCATTTATGATGAGCGTTTTGCGCTCCCCCAGGAGCCACTGGGGCCTAACCTGCTCGCATTTACCGGTGAATGGACAGGTGAGAGGGTGTTGCCAGAGAGCCCACGGGTGACGGCAAGGCGTAATCTGACCTTCAAAAAGCATGTTGCACCGCAGCAGGAGGCCTCTTCTTGAGCATTAGACAGGCACGTACACGAGTGAAGTTTTGCGGTTTTACGCGTCATGAAGACGTTAAGGCCGCCGTTGCATTAGGTGTTGATGCACTGGGCTTTGTGATGTGGCCTCAAAGCGCCCGTAGCGTATCGGTTCAGCAATTGGAGGTGCTGGCTGCAGCTGTGCCGGCGTTTGTCACCCGGGTAGGGCTGTTTGTGAACCAGTCGGCTGAATTTATTGAGCAGTGCTTGCCACACTTGGACCTTATCCAGTTTCATGGTGATGAACCTGCCTCGTTTTGCCAGCAGTTTGGGCGACCCTGGATCAAGGCATTGCGTATGCGTGATGGCATTGATCTTCACCAGGCGGCAGACGAATATGGTCAGTCGCAGGCGTTATTATTGGATGCCTACCGGCCAGGAATACCTGGGGGGACAGGCGAAACCTTTGATTGGTCAAGAATTCCCGCAACGCTGGCAAAACCTGTTATCCTCGCTGGCGGACTGACAGCTGATAATGTTGCCGTAGCTGTTAAGCAGGTTGCACCCTATGCCATTGATGTTTCAGGTGGAATCGAGGCATCCCATGGCTGTAAAGATGCCGATTCAATGGCATTCTTTATTCGTCAGGTGGCGTTGGCTGAGACCTGATAACGTGCTGTGTCGTTTGTCTGAAGGCGTACTGCGTCTGTAATAAGTTCATTTTTATTTGCCTGTTCTGGCGATCTTGTGAGGTACCCCTGTGACTATCTCAGCAACTGGTGTGTCTGAAACTGTTATTAAAACAAGGTTCAGCGACCTGACCCGGATGCCGGATGCCCGTGGTCATTTTGGCCCTTATGGTGGCCGTTTTGTGTCAGAGACACTGAGCTTCGCTCTGGAAGAGTTGGAGCAGACCTACCATAGTCTGCGCGATGATCGTGAGTTCCAGGCTGAGTTTGATCGTGATCTTGCCCATTACGTAGGTCGTCCGTCGCCGTTATACCATGCTGAGCGATGGTCCAAATCACTGGGTGGTGCACAGATATGGCTTAAACGTGAAGATTTGAACCATACCGGCGCGCATAAGGTTAATAACACGATTGGCCAGGCCTTACTGGCCAAAAAAGCTGGCAAGCCACGGGTTATTGCTGAGACCGGGGCAGGCCAGCATGGTGTTGCCACGGCAACCGTTGCCGCCCGGCTGGGGCTTGAATGCGATGTCTATATGGGGGCGAAAGACGTTGAGCGTCAGAAGCTGAATGTTTACCGCATGCGCTTATTAGGCGCCAGGGTAATACCCGTGGAGTCTGGTACCCGGACGCTTAAAGATGCCATGAACGAAGCGCTACGCGATTGGGTTACCAATGTTGATACCACCTTCTATATTATCGGCACGGTAGCTGGCCCTCATCCGTATCCTCAACTGGTGCGTGACTTTAATGCTGTGGTAGGGCGTGAAGCGCGCCGTCAATCACTGGAGCAAATTGGCCGCTTGCCCGATGCGCTGGTGGCATGTGTGGGCGGTGGTTCGAATGCGATTGGCCTGTTCTACCCATTTGTGCAGGATGATGCTGTGGCGATGTACGGGGTTGAAGCCGGTGGCGATGGCGTTGATACTGGCCGCCACGCAGCCCCCCTGGCCTCTAATGCCCCTCGCGGCGTACTGCATGGTAATCGGACTTATTTAATGTCGGATGAAGCGGGCCAGGTATCTGATACCCACTCGATCTCTGCTGGCCTGGACTATCCGGGGGTTGGTCCCGAGCATGCGCTCTGGAAAGATGTTGGCCGGGTTAGCTATGTGACCGCCAACGATAAAGAGGTGTTGGAAGCTTTCCGTGAGTTGACCCGGATGGAAGGTATTATGCCAGCCCTTGAGTCTGCCCATGCGCTTGCGCACGCGAAAGTGTTAGCGCCAACAATGCGGCCTGACCAGCACATCGTGGTCAATCTTTCCGGTCGTGGTGACAAAGACATCATGACAGTGGCTAAAATTGATGGCACTGAGTTTTAAGGGCAAGCATGAATCGCATCGACCAGCGTTTTTCTGAGCTAAAACAGCAGGGCCGGAAGGCTTTGATTCCCTACATCACGGCAGGTGACCCCGCGCCACAGTACACCGTTGGCTTTATGCATGCCCTGGTAGAGGCGGGGGCAGATGTCATTGAGTTGGGCGTACCATTTTCCGACCCCATGGCGGATGGCCCCGTGATTCAAAAAGCCTGTGAGCGGGCTCTGAAACAAGGCACCCGGCTAGTGGACCTGCTCGATATGGTGGCTGAGTTTCGCCAATCCGACACCACCACGCCTGTCGTGCTGATGGGCTATTTGAATCCTATTGAGCGGATCGGTTATGAGATCTTTGCTGATAAAGCGGCAAAGGTCGGTGTTGATGGTGTTCTGGTGGTGGATATGCCGCCAGAAGAGGCAGAAGAGTTAGGTCCGCTATTAAAAGCGCGTGGCTTAGCGGCAATTTTCCTCGTTGCACCTACCACTTCCAGCGTTCGAGCCGCTACAATATGCGCCCATGGTGAGGGGTACCTTTATTATGTTTCGCTTAAAGGCGTGACAGGTGCCGCGACACTGAACGCTGAGGATGTGGCTGAACATTTGGCACCGTTGCGTGAAATGACCGATCTGCCCCTGTGTGTAGGCTTCGGTATTCGCGATGGCGTCACGGCGGCGGAGGTGGCTAAAGTGGCCGACGGCGTCATCGTGGGTAGCGCACTCGTCAGCCGCATTGCTGAAAGCGTTGATACGCCTGAAACCATTGCTGGCCAGCTAAAAAGCGTATTGGCTGAAATGCGCACAGCAATGGATGCCTAGAGCATGTCCCCCATCGTCTACACTGAATTGATTGACGACACTCATCAAGCTTGGCTCTGCCAGGCATTGACGTATACGGAAGCCTTTTTGATATGAGCTGGTTAGACAAGATCGTGCCCTCAATGGGGCGTATCCAGCGTAAAGATCGTCGCGCTAGCGTGCCCGACGGTCTCTGGCGTAAATGTCCCAAGTGTGAAGCGGTTCTCTATTTGCCGGAGTTGGAGAAGCATCATAGCGTCTGCCCTAAGTGTAACCACCACTTGCGCTTGACTGCGCGCAAACGCCTGGACTGGTTCCTGGATAAACAGGGGCGCGAAGAGGTAGCGGCTGATATTGAGCCCCATGACCGCCTCAAATTCCGCGACTCTAAAAAGTATAAGGACCGCCTGACGGCTGCGCAGAAAGATACTGGCGAGAAGGATGCGCTAGTGGCGATGCGTGGTGAGTTGGATGGCCTGCCTGTGGTTGCTGTTGCATTTGAGTTTACCTTTATGGGTGGCTCCATGGGGGCCGTGGTGGGTGAGAAGTTTGTTCGCGCTGCCACCATTGCGCTTGAAGAGCGTATCCCGCTGGTATGTTTCGCCGCCTCTGGTGGTGCGCGTATGCAGGAAGCGCTGTTCTCGCTAATGCAGATGGCGAAAACCTCCGCTGCTTTGGAAAAGCTCAAACAGGCCGGTGTACCTTACATTTCCGTGCTGACTGACCCGGTATTTGGTGGTGTGTCTGCATCACTGGCGATGCTGGGTGATCTGAATATCGCTGAACCCAATGCATTGATTGGCTTTGCGGGACCGCGGGTTATCGAGCAAACCGTCCGCGAAACGCTGCCCGAAGGTTTCCAGCGCAGTGAGTTTCTGCTGGAGCACGGCACGGTGGATATGATCGTTCATCGCCATGAAATGCGCACCCGAGTGGGGGGGGTACTGCGCAAGCTAACCCACCACAGCGCAATGCCGGTTGACGATAGCATCCTTGAAGGCGCTGAGGTTGCCGAGCCTTTAGTGGATGAGGAACTGGTTGCTGATTCGGCGGAAGGTGTTACCCCCACCGATATAAACAGTGAGGCCAGCACAGCCAAGAGCGACGACTCGACACGCAATGCCTAAGTCTTTAGCCGATTGGCTACACTATCTTGAAACCCTGCACCCCGTAGGGATTGACATGGGGCTTGAGCGGGTGTCCCAGGTGGCAAAGCGGATGGGGCTGCTGGATCGCCCCATTGCCAAGCATGTGATTACGGTTGCAGGCACGAATGGCAAGGGGTCTACCCTTGCCATGATGGATGCCGTTGCCCGTGCGCACGGCCTGCGAGCAGGTACCTACACATCCCCCCATTTATTGCGATATAACGAGCGTGTCACGATCAACGGCCAGGAGGCCAGTGACCAGCAGCTCATATCAGGCTTTAGTGAAGTGGAAGTGGCCCGGCTTCAGATGCCTGAAATAAGCCTGACATATTTTGAGGCAGGTACGCTCTGTGCGCTCTGGTGTCTGGCGCAGGCCGATCTGGATGTGGCGCTGCTTGAAGTGGGGCTGGGTGGGCGTTTGGATGCGGTCAATATTATTGATGCCGACGTCAGCGTTGTTACCACGATTGCTTTGGATCATGCCAATTATCTCACCAGCGATATCGAGCAGATTGGCCGTGAAAAAGCGGGGATTTTCCGTCCGCTGAAACCTGCGGTGCTGGGAAGCCAGTCGTTGCCCATGAGCGTTCCAGAGACGGCGATTGCAATGGCCGCTACGGTTTATCGGCTCGGGATCGGCTTTAGTCATAGCGCTTCTATTGACCACTCAGGCAGTGCTGAAGTGCAAGATGGAGTGGGAGGAGCATGGTGCTGGCATGGTCTGACGGTGGAGGGCGATACTATTTCACTGGATGCTCTTCCCGATCCGGGGCTGCCGATTGATAATGCTGCCACGGCGTTGCAAGCGCTGACGCTGACAGGGGTCAAATTAAAGCCTGGGGCATGCTGCGATGCACTTCATCATGTCACGCTTCCTGGGCGGATGCAGTGGGTAGGGCAGTGGTGTCTGGATGTGGGGCATAACCCTCATGCGGCTGAGTATGTGGCAAGGCACCTGCCATTGCCACCTGATGGCGGTCGTCAATGGGCATTCATTGGTATGCTTAATGATAAAGACGCTGATGGGGTGATTGATGCCCTGCTGCCAAAGATTACCGATTGGGTATGTGTCACGCTGGAGGGAGAACGCGGTCGGTCAGCAGCCGAACTGGCAGAACGTATTACCGCCCGTGGTGGCCGGGTTCATTATTGTGCAGACACCCCTGAAGCTGGCATATCTGCCATGGCTGAGCGACTAATGCCCAATGACCGTGTGCTGGCCACCGGGTCGTTTTTTACAGTTGCGGCGCTCTTGGCAAACCCACTGCCGCAAGCCTAACAGGCCTGATCTTTGTGCTCACCAGGGCTGATGGAGAAGGATATGAAATACGGTAAAACGGAACGCATCAGTGGTATTGTGATCTTGCTCGCGCTACTGGCGATCTTTGTGCCGTGGCTAATGAGTGATCCTGCTCCCCGGGAAGAGCGCCCACAGCCCACCTTTGTTATTGAGCAGCCTGTGCAGGTGGATCGCCAGAACGTACCGGCACCGGAAATGCCGTTAACGATTAATACGCCTCCGCCATCAGAGCCGCTTCAAGGTGACGGTGTGATCAGTACGCCGATTGATGCGAATCCCCGCCAGCCGGACACTGATCAGGTTGCATCCTCTGGTGAAGCCGCTCCGGCACCCCAAGAGCCGGTGGAGGAGAGTACGCCAGTGACTGATGATCCCATCGCTGAAATTGTTGCTGCCAACACCCGTGGCAATACCTCCTCTGGCTCTGGCTCGTCTAACGCTGGTGCTAGTTCAACTGCTCCCACTGCCAGCCAGCAAGGGGAATGGGCCATACAGGTGGGAAGCTTTGGCGATGTAGCCAATGCCCAGCGTTTGAGTGAGCAACTTACCGGCGAAGGATTTAGCACCTACCAGCGCGAACGGGATAACAATCTGACCACTGTCTATGTTGGCCCTTATGCGACCTCGGAAGATGGTGAGGCCGCCATGGCACTGATTAAACAGCGTGCCAATGTGCAGGGCTTGCTAGTGAGAGTAAGAGATTAAACCATGGCGCTTACCTGGATAGACGCGCTTTTCCTGGCGGTACTCGCACTTTCGATGCTTGCTGGCTTTGTGCGTGGGTTGGTTAGAGAAGCACTAGGGCTTGCTGCCTGGGTGGTGGCATTAATGGTTGCCCGAGTGCTCGCTGAGCCGGTGGCGGATTTAATGAGCGGCTTTATTGAAAACTTCGATGCCCGCTTGGTATTGGCGTTCATTCTGGTGATTTTTGCCGTTATTTTGCTGTGTGGCATTGTTATTCGTTTGGTGCACGCGGCGGTTGAGTGGGTCGGCATGGGGTTGTTAAACCGCTTCGCTGGCGCGGCCTTTGGGGTTGCGCGTGGCGCGGTGATTTTGTTAGTGGCTACTGTGCTGATTACATTAACTCCCCTGGCAGAGTTGCAAGCCTGGCAGCAGGCGGCACTGCGACCCACCTTTATTGAGCTTAGGGACTGGACGGTCAGTCAACTTGACCAGTGGGAGCGGGAGCTACCCCAGGCGCCGGAGTCGCTACGCGATATTTCGCTTCCGGATATTCGCGCCAGACAAGAGCCTGTCCCACAACATTTACGTATTACCCCTGATGGTGAGTAGTACGCAATACGCTTTTGCAAATGCTTGCGCTGCCTCAAGCAGCTTAGGCTTATATAAGTTGGATGAACGTACGGGCTTGCCTCGGTAAGCCATGGCACTAAAGCGAGGTAACTGGAATGTGCGGTATTGTGGGCCTTCTGGCCAAGCAGGCGGTAAATCAGGGAATCTATGATGCCCTGACCGTACTTCAGCATCGGGGTCAGGACGCTGCCGGCATGATGACCTGGAGCGAGGGACGCTTCTTACTGCGCAAGAGTAATGGGCTGGTTCGTGATGTATTTCATACCCGCCATATGGCTCGCTTAAAAGGTAACCTGGGCATCGGCCACGTACGTTATCCTACAGCAGGCTCTTCAAGTGAAGCAGAGTCTCAGCCGTTTTATGTCAACTCTCCTTACGGTATTGCGCTTGCACACAACGGTAACCTGACGAACTCCGAGCAGTTGAAGCAGGAGCTATTCTCGACCGATCTTCGTCATATCAACACCAGCTCAGATTCGGAAGTGCTGCTTAACGTGTTTGCCCATGAATTAGGCAAGCAGGGGCTGCACCTGGAAGCAGAAGATATTTTTGATGCGGTGCGTAGAGTCCACCGACGCTGCAAAGGCGGCTACGCGGCGGTCGCGATCATCAACGGCTTTGGTATGGTGGCATTCCGTGACCCCTTTGGTATTCGCCCGGTGGTGTTCGGTACGCGCCAGGATGCCGATGGGCAAGAGGTCATGATTGCCTCTGAATCTGTCGCGCTGGATGTGGGTGGCTTTGAACTGGAGCGTGACCTGGCGCCCGGTGAGGCGATTTTTGTTGATATGCAGGGGCAGGTGCATACACAGGTGTGCGCAGACCGACCACAATTGCGTTCGTGCATTTTTGAACACGTGTATCTGGCTCGCCCGGATTCGATTCTGGATGGCGCCTACGTTTATGGAACACGTATGCAAATGGGGCGCAAACTGGGTGATCGCATTCTTAATGAGTGGCCCGATCACGATATCGATGTGGTAATCCCCATTCCAGATACCTCGCGTACTTCGGCACTGGAAATGGCTCAACATCTTGGCGTGACCTACCGTGAAGGGTTTATGAAAAACCGTTACATCGGTCGCACCTTTATCATGCCGGGGCAAACCCAGCGTAAAAAATCAGTGCGTCAAAAGTTGAACGCCATTGATGTGGAGTTCAAAGGTAAAAACGTTTTGCTGGTGGATGACTCCATTGTTCGCGGTACCACCTGTAAACAAATTATTCAGATGGCCCGGGATGCCGGGGCACGTAAGGTTTACTTTGCCTCCGCGGCGCCGCCGGTACGCTACCCCAATGTATATGGTATCGATATGCCTGCCGCCACCGAGCTTATTGCCCATGGCCGCACCGAAGATGAAGTGGGGCAATTGATCGGTGCAGATCGAATCTTCTATCAGGACCTGGAAGACCTGAAAAATGCCTGCCGGGAAGTTAACCCGGAAATGGAAGCGTTTGACTGCTCCGTTTTTGATGGCAACTACGTCACCGGTGACATCGATGACGCCTACCTGGCTGTTTTGGAGGCAAGTCGCAACGATGCGGCGAAAGACCAAAGTGCCGGTGATCATGCGCTGGTAGATATGCATAATCAAGATGATGACGATCTTGACGACTAGCCATGACATTGATGTTTTTGAATAAGGTATTCTGCCATGCATGATGATAGCCCACAGGATGAGTGGTCGTTAGAAACACTGGCAATTCGTGCAGGTCACCATCGCACGTTTGAACAAGAGCACTCTGAGCCTATCTTTCCAACCTCAAGTTTTGTTTATGAAAGCGCTGCTGAGGCCGCACGCAAGTTCGGTGGGCAAGAGCCGGGTAATGTGTATTCGCGGTTCACTAACCCGACGGTTCATACCTTTGAGCGCCGCTTGGCAGCGCTTGAGGGAGGAGAGCGTTGTGTAGCCACCAGCTCAGGTATGGCGGCTATTTTATCAACGGCGTTGGCACTGCTGTCTGCGGGTGATGAAATTGTGGCCTCACGCTCGCTGTTTGGCTCGACGGTCAGCCTGTTCGATAAGTACCTTGGTAAATTTGGTATTACCACCCGCTACGTTGAATTATCGAATTTAGACGCCTGGGAAGCCTCGGTAACACCCAATACCCGGCTGCTTTTTGCTGAAACACCGTCTAATCCTCTCTCTGAAGTGGCAGATATCCCTGCGTTGGCAGCCCTGGCAAAGCGCAGTGGTGCACTACTGGCCATCGATAACTGCTTTTTGACCCCTGCGCTTCAGCAGCCCATTGCTTTGGGGGCTGATTTGGTTATTCACTCAGCCACTAAGTATTTGGATGGACAGGGGCGAGCGATTGGTGGTGCAGTGGTTGGCAGGCACGACGTATTGGAAGAGGTTTTCGGTGTGGTGCGTACGTGCGGCCCTTGTCTTAGCCCTTTCAATGCGTGGATTTTTACCAAAGGATTAGAGACCCTTTCGCTGCGCATGAAGGCGCACTGCGAGAATGCACTTACGCTGGCACGCTGGCTTGATCAACACCCCGCAGTCAATAAGGTGTATTACAGCGGTCTTGAATCTCATCCTCAGCACTCTCTGGCAAAACGCCAACAGCAAGGTTTTGGTGCGGTGCTCGGGTTTGAAGTGAAAAGCGGGCAGGAGGGGGCCTGGAGGGTTATTGATGCAACACAGATGCTTTCCATAACGGGTAATTTAGGTGACGTAAAGACAACTATCACCCACCCGGCCACGACGACCCATGGCAGACTGTCCGAGGAGCAGAAAGAGGCCGCAGGAATTGCTCCAGGGTTAATACGCGTGGCAGTAGGCCTGGAGAGTCAGGCGGATATTCAGCGGGACCTCGCCCGCGGCCTGGATGCCCTGGCCACTCGTTGACCTCGCACTGCAATGCCTTGCTTGACCGGTCATCGTTGATGGCCGGTTTTTTTATGGCAGGCTGTTGACGCTTGTAATGTAATCAACGGTTTTTACGAATGGTGTATTCTGCTTTTTTCAGCGGTCATTCCATGCTTCACAGGGTATGCTGTTAATAGACGTAAATTAACGGTAAAGAGTTGTCTGGCGTGGCTAGTCAGGTTTTCATCAAGTGATGTGTCCTACGCAGTGTTATGACGGGGAATAAACGGATGTGGCGGAACACGCGAAGTGGTTGGGGTGTCATTAGTATTCTGTTTCACTGGTTGAGTGCCGTTACCATCATTGGGCTGTTTGTGTTGGGCTGGTGGATGACGGGGCTGGGCTATTACGATCCATGGTATAATCAGGCACCCTGGATTCACCGCTCAATAGGTGTGCTTCTGTTATTTGCCACCGTAGCCCGCATCGTATGGCGTCTTATCCAGCCCACGCCGGAAGCCGAGGGTAGTCGTCTGGAAAGGCTGGCTGCGCATGTGGGACACATAGGACTTTACGTTGTACTACTCTTGGTGATAGTTAGCGGCTATTTAATTTCTACTGCTAACGGCAGAGGAATTAGCGTTTTTGGTTGGTTTGATGTTCCGGCAGTACTGCACGGTTTACCTAACCAGGCAAGTCTGGCTGGCGATATTCACTGGTATAGCGCCATTGTGTTAATGCTACTGGCAGCAGGCCATGCTTTGGCCGCCATCAAGCATCATTGGCACAATCGCCATGCGACGTTGGTGCGTATGGTGAATCCGGCCTACAGCCAGAAACAAGATTAAGTTTTTTGCATGCTGCGAGGGTGGAGAGAAGCCATCGTGGTGTCTACTAGGGAAAGAAAGGAGACTTCCAATATGTTAAAGAAAACTGCGTTTGCTTCTGCGATTGCTGCAGCTGCACTGGTGCCGCTAAGCCAGGCTCAAGCCGCTGATTACCAGATTGATACAGAAGGTCAGCACGCGTTTGTGCAGTTCAAAATCAATCACCTGGGCTTTTCTTATATTCTTGGTACGTTTGAAGAGTTTGATGGTCAGTTTTCCTATGACGCGGATGATGTAGACGCTTCATCCGTTGAAATGGAAGTACAGGTTAACAGCCTGAATACTAATCATGCTGAGCGTGACCGCCACTTCCTGAGCAGTGATTTTTTGAATGCCAGCGAGTATCCCACTGCAACCTTTACGTCTACCGGGTTTGAATCAACCGGTGACAATGAAGGGGTGGTAACGGGTGACCTGACGCTACACGGTGAAACCCAGGAAATTGAAATGCCGGTCACCCTGATGGGTGAAGGTGAAGATCCCTGGGGCAACTACCGTGCAGGTTTTGAAGGCAGCACCATGCTGACCCTTAGCGATTTCGGGATTGATATGAGCGATTTCCCTGAGTCCATGCATGAGCTGGAGCTTTACGTGACATTTGAAGGTATTCGTCAGTAAGTCTGGCCTACTTTAAAAGCGCCACCACCCCTAACCGGGGTGGTGGCGCTTTTGCGTTAGTGGCACTTATATTAGTGCCATTTTTTACGCTTTGTTAAGGAGTTTTTTTTGGCAGCTGTGATGCAACAACGCGAGTTGGTAGTAACCTTATGGCGGCAAACATGGCCCATGGCCATTGGCGTGTTGGCACTATTGGGTTTTCAGCTTGTTGATAGCGCCTTTATCGCGCGATTAGGTACGGCACCGCTGGCCGCTCAGTCGTTTACCTTTCCGTTATCCTTCTTGATTATCGGCATTCAGGTTGGGATGGGAATTGCCATCGCGGCACTGATCTCGCGCGCGCTGGGCGCTGATGAACAGGCGCGCGCCAGGCGATTAAGTAGTCTGGTATTGGTGGCAGGGGGAGGAGTGATAGGAGGGCTGGTCGTTGCGCTCTGGTTGCTTCAGGTGCCGATATTTCAGTTGATTGGCGCTGATGATAATGCGCTGGGGTATATCCGCAGTTACTGGGGGCCCCAGCTATTTTCCGCTTGGCTGGGCGCACTGTTGTATTTCATCTATAGCGTGTTTCGTGCCCATGGTGACACACGAACACCGGGTAAAATAATGGTGCTGAGCAGCCTTATTAATTTAGTGCTCGATCCACTATTCATTTTTGGCGTTGGCCCTTGGGACGGCTGGGGATTACCAGGGGCTGCCTGGGCAACCGTTGTTGCCTTTTCAACAGGCCTTTTAATAACCGGTAGGCAGCTTGTTCATCGTCAATGGGTTGCTAAAGAGGGGGGCTGGCAAGAGAGCCTGCGCTCCTGGCGTCCCTTTATGGGGATCGCCGCGCCTGCTATGGTCAGTCAATTAATGCCTCCCCTGGCGGCTATGCTGGCGATTTCTACAGTTGCGGGGCTGGGAGATGCTCAGGTTGCGGCCTGGGGGCTGGCAAGCCGCCTGGAAACCCTCTCATTGATGGCGATATTGGCTTTAACGATGTCGCTCCCCCCCTGGCTTGGACGCTGCTATGGTGCTGGTGACTGGGGGCAGATACAGCAAGTGATGAGTTTGGCACTCAAGGTGGCTGTGATATGGCAATTGAGCCTGGGCGTGCTTCTGGCTTTGGGGGCACCCTGGTTGGCAATGGTGCTGGCCGGTAATCCTGAGGTTCAGGGTGAACTGACACTGCTGATCCGTTTCCTGTTGCCCAGTTATGCTGCGCTTGGCGTATGTATGCTGGTTGTATCGGCGGGCAATGCCCTGGGCTGGCCACTACGCGCCATGCTGCTGTCCAGTGCCAGGCTATTCATTTGTTACTTGCCTTGCCTCTGGCTGGGCGCGCAACTTTACGGGTGGATTGGTTTGGCTGCTGGGGCAGCGGTGGGCAACATATTGGCAGGTTTGACCGCATGGGTGCTACTGCGGCGTATCTTGTCCCGCCCGCATCGGCAGGTGGGAAGCTAATACTTGACGAAAACGCCCAGGCGCATTGCCTGGGCGTTTCGATAGCCTTGCTAACGGTTATTCGTTAACCATAGCGATGGCCTTGGCGAGGTAGGGGAGGTTCTCATGGGAGAAACCCGCCACATTGGCACGGCCAGAGCGCACCATGTAAATACCGAATTCAGCACGTAGGCGGTCTACCTGTTCAGGTGTTAAACCGGTATAGGAGAACATGCCGCGTTGTTCGGCCACGCAGGCGTACTTCTGGTCTAACCCATAGGGTTTCAGGGCTTCCACGAAATCACGGCGCAGTGTATTAATACGGTCACGCATTTCCGTCAGCTCTTCACGCCAGATTGCGGAAAGTTCGGCATCGTGCAAAATCTCACTTACAATCGCGCCGCCATGTGCGGGGGGATTGGAGTAGTTTTCACGCGCGACGATCGCTACTTGAGAGCGAACATTCTCCATTTGCTCGGCATTCCTGGCGACCATGATCAAACAGCCAGTGCGTTCGCAATAGATGCCGAAGTTTTTGGAACATGAGCTGGTGATGATGACTTCATCCAGCTTTTCAGACAATAGGCGCACGCCATAGGCGTCTTCGTCCAGGCCTTCGCCAAAGCCTTGGTAGGCAAAGTCGACCAGCGGTAACAGTTTACGATCCTGGAGTACCTCCACCACCTCCTGCCACTGTTCGTTGGAAAGATCAAACCCGGTGGGGTTGTGGCAGCAGGCGTGAAGCACAACAACATCGCCTTCGGGAATCTTTTTCAATGCGGCGAGCATGCCAGCGAAATCAAGGCGGTTGTCGGCATCAACATAGGGGTACTTGTGAAGTTTGATGCCTGCCGAGGTGAAAATACCGTGGTGGTTTGGCCATGTGGGGTCGCTGACCCAAATGCCTTTGCCAGGCATTTGACTGGCCACAAAATCTGCTGCTAGGCGAAGCGCGCCGGTGCCGCCCGGAGACTGTGTCGCGCTGGCGCGATTGGCTTCGAGGACCGGGGAGCTTGCGCCAAGTACGAGGGGAAGAACCGCTTCTCCATAAGCAGGTGCACCATGAGAGCCAATATAGGTCTTGGTGGTTTCGTTCTTGAGCAGGCGAGCTTCCGCTTCCTTGACGGCGCGCATTACCGGCGTATTGCCTTGCGAATCGCGGTATACACCCACACCCAAATCCACTTTTTGAGGATTGGTGTCTTTTTTGAAAGCTTCGATCAGCCCGAGAATGGCATCTCCAGGGACTCGCTCAATATGCTCAAACATTTATTCGGCTACCTCGTCGGTTCTGGCGGCAAGAATGAAGTCATTAAGATGCAGGCCCTTGATTTCGTGGGACCACCACGTCACGGTGGCTTTACCCCATTGGGTGATAATCACGGGGTGATGGCCAGCCTGCTCTGCTAAATCACCAATGCGCTGGGAAAATGCCATCGCGTTGGCAAAGTCACGAAACGTAAAGTGTCTCGTCAGCTTCATGATGCCATCGTGCTCGATAATCTGCCACTCTGGAAGCGTCTGAAGATGCTGTTGGCATGCACTATAACTGAGCGGTATAGCGTTACCGCTACACGGTTCGCAAGATGTTTGTGCTAGACGTGACATGGCCTATCTCCTTTCTTTATCTATTTAAGGTAGAAGGCGCACGCAGTCACGGCCAACGTCTTTAGCGCTATACAGTGCCTGGTCAGCGCGTTCAATCAAACTGACGAGCGGCTCGCCACAACGATATTCGGCAACACCAATGCTAAGGGTTACATGGCCGGATCCTATCCCAAAATCGTAATTCGCAATTGCGTCGCGGAGTCGGTCAGCAAGCTTATGACACTGCTGCAAAGGGGTTAGCGGCAGCACTACCATAAACTCCTCACCACCAAGCCGGGCCACCATATCTTCGCAGCGCAACAGCGCTTGGGTTTGTGTGGCCAGCTCTTTAAGTACGCTGTCTCCCTGTAAGTGCCCCCATTGATCATTGAATTGCTTAAAATGATCAATATCGATCATCATGATTGACAAGGGCGTGCCATGGCGAGCGCTGAGTGAGGCAAGGTGAGTTAAATGAACCATCAATTTGCGGCGGTTTGGTAACCCGGTCAGAGGATCAGTATCACACAGCTTTCGTAGCCGTTGTTCTTCTGATACCTGAGCGCTGATATCCATCATAATACCGCTCCAGCATACTCCGCTTGTGGTTGGCTCAGGATTTGCGCTTACCGCTATCCAGTGAGGTTTATCCTGTGGAAACGGCAACCTGAAGCGGGTTGTTAGCGGCAGCATCCAACGGGCAGAGCGCTCAATGGCTGACATGATTTGAGGGTGGTCATTGCCGGTTAAGTGTTTGATCAAGGGGCTGGCATCCTGGGAGAGCTGCTCCCGGTCGATGTACTCTAACGCAGCTCCACCGCCTTCAAGGTAGAGAAAGCGCATATGCCCACTATGGGATCGGTGGAATTGAAAAATTACCCCAGGGATCTGGGGAATAAAGCAATCGGCACTCTGTGGTACAGGGATGATGTCATTCACGGGCATGCGTGAATCTCCAAAA
This sequence comes from Vreelandella olivaria, assembly GCF_023507745.1. Lineage (GTDB taxonomy): Bacteria > Pseudomonadota > Gammaproteobacteria > Pseudomonadales > Halomonadaceae > Vreelandella > Vreelandella olivaria_A. The sequence goes on along the minus strand of NZ_JALPZO010000119.1, from coordinate 21,139 downwards.
CGTATGCCATTATTAAAGTTAATCGTGAAGGGTAGCCCTTTAAGCGTAATGGGGATGTAAGTTATTGCTGACAATTTGCTCTTTTTTAATAATTAATTTTTATATATAAATTTTTTTTTAGAATTTAAAGGGATTTTAAGTAACCAATATAGAAATATTGGCGCCCATGAGTAAATTTTATTACTTTTCGGTATATCAACTGTTTTTCTTATTTCTGGAGTTTTCCCTTGGGAGAAGACAGAGTGAAAGCTGTTCCAAAAGATAATACGAATATACTGGCCTCCAGCGGATACGGAATGGTCAGCCTGGTAGGTGCCGGTCCCGGTGACCCCGAGCTGTTAACGCTTAAAGCGTATAAACGGCTGATGGCAGCGGAAGTGGTGGTTTACGATAGGCTGGTAAGTGATGAAGTATTAGCCATGTTACCTTCTACGGCGACAAAGTTTTATGTCGGTAAGGTGCGTTCATCCCACAGCGTACCTCAGGAGGATATTAATCAGGCATTAATAACCTGGGCGACACAGGGTATGCGGGTTGTACGGTTAAAGGGTGGCGATCCGTTTATTTTTGGTCGCGGAGGCGAAGAGTTGGAAACACTAATGGCTGCCGGTATCAGCGTGGAAGTGGTACCGGGTATTACCGCCGCATCCGGTTGTGCGGCATACGCTGGTATCCCTTTGACCCATCGTGACCACGCCCAGTCGGTTCGCTTCGTCACCGGACACTTACAGCAGGGGGAGACTACCCTGAACTGGTCTGCACTGGCACAGCCTGGAGAGACCCTGGTGTTTTACATGGGGCTTGGTAATCTGATGAACATTTGTCAGCAGTTGATGGCCCATGGCTTGGACCCTCTGACACCTTTGGCGCTGGTTGAGCAAGGTACAACGCAACAGCAGCGCACCCATATTGGTACTTTGCGGCAGCTCCCTCCTGCTTTCCACTCTGGTGATGTTAATCCCCCTGCGCTACTGATTATCGGTGGTGTTGTTCGGTTACACGATTCGCTCTCATGGTTTGAGGCGGACCAGGGGGATGCGCTAGGCTTTCAGGATGGTAAGCATTTTCCGCCATTACAGTAGCGTCACTGATATTAGGCCATTGAATTTACTCGCAGACTGGCTAGATGCCATTAGCTGTGTATGCTTGTAAGGAAAGATCTCCAAGAGCAAGCACGCTCAAAATTCCTAACGCTGCTGGTATCGGTAGCCTAAAAAGAGAGGGACGCAGCATGTCAGAAGCAAACCACTCGGATCATCAACCGCCCGCTGACAAACCGGAGCCGTATCACAAGCCGGATATAAAAACCCTGTTTCAGGATAATCGGGTTAAAGGTATCGCAGGTATTGCCGCCATTGCGGTTATTTGGGCCATTATGGCGCAATCGAATGCCGGTACTCACAAGGATCGTGTAGAGAGGCTGGAAGGTCAACTGGCGAGCGTAGAGCAGGAAAATAGCCAACTGAGTCAGCGCTTGGCGGAGGTTGAGCAGGCCGATACGGATCTGGCTGCCATGCACGAAGAGCTGGCTTCTTTAGAAGAGCAGCAGTCGCAGGCCCAAGCCAGCCTTGAAGCGGCTCAGAGCGACGTGAATAGTGTCGAGTCCCGCCTTGAGGAGCTGGAAGCCCAGCGTAATGCTCTCCAAGAAGAAGTGGATGCCATTAATGAGCAGCTTGAGAGTGCTGAGAGTGATATACAGGCGCTACGGGATGAGCGCGACCAAGTGGTGGGTGATCGTGATGAAGCTGAAGCAGGCCTTCAGCAAGTAGAGGAAGCCCGCCAAAGCGCTGACAGTGCTCGCCAGGAAGCCGAAGCGGCTCGTCAGCAAGCAGAGGAAGAGCGTCAGCAGGCGGTGGAAGAGTTAAGTGTTGCTGAAGATGAGCTCTCTGCACTTGAGTCCCGGATTGAAGAAGCCAGTGAGCGTTTATCCGCACTGGAAGAAGAGATTTCAGCGGCCGAAAGCGAACTTGAAGAACTTCAGAGCGAGCGGGATTCTGCTGCAAGTGAGCGTGATGCGATACAGAGTGAAGTGGATTCACTGAGCGAGCTGCGCGAAGAAGAGGAGCAGAGCTTAACTCAGGTACGCACGGAAATGGATGACCTGATGGTGGCGTTGGATATTGGCCGTGAAGAAGTGGCCAATGTTGAGAGCGATATTGAAGCACGGGAAGCGCAACTGGCACGTTTGGAAGCTCAGCTTGGTGAGTGGCGTAGCGAACTTTCAGCCCTTGACGAGCGCCTGCAGGTCGATAGTGCCGCCAATGATGAAGTGCCTACGCTTGCGGGCGAGGAGGATGAAGAAGGCGATGACGAGCAAGCCGAGCAGTAATAATGCTCTAATGAACAGCGGGGATGGATGGCATTTGCTGTTTAATCCCTCCGCCACTTAGCATACCTCAGCGGATGAAGAAGCGGATACAGGGTAGCCCTGCATCCGCTTTTTTTGCAGTTGGTTTATGATTGTTGTCCTGAGGAGTATCATCTACCCCATGCTGACAACGGATGCAAATGATGGGAGTGCCATTGATGGATGGGGTTAAATATATTGTGGCAGTGGCCTCGGGTAAGGGCGGCGTCGGTAAATCGACGATCACCGTCAATCTGGCGCTGGCGCTATCGGCACAAGGGTATCGGGTAGGTGTGCTGGATGCTGACATTTATGGCCCAAGCCAGGCGCAGATGTTGGGAGTCAGGGAAGGTGTTCGGCCTCAGGCAACGGCAGATAATAAATTTTTACCATTGGAAGCGCATGGGCTTCAGGCGATGTCGATGGCTTTTATGGTTAACCCTCGGGACGCTATGGTGTGGCGGGGGCCTATGGTAGTGGGAGCGTTCCAGCAAATGTTGACGCAAACGCAATGGGACAATCTCGATTTTCTGCTGATCGATATGCCACCGGGAACCGGCGATATTCAGTTAACGCTAGCCCAGAAGGTACCGGTTTCAGGCGCTGTCATTGTTACCACTCCCCAGGATATTGCACTGCTTGATGCACGCAAGGGCATTGAGATGTTCCAGAAAGTTAATGTGCCGGTGTTGGGGGTAGTCGAGAATATGAGCCTGTACCACTGTGAGAACTGCGGTCATGAGGCGGCAATTTTCGGTACCGGCGGGGGGGAGCGCATTGCAGAAGAGTACCAAACGAGCGTATTAGGCCGCTTACCACTGACACTTTCCATTCGGGAATTGGCCGATTCCGGCCGACCCAGCGTGATTTCCGAGCCGGATAGCCCGGTCAGCCAAACGTTTGCTGACATTGCCAGCCAGGTAGCCCAGTCCGTGCGTGCCAGTGGAAATGATGGCCCCACTATTTCTTTTAGCGAGTGATGAAGTAACCGATGAGTATTAAATCTGATAAGTGGATTCGTCGCATGGCACAGAGCGATGCCATGATTGAGCCGTTTGAAGCGGAGCAGGTGCGCTACGTTAACGACCAGCGGGTGATCTCCTACGGCACTTCCAGCTACGGGTATGACGTCCGTTGTGCGGATGAATTTAAGGTATTTACCAATATTCATTCGGCAGTTGTCGACCCCAAGGCATTTGATGATAAAAGCTTTGTTGATGTGAAAGGGGACGTATGTATTATCCCTCCCAATTCCTTTGCGTTGGCACGTACGGTTGAATATTTCCGTATTCCCCGCAATGTGCTCACTATCTGCCTGGGAAAATCCACCTATGCGCGCTGTGGCATTATTGTCAATGTGACCCCTCTGGAGCCGGAGTGGGAAGGGCATGTGACATTGGAATTCTCCAACACTACCAATTTGCCGGCCAAAATTTATGCCCATGAAGGTGTGGCGCAAATGCTGTTCCTTGAGTCTGATGAAGTATGCGAAACTTCATATAAGGACCGTGGCGGAAAGTATATGGGGCAGCGCGGTGTTACCTTACCGCGTACCTAATGCTGCTTGATACAGCCACTGCTTAATATCACCATGCTGACAAATAAAAACGCCTTACATGCTATGAACAGTAAGGCGTTTTTTTATACGACTGGTAAGCCGTGATCAGTTTGCTTCTACATCCTCATCCAGCTCTTCGGCAGCATCTTCATGGGAAAGCCGCATGCCTTGAGGTGGTAGCGGATGGCCGTCCATGGTTGCTCCTTCAGCGGTGTACTGCAGCCGACCTTCCAGAAACCACCTGACGGCGATAGGGTAAATCAAATGCTCCCGGGCGTGGACTTTCTCTTTCAGTGTTTCCACTGTGTCGTCGCTGGCGACGCTTAATTCCGCCTGAAGCACCACTGGCCCGCCATCCAGCTCTTCAGTGACGAAATGAACGCTACAGCCATGGTGGGAAACGCCATCAGTCAGCGCCCGGGCATGGGTGTTCAGCCCCTGATAGGCAGGCAATAACGATGGGTGGATATTAAGCATCTTACCCAAAAAGCGCTGTACGAAGCGGGGCGTCAAGATCCGCATAAAGCCTGCCAGCACTATAAGGTCTGGTTCGTGGCGCTCAATGACTTTGATTAGTGCACCGTCATAAGCGTCACGGCTATCGTATTCGCGATGGGGCAGCACTACTGCTTCAATGCCCGCTTCGTGAGCGCGCTTCAGGCCAAAGGCATCGGGCTCGTTGGAAATGACCGCTACAACTTCGCCGCCAAGATGATCATGCTGTTGGGCATCAATCAGCGCCTGTAAATTGCTGCCGCTGCCAGAGATTAATACGACAACGCGCCTGGCCCCTGCAGGCTCCGGAGTCATATCGTTAAGGGTATCGCTATTGTAGTCGGTGCTGCTCATGCGCGAAGATTCTCCAACACCACGGCTTCTTCCTGGCGCTTGATAATCTGGCCGATCCGATAAACGGTCTCGCCTTGGGCTTGCAGGTGCGAGATGGCTTCTTCAGCGTGGCTTTCAGGTACCACCACCACCATGCCGATACCGCAATTTAGAACGCGATGCATCTCTGTTTCATCGACATTGCCTTTGGCTTGCAGCCAGTTAAAGATCTCCGGGCGTTGCCAGGTAGTGAGGTCTATGTGCGCTGCCAGGGTGTTGGGAAGTACGCGGGGAATATTTTCCAGCAAACCACCACCCGTGATATGCGAGAGTGCGTGAACCGGGATGTCCGTTCCCCGCATCATGGATAACAGCGATTTGACATAAATACGGGTAGGTGCCATTAAGGCATCGCCCAGTGGCTGACCATCAATCTGCTCATCCAGTGATACTTCGCTCACCTCCAGGATTTTGCGGATCAGTGAATAGCCGTTGGAGTGTGGGCCAGAAGAAGCCATGCCAAGTAATACATTACCTTCGGCGACTTTACTGCCATCCAGAATATCGGCTTTCTCAACGACTCCAACGCAGAAACCTGCCAGATCGTAGTCGCTGCCTTCATACATGCCGGGCATTTCAGCTGTTTCACCACCGACCAGCGCGCAACCTGCCAGCTCACAGCCTGCGCCAATACCGGTGACTACATCTGCTGCGATATCCACATCCAGCTTACCCGTGGCATAGTAGTCAAGAAATAGCAGTGGTTCGGCCCCGGCAACAATCAGGTCATTAACACACATGGCGACGAGATCAATGCCGATCGTGTCATGTTTGCCAAGGTCCATGGCAAGACGTAACTTAGTGCCAACGCCATCAGTGCCAGACACCAGAACCGGTTGCTTATAGCCTGCAGGCAGCTCACAAAGCGCACCGAAGCCGCCAAGGCCGCCCATTACTTCGGGGCGCGTGGTGCGTTTGGCAACGTGTTTAATGCGATCAACCAGCGCGTTACCGGCATCAATATCGACACCTGCGTCTTTATAGCTGAGTGAAGGAGTAGCCGGAGAAGTGGAGGTCTCGGTCATGACAGGTCCTGTGAAGCCTATAGCAGTACGGGTAGTGCTGGCGAATTGGCCAGTGCTGGGGCAATAACTGGGCGGATTGTATCACCCGGAGGCGCAAGTCGCATCGGTGTGTGGTGTTATCAGGGGCTAGAGGCGTTACTTTTGTTACTATTCAGAGCATAAGATCGCTGGTTATCTATCCAGGAAGGAGAAATGCAGAATGCGTAATTCGTGGTGGGGCGTCGTCTTATTGATAGGGCTGGTGGGCATAGTGTATTTGCTGGATGCGATGCTCATGCCGTTCATTGCTGGGATGATTCTCGCATATTTGGCAGACCCACTTGCCAACAAGTTTCAGCAATGGGGAATGAAGCGTCCATTGGCAGTATCCAGCGTGTTTTTAGTGATGCTGCTGATGCTGGTATTGTGCTTGCTAATTTTTATTCCCCTGATTGTTCAGCAGATAAAGCAACTGGGGGAGGCGGTTCCCAGTGTATTTGACTGGGTCGAGAATGTTCTGGCGCCCCAAGTGCTGGAGTGGACGGGTTACGATTTACGCACAGAACTTGGTAACGTTCAGGAAACGTTGGCTGAAAACTGGCGTGATGCCGGTGGTTATTTAGCCCAGGCTCTGGGCCAAATTGGCCGTTCGGGTATGGCGTTTGCAACCTGGGCTACCTATGTGGCGCTAATTCCGGTGGTAACGTTTTACCTGCTGCTTGATTGGAACCGCTTACTGGCAAGCATCATTGACCTTATCCCTCGCCAGTGGGTGGACGATACATCCCGCCTGGCAAAACGGTGTGACGAAGTATTGTCGGCTTTTTTGCGTGGTCAGCTGTTGGTGATGCTGTGCCTGGGCATTATTTACGCGCTGGGCTTAACCGTAATGGGGCTGAATTTTGGATTGCTGATAGGCGTAGTGTCTGGTCTGGTCAGCATCGTTCCCTTCCTGGGGTTTATCGTCGGGCTTGGGGTTGCTCTTATTGTTGCATTGTTTCAATTTGATACATGGTGGGCACTATTGGGTGTGCTGGCGGTATTTAGTATTGGCCAGGTCGCAGAGAGTGTTGTGCTCCAGCCCAAATTATTAGGCGATAAAATTGGCCTGCATCCTGTGGCGGTCATTTTTGCCGTGCTGGCCGGTGGTAACCTTTTTGGGCTGACTGGCGTATTATTGGCGCTTCCTGCTGCTGCTGTCATCATGGTCCTTTTACGCGAGGTGAAGGAGCGTTATCAGAGCAGTACCCTGTATGACGCCGAGTTAAGCTCATTAGAGCACCAACCACACCATGATGGGCTGGATCGTCACGACGAAGGGGAGTCATCATGAGTCAAGTGCCGGCACAGTTACCGCTTGGAGTAGGGTTGCGCGATGACGCGACATTCAATAATTACTATGCTTCAAGCGCTAACGCTTCATTGGTCGAGTACTTAACCTGCCAGTTGAAGCCGGGTGCTGAACCATTTGTCTATTTATGGGGCGCACCGGGTAGCGGACGTAGTCATCTTTTGCAGGCGGCGTGTCACGCTGCCTCTGACGAAGATAAACGAGCGCTCTACCTGCCGCTTGCTGATCTTGGCCATTTTCCGCCTTTGATGCTTGAAGATATTGAGCGGCTGGATTTAGTGGCCATCGATGATCTGGAATATGTCGTAGGCCGTAAACGCTGGGAGGAGGCACTATTTCACGCGTTTAACCGCCTGCGCGATGCGGGTAAGGCGCTGGTCATCGCCTCCAACGCGCCACCTCGCCAGCTTGAGGTGGTGCTGCCGGATTTGGCGTCCCGGTTGAGCTGGGGGGTTACCTTTCATTTGCATCCACTGGACGATAACGAGCGTTTGGATGCATTAAAGTTGCGTGCTAACGTACGAGGTATGCAACTTCCCGATGATGTGGGGCGTTACATATTGCATCGAGGCCCGCGAGAGTTAGGGGAATTGTGTCGTGCGTTGGAGACCCTGGATAAGGCATCTCTTTCCGCCAAGCGAAAGCTCACCATCCCTTTTGTAAAATCCGCACTACAATGGTAAACCACCCCCGCCAGCAGGCTGACGGGGGGCTTGTGACTATTTGTTGATGCAGGCAGTTTTGTTAGGCGCTTTTGCTCATTTTGGTGGCGGCAGCGCGCGCTTGCTTAACGTTATCTTCTGTCAGCTTTTGGCTTTTCTGTAAAAAATCCTGCTGTAAAGATACTACCTTATCCGCATCGCCTTTCACGCGTTCAGCAAGGTCTTTGGCGACTTTTTGCTGGCCTTCCATGTAGCTGCGCAGGCCATCAGCGTCTTTGATGCTGAGTAACTGGCGTGCTTGGGCAATGCCGGTATCTATATAAGCCTTGTTAGCTTCTAGCTGTGCATTCAGCAGCTTTTCAGAGTAGTCGATGCTGAGCGCTGTATAAGCACGTACAGGCGCCATAAAAAGGTTATCGAATTGTTGCGTTATTTCATTGGTGTTGAACGTAGGCATAGTGAACACTCCTGTGCTGTTACTCACTCATCGGAATGGCAAATCGATCAGCGCTGGTTAGTCAGTAGCGGTGACTGCCAAACACTCCCCGCTGCTGATATCTGTTTATCTTGCATTGCAGCATAGCAACTGTTTTTGTGCGGTGCAACATAGATGTGTCTTAAACATAACCGTGTCTTGAATATGTCTTTATCGAGTTCGGCGGATCTACCACTGCACATGCATATTTACCTAATACTCATTTACCTAATGCTCAAGGGCAGCTAATCTAAAAGATAGAGAGAAGCGTTATCACTTGAGTGTTTATTATCTGCATAAGGGGAGCGAGGATGGAAACACGTATTGAACGAGATAGCATGGGAGAGCTTGAGGTACCTGCCAAGGCTCTTTATGGTGCGCAAACCCAGCGAGCCATCAATAATTTTCCAGTATCCGGCAGGCCGATGCCTGTGGCTTTTATTCATGCGGTTACCCGGATCAAGCTGGCGGCCGCCCGTACGAATCTAACATTGGGATTGCTTGATGAGGCGCGTGCCAGCGCGATTGAAAAGGCGGCTCTGGCTGTGATTGATGGTCAGTATGATGAACATTTCCCGATTGATGTATATCAAACCGGATCGGGCACCTCTACGAATATGAATGTCAATGAGGTGTTGGCGACGCTAGCGAGCAGAGAAGGTATTGAAGTCGGCCCTAATGATCACGTAAATATGGGGCAGTCGAGCAATGACGTTATTCCTACGGCAATCCATCTTTCGGCAGCGATTGCGGTGAATGAGCAACTGCGCCCAGCACTGGCCATATTGCAAGATGCCATTGATAAACGGGCAAGTGAGCTGGCGCATGTGGTTAAAACTGGCCGTACCCATTTGATGGATGCGATGCCACTGCGTATGGACCAGGAGCTTGGGGCCTGGTCTAGTCAGGTAAATCAGGCGGTAGAGCGAATTGATAGTGCCATGGAGCGGTTATGCCGATTAGCCCAGGGGGGGACGGCAGTGGGTACTGGCATTAATGCGCCTGAGGGATTTGCTGCAAAAATGGCGGATGAGCTTAGTCAGCAAACAGGTTTAACGTTCACCCCGAACGACAGTTTTTTTGCCAGTTTAGCTTCCCAGGACGCCGCGGTGGAGTTATCAGGGCAGCTTAAAGGGCTCGCCTGTGTGGTTATGAAAATTGCCAATGACCTACGCTGGATGAACTCTGGGCCGCTGGCAGGATTGGGTGAAATTGAGCTTGAGGCGTTGCAGCCGGGCAGTTCTATTATGCCTGGGAAAGTCAATCCGGTAATCCCTGAGTCGGCAGCACAGGCAGCAGCGCAGGTAATCGGGCTGGATACGGCGATCACCGTGGCGGGGCAAAGTGGCAATTTCCAGCTTAATGTCATGCTGCCGCTGGTGGCATCCAATCTGCTGACATCCATTACCCTAATGAGCAGTACCGCCAAGCTGCTCGCCGAGCGTGCCATTGCGACCTTTAAAGTGCGGGAAGATAATTTACAGGGGCCGTTGGCGCGCAACCCTATTCTGGTCACTGCGCTGAATAGTGTGATCGGCTACAACGCCGCCGCCGCTATTGCCAAAAAGGCCTACCAGGCTGGCAGGCCGATTATCGACGTGGCAGAAGAGGAAACAGACCTTGATCGTGCCACTCTAGAGCGCTTACTGGACCCCACCGTACTTACCAAAGGGGGAGTGCCCCATTAAGCCAGCGGGTGGGTAAACCTAAGTTTGTTGCTTTTCCGTTTTACCCTGCTGGATGGTTTCGTTGGCTTGCTGTCGCTCTTCCTGTGTTGCATTGGGTGTATCGTGCTCATGCTTTCGGGATGGGCGATAACAAAAGGAGGCTAGAATAGGAAAGTGATCGGAGCCAAATGCTTCCAGGCGCCGCATTTCCAGCAGGGTAAAGTGTTCGCTTACAAATACATGATCAAGTGGCCAGCGCAGTGGAAGGTATTTGGCGTGGAAAGTGCTGAACATCCCGCGCCCCCGGCGTGGGTCCAGCATTCCTCCTATACGGCAGAAATGCCGTGTGGTTCGTGACCAGGCAACATCATTCAGGTCACCGGCCACCAGTGTTGCTTTAGGCTGTTCGTGTATTTCCTTCCCTATCCATAGCAGTTCTGCATCTCGCCATAGTGATTTTTCGCTTTCTCCCGGCGCTGGTGGACGTGGGTGCACCGCATAAAACCGAATTGTGTCGCCACTGTTAAGTGTGACATGGGTATGGATAGAGGGAATATCATCTTGAATCAGCCACTTAACTGAGGTATCGCTGAGCGGCAAGCGTGAGTAAAGGTGGATACCATAGAGATTATCCAGGGGCACTTTGACACTATGGGGCCACTTGGCATCCAGCTCTTGATCAAGCTGTTCCTGCCACCATTGGTCTGACTCCAGTGTTAAAACAATATCGGGTTGGTGGTGTCTGATCATGCTCATCAGGCCTTCTGTCTGACGATTTGGAGTCAGCACGTTGGCGATAAGCAAGGTAACTGTTTGGTCAGGCGGTGGATTTTCAGCTGTTTTCACCTCTACTGGCCACCAGCGTGTCCAGGGCAGTATGTAGCGGGCCTGAAGCAGCAGAGTCACTAATGCCGCAATACCTGCCACGGACCGCCATGTGCCGGGTTCAAGCAGAAAGAGCGCGGCCACTCCGTTGATTAACGCCAGTACGGCAATTTGAAGGCGGGGAAATTCAAAGCTGCGTATCCACCACCAGCGTAGGCGTATGCGGGCGACAAGTGTGGCAAGCAGTAGCGCAATGGCAGTGCATCCTAGCAGGGACCCGAGCAAAGCCTTTCTCCTTATAAAATAGCTGAGGTACTTAAATCTATGTTGAGATTAGCTACCTAATGTAAGCGCGTAGCGGATTGAACACACTCTTGTGGGATATTTGGCACCTAATCAAGTGGTGTTAGCCGCCGTTCATCATCCCTCCTTCCTGGTTAGCATGAGTAGAGCGGGTAAATCGCAATGGCCATGAGTTGGATTATTTTGTCTCTACTGATGCATATCAGTTTGCAACGCAAGAGCAGGACTTAGCATAGACCATAGCGTTTACTGTTGATGCTTTTACTTAGGAGTGTGTTGTGTCGTTGCTACCTTTTGCCGTTCCCGTGCCGTCTGCGTTACTGCCTCTACCTGTAAACCCTGAGCATCTGATTCGTATTCTTGACCCCAAAGTGCCTTTCGTTATCAAGCGGCGCCTGGTGGAGCCCTTGCTCAACCGGACGTTCTCAGTGCCTCTTCAAGAGGGTGAGTTCGATGTCCTGGAGGGGCGGCGTATTACCCTGGCTATCGGTGATTTAGGGGTAACGCTAAGTCTGACGCTGGAGGCGCAGCGCCTGATATTGTGCCGTGAGAAGGGTGAGGCAACCATTCGGGGGGGCTGGCGTGAATTTCTTTGCCTGGCTACACGACGTGAAGATCCTGACAGCCTGTTTTTCCAGCGTCGCTTAGTCATGGAAGGGGACACGGAGCTGGGGTTGATGCTCAAGAATCTTCTTGATGGTTGCGAGGACGACCTTGCTCAGGGGCGTTTGGGTGAAGTGCTGCTGGGGCTGGAACGGTTGGCGCGCAGGGCGTAATTTGGCATCGCTGCAAGTTTTAATAGGAGGCTTGGGCAGGCTGCCCTGCGTACGGTAGGGTGTCGAATAGGTATCGAAAGAGCTAAGGGGCGCTTCTATACAGGCAGGGGATGCATATGACAGCCCGAGGCGTAGCAGGATTGTACGCACCGGGAACATCCCTGGCAGTACTCTGCGGACACCAGAGGCAGCCCTGTGGCAGGCAAGGTGATGGCCTGGCCGGGGCACGCCTGCTGGCACAACGTGCAAGATTCGCCATAGCTCAAGACGCAATTGTCATTGAACTCCGGGATGAGCCCGGTCATAGCTGGTAGTTCAGGAGCGAGGGCGCGTGTCTCGCAGGCGGCCGTGCAAGCCAGGCATAGGTCGCAATGGTTGTGCTCCAGATTTAAGCGTGGGAGCCCGTGTTCCATGCTGATGATCTGGTTGGAACAGACGGTGGCACAGGCACCGCAGCCGCTACATAGCCGGGCAAGAAGAGTTTCCTCTTGAGCCTGGGGTGGACGGGGTGTCTCGCGTTGCTGGCGGGGCGGTGGCGTCGCGGCGAAAGACGCGGTGACCGGGTGCAGTAATCCCCGTAGCAGTTCCCGGCGGCTGAGACGGGTATGGTCGAGGCGGGCACGCAGATAGCGTTCGTCGATACGGCTCATCGGTAGAGCCTCAATAGCTGCGGGGTGATACCCCGCTCTGTTTGCCACTGGCCCAGGGTTATCGTGCCCAGTTGGGCCAGGGCGCGATAGAAGGGGTGGGGAGCGTGCTCCTCCAACTGTTCAAGATAACGCCCGCTCCAGGGTAGGAGAAATTCCCCGAGTAGCCGATCGACACCAGCCTCGCGTCCTTCCATCGCCAACTGGCCGAGAAGCAGAACCAGAAGGCCGAAGTGGTCGAGCGGCTCGCGTCGGGCGGTCGCCAGTGATATCCCCTCTTCCTGTTCCAGGAAGCGCTTGAGTGTCTGGTGAGAGTCGCCAAAGACCACTTGTTCGGGGTCAAGGTAGACCGAGCCCCAGGGCGGCGCGGCAAGTGCCTCCGGGCCGACGAACAGCTGCTGGTAGGCCTCCTCGCACAGTGGTTGCCGGTATGCTTCACTCAGCGTCGTGAGCCAATGGCCCACATCGTAGGGCCATGCTTCGGCCAGGCTGCCATCACCGAGATGCTGGTTCAACTGCTCCAGGGCTGGTGCGTCCGGCGGGTAGTAGAACCAAGCACCCAGCAGGCGTGCGGAGTGGGCGAGTGATTGCATAGAGTGCCTCACAAACCGACGGTCATGTATAGGTTGTAGAAGAGATTGCGTCCCAGCATTTCCGCCGCCAGCACCACCACAAAGCTGAGGCTCAGCATTAGCGTCTGGTGGCGCTGGCTACGCAGGGCGAACAACCACAATGCCAATACGGTGGCCAGCAACGTCAAGCGAATGAGCAGTAAACTCTGGTAGTGGGGTATCAGGTCGACCGCTGACTGGATGGCACTCTGAATGCCCGCCAGGCTCATGGCGTGGGCTACGCTGGAGCCCAGTGCCACCGCTAACGCCAGGGCTCCCAGCCACGGCAGTAAACGTGCCAGCAGGCGGTGCCCCTGGTCACTCAGGCTGAGCAATAACTGGGCGAGCAAGGCACCTCCTATAACACTGGTCAGGAAAAAGCCCAGCGGAGTGAAGGGGGTATTCCAGGTTGGCACAGTGGGAATCATATAGACACGGATGGTCGCGTACATGAAGGCAATGCCGAACAGCATGGCAATGCCGAGCAGCACCATGCGCAGCAGAGGCGTGCCCTTGTCGAGCAGGGTTAGCAGCCAGAACAGCCCACCGAGGGCAAAGAAAAGGCTGCCGAAGAAAATTTCGTTGCTTAGCCAGGAGCCGCCCAGGCGCAACAAAGCATTAGGCGCGCGCAACGGTGACCCTAAATGCAGTGTCGAAGCGGCGAAGGCCACGCCCATCAGCACCCAAATGATCAGCATCGGGCGATTAAGACGGCGCAGCGTTGCCCCTTCCAATCTTCCCGAGAGCATTAGCGCACCAAGCAGAATGAAAGCGCCCACGGCACATTGTGCCAGGACGGTGAATACCACCAGGGGAAGTTCGTGCCAGCCCATGTCACACCTCCTTGGGATTGGCGAGGAAGCCGGTGGTGTCGCCCACTGGACGGGCATTGCGGTTCGGCTTGATCACGATGTTAGGGCCGGTCAGCAACGCCGTTGGAAGTGGTGCAATCTCGGCAAGGGTTCCGTAGCGCTCACGCAACTCCTCAATGGGGGCGAAATCCAGCGCACGCAGGGGGCAGGACTCCACGCAGACTGGCTTGAGTCCCTCGGCGACCCGTTCGTAGCAGCCATCGCACTTGGTCATGTAACCCTTGCGCGAACTGTACTGGGGCGCGCCGTAGGGGCAGGCCATGGCACAGGATTTACAGCCGATGCAGACATCGGTATCCACCACTACCAGACCATCCTCGCTGCGCTTGTGCATGGCGCCACTGGGGCAGACGGACACGCAGGGTGGTGCAGCACAGTGGTTGCAGGCGATGGACAGGTAGTAGGAAAAGATCGACGGCTGCCAGGTATCGCCGTCGGCCTGCCAGGAACCCCCCGCGTACTCGTAGATACGCCGGTAGTTCACCTCGACATCAAGATCCTTGTAATCCTTGCATGCCAGCTGGCAGGTTTTGCACCCGGTACATTTGCTGGAGTCTATGTAGAAGCCGTATTGCGTCATGACGCCCTCCTCAGGCCTTATGCACGTCGACCAGGTTGGTATGCGAAGGATTGCCCTTGGCCAGCGGCGAGGGTCGTTGAGTAGTTAGCACGTTGATGCTGCCGGCCAGATCCGTGCCGTGGTGGTTGGGGGTGTACCAGGCACCCTGGGAGAGGGCTACCACGCCGGGTAGGATGCGCGGGGTGACGTTGGCGGCGATGTGTATCCGGCCACGGTCGTTGAATATTTCCACACTGTCACCATTAGCGATTCCTCTGGCCTGTGCGTCGATGGGGTTGATCCACACTTCCTGGCGGACGGCGGCCTTGAGCACTGCGACGTTACCGTAGGTGGAGTGAGTGCGTGACTTGCAATGAAAGCCGATAAGTTGCAATGGATACTGCACGCGCTCCGGTGCATCCCACCCCTCGAAAGCGGAGACGTGAATCGGCAGCGGGTCGATGACATCACCCTCCTCAAGTTCCCACTCGGCCGCTATTCTGGCCAGCGCCGCGGAGTAGATCTCGATCTTGCCGGAGGGCGTAGTGAGCGGGTTAGCCTCGGGATCACGCCGGAAGTCGCGGTAGGCCACGAAGTGCCCGTCAGGATCCTGGCGCTTATAAATACCCATTTCGCGAAACGCCTCGAAATCGGGTAGGTTAGGGTCGCGCCGCCGGTTCTGTGCCAGTAGGAAACGTAGCCACTCCTCTTGGGTGCGGCCTTCGGTGAAGGCCTCGCCGACACCCATGCGTGCGGCGATTTCACTACACATTTCGTAGATCGACTTGCACTCGAACAGAGGCTCGATGACCTGATCGGCGAAGATCAGGTAGTTCATGTTGCCAGCGTTGGCATCCATGGCGAAATCCATCTGCTCGGAGGTGGTCAGGTCGGGCAGCAGGAGGTCGGCGTAGCGTGCCGAGGAGGTCATATGGTTGTCGATCACCACGATCATCTCGCATAGATTTTCATCGGCGAGGATCTCATGGGTGCGGTTGATCTCGGAGTGCTGGTTCACCAGACAGTTGCTCGCATAGTTCCAGATGAACTTGATCGGGACATCGAGTTTTTCTTTGCCACGTACGCCGTCCCGGGTGGCGGTCATTTCGGGGCCACGGATAATGGCATCGGTCCAGGTGAACATGGAGATGCTGGTGTCGATGGGATTTTCCAGGGTGGGGAAACGCTCGAAAGGGATGGCGTAACCACTCTCGCGGGCCCCGCTGTTGCCGCCAGGGATGCCGACATTACCGGTAAGAATGGCCAGCATGGCGATGGCGCGTGATATCAACTCGCCATTGGCGTGACGCTGTGGCCCCCAACCCTGGACGATACAGCATGGTTTGGTCGAACCGATCTCCCGGGCGAGCTGGACGATACGCCGGGCGGGAATGCCGGTGATACGCGAGGCCCATTCAGGGGTCTTGGCGATGCCGTCCGGCCCGTCGCCGAGAATATACGCCTTGTAGTGGCCGTTAGCCGGTGCACCTTCGGGCAGGGTGCGCTCATCATAGCCGACGCAGTAGCGATCCAGGAACGGCTGGTCGACCAGATCCTCGCTGATCAGTACATGGGCAAGGCCTGCCGCCAAGGCAGCGTCGGTGCCGGGGCGAATGGGGAGCCATTCGTCCTCGCGACCGCTGGCGGTGTCGTTGTAGCGCGGATCGATGATGATCATCCGGGCGTCTGAGCGTTGCCGGGCTTCCTCGAGATGGTAGACGATTCCGCCGCCACTCATACGTGTTTCGGCGGGGTTGTTGCCGAACATCACCAGCAGGCGGGTGTTGGCAATGTCGGAGACACTATTGCCGGCGGCCCAGCCGCCATAGGTGTAGTTGAGTCCGGCGGCAATCTGCGCGGTGCTGTAGTCGCCGTAATGGTTGAGGTAGCCGCCACAAAGATTCATCAGGCGCGCCACCAGAGACGAGGCGGGTGGCCAGGACTTGGTGACAGTGCCGCCCAGAGTGCCGGTACCGTAATTGAGGTAGACGGCCTCGTTGCCGTACTCGGCGATAATACGTTTGAGGTTGTCGGTGAGCAGTTGATAGGCCTCGTCCCAGCTGATGCGGGCGAACTTGCCCTCGCCGCGGGCGCCGACACGTTTCATGGGATACTTCAGGCGGTCGGGGTTGTAGACACGACGGCGCATCGAACGACCGCGCAGGCAAGCGCGAACCTGATGCTTGCCATACTCGTCAAGCCCGGTATTGTCGGTTTCCACCCAGGTGATCTCGCCGTTGCGCACATGCATACGTAAGGGGCAGCGACTGCCGCAGTTAACCGTGCAGGCGCTCCATACCACACGCTCCTCAGAGGCGGCTACTGAAGCTCCCTGAGCGGCAGCCTCGGACGATATGAAGGGAAGCGGGATTGAGCCCGCCACCAGGGCCAGGGTACCGGCGGAGCCGGTCTTCAATACATCCCTACGGCTTACGGCCGGATTGAAAGCCTGATGGAAGAGGCTGTTCGAAGACTCGTTTGCCATTGCCGGTGCCCCCTATAGAATCATGTTATTTCACTATAGGATCGGGGCTGGAACTTGAGTTGTCCCGCATCAATCTTTTGTCACTTAGTCCTTGTTTGTAAATGAGTTTTCTTGACACTTGAGGTTGAATCTCTTTACGCTCGGTAGTGCCAGCGTGAAGGTTTGGGGGATGTCAAATGGCCCCAGTGCGGGTATTGTCCATGCCCGGTTGGCCGTACCAATAGCCATCGCAGGTCTCGGCATCTACCAGCGTTAATGGACTGGGTGAGGGCAGTCTGCCGTGGCGGGCCTGGTTAAAGGCATTGACCACTTCAGCCATGCCTTCTGCCCGTGGGCTTAGGCGTGCTACTGAAACGCCCATATCCGCCATCACTGACAGTTCATGGCGAAGATCCTGGCAGGCGCCTGAAAGGGTCTGAATACCGTTCAGGGTGAAAACATCGCGGGACTCTTGTGAGCGTAGCATCAAGCCTTCGGGGTATTGTTGGCAGACGAACTGGCAGCGGTCCTTGGGTTTTTGGTGGCGCCGTGCGGTAAAACAACGAGACGACCAGGCCAAGGGGAGATGCCCATACGCGAATACTTCGCAAGGCTGGGGCACACCCGCCTGGTGGCAGTCCTTAATCAACTGAGCTAAGTCTTGCTGTGACATTTCCACGGGCGCTTGCCAACGCTGCATACCGACGCGTGCCATTACTCCCAGGGTGGCGGGGTTGTAGAGGTTTAGCGCGGCCCCAGCTATGAAGGGTAACCTGGCACTGGATAGACGCTGCAGGGCACTCTGGTCGTTGGCTTCAACGATGAAGTCGCCGTTGTCACAAAGCTTACGCAAATCGCGGAGATCGGCCTCGGACTCAATCAAGGTCTGGCTAGCGAGAACCACCTGTTTGCCCGCTTGGGTGAGCTCGCGACCAATACCCAGCCAGTCGTCCAACTTCATGTCACGGCGCCGCGAGCAGACCGTCTCTCCCAGGGTGACGATCTCCACTGGCCAGTCGGCTGCCTGACGGTAGAATTCGGCGTAGCGCTCCCGGGTCCAGTAGAAGAGTACCGGGCCCAGCGACAGTTGCAGGGTAGGGGATTCAGACATGATGAGTTCCTATTTCCAGCGGCGCTCATAGGCGCCCAATGTGGTGGTGGCACCTTCGGAAAGCTCAGCAAGACCGGCCATCCAGGCGTGTTCTGGATGAAAACGTCCGGGAGCGTCTTCGAGACGGTCCAGCGCCTGACGCCAAATGCCAGCTACCTTTGACACATAAGCGGGGCTGCGCTGGCGTCCCTCAATTTTTACCGCGCTAATACCCAGCTCACGCAGTTCTGGTAAGAGCTCCAGCGTATTGAGGCTGGTGGGTTCCTCAATGGCGTGATAGGTCTCGCCTGTTACCTCAAAGCGCCCCTTGCACAGGGTGGGGTAGCCTGCGCGTTCGCCTTCGGCGTAGCGATCAATGAGGACATTGTTAAGTCGCGACTCCAGACCTTGAGACGTCTCTTCCCAGCGAACATGAGCCGCGGGCGAGCAGACCCCCCGCGTATTGGGCGACTCGCCGGTGAGGTAGGAGGAGAGGTAGCAGCGCCCTTCGGCCATGATACACAGGCTACCAAAGGCAAAAACTTCGAGTTCTACCGGCGTTTGCCTGGCTAAGTCACGCACCTGGGTAATCGATAACACCCGGGGCAGGACGGCACGCTTGATGCCAAAGTGCTCGTGGTAGAAACGCAGCGCTTCATGACTGGTCGCCGACCCTTGTACCGAAAGGTGTCGTGCCACGTCAGGATGGTGCTGAGTGGCGTAGTCGAGCAGCCCCATATCGGCGAGAATCAAGGCATCCACGCCCAGGTCGGCTGCTTGGTCTACGGCGCGGGTCCACTGCTGCCAGCGATTGGGTTGGGGGTAGGTATTAATCGCGCAGAATACCCGTTTATCGTACTTGTGGGCGTAGTCGATACCCTTACGGGCGCGCTTTTCTGCGAAATTCAGCCCAGCAAACTGGCGCGCGTTTGTAGCGTTCTGGAAACCGAAATAGACGGCATCGGCGCCATCATCCACGGCACGCTTCAGGGCGGGCAAGTTGCCCGCAGGGCACACAAGCTCCATTGCGCAGACTCCTTAAGATGAAAATCCGAGCATCTTAGTCGCCTACTTATTGCCGCCCTTTGACTCAGATCATTATAGGAAGGCTTTCAAAGAGTATCCGCTTTGGCAATGGCCTCGCGCTCAGCAGCTTCATCGGATAGCGATTTATTGGGCAGTAAAATATTGAGTGTAAAGGCGGTAATGGCGGCTACCACAATAGGAGCACCCCCGATCAGGTCTTTAAGTATTGATGGGAACTGATCAATGGAAGCGGGAACCGATGCGATACCCAGGCTGAGTGCAAGTGCGAGTCCCACTATGGTCATATTACGGGCGGAGAGTTCATCTTTGATGAGTAACTGGATGCCGGTCATGGTGATCATGCCAAATACCGTAATCGTTGCTCCTCCTAATACAGGGTAGGGAATGGTCGTCATAATCGCCCCGAACTTAGGGCTGAGACCGGCGAGAATCATGAATAAACCAGCTATTACCAGAACGTAACGACTAATCACCTTGGTCATCGCGACGATACCAACATTCTGGCTGAACGTGGAAGTGGGGAGGGCGCCAAAGAAAGCGCTAATGGTGGTGGTTAACCCATTACCAAGTAAGCCCCCTGTCAACTCTTTGGTCTTTAGTTCGCGGTTCATGCCGCCAACGGTGGTTGCCGATAAATCACCAATTGTTTGCACGGAGTTGATGACGCAGATGACGACCATTGAGGCGATAGCGGCAGCATGAAACTGCATCTCAAATGGCATTGCTCTGGGTCTGGCGATCCAGGATGCACTTGCCACATTGCTGAAGTTGACCATTCCTAATGCGAGTGACAGCAGGTAACCCACCAGGATACCTACAATAATGGCTGAAAGTTTGATAACTCCTCTGCCAAACTGAGCGGCGACCAATACGGTTAATAACGTGACCATTGCCACTATCCAGTTAATCGGGTCACCGAAATCAGGGGCGTCCACGTTGCCGCCGCCTGCCATGTAGCGAATGGCAATGTCGTATAGGGATAAACCAATGACTAACACGACTGTACCCGCCACGACGGGAGGAAAAAGATGACGTATATACTGGATGAAGTAGCCCACCACTACCATCGTTATGCCGCCTATCAATTGGGCGCCTAATATCCCTTCAATGCCGTACTGCGCTCCAATCGCTACCAAGGTGGGCACATAGGCAAAACCTACACCAAAAATGGCAGGTAAACGCGCACCGAATTTCCAGACCCCGTATAGATGGAAAACCGTGCATACACCTGATGCCAGGACGGCAATCTGAATCAGTAGTAATTTTTCCTCTATGCTTGCACCTACTGTGCCAGCAACAATGATGGGGGGCGTAATAACACCTGCAATCATCGCCAGCAAATGCTGAAGCGATAGTGGGAGAGCCTTGGCAAAACGGGGTTTTCCATAGAAATCAAATAGAGAGGTATTCCTCGCGTTCTCTCGCTTCCTCTGTCCAGTAGAGGCTAAGGCTTCGTTCATGAAAAACTCTCCTTGTTATTGTACGCACTGCTTCAAATGTAGTGTTTACTATAGCTGATGGTACTGTACACAAAAATAACTCAGAAAATAAATGTTTTGCCCTATACTCCTCCTCATTGCTTACCCATACATACTTTAAATCTCCATCTTTCTGGAGTGCGCAGGACCAGGTTTTATAAAACCTTGTTTTTGTATAATAAAAATATTACTTTCAATAAGTTATGTATTTTTTATGTGTTGATATATTCACTCTATAGTCATTCATCAAGCGATGTGTGACATGCTATTACCACTAAAGTTTTATTTACTTTTTTGTTAATAATTAACGTATACAAAATGTTAGAGAGGAGGGCTGTGAGAGGGTGGCGAAGGTGTTGTTAATACTTTGCATTACCCCTCCGTACCGCTGGAGGTAGAGGTATCGGTATTGTCTTGATGCAGGCCCTTGGCGACTTCCAGATCATACAGCCGGGTGGTGGGACCATCCGGGTGGCAACGTTCTTTAACCAGCGGCTGCCACTGGTGGGTAGCGG
>NZ_JALPZO010000118.1 GCF_023507745.1 Vreelandella olivaria | reverse complement strand
GGCCATCCTGCCAGATGGTTAAGCAGGCCTCACGGTCCAGCAGCTCGGCGGCATCCAGGTTGCTGTCCCGGCTTGCCAGATTAACGGTGAGTTCAAAGGGCTGGGAGAGGGCTTCCCGGTGGGTAAAATCGATCACCGCGATCTCATCCACGCCGGGCAGTGTGATGGTGAAGTGCAGTCCCGTGCTCGTCATCTTAACTCCCTTCCCCTGAGCCAGAGCCAATCACTACGCCACCACAGTCAACCGCATGGCCCGATAGCGCAGCTGGCTTACCGTCGATGAGAATGGAGCCAGAGCCTGCTGCGATCGTCCTTGGGTGCATCGGGTGTTTGGGTTTGTCATGAGGCTCCAGGGGGTCACCTACCCGAGCAACCGGCTTACCGTCCATAAAAACCGTGCTACTGCCGGAGAGAACGGGGGTGGGAGGAAAACCATCGTGGTCGGTGCCCATATCACCCACTAATACAAATTTCTGGCCCATTACTGCTACTCCTTTCGGCTCTGCTTATTCGTCCTGCTCGTTGTTTGATCACCTTACGAATCGACTCACTCATCCCATTTAGCGGGGGCCTCGTAGCAGGCAACATCAAAGGCGTCGACGTACTGACGGGTAAAACCCGCCGCTTCCAGGCTATCGATAGCCGAGTGGCACACCATCGGCAAACGCGTTTGCAGCGGCACACCACTTAAGCTGCGTCGAACGGCCATCAGCAGCCGCGTACCGTGCCCACTGCCTTTCCACTCCTGGCTGATATAAAAAAAGCGCAGTTGCCAGGCGGCCTCATCATCAGGCCGACAGGCCAGCACCATACCGAGGGGCGGCCCTTCTCCATGGCGAAGTGCCAGCAGGCGGCCCTGCCAATGGGCCACCTGCCCCTCCTCCCGCTGTAGCCACAGGCCGCGATGCACGGTGAATTCAAGCGCACGACGCAACGTTTCCAACACGCTGCTGTCACGAAGCACCCAGGGGGAGCGTCCCTTTGCATCGGCTTGATAGACGGCTTCGATAAAACTATCGATATCCTCGTTTCGGGCATCTACCAGAGGACGAGACTGTTTACCGCCCTGCCGTTTATGCCGAGTGGCAGGTTGATGGGAGCCTGATGAGGTAAACAGCTGTTTAAGTTTGGTCAGCATTGTTACCTCGCTCTGCATACAGGGCGGATGGGAGCTGGAAGCCCGCCGCCAGCGGGCGGGTGAAGGGGTTAGGCGCCCCATTAGCAAATAGGCGATAGCGCATTGTGCCGCCATCCACATTGAAACGTAGTTCCAGCTCGCGTTCGCTTACACTGGTGATATCCGCCTGCTCCAGAAGACGAAACCATGCCCAGGCGCCATCTTGTGCGACGCTGCGTGGTGAGCGATTAACCTCACTGGGCACCATGGTGATACGGCTTTCCGTGCCACCGCGCAGGGCGTTGGGCCAAATCATCGACACCCGCTGGCTGGCGCTATGAGCATACTCAATCAACTGCCCATCCACGCTGATCACACTGCGCCGCTTGTCTGGGCTTAAGCTGATAGGCTCCAGGGCGAACTCCACATCCAGCGCACCATCACGGCTAAAGAAAGCACGCCGAATCTGCTCCGCCTGCTGGACAGCCGTATAAAGACTTTCCCGCAATAGCGAATTACCCTCGGCATCTACCAGATACTCAGGGGCACCTTCAATAAAGGGTTTTAGGCTATCTTGGTAGAACGCATCCAGCGTACCCCCCGGGGCAAAGAAGTCTTCAAAATCGCTGAGTGCCACTTCCTGGCTGGCAGTGGGTGACAGCGGGTAGCGGCCAGCCAGACGTTGCTGATACGGCGCGACCACGTCATCCAGCCACTGGTTTTCCAGGTGACGGGTGGCGCTCACCATCATTAGTTGCCAGCTTTGGTCTGCCAGATCGTGCAGCATGCGGCCAACCGGCTCTGGTGTGTTATCAGCGATGCGCTGTAGGTTATAGATGGGGTCATTACCTCGCAGCGATAACCGATCGCGCACGGTAACGAAGGCCGCGCGCCCTGTATCACTCGACTCTTCAATATCCAGCAGGTAATCACGCAACGCCGTCACGGCTGCTTTAATCTCGTCAAGCGAAGAAGGATTGTCGTTACGGGCCTGACTCAGTTGATTGATGGGGGTAAACGGTTGCTCAATGGCAAACGCAAGCTGATAGCGCTGGGACTGCCTGAGCGCTTCACGGGCCTGCTCATCATCGCTGGGGAGTTCAGGGTAGAGGCTGGTATTACGTTCAACAGCCGCCAGGAGTCTGTCAAGAGGGCGTTGTGAACCGACCAGGGCATCCGCCACTACGATAGCCTGGCGAATATCTGGCAAGGGCACTAACTGGGTGTTACGCAAAGCATCACGCCAGCTGGCGTGATAGTCGCCTACATAGTGCTCACGCAGTGCTGTTTGCAGTTGCTGTTTATCGGCATCACTGAAATTGATGTTGTCACGCTGGCCCAGTACCCATGCATCGATTAACGCCAGCTCAGAGGCACGATCAAGCTCTTGCAGAAAGTAGTTTTCGAAGCCATCGCGCGTCACCAGATGCGGCAAGCGCACATGCTCTGGGTCATCATTGCGGGCCATAAAGACAGTATCAAACAGCATGCCTACACTGCGCCGTAGATCCAGCGGTTCACCTTGACGACTGCCCGCCGCTTTTAGCGCTGTGTATACGCGCTCATCAATGGGCTGGCGCGCCAGTTCTTCCTGGGCCGCCGCGATACTGCCCTGCAGAGGTGCCATGGCCTGCTCGGCACGCTGGCTTCCCTCGGCAATACGGCCTTCCAGATCACTGTGCCGCATGGCGTAGTCAAGGTGTGTCAGCAGCCGTTCCTGTACATCACCCCGCTGAGGGAAATACCCCTGCCAGCGCTGTGCCATAAAACGCTCCACCCGCTCGGGCTGGCGGCCACTGGCATCGGACATCATGCGTAGTACACGCAGTAGCGCCAGCTTTGCATTACTGCCTTCTTCGGCGCGGTTCATATCGTCCATGATGCCGATCATCAAGGCAGGCAGGAACTGGTGTTCGAGCATGGCGAGATAGGCGCGCTCTACCTGGGCACCAATGACATGCCCCTGATATAGCCCCATATCCGCCAGATAAGGTGTATGGGTACGATAGCCATCAAAGGTTTGCAGGGTATAGCGCAGCCTGTCGAGCGGCTCTAAAAGCTCATAACCGGTAGGATCATCACTTTGAAACGCCTCGGGCCGGGTAGCCAGGAATGTCTCCGCCCGCTCTTCAACTGCGGCCAGTGACACGCTGTTTTTTTGATAGAAGTGTGCCCATCCTCCCACCAGCCCCATACCCATGATCAAACAGACCACAAGACTCATCGTTCTGGCACGCTTGCGTTGCTGAGTAACCCGGGCGTTATCACCTGCTAACCCTGCTTCAGGGTAGATGACGTTATCAAACAGCTCTTCGGTAAAGTAAAGCGCACTACGGGTAGCACGGTGAGCAGGCTGAACACTATCCTCCATGCCATAGCGACGGGCGGCGGCAACCACAAAGGGATCCTCTGGAACGCCCTGCTGATATACCGAGGTAAAATAGGTGCCGCGTACAATCGCCGCGGTTGAGAAACGGTCGCTGGACAGCGCTTCGGTTAAGAACCCAAAAAGCACATCCCGCAAACCCGCCAACTGGCGGACAAAGCGGAATACCGATTCACGCTCTTCGCGGTCGCGGCACTCAGACAGCATGGTGGGCAACAGCTGATTCAGACGCGCCAGCATGGCATCGTAATCGGCTTCAAATTCAGCTTCCCACTTTCCGGGCACATCCATAGAGGCAGGCGTAAAGGTGAAACCCAAGGGAGCCTTGCGTGCGGCTCGGGAGTAGTGACGGAAGAAATCATCAAAGCCGTGCAGCAAGTCCATCTTGCTGAACGTTACATATACCGGCAGCCGGGTGCCGTGGCGCTCCATCAGCTCGCGCAAACGGCTGCGCAGCAGTGCCGCATAGGCTTTACGAACGGCAACCTGGGCATGGCTTAAACGGGCCAGATCCAGCACCAATACAACACCATCCAACGGGCGTTGGGCACGATTGCGCTCAAGCCATTCAACAAAGTGGTCCCACAACCGGCTTTCCAGCGCTTTTGGCTCCCCGTCTTTCATGGCGCCCTGGGTCAACAGTTCGCCATCGGGATCAATCAGGATGGCTTTATCACCAATCCACCAATCAAAGCCTAACTCACCCTGCTTACTGTTTTGCCCAGAGGCTTTCATAACATGGGTAAGCGCGAAATTCTGGCCTGAACGATTGATTAGGCTGGTTTTACCGGCGTTCTCTATCCCCATCACCAAATACCAGGGCAAGCGATAGCGGCTCCCACTGCCGCCCCCCAAGCTGTCGGTAATTTCGCTCAGCACGTTATTAAGGGACTCTTCCTGCTGCTCGACCTGAGCCATAACCGGATCTTTCTGCCGCGCCTCTTCCATCTGGCGCTCATCATCCAGGGCGCGCAGTCGGCGAGCCAATCGTATACCCCATATCACGGCCACCAAGGTGACAACAAACAGGGTTGCCAACAAGCGGTTGGTCAAGGGAGCAAGTGGCATCACTCCCCTCACTTCCCAGTTTGGCCCAAGCCACCAGATAGCCGCCACTAACACGACCAGCAGTACCACCCATAGCAGCGTTGAGAGCCTCAATAGCCCTTTCGCTTTATTACCGCGAGCCTTGGCCCGGTTGTGCGCTGTTTGTGCCCGCGACATGCCTGGCACCCAACGGCTAAGTTTTGATGTTAATGTTGACCACATTAGCCTTTATCCCTCGTCCCTTTTGATGATGACCATTGTCAGTGCGACTCTTGGATTGCTGCTTTCAGGCGTGATACCAACGCTGGTTCCCACTGTTCTAGCACCAGGTCCGTTACCGTTTGGTACAACGTTCGGTAGTGCTGTTGCGCCAAACTCTCTAACCCTGCTTCATGTAACAATTCGGCACTGGCCAAGCGCCAGTAGGCGCTATCCCGGGGTGAACGGGCGCTACTAAGTCCTTGATCCAATACTTTGAGCGCAGAGGACAGATCACCACTTTCCATCGCCTCACGCGCTTCCTCCAGGCCTGCTTGCCATGCGTCGTTCCCACCATGAGCTGCCCCTGTGCCGCTACCCGAGCTGTGTAGCCAGCGGGTTGTTTCGTCATCAACAAAGGCAACGCCGCTGTTAAAGGTCAGGGAGCCAATCCCCGGCAACCGCTCCACAAAACGCAGCGTTTCATCACGAATCGCTTCAGCGCAGCGGGGGTGGCCCAGTTGCTTTGCCAGTCCGGCACTTAGCCTGTGCCCTTCCAGCCAATAGGGGCTAAGCGCCAGACTATTTTCAATGCGTTGCCATAGCTCGTTATCCCCGCCCCGGGCCAGAGCTTCGCGATAATCGGCAATACGGTCAGCAGAGACCGGCGCCAGCTCGGTTTTGCCATTCTCTTTGGCCGCTGGGAGCGCCTGAATGGTGCTCCATACCGCATAACGGCGTAGCCGATACGCTAACGGCTCCCCCGGCGATTGCTCGCAAAGAAACTCGGCCATTTTGAGTAACGCCTGACGATTCGAGCGTTCATTACCCGCCTCCAGGCGTAGCTCTGGCGCTTTGGATGAGGCAGTTGTCGAGATTCCCCCGCCCTGGTTGGTGGCAGGCTGGGCACTTGCCTGTTCAGACGCTGTTTTCGCCGGAGCAGAAGGAGCCTGCTGCGTCTGGCGAAGTAACTTTAATTGCCGGCTTAGCTCTTCTACCGCTTGATCAGGCAGCGCTTTTTCGACAACTTGCTGTTGCAGCTCGTCAAGTGATGCCTGGCACGCTTCGAACTCATCCTCAGCATTGTGAAAATCGAGTCCCGCGACGAGTTTGACGCTGCGCTGGATGAACTGCTGGAATAAACGGGGACGTAACTTGGCTCCACGTTTACCCGCAAACGGGTAGGCGTGCTCCCACCACGGTTGATCAATACTGCGTGCAAGAAGCCGTAGCGAAAGCGCAAAACGCACGCCATTCCCACCGTGCTGCATGCAGTGCATCAGGTGCCCAAGCACCTTCAGGTCCTTACCACGTTCACTCAACATTCGGATCGCTAACCCTTCGGCAGTTTCCCACTCAACGTTGGCGTGCTGAAGCGAGCCGATCTTCATCATTTCTTCGTCTAACAGGAGGTAGTCGTTGCTATCCTCAAGCGGTTCCCCCACGGGGTACCCATCTGCGTTTGCAGGCAACGGTGCCAGTAGCGGGGCTAGATGAGGCTCTGCTGTAATACGCATATCCAACTCCCTTACCAACGACACGCTTCACGTAGCGGCTGAATTTCCTGGCGCAGGCCCGTCACATCAAAACGCAGTCCATCCAGCGCAGCGACCTCACTGCGCAGCGTAACTTCGCTGGCATCAAGCAACTGACGAAGCGTATCAATGGCAGGTAAGCCTCGCCCACCGCTTACCACACGGCCGCCGTCCCGCACCCGCCACTGCTGCTGAACAACGCTGCCATTACCCGTCAGCTGCACATCGACCCTGGCATCATTAATGGGTACCGGGACATGTAGCTGAAAGCGAGTAATCAGCTTTTCACACGCCATTACCAAAATAGGCCGGGGCGGCGTGGTACCCAGTGCAGGTACGCTGATCAGCACATCATCGCCTGCCTGCTGAACGATCAACCCGACGTTATCGTCTCTGCGTTCCCCCTCCTGGCGTTCAATGGCGTGCCATAGATCAGGCAACTCAGCATCTTCGTCGGTGAGGGGTACCTCCTGAAAAATAGCGTCGTAACAGTTCAGCCGCTCCAGGCGCGAAGACGCTTCTGCACACACCTGGGCACGCTCCAAAAGAGCGCCATACTCTTCAGCCTGTAGTGGCGAGCTGATTAGCGCACTAAGCATCAGCAAGCCACCGATGGGCCACTGGCGTTTTAGCAACATCGCGTTCATTTGGTATCCAGTTCCAGTAGCTGGCATTTATGGGCCAGTGTTCGCTTCGGTAAGCCGAGACTCTCCGCCGCTTGAGCCCGATTGCCACCAAACCGCCGTAACCGCTGGCGGATAATGGCAGACTCCACGTCACGCAGTGCTTGGCGAAGGTCATCAATGTCGTCGGGTAGTGCGAGCGCCGACTGCTCTAGCGTGCCCACGGCTTCCTGGGTGCTATTTTGTTGATCACCCGGTAATACATAGGCATCGATATCGACACCTTCAGGGGTCATGGCACAGGCGTAATCAATGACGTTTTTAAGTTCGCGGACGTTTCCCGGATACTCTCTTCTGTGCAACAAGCGCAGAGCTGCGGGCGTAACCCCCATTTCATCGCGCCCTTCCCGTGCACAGAAATCGGTAATAAATGACTGTGCCAGTTGAGCAATATCGTCTTTGCGTTCAGCAAGTGCTGGCAGGGTGATAGGGAACTGCCCCAGTCGGTAGTAAAGATCGGCACGGAAACGCTGCTCGCGAATTTGCTCACGCAGCGGTTGGTGGGTAGCAGCCACCAGGCGTAAGTCGGCACACCGCTCCTCACTCGCCCCTAGCGGTCGGTAGCGGCCACTTTCCAGTACACGCAGCAGTTTTGCCTGTAAGGCAAGTGGCATATCGCCAATTTCATCCAGGAACAGTGTGCCGCCGTCGGCTTGGCTAATAAGGCCTTCACGGGCATGGTCAGCACCTGAAAATGCCCCCTTGGCATGGCCAAATAGCTCCGACTCCAGCAGGGCCTCTGGAATGGCGGCACAGTTAATCGCCATAAAAGGCCCTGTGGCACGGCTGGAAAACTGGTGAATTGCCCTTGCTACACGATCCTTTCCGGTACCGGTTTCCCCTTGCAGCAACACGGCTAAATTTGTCTCTGCCGCCCGGATCACGTGCCTGCGTAGCGCCTGCATCGCTTCTGACTGACCAAGCAGGTCGTCTGCCAGCTGGTCCGCCAACGCCTGGCGGCGAGCACCATCGTTTAACTTGGCCAGGGAGTCTTGCAGCACACGTGAGCGCTGCCGTTCGCCCTGTTCACGGGCAAGACGCGACCATAAGCGACATAGCAGAGCTTCAAAAGCAGCCATACCGGGGTCTTCTTTCAGCGCAGCCAACTGTGCCTGCTCACCTGCCAGCAGCATTACGCCTAGCCATTCACGGCTGCCATCCACAGCACGCAACGGCAGAATCCGTAAGTGCATGGCAGCCCCTAACGGTGCCACCTGTGCCTGGAAGCCAGGGTGGTCCAAGCGAATACGCGCATCCGACACACTGAGCACCAATGCCTTGCCACTACGAATGACATGGGCATAAGGGTGATTAAAATCCCCACAATCATACTGCTCATCATCTCCATCGCGGCCCAACCAGCGGCCACTACCTTCTATATAGAGGCACTCCGCCAAAGCCAGTCCCAGATGTTGTTGCAGCAGTTGCGCCGCTTGCTGGCGCAGCACGGTGGCGGAGCTGCTTTCTACCAGCGTCAGAGCTAACGGCATTGCCGCCAGCTCGGCGGGTAGCAAAGTTTCCGAAATAGCTGAAGCGTTGGCAGCAGGCAGCGTCATGGCGTTAAGCTACCTCCGCGGTAAAGGTGCCGTGCTCTGAGTCAACACCTAACACCACACTTGCAACTGTTTCACGGCGTGCCATACGCTCAAGCAGTGCCCGCGAAAGCGGCGGCAGTAACTCTCCATCAATGACTGACTCCAGCATGCGAGCCCCATTTTCGCTTCGGGTAGCCCGAATGCAGATGGCTTCCGCCAGCGCATCCTCCAGCACCACTTCAGCCTGACGGTGGCGCTCACGAATCCGCGTAGCCAGCGTATTAAGCTTGGCTTTCACGATCTCCCGCAGAGTATCGCCATCAAGCGGCAAGTAGGGAACCACTTCCATACGTGCCAGCAGTGCTGGCTTGAAGAACTCTGCCAGCACAGGGTAAAGCGCGGCATCAAGAGCACAGGCATCATCGCCATGGGTAACAATGGCTTCGAAGCCAAGATTAGAGGTCAGGAAGAAGAGTACGTTTTTGCAATCAATCAGCCGCCCTTCACCATCCGCCAGTTCGCCCTTATCGAAGGCCTGATAGAAAAGGTTGAGCACATCGGGGTGTGCTTTCTCGACCTCATCCAGCAGTACGACCGAATAGGGACGCTGGCGTATCGCTTCGGTTAACAGCCCTCCCTCGCCAAACCCAACGTAACCTGGCGGTGAGCCGATCAATCGGGAAACCGTATGCTTTTCCTGATATTCGGACATATTGATGGTGGTAAGAAATTGTCGGCCTCCATATAACTGGTCGGCAATTTGCACCACGGTTTCTGTTTTACCCACACCACTGGGGCCAACCAGCAGGAAAGCACCTAATGGTCGCCCTGGCCGACGCAGGTCCGCTCGAGCTGTCAACAGGTGGCGATGAATCCGCTCAATAGCGGTGTCCTGGCCCTGGATTTGCTCACCAAGATAGGTGGGAAGCTCGGTGAGGCGTGTTAACTCGTCACTGGTCATCCGCTCAACGGGCACACCGGTCCAATCACCAACCACCTGGGCAATCTGGGCCTCTTCGACACTGGGATTGACCAGTGCAAAGGCGTGCTGAAGACGTGCTAACTGCTGTTCGCGTTCGACCAGTTCCGCCTGCAATTGTGCTCGGGAGTGTTCGCCATCCTGGTGGTCGTCAGACGCGCTATCGCCACGCTGAATATCCACCTCCAGTAACTGGCGATGCAGGGCCACAATGGCATCTACACATTCGCGCTGCTCCTGCCAGGCGGCTTGCAGTTCGGTGAGCTCGGTTTCCAGCTTTTCCAGTCGCTCACTGAGTGCCTGGCGATGGGATGCATCGGGTTCCCGGCCCAGTAGTTGCTCACGGGCCAGCTGGTCACGCTCACGCAGTACGGCGGTATGCTCGCTTTGCAGGTGGCTAAGCTTACGGGGTGGGGTATCCAGAGCCTGTGCCAGCCGTGTGCAGGCGGTATCCAGCACATCAATGGCTTTATCCGGCAACTGCCGCCCTGCCAGATAGCGGGCAGAAAGCCCGGCGGCAGCTCGTAGCCCACTATCGCCGATCAGTACACCATGGGCACGCTCGTACACATCCCGGAGACCACGCAAAATAACAAGTGCCTGCTCGACACTTGGCTCGGAAAGCGCAACAGGCTGGAAGCGGCGCGACAGGGCAGGATCTTTCTCAAAATACTTTTTGTACTCTCGCCACGTTGTGGCAGCGATAGTGCGCAGCTCACCACGTGCCAGTGCAGGCTTCAGCAAATTGGCGGCATCACCCCCGCCTTCCTGATTGCCCGCACCAATCAACGTGTGTGCTTCATCAATAAAGAGCAGTGTCGGACGTGGCGCATTTTTAACTTCATCAATAACGGCTTTTAGGCGTTTTTCAAACTCACCTTTAACAGCGGCACCGGCCTGAAGTGCCCCCAAATCAAGGGTGAGTAGCTCGACACCCGCCAATGCAACAGGCACCTGACCGGCAACAATACGCGCCGCCAACCCTTCCACCACTGCACTTTTACCGACCCCTGCATCGCCAATCACAATGGGATTGTTTTTACGGCGGCGTCCTAAAATATCGAGCATCTGGTCAATTTCAGGATCGCGCCCCAAGACAGGGTCCAATTCCCCTTTGCGGGCCTGCTCGGTTAGCGAGGTCGCAAAGCGTGCCAGCGCGCTGTCATCCCCCTGCCCTGGCACAGCCTGACGCGCTGGGTTTGTGGTCTCTTCCTGGGGAGCTTCTGCTGAGTCGCTGGTAATACGATCCAGGTGGCGGCGCAAATTTTCCCGGTTGATGTCGGATAGCAAACGCACGGAGCCTGCACCCAGGTAGCGCTCCGGGTTATGCAATAGTGCGGTGAAGATGGCTCCGCTACGCAGCGTACGGTGTTGATACTCCGTAGAGGCAAGCAGCCAGGCATCCTGTAACAATTCAATCAGTAGCGGAGAGAAGCTGGGCGTAATGACTTCCACATTATGTGGTGGACGCGTTTCTTCAGCCAGTTGGGAACGCAACGCGGCAATATCGATATCAACGCTTTCGCAAATGCTGCGCACATCGCATAGGGGCTGGTCGAGCATTGACTGTAGCAAATGCCCAACGGTGACCTCAGGCGCCTGCTGTTGTGCACAAAGCACGGCGGCCTGCTCCAGCCCTTGGCGAGCAATGGTATTGAGACGGCCAATAAGTGCCGGTAGCTCTACCCTGAGCATGGTAACTCCTAGCGATAAAGTTGGTTAAGAAGAGAAGTGATTTGTTCGGCCTGCTGGTCGAGGGACCAGGAAAAGCCCAAATAAGCCGCCACCATGGCAACACCAAACAGCGCAAAAATACCCCAGGTCGGGAAATTTAAGGAAAGCCGTTGACGCCCTTGCACCACATTTTTAAGTGGTTGTGTCAGGGTTTCTTCAGCAGGTTGTTCCAGCGAGGCAAGCTGGTCGCCGAGCGCCCGAACAATTTGTTCATACTCTTCACGACCATGGGACATAACTCGGTAGCGGCCTTCGAACCCAAGGCACAGGCATAGATAAATGAATGCCAGCATATCCCGGTAGCGCTGGGGCTCCTGCTGTAAACGCGCCAAAATGGAGAACACCTTTTCACCACCCCAGGTTTCATTATGAAACCGGGTTAACAGAGAGTGTTCTGCCCATTTGCTCTGGCGCCCCCATGGCATCCCCATGACTGCCTCGTCAATGAAGGAACAGAGCACATAGCGATAGGCAAGCAGTGTGGCCCGGTCGTACCCCTGCTCCGTCAGTTCAATCTCAATGGCAGCAATTTCATCTACCACCTGGCGATAGAGGCGCTCCACATCGCCTGCGCTTTCCAACTGGCGTACCCTTACCACCATCCCTAACAGGCTGCTGGCAGCATCCACCAGGGGATTGAGGTTATGTCCACGCAACCGGAACCAATAATCTTCGTCTGCATCCAGTTGTTCAGCATGGCTGTGAATCAGGTGATCAAGGCCACGCTCATTGATTAGGTCCTCATGGCGAACCTTCTGCTGGGAGGCGAGATGCTGGCTCGCGTGTTGCTCATCAGTGACAAGGTGCTGCATGGTTTAACTCCTGATAGCCCAGAACTGCATTTCCAAACCTGGGAATTCCCCGGCAACGTGAAACGCAAATCCGCTGGCGCCGTTAAGCATTCCCCAGGCTTCGCTTTGGCGATCCAACTGGAAGTAGGTATAACCGGCGTGATAGGGCAGCTCGCGAGGTGCTACCGGCAGTGGTTCGAGAGGTACACCAGGGAGCTGTAGACTGATGAGGTCACGAATGCGCTCGACACTGGCCACCTTGGTTTGCTGTAGGAACAACTTGCGCAGTCGTTCGTTTGGCATATCTGCCCGAACAGCGAGGATAAACTCTGCGGATTCGATTAAGCTGAGATCCGATAGCGGCGCGACCAACAAACCAAACCGGCGCGCCTGGAGCTGAATGGCGACCGCACGCGGCTCAAGCACGGTGGACAGTGCCTGCCGCAACATTTTCATTAATGGGCGAAATGCTTGCTCGGGGTGGTCATGGTTGTAAGCCGGGCACTCGGGCGGCAACCGAGACTCATCGGTGAATGTGACCAGCTCACAGGCAACTTCATGCATCGTGTCGTAGAGCCGCTCTGGATGCAGTTGCCCCAGGCGCGCCAGATGCTGAAACCGCGGTTGTGCACGGTTCAGTAGTTGCAGCAGCATAAAATCGGCTACATCCGCGACCCCAGCCTGATGTGGTGTGGAAAGACGCTGAGCAATATTACGGGCCCGCTCACGCATCAGGCCCGCCATTTCCCCCACAAACCGCTGCAGTCCTGGTGCCGCCTGCACGTTCAGCAGCGTTGGCAGGAACTGCTCATCCAGTACCAGACTGCCATCAGGGCGACGCTCAACAATGCGTGCCACGGCAAGACATGCATAACCACTGCGGTCATCCTTCTCCAGCAGCAGACGCGGTGACACCCGCGCAACATCCAACTCCGCCGTTGCGCCATCACGAGAATGAAGATCGCGCACGCTGCGGGTTAACAGACGATAGCGGGCAGGCAGATCGTCGTCAGGCCATCGCACTTCGCCCACTCCATCCGTTGCTAACGGCAAGCCTAAATAGACCACTTGATTGGTGATGCTCGCATCACTGATTTCAAGCGGTGCTGGCTCAACATCGTCGGCAGGCAGGTGAAATGCCACACCATCCGGCATCACACCACTTGCCCGGCTAATGGCTATCCGCCCAAAACTGAGAAATTCGTTATTGAGTTCAAGGGAGAGAAAGCCATATAAATAGTGGCTTACCCCCTTTAACCGCGTATCTATCAACCCTTCCAGACTACGCTGCTGCTGTTGAAAGTGCTGGGGCTTGATAAACAGGCCTTCACTCCACACCACACGGTTTCGGCTGACCATTACCCCTCCTTCCTTAGTTCTACTTCGCTATCGCGGAGGTGAACCAGCAGGTGGTAGTGCTCGCCCCGGCTTGATACGCGTACCACCTTTTTCCACTCTGCCTCGTTCGGCGTTGCATAAAACGCGATGATGCCGATATAGCGCGTCTCTTCATCAATTTCGAAGGGTTCATAGAATTTCCACTGTCCTGGCAACAGGGTGAAATCGTCATGGGTCAAGTAGTTGGTGCCCAGTGCTTCCTCTAAATCCCGTTGTAACTGACTTAGATCGGCAGCCATCAACATAGAATCGTCTTTCAGCTGCAGTACCTGAAAGCGCAGCGGTGTTCCTTCCCCATCGACGTTGGGATTCACATTAGGCTCTGCTACCATGCTCAAATCGACGCGTGTGGGCCTGTCTTCCGGATAACCCACAGGAATTGATGGATCGCGGATCACCTGCCATGTCTTACCTGTCGCCTCCCAGGTTGAAGCGCAGCCCGTTAGCAACAGGAGAAGACAAAACAGCCCAGCAATCCGCATTACGCCGGGCGTGCTCATGCTTCCTCCCGCTGCTGTCGACGAACTGACTGGTCGTAAGCCTGTTCAAATACTTCCCAAAACAGTTTTTGAAAGCCCTGCTGGCGACCAGAGTTCAGCTCTCGATAGTAGTGCTGGTACATCTCCCACGCCCAGCCACCTTCATTCTCAATGCGGTTACCCGCCCCCCGGTAAGCATGGAAACGCTTAAGCAGCGCCTCCGGTGAGAATGCTCCCAGAATGGCGCCAAGAGCCTGCTCAATAGCTTCTTCAACAGCAGCCTGGTGTTGTCCCTGATGGCGTAAGCTTTCGGAAACGGCTTCGGGGGCAGATAGGTGAACAGGGCTGCGTTGCGCAGAAAACATGGTTTCAGCGGTTTCATCAAAGCTCAGCCCAAGGCGCAGAGGATTATCTTCGATCGGCTGTAGCCGACGATCACGAAGTGGGTATTTACTATCGTTTTGGGACTGTTGTAATAAACGCAGTCCATCGATGGTGGCACGTAGTGTTTGTCCTGCTTCTTCAAGGAAAGCCTGCTGCTCTTCGCTATCCCGAAAAGGCAGGTCTAGGCCTAATCCCCTTAGTAATGGGTCAGCACCTACATGGCCAAGCGCCTGTGTTATCGGTTTCTGCCAGCGATCCTCCAATTGCTCACCAACAGAGCGCTCCAGGTCGTCCAGTTGCCGCTCATCCATGTCACTGCTCCTCTGCACTGCTGTGCCGTTTAAGGGTTTAATATCGGGAAGACGCACCGCTTCACCACGCCGCTCCTGCTGCTGCCACTCTCCTCGGTGGCCACGATGAGAAACCGGCATGGCTTCCAAGGGCTCAATAGCCGGCAGCTGTGGCGTCCCCCGGTCCAGTGCCACCATAGGGTCATGTTGTAGCGAGCCAGGGATTACGCCGCCTAATGCCTCTATGGGATCTTCCTGTTTGGTTTGATGATGCAAAACATCTCCACTGCCTTTGGGCCATGCTCCATCCGCAGTCACATCTTCCTGCTCTTCATTGATCAGCGTGGTGAGAGAATGAATACCTGGCTGCCATGCTTGGCGGTCCCCTAAATGCACCTTCAACCGATACTCACCCACGGTTAACTCGTCACCATCACGCAGCGCGACTTTTCGGTTGCGCCCAACCGGCAGCGTTGCGCGATTAATAAAGGTGTGCCCACTACGGTCCGCCAAGCAAAACTTGCCATCAATTTTGAGAATTTCGGCATGCTGAGGCTGAATTCTTCCAACATGGTCTTGCAGCAACCAGTTATCTACATCGCTGCAACCCAGTGTCCCTCCCTCTGCATGGAAGACGTGACTGCTGGATGAACGCCCCTCAAGTTGCTCACTATTCAAAACGACCAGCGTAATGGCATCTAATGGATCGGCATGCATGATTAACTCATCATTTGTATATGTACGCGGCGACGTGCAGACATGTCGTCACCATCAGGATCAACAAAGGTTGTCCAACCCAACTGACAGGAACCCATATCACCTAAGCGCATGGGCTTTACCTCACTCTCAAGCAGCTCAAGCTCCAGGTCATAAGCCAACGGTTCCCGCAGAACAAAACTCACTAATGTTTTTAGTGGTTGATGCTCTTCTCCATCAGGTAAGAAGTCTCGAAAGCGGGCAAGGCTTAATCCTCTGAGGCATAGCACAAACTTGCCCTTAACATCCGCCACCCGCTCGCCTGCGACCATATCCTCTCCTAGCGTCATGCCAGAAAGGCCATTGCGGCTGCGCTGGTCCGGCGGAATGTCCACCCAACGGTGAATCCACTGATCAATCTCTACCTTGGCCAAATCAAAACAGTGGCTCACAATGCCACTGACAACATCGGGTGAACGGGTACGCCCTGCCAATAACCCGGCATAGGCCAGCATCTTGCTCCAGTTAATCGGCGTTTCACCGCGCAGATTGTTGTCCGCAAGGCCAACCAGGGAAAAGACTGCTGCTGAGAAGCTATCCTGCGCGTCATCCTGGTAGCGCACGTAGTGGCGATATTTCCGCCAACTGCGGTGCATTAACGTCAGCAAGCGGTGGTTAAAAAAATCCAGAAAATCGCCAGCGGCCCCCTCCTGGTGCGCAGACTCATGCGCCAGTGCTTCCAGGTAGTAGCTGGGCAACGGAGACTGGGCACCCTGTAATCCTAAAAAGCTAACTTCCATTTCATACTGACCACTTTCATTAATACCCAAGGTCAGTACATCGCTACCGGGAAACCCAAGCGATGCTGATGCTTTGTAACGCACTCGCTGAAATACAGGCACGCTACCGCCACGCCGTTGTTCCAGATCATCACCATGATGGCGGTGCAACAGCTCAACCAATTGAAAAAACTCGTAGCGACGCGCCCCATTAAACAAAGGCGCCAGCGCTACATCAGAGGCTGCTGCCCCACTTGTAAGCTCCATACATAGCGCTCTTGGTTATGACGATTGATGACCTGCAACTCATGAAATGAGTTGATACTGGCGTACAGGGATAAAAAGCGTGCTAATACACTGCCAAAAAGATACAGGCTGCCCTCGTCTCCAAAAGCGTCTTGGTCAAGTGTCATTACCGAGCGCAAGCCACGCACAGGCAGCCCTTTGCATAGTCGGTCAACGGGCTGGGTCTCGATATCAACAATCCCCGTTAACCGTTTGTGTGCAACACGCTCAGCCTGACGATCCACCAACGCACGAAAGTCGTAAGCGCTGAGAACGGAGCACAGCGCGTCACGATTCAGCAGCGAAAGATAATTAAGCGACAAATTGGAAATCAGGACCCACAGCAAACCGTCGTCGATGGCCGGACGCAGCACAGGCGTAGGCCGAGTGATATTGCGGAATTTAGCGAATGTAGGGCTTTCTGCTGTATCTACACATACATCACCAATCGTCAGTTGCTCAGGTAGTTCCCGGTTGCTACAGGTCACTCCCAGGGAAATGGTTTCACGGCGCCCAATGCACAATGGCTCATCGCCACGTATAAAAGCGATATCATGATCGAAACCATCACCTCTCACGCTATTGCAGACCCGCACGCGATAGTGCAGTGCTGCACGCCCTCTATCTCGCTCAATTTGGTGCTGAAAGCTTTCAAAAGGCACATAACGCCGAGTGGAAGCCTGTGAGCTGCTCTGCTCCCCATCCAGTCGACCAACCACCTTATCCACACTGAATATTTCATAGTGAGACGGGGCTTTGCTGCTGGGCCGAATACGGTATTCACTGCGCTCCCCCGTCAGGTCAACCGGCTCAGCATCATGCGCAAAGAGATTGATGGCGGGCGTGCAGTAGAGTGCTAAGTGCTCATCCTGTACGCGCGCATCCGTGGGCAGTGGACGAGAAAACACAAAGCGTAATGTCACGCTGCTGGCTGTGGCGGCGGGAAGCGCCGGGCCAAGCTCTTGGACGTCAAAAAAGTGGAATGCCTCTGGAAAACAGAGATACTCCTGCAGTATGCGATACCCCTGGTGCACATTGCGTGGGTAGGGCAACAGCGCCTGATCACTCTCAAACCCCACCGCGCGCAGGGAATTCACCGGCAGCGTTCGCCGCTCTCCATCGATTTCAAGCTCCAGTTTCGCCAGATAGTGGCTCATCCATAGGTAGAGTGTGCGTGCGGTATATCCATCTCCTCCCAGGTGTATCCGTAGGGTGTCAACCCCAAGCGTATTCATTGGCTGATCACTGTGAACTTCCATTGCCAGCTCAACAATGGATGCTTCCCTGGTATGACGTGCATTAACACCCGCATGAGCCATTGGATAAAGCGACACGTCATGACAGGTACGGAACAAGCAGGGTGTGTTTTCTACCGGCACGCTGGCAAGCTCAGTACCTCTTTTCACTTGCTGCTGTTGGCTTAAGGCGTGCCAGGTGGGGGTAAATTGAACAACGGTCATACTTGGCACTGGACGGAGATAGTTCGGCCAAAGCATGCTGATTAATGAGTGAGTAAGTTCAGGAAACTCATCCTCAACTTTTTCACGCATGCGCCCAGTAAGGAAAGCAAAGCCTTCTAACAGGCGCTCTACATCCGGGTCAGTGCTACGCTCAGACAAAAAGCGGCTAAGGCCTGGGTTTGCCTCAGCAAACTCCCGACCCTGCCGTTTTAGAAAATTAAGTTCATCACGATAATAGCGGTTGAGCATTAGTGCCCCTCGGGCATATCAGTTAAGACACTGATAACGCTTGTTATTGAGCAACAGATCAATCGTGGTCTGAGTGCTGTTTTTCCCCAATGCCACCGTAGCATGCACTTGAAAACGTAGTTGGAGCGGATCCCCTGAGTTAGGCAGCGACTCCACATCCACACGCTGCACACGCGGTTCATAGCACTCGATACAGTGCCGAATGGCCTGCTTTATATTGCGTTCCAAATCGAGCACACCGATGGTGGCATCATTGAAATCAAGCAGGCCAAGTTCCGGCACGCAGGCACTATTTCCAGGGTGGCTATTCAGCAAATCCACAAGGTGGCGTTTGATCGACACCACCACCTCACCCAACAGGCTCTCTTCTGAGTAACCCTCAAACTGGTGAGGTGCTGCGAGGCGTTCAAACAATCGGCTCCCTAATCGCCCACCGTTATCCATTGCCATAGCGCTTTCATTCCCTTATTCCTTATCGAGTCGTCCAACCAGAGACAGCTCAAAATTAGCGCCCATATATTTAAAGTGGGGTCGAACTGCCATGGAGACTTGATACCAGCCTGGATCACCTTCAACGTCCGAAACCTGGATGGAGGCTGCGCGCAACGGGCGGCGGCTGCGTACATCTGCTGGCGGATTCTCCTGATCGGCAACGTACTGACGAATCCAGACGTTAAGCTCACGCTCCAGATCCTGGCGCTCTTTCCAAGAGCCGATTTGTTCGCGTTGAAGCACTTTCACGTAATGCGCCAAGCGATTAATGATGAACATGTAGGGAAGTTGCGTGCCCAACTTAAAGTTGGTTTCTGCCGCTTTCCCCTCAGCGGTATTCGGAAATACTTTGGGCTTTTGCACAGAGTTAGCGGAGAAGAAGGCTGCGTTATCGCTACCTTTGCGCATAGTCAGCGAAATAAAGCCTTCTTCTGACATTTCAAACTCACGGCGGTCTGTAATCAGCACCTCTGTAGGGATCTTGGCCTGCAATTGACCAAAGGCCTCATAGGTATGAACGGGCAGGTTTTCGACCGCCCCTCCGCTTTGGGGGCCAATAATATTGGGGCACCACCGATACTTGGCAAAGCTGTCCGTTAAGCGGTCGGCCAACAAATAGGCGGTATTACCCCATAGGTAATGTTCGTGGTCTTCACTAACGTTTTCACGATAGTTAAAGGACTTGATCGGATTTTCAACCGGATCATAAGGTGTTCGCAGCAGGAAGCGAGGCGCTGTTAACCCCAGGTAACGGGCATCTTCGGACTCACGCAGGCTGCGCCAGCGGGCGTATTTGGGACCCTCGAAGATAGCCTTGAAGTCTTTGATGTTGGGCAGTTCTTCGAAGCTGTCGATACCGAAAAATGAAGGAGCAACGGATGACATAAAAGGAGCATGGGCCATGGCACCAACAGCAGACGTATATTGCAACAGCTTCATATCGGGTGTGGATGGCGAAAAGTCATAATGCCCAATAATGCCGGCGACCGGCTCGCCCCCAAACTGACCGTAGCCCGCGTTGTAAACGTGATGATATAAACCACTCTGGCTAATTTCGGGTGCAAACTCAAAATCTTCCAATAGCTCCTGCTTGGTGGCATGGAGCATATCCAGCTTAATGTTTTCACGGAAGTCAGTGCGGTCAACCAGAAGCTTCAGGCCGCGCCAAGCCGACTCTAGCTGCTGAAAGTTGCTTTCATGCAGTATCTCATCAACCTGATGACTGATTTTGCGATCAAGCTCTAAAATCATGCTGTCAACAAGCCCCTTGTTGACAGTCGGGGTAGCACTATCGCTGTTCAGAAGCTCTACAATAAAAGCCGCCACCCCTTGTTTGGCAACATCGTACCCTTCATCGGCAGGCGCCATACGCGTTTGTGCCATGACCTGGTCAAGAAGCGACACCTCCTCTTCTGACACTGCTACCGTTGCCTGTTGCTTAGCCGTTTTACTCATCGTTCTGCCTCGAAATCGTTATGCTGTGTAATCGATACGCAACCCATTACCGGCGTCAATCGCTTTTACGATCTGTATCTAATAACTCCAACTCATTGAGAAGCTGCTGGCGTGCATCATCATTTTCGAGCAGCTTTTGCAAACGATCACGGAACGCAGGAACGTTGCCCAGCGGCCCTTTCAGAGCCACCAGGGCCTCTCGCAATTCCACAAGTTTACGCAGTTCAGGAACTTGCTTTGCCACCGAATCGGGAGAGAAGTCCTCGAGTGACTTGAAGGACAAGTCGACGGCGATATCAGCAGGCCCATCTCTTTCCTCAAGGCGATTAGGTACTACCGCCTGTAGTGACAAACCCGCTTCTCGCATCACCGATTGAAAATTATTTTTATCAATAGAGACTGCCTGACGCTCTTCAATAGGAGTGTCTTCCCCACCGCCTTTAAAGTCGCCAACCACCATAAGTTTAAGTGGTAATTCAGTATCTCCCTGCTGGTCGCCCGTAGCTGGCACATATTTAATGTTAATGCGCTCTTTGGGCGCGACAGTTCCTTGCTTAGCCATAATATTTGCCTTGGATAAGTGACCAAATGTAACCGTTAATGTTTCTTAATCGTGGGAAGATAACCAATTCAGCAAAATCTTTCCAACAGGCTTCCACTCGCCCCCAACCAGAGAAGAAGCAGAGCAAGCGATCACCAAAAATGCAGTTAGCAACATTTCGAAGACATTTAGCGATTTTAGAGGACGAAAGCGTCGATAAAAAACTACTAATTAAAATTTGTAAGATATTTCTTACAAATTTTATCGGCAATCTCTTAAGGAAAAAGACTGAAATCACCTACAAATGGGGTGAAGGAAATGACTGCAGAAGAGTCAAGAACGATCAAATCATACGTTTGTTTTGTCTCTACAAAGCACAAAAACAACTATTAAGTTACATTTGAAAGCCGCTTAAAGCACAGCCAACACAATATATGCTTATTCATCACAACCATTAAGCAATGAATTGCCAACTGGCAACTCATTGCTTAAAACCGGGCAAATAATTGCCTAATTAAAAATAAAAACACACTTTTAAATACATTAAGACATTGTTATAAAATAAAAATATAAATTTGGCCTATGTTTTGCTTCCTACGTACCGTCCACAGGACAATTTCATTCATTCCGTCAAGGAGCAGACTTATGCCAACTCCATGTTATATCAGCATTGAAGGCCAGACTCAGGGCAACATCACCGCCGGAGCCTTTACTCCTGATTCCGTAGGCAACATCTACGTTGAAGGTCATGAAGACCAGATGTTGGTTCAAGAGTTTAAACACGTTGTCACGGTTCCTACTGACCCACAATCAGGCCAGCCTTCCGGCCAACGCGCTCACAAGCCGTTTATCTTCACTGTGGCACTCAACAAAGCCGTTCCGCTGATGTACAACGCACTGGCTTCTGGTGAAATGCTGCCTAACGTAGAATTGAAGTGGTACCGCACTTCCATTGAAGGTAAACAAGAGCATTTCTTCACCACTACGCTGACCGATGCCACTATTGTGGACATCAACCTGCGTATGCCTCATGCCCAGGACATCAGCAAGTCTGAGTTCACCCAGTTGATGGACGTCTCTCTGGCGTACCGTAAAATTGATTGGGAACACACGGTTGCCGGCACCTCTGGTTCTGACGACTGGCGCGCGCCCATCGAAAGCTAAGCCAGGCCGCAGCACAAAGAAGGCCCTCCATCAGGAGGGCCTTTTGCTTAAAAATTGTCAGTGGTTCACACAAAACGCCCCAAACCAACGGCTGAACGCAGGCGATCCATCGTTATGGTGGCCTCCTCACGAGCACGCTCGGCACCTTTCTGCAATATCGCTTCAATATGCGCCGGGTCTTCCATCAGGGCATTATAGCGTTCACGTGGCGCGCTCAAGTGCGCATTCAAATACTCAAACACATGGTTTTTGGCATCCCCCCATCCGATTCCCGCCGCATACTGCTCACGCAGTGATGCTGCTTCCTCATTACTGGCAAATGCCGAGTAAATCTGGAACAACGTGCAGCTATCAGGGTCTTTGGGCTCACCCGGCTCCAGCGAATTGGTCTTGATTTTACGCACAAGCTTTTGCAGTTTTTTCTCGGATGAGAAAAGCGGAATCGTGTTGTTATAGCTCTTGGACATTTTGCGTCCATCCAATCCTTTCAGTACCTCCACCTTTTCATCCACCACCGCTTCCGGCTGAGTAAAGTACTGCCCTTTGAATAGGTGGTTAAAACGTCCTGCGATATCCCGCGCCATTTCAATATGCTGAATCTGGTCACGCCCAACCGGTACCTTGTTGGCATTAAACATGAGAATATCGGCCGCCATCAGTACAGGGTAACCAAACAGCCCCATCGTTATGCCTTTATCGGGGTCCTGATTGCCTGCCTCCTCATTATCAGCCATCGCTGCCTTATAAGCGTGGGCACGGTTCATCAAACCTTTGGCACACACACAGGAGAGCAACCACATCAGCTCCGGTATCTCAACAATATCCGACTGGCGATAGAAAATGGCATTGTCGGTATCGAGCCCCAAAGCGAGCCAGGTAGCCGCTATTTCCAAACGTGACTCCTGAACACGCTTCGGCTCCTGGCATTTAATCAGCGCGTGGAAATCAGCAAGAAAGTAGAACGATTGCACGTTCGGATCCTGGCTTGCCTCAATGGCGGGTTTGATAGCACCGACATAGTTACCAAGGTGGGGAGTTCCGGTCGTGGTAATCCCGGTCAGCACGCGGGTTTTGGCTGTCTGACTCATAGTGTGGATCCAGCAGAATAAAGGTCAAAAACGATACGCCATTGTACACTTAATGCCAAATAACCGTCGCTTTTGTTCCTGTAGCGCTTTCATTCATTTTTTCAAAGCGCACGAAGATCGGCAGACTCTGGGCTAACAGTGTGCCACCATTCGGTTCGGGCTGTATCACTGCACCAATTGCCATCGCCCACTGCTGACCATCACGCTCCACTGGTATAAACAAGCATGCTTTTTGCGAACATCCTTCATCAACCAGTGTGGCCAAAGGATGAGCCGAGTACTCTTCCCACCTCACAGCCAACCGATCGCTGATAAGCGGTGCATCGTGCCACTCAAGGGCTGCAAACTGTTCAATAGCCCGTAACGCAGCAACTTCAGCACGCATCTGGGCTAAGGTTAAGACTCGATAGTTGCTTCCCAAACGCTCCCCGACCAGCCCCGTCTGCCCGCCCATAATGCCCACCATCAGCGCACTGGCCAGCAAAACCAGCACCATGACCAGGGCTGC
This sequence comes from Vreelandella olivaria, assembly GCF_023507745.1. GTDB lineage: Bacteria > Pseudomonadota > Gammaproteobacteria > Pseudomonadales > Halomonadaceae > Vreelandella > Vreelandella olivaria_A. The sequence goes on along the minus strand of NZ_JALPZO010000118.1, from coordinate 24,459 downwards.
CCCCCGCTGCTGATACTGCATGTATTGATCCTTTCAGCTTTATCTTTTTACCAGCACTAGTGTCCCAGCACACTGCCCCGGTGAGTGACATAAAAGCTCACCTCCCGCCCTTGGGGGCCAAGCGGCAATGACACCACACTAATACCACCACTTCCATCCACCCGGCCCAATGGCTCGTCCCTCTCGCAAACAGCGCTGCCCGGTTTATCAAATGAGACCAGCGGTTGTGCTGCCTGCATATCCTGAACGGTACAGCGACAAGCCGTTTCCAACCTGATGCACCGCAGATGGAAGAGTGACTCACCACTATCATTCACAGCATGGCGACGGCGTAACGCATCAGCCAGCATTGCCGAGGTATATACCAACGCTTCCTGCTGCCGACCCAGCGCATCCACCTGCCTGAAGGTGATTAATGCACTTAAAAAAAGCTGACCCGCACCAAGGATGACAGTCACGCTGATGACCAGGGCAACCAGCAATTCGGTTAGCGTAAAACCGCGCTGCACATCCATGAGCACGCTTCCTTAGGAGCCGGTTGGTAAACGAAATTCATACACCAGCTCAACCGCTTCTTCATCTGCTGAAGGTGACCAATAAATGCGCAGGGTAAAGTGGCATCCCACATTGGAAATACCGCTAAGCGCTGAGTTTACCTGGGGTAATACCGCTGTATCAGGGTTCAAAAACCAGTGGCTTTTCCATGCCGATTCTACCGCACCCAGCGATATATCAAGACAACTGTTACTATCTGCCAGTGCTGCCCAGAGCCTCTCTTGGGCATCAATCGCTGCAACGTTAACCAGTGCACTCTGATACCCAGCATGGGCACTCTGTAGTGCTTTTAGCTGTATGGCAGCCACACCGATAAGCCCAAATGCCAGAATCGCTAAGGCGACCAGCGACTCAACCAGAGAAAAACCATGCTGGTGATTCATTTACCAACACGCCTCGGGCAGCCTCTCACCACGGGCGTTCAGCGATAAATCTTCTGCACAACCATCCTGCCGGGTAGTGGTTGCAGTGACCAAAAAACCACCATCGTCACTACTGCCAGTAACGGTGGCCATTGTGTAGTTACCATCGGGGGAGATAGTGGTTATTGTGCAGTCTGCGTAGGTATAACGACGGGAATAGCAACGCTCTAGCTCAGCTGCAGCCTGCAGTAAACCGGCTTTGGCATCGGTTCGTAAGGAGCGCTCTACATAACGGTTATAACTGGGGTAAGCAATACCCGCGATGATACCAATGATCACCACAGCAATAAGCAGTTCAATCAGTGTAAAACCGCACTGGCGTTGCTTATCGCCACCCACGCGGCAATAAAAGAAATGAGTCACCGAGAGGCTCCTGTATCGGCTAAATCATACTTCGAGTATGTCGCAAACCGATACAGGATGCATCAACCACTTACAATCACTTGCTCACGTAACTCTTTCGGCATCGAGAAGGTGATATTCTCTTCCCGCCCCTGAAGCTCAATAGGCGCTTGCGCACCTAGTGCCTGTAGCTTATCGATTACGCCTTTGACCAGCACCTCAGGAGCACTGGCACCCGCAGTAACACCGATTCGGCTGACATTTTCTAACCAGGCAGCCTCAATCTGGTCTGCGTTATCGATGAGATACGCGGGTGTACCCATCCGCTCGGAAAGCTCCCGCAGGCGGTTGGAGTTGGAACTATTCGGGCTTCCCACGACCAGTACCAAATCACTATCTGCTGCCAACTCCCGCACCGCATCCTGACGGTTCTGCGTGGCATAGCAAATATCGTTTTTCCGGGGGCCTTGAATCTCAGGGAATTTGTCTCTTAGTGCGTCAATCACTTTGGCGGTGTCGTCCATGGACAGCGTGGTTTGCGTCACGAATGCCAGTGCCGATGGGTTATTAACCGCGAGCTTGGCAACATCCTGCTCATCTTCCACCAAATAGATATGGCCGCCATGGGAGGTATCATAACGCCCCATGGTACCTTCCACTTCAGGATGCCCTTCATGACCAATCAAAATGCACTCCTGGCCGCGCTTGGCATAGCGCAGGACTTCCATATGCACTTTGGTAACCAGTGGACAGGTAGCATCGAATACTTTCAGGCCACGCCGCTCAGCATCTTTCTGCACCGCTCGCGATACGCCATGGGCAGAAAAAATAACGATAACGTCATCAGGTACTTCATCAAGCTCTTCCACAAACACAGCACCCCGCTCGCGCAGGGTCTCTACCACAAAGCGGTTATGCACCACCTCGTGCCGCACATAAATGGGCGGGCCGAAGACATCCAGCGCGCGATTAACAATATCGATGGCGCGATCCACGCCAGCACAAAAGCCGCGGGGGTTGGCCAGCTTGATCTGTACGGGTTGCGATGGCTGAGATGTCTCTGATGACTGCATAAAAGCGCCTAGATGCATACCGCATCGTTTAGGGAAACACTGATTTACTATTACGCTTGGCAATACGGTATTGAAGCCATGCTCAAAATGCTCATTTATTACTTATAAACTGCGCTTTATCGCCTGATTTCGCCTAGTCTTGCCTGCGTTCATAACATAAATCAGCACTTCCTTAGTGAGTGTAAATTTTCACATATCCATTAATGCTTGGTAATGGGCTGAACACCCAACACATCAACTTCAAATGTTAACGTACGACCTGCGAGCGGATGATTGAAATCCACCTCGACACGATCACCTTCAATGGTTTTGACCACGCCAGGCAATTCCGTTCCTGCTTTATCCGCAAATGACATCACCATACCGATTTCCGGTGCGTCATCGCCGAAATCGGCCCGCTTCAGCGTTTGAATATTTTGCGGATTATGCTGGCCAAATGCATGCTCCGGGGTAATCTGGAATGTACCACTCTGCCCCGCGGCCATGCCCTTAATGGGGTGCTCAAACCCAGGCGGTAAATTACCATCACCAAACTGAAAAGTAGCAGGGGCCTTCTCTTTTGTGGAGTCGACCACCGTGCCATCTTCCAGCTTCAGCGTGAAGTGCAGGGTAATTTCCATGCCGTCGTCGATTAGATAGTCCATGCCGTTCCTCGCTGATGGCTCTTTGCTTTTGCTACTCAATCGTGTTGCTGTAAAGCGGCTTTTTTACGGCGTCGATCACCTAATACCGACTCCCAGATCAGCCCTATCGCTCCCAGGGTAATACCGATATCCGCCACGTTAAAGGCGGGGTAATACCAACCCGCGGCATGGAACGATAAAAAGTCCACGACGTAGCCATGGATCAAACGGTCGTATAGATTGCCCAAGGCGCCACCAATAATAAGCGGCAACGAAATGGCAAGCAGCTTCTCATCGGCTCTCACCCGGGACAGCCAGACGGTTAAACCAATGCTCGCACCAATGGCGATAATCGCAAAGAACCAGCGCTGCCAGCCGGGGTGGTCGGCTAAAAAGCTAAAGGCCGCGCCAGTATTATGCAGCAAGGTCAGGTTAAAAAACGGCAGCACCTCAACGGGCTGGGCATAGTTTAACAAGTGGCTGGCGGCATACTTGGTGATCAGGTCCAGCACCATAACGGCTACCGCCAGCCACAGCCAGCGAAGCGGCCGCCGCATAGGCGGCCGTTGAGAAGCATGAGGGGGCGGGGCAGTATTAGGCATAGTAACGAATCTCACCACTACCTTCCGGCAGGTTACTGACACAGCGGCCACACAGATCAGGATGAGCGACCAGACTGCCCACATCAGCGCGGTGGTGCCAACAGCGTTCACACTTCTGATGCGCGCTGGCAGTAACGGCCACTTTCAGGCCTTCAAGCTCCGTGCTTTCAGCATTGTTGGCTGCCCCAGCTAGCGGCGCCAGATGCACTTCACTGGTCAGCATCACAAAGCGCAGCTCATCACCCAATTTAGCCAGGGTTGTTTGCAACTCATCGCTAACATACAGCGTCACTTCTGCGGCCAGACTACCTTTGATGACCTTGGCATTACGGGCATCTTCCAGGCACTTGTTCACCGAATGCTTCACTTCCAGCACCTGCTCCCAGAACGCACGGCCCATATCAGCATTGTCATCCAGAGTGCTAAGCCCGGTGTAGTAGGTTTCAAGCAGCACGCTGTCGCGTTGTTCTCCGGGAATATGCTCGTAAATCTCTTCCGCGGTGAAAGAGAGGATAGGTGCTACCCAGCGGCTCAATGCCTCTACCACATGATAAAGCGCCGTTTGCGCACTACGGCGAGCCACAGAATCCGTTTGAGTGGTGTACTGGCGGTCTTTAATCACATCCAGGTAGAAGCCGCCCAGCTCACGGGCACAGAAACCGTGCACCTGCTGGTAGACATCCAGGAAACGGTACTCTTCATAGGCCTTTTCGATGCGACCTTGCAGCTGTGCCGCACGATCAACCACCCACTGGTCCAGCGCCAGCATATCGCTGAACGCAACCTGGTCTGTAGCCGGGTTAAAGCCGTTGAGGTTGGAGAGCAGGAAACGTGCCGTATTACGGATGCGACGATATACATCAGCGGTACGCTTCAGGATTTCATCTGATACCGCCATCTCACCCGAGTAGTCGGTAGACGCCACCCACAAACGTAAAATATCGGCACCCAGCTTATCCATCACACTTTGCGGGGCTACCACATTACCGATGGACTTGGACATCTTGCGCCCCTGGGCATCCACCGTAAAACCGTGAGTAAGCAACTGACGATAGGGCGGGTGCCCATCAATCGCCGATCCTGTCAGCAAGGATGAGTGGAACCAGCCGCGGTGCTGGTCGGAACCCTCAAGGTACAGGTCGGCGCGTGGGCCGCTCTCATGCCCATGGGGGTGCGAGCCACGCAGCACATGGCGATGGGTAGTGCCTGAGTCAAACCACACATCCAGGGTATCGGTGACTTTTTCGTACTCAGCCGCTTCTGCACCTAGCAACTCGGCAGGGTCAAGTTTGAACCAGGCTTCAATCCCCTCCTGCTCTACGCGCTTGGCGGCTTCGCCCATCAACTCAACCGTGTTCGGATGCAACTCGCCGGTTTGCTTATGCAGGAAAAACGGGATTGGCACTCCCCAGTTACGCTGCCGGGAAATACACCAGTCAGGGCGGTTGGCGATCATACTGTGCAGGCGCGCCTGGCCCCAGGCTGGCGTAAACTCCGTGGCTTCGATACCTTCCAGGGCACGTTCACGCAGGGTTTTGCCATCCTTTCCTTTTAGGTCCATACCCACGAACCACTGGGCTGTGGCACGGTAAATCACTGGCGTTTTGTGGCGCCAGCAGTGCATGTAGCTGTGAGTAATGGCTTTATGCGCCATCAGCGCGTTTACATCGCGCAACTTCTCGACGATATGGGGATTAGCCTTCCAGATCATCTGGCCGCCAAAGAACGGCAGGTCATCCGCGTACACGCCGTTCCCCTGCACGGGATTGAGCATGTCATCAAAGCCCATGCCGTAGGTACGGCAGGTATTGAAGTCATCAACACCATAGGAGGGCGCTGAGTGAACAATCCCCGTACTACCCACTTCCGACTCCACATAATCGGCCAGATAAACCGGCGAGAGGCGGTCATAGAAGGGGTGGCGGAAATTAATCCGATCCAGGGCTTTGCCCTGGGCAGTGGCAATAACGCTACCGGTCAATTCGAAGCGCTCCAAACAGCTTTCCACCAGCTCTTCTGCCAGCAGTAGCAGACGCTCACCGGTATCCACCAGTGCGTAGGTAAACTCAGGATGTACGTTCAGCGCCTGGTTAGCAGGGATGGTCCAGGGCGTGGTGGTCCAGATAACCACGGCGGCTGCCTTGGGCAGTTCACTCAAGCCAAACGCAGCGGCCAGCTTTCCGGTATCCGCCGCGGGGAAAGCCACATCGATGGCATCTGACTTTTTATCAGCATATTCGACTTCCGCTTCGGCCAGGGCCGAACCACAGTCAAAACACCAGTTGACCGGCTTCAACCCCTTAAACACATAACCCGCTTCCAGCATATTCGCCAACGCACGGATTTCCCCTGCCTCATTGGCATAATCCATGGAACGGTAGGGATGGTCCCAGTCACCGATAATCCCCAGGCGTACAAAATCAACCAGTTGAGTCTCGATTTGGGCACCCGCGTACTCGCGGCACAGTTCACGGGCTTTATCTGCCGCTAAATGCTTACCGTGGGTGGTTTCCACTTTGTGCTCAATAGGCAGACCATGGCAATCCCAGCCCGGCACATAAGGTGCATCAAAGCCTGCCAGGTTTTTCGACTTAACAATAATATCCTTGAGGATTTTGTTAACGGCGTGGCCGATATGGATACTACCGTTGGCGTACGGAGGGCCATCGTGCAGTACAAACAGCGGCGCCCCTGCACGGGCATCGCGCAGGCGTTGGTAGAGATTCATATCCTGCCATTTTGAAACACGCCCTGGTTCCTGCTTCGGCAACATGCCGCGCATTGGAAAGTCGGTTTCTGGCAAGTTTAGCGTGTGCTTATAGTCCATAGTCCGGTCAGCCGTCGTTAGCATCGGCGGAATCTCCCGCCGAAGAGAAATCAGAAGAAGCGGCCTCACGCCCAAGCGGGGCCGAGGCCAGCGGAAGAGTGGTAGTGCCAGCGCCGGCTGCCGCAAAGTAGCAACGCGCTCTGGCCTGATCACGTTCAATTTGTGCTTTTAGTGCATCAAAGTCGTCAAACTTCACTTCCCCCCGCAGCCGTACACAGGGGTAAACCGTTAACCGCTGGCCGTATAGATCACCCGAGTACTCAAGCAGGTGTACCTCCAGGGTTGGTCGTTTGGAGCCGACTGTAGGCCGAAAACCAACATTGGCCACCGCAGGGTAACGCTCACCATTGGCAAGCTTGGCAACGACCGCGAAAACGCCGCGTAGTGTTAACGGCTGTGGTAATAGCGGCAGGTTTGCCGTGGGCACACCGATGGTGCGCCCCAGTTGTTGGTCGCGCACTACCCGCCCATGCAAAGAGTATGGGCGGCCAAGCTGGCGCTGGGCGGCGGCAAAGTTACCGCTTGCCAGCAACGTGCGCACCCGCGTGCTGGAAACCCGTTCGTCATCCACCGTGAACGTGCGGGTATGCTCAACGCCAAAGCCCTGCTTGCGCCCTACAGCTGCCAGCAGACTGAAATCCCCCTGCCGGTCACAGCCAAAACGAAAATCGTCCCCAACCACCAGATGCTTAACCCCTAGGCCAGCTACCAACACCTGATCGATGAACTCACGGCCCGTCAGGCTGCGCAGTGCATCATTAAAAGGCAGGCAGAGCACCTGTTCAGCACCGTGAGTCCCCAATAGCCGCACTTTTTCGCGCAGGCGGGTTAAACGTGGAGGAGCCTGGTCTCCCGCGAAAAACTCACGGGGCTGGGGTTCGAACACCACCACGGTCAGCGGCACCTTCAAGCGCGCCGCATGCTCACGACACTGCAGCAAGATCGCCTGATGACCACGATGCACCCCATCAAAATTACCGATGGTGGCAACGCAACCGCGGTGGGCCGCTTTCAGATTATGCAGACCTCGAATGACGTGCATGGCACCTCTGCTGTTAAAAGCCTTCCCGCTTCGCCTACCGGCTGGTGGTCAAAGCACCTGATTATAACGAACGCACTTGTTAGATGCAGAAGAAGATGGCATCTGCAATAACTCAAAAAAACCTAACTATTCATTTTAAAGTGGCGTAGACGCAGCCCCAGCGCCGTCAACCATACAAAGTAGAGTCCACCGCCCAGCACTACCAATGCGGTTACCCAGCGAATACGCTGCCATAGCCCAAAATCCAGCCACGCCTGCCAATCGGGCGCTACGCCATAAAGCGCGGCCCCCATCAACATGCTGCCGCCTACCAACTGCACCGTATAGCGCCCCCACCCTGGCTGAAACACCAAAACGCCCTGGCGATAGAGTAAGTAACCTAATAGCCCTGCATTTAAAAACGCCGAAAGCGCCGTCGCCAGTGCCAGGCCCGCATGGGCCAACGGCCATATCAGTATCAGGTTAAATACCATGTTGGCGACCATCGCTATAATGCCCACCTTCACGGGTGTTTTGGTGTCCTGACGGGCAAAAAAGCCCGGTGCAAGGACTTTGATCAGCATAAACGCCACCAAACCAAAGGCGTAAGCTCGCAAACTCATCGCGGCCATTTGGATATCGTGGTCGGTCATTGCGCCGTAGTGAAAAAGCGTAATCAATAACGGTTCGGCCAATATCGCCAATGCCAGTGCAGCGGGTACACCCAGCAACAGCACCACCCTTATGGCCCAATCGAGCATCGCTGCAAAGTGTGCCGACGACTGCTCCGCATGCCGCTTGGAAAGCGCGGGCAGAATGACGGTGCCAATCGCCACACCAAAGACGCCTAACGGTAACTCTACCAACCTGTCGGAGTAGTAAAGCCATGACACACTACCAGCGACTAGCAGCGACGCTAAAATGGTATCCAACAGTAAATTGATCTGCGAGACCGAGACGCCAAACAACGCAGGCACCATGAGTTTCAAAATACGCTTTACGCCATCGTGGGCAAAGTTTGGCCACGGGGTAGGCAGTAACCCCAAACGCAGCAGAAACGGAACCTGAAACGCCAGCTGTGCCGCACCCGCGATAAGTACGCCCCACGCCAGCGACATGGCCGGTTCTTCCATCAGCGGCATTAAAAACAGGGCGGCACCAATCAGCGAAAGATTTAACAGCACCGGGGTAAAGGCAGGTACTGCAAAGCGGTTCCAGGTATTGAGCACACTGCCAGAAAACGCCGTTAATGAGATCAGCAGCAGATAGGGAAAAGTAAGCCGCAGCATATCCGCAGTCATGGCCAGCTTTTCAGGGTCTCGCCCGAAGCCTGGGGCAAACAGCCAAATCAGCCAGGGAGCGCCGAGCATTGCCAGCGCCGTAATCAGCGCCAGTACTGCCGTCAGGCTGCCAGCAACGGCATTGAGCAGTTCGCGAATTTCCTGCTTGCTGCGCTGAGTGGAATACTCAGAGAGTACCGGCACAAATGCCTGGTTAAAGGCCCCTTCCGCAAACAGGCGGCGCATGAAGTTCGGAATTTTAAAGGCAACAAAAAAGGCATCCGCGCCATTCCCTGCCCCCAAAAACGTGGCCACGACCACATCGCGCACCAACCCCATGACGCGGGAGAGCATGGTCATCGCGCTAACCACCAGCCCAGAACGCATCAGCCCACGGCGCTGGGGTGTCATATTTGCTTGTGGTGGCGTGTTCGCGGTCATCACTCGATCCGTTGAGGTTTAGTCATAAGGGTTGGCAAACCCTACAGGCATGACGCTATCAACCAAAAACATATGGACACAAAAAAACCGGCCGCAGCCGGTTTTTTTATGGCGCCTGCCGGCTTACGCCGCCAGAGCCTTAATGCGCTTGTTCAAACGGCTTTTCAGACGCGCCGCTTTCTTCTTGGAAAGCACGTCTTTATCCGCAATACGATCGACAACCGGCTGCATTGCTTTGAACTCTTCCATCGCCTTGCCATGGTCACCGGTGTTGATCGCTTTGATCACACGCTTGATGTAGGTGCGGACCATGCTGCGTTGGCTGGATTTCAGGACACGACGACTCTCGGCCTGACGGGCGCGCTTGCGTGCTTGCTTGCTGTTCGCCACTGGTATCTCCTTGGAGAATAAAGGTTGCCGGTAAACGGCAACGGATTAACTATGTGTTTGTCGGCCATACTTACGTGTCAGCACGACATTTCCGTCATTATCTTTCCACAACAACCAATTGATTTAGCAGCCTTTCTAACGCTGCCAAACAGTGTAACGAGCAGTCTAAGCGCTGCCCGCTCACGGGTCTTGTCTGAGAGGATGGCGTAGTCTATCACGCGTAAAGCGGGCTTGCCAGCCGCTTGTCAATCCTTTTAACACGTCTTTTAAACCGAAGATGGTAAAGCACAGTTGGTTAGTCTGCCAAAAACGCAAACTGCGCATACGCGTTACGCAGCCACACTTTCATACGCTGGCGCTCCGCAATATTCATGAGGCTGCGGTCATTGGCTACTGCCCAAAAGCTGCTGTTATTGAAATCAATCTTCTGGGTCAGCCTGGCATGCAGTTTGGGAAGCTCAACAAAGATAGCCCCCTGCTGCTTAGCCTGCTGATAGATATCCGAGCGCTGAAAACGCTCAAAGCTCTCGCCCCGGCCTAGATTTTGTACCACGACGATGCTCACCGGCTGAGATTGATAACGCTCCAGCACCTGGGAAAGCAAAGACACCGAATCAGCACCATCATCCATGACATGCCACCACACCACCTGCGAACCCAGCTCACTCAACAAACCAAACACATCGGTCTCTTCGATCCAGCGGTTAATCGGTAAGGCAGACTGCGCCGCCAAATCAATAATCAGATCCCGCTCGGGGTTTTCCTCCACAGCCGACAACATACCATCCAGGCTGTCGTCGTCCCCAACCACCACGGGAGAGGCAAAATCCTGATAAAAGCGTGAGAACGTGCCGTGGGATGCATCACAATCAAACCCCAGAAACGGCATGTCATGATCGATGTAATACTGTGCCAGCACGCGGGCTGTCATCGATTTCCCTACCCCACCCTTTTCACCACCAATAAAGTGCACCTTGCCCATCCCTACCCCTCCACTCTGGAAAACACTCAACCCTTAGAGCCTGTTTACGATCTCACAAGCTAGCGCCGATTTTGCAACGCGGTCTGGCCGACGCGCAGCAGATCGTGCACAGGTTCTTAGCGAATTTAGCAGGAAATACACAAGGCGGTAGGAATTCGTTAGGTCAGGGTTTCTACATCAGGCCACAGGGGAGTTAACCAACGCTTAAAAAAAGACGGCTGTGATAAAGTAGGCATATTGAGACAGGAGTAGGCATGGCCAATAAACAGCACGATACCGGCTACAAGGAGCTATTCAGCTATCCCGAGTTCGTTCAACAGTTGATGGAAGGGTTTGCCCCACCCGAGATCGCCCAACTAATGAACTTCTCTACGCTCAAAAATCACAGCGGCAACTACATCACCCCATTATTCGAGGAGAAGTTCGAAGACGTGGTGTGGTCGGTGGAGATCACCAGGGAGGGCGTCACCCAAGAGGTGTATCTCTACATCCTGCTGGAGTTTCAGTCGTCGGTGGATCGCACCATGCCGATTCGACTGATGCATTACGTGGCCTGCTTTTACGATCACCTGCTCAAAAATGGCACAACGACACCTCGTAAAGGGCTGCCTCCCATTCTGCCGATTGTGCTCTATAACGGCTCCGAGCGCTGGACGGCTCGCCAGGACATCTACGACATGGTGTACCCGGAACCACCTGCTTTCCTACAGGTCTACCAGCCACACCTACGGTATTACTTGGTGGATGAAGGGCGCTATACTGATGAAGAGTTGGGGCTGCGCCAAACACCGCTCAGTGGCGTCTTCAGTATCGAGAAGGCCTCCGCCGACAGGAAAGGACTACAGCAAGCCGTCGACAGGATCGTGGCCATCATACAAGCCTCTCCTGACAAAGAGCGGATAGACAACATCATCACCCGCTGGCTCAAGCGGTATCTTCAGCGGCTGGGGGCCAAGGCCAACCTAGACCAACTCACGAGTTTGATGGAGGACAAAGACATGTTGGCAGAAAACCTTGAGAACTGGGCAAAACAAGAGCGCCAGGCTGGGCGTCAGGAGGGACGCCAAGAGGGGCGCCAGGAAGCAGAGCAACGCGCCATGGAAAGTAAACGTAATGCCGCCCGCAAGTTGATAGCGCTCACCGAAATGAACGATCAATTAATTGCAGAGATTGAAGAGCTACCTATCGAGGAAGTTGCCAAGCTGCGTGCAGAGACTCAGCACTAGCCCTCCTCCTCGCCCTTCTTACACAGTGGCCTTCCCTGCAATCACCGCTTTAAACCCTGCTTTGGTGATAGGCTGCTTTTTGGCATCAACGACGCTACCACCCAAACGAGCAAACCCTTTGGCCAGAGAAACCAAACGCACCAGTTGGAGCTTGTTGGGAGAAAGAGAAAGGCTGTCTGCAACCACCTTGATACGTACCCCTTTAATAAGATGCTGGTAATTATCATCGGTGAAAGAGGGTAACTTCCCAGGAGGAAAGGCGTTTTCAATGTAGATAGGATTACGGGATGACTCGCCCTTTACGGCAAAGGCGCCAGTACTGCTTTCATACACACCTCCCGCAGATGAAAGCGCCAGCCTTAACCGTTCATTCAAACCAGAGGACGGGCTTTCAAACAGGACGTACACCCCCCAAGAGGTGCCATTTTCATCCACCAGGGTAGGTGCTGGCTCACGCGCTTTCAATTGTAAACCGCTAGAGGGTTTGCGTCGCCGCTTAGCGCCTATACCAGGCGACCACATCTTATTACTCAGTATTAGATACGCTGCAACACAACCGCTGGTTAGGCTAAGCCACATGGCACCAATCGCCACTATCAGCACCAACGTCCGAGTGTCCATTGCCCTTTGCTCATGTTGTCAGCCAGATGGGTAACCGCCCTTACCATGAAAGGTAAGTCAGACAACCAAAGTGTTGCAAGCTAATAAATAGCCCTAAGCAGTACATCCACTTAATAAGCAAAAATAGTAATCTACTGAGAAAAACGCCTACATAAGCGCTCTCAGAGATACGCTATTCTTCCATTTAGCGCTAGCAAAGCTGTGGCAAAGTCACCACTGCTGCATAGAACTATGCTTATCTACCTAACGTTTTTGTACTTGGGCCCACCACTATATGGCTACTCTTTTTGTTACAGGCGGCGCAGGGTTTATTGGTAGTGCCGTTGTGCGCTACTTGATAGAAAATACTGATTGTCGCGTCATCAATATCGACAAGCTGACCTATGCAGCTAACCTTAGCGCGCTAGGAGAGGCGCTTAACAATGAGCGGCACCTTCTAGCACAGGTGGATATTTGCGACCAAACGGCACTAGCCGCACTTTTTACTCAGCACCAACCTGATGCGGTAATGCATTTAGCGGCAGAAAGCCACGTAGACCGTTCGATCAGCGGCCCCGCTGACTTTATTCAGACGAACATTGTAGGCACCTACACCCTGCTGGAAGCCAGCCGCCACTACTGGCAGATGTTAGAGGGAAGTAAACAGGAGCAATTTCGCTTTCACCACGTTTCGACCGATGAGGTTTATGGCGACCTGGCACCGGCCGCCCCTGCGTTTTCTGAAACGACTCCTTACGCACCCAGCTCGCCCTACTCGGCCAGCAAAGCGGGCTCTGATCATTTAGTAAGGGCCTGGCACCGCACCTATGGCCTTCCTATCGTGGTTACCAATTGTTCAAACAACTACGGGCCATGGCAGCACCAGGAAAAATTAATCCCTTTAATGATCAACCAAGCTCTGGCAGGTGAAGCCCTGCCTGTTTACGGGAATGGTCAGCAACGCCGTGACTGGCTTTACGTGGATGACCATGCTCAGGCTCTCTATCGAGTCCTTACCCGTGGTCGTATTGGTGAAACCTATAACATCGGGGGGAGTAACGAGCATGCCAACATTGATGTGGTCAATGAGGTATGCACACTCCTGGACGAACTTGCCCCTCGGCCCTCTGGCTCGTACGCAGAGCAGATCAGCTACGTACCCGATCGCCCAGGGCACGACCAGCGCTACGCGATAGATAATCGTAAAATTACCAATAATTTAAACTGGAAACCAATAGAAAACTTTACTAGCGGGCTGCGTAAAACCGTTACATGGGAGCTAAACAGGCGTAAGCACTCGCTAAGTAAAGAAGTCAACATGGGCGCCGATAAAGACATTATTACCCATAACGAAGGGCAGCCATGAAAGGCATTATTTTGGCAGGTGGCAGCGGTTCAAGGCTGTACCCCATCACCATGGGCGTATCCAAGCAGCTTCTGCCTATCTACGACAAACCCATGATTTACTACCCGCTTTCTGTGCTGATGCTGGCGGGTATTCAGGACATCCTGATCATCACCACGCCAGATGACCAAGCAAGCTTTCAGCGGCTTCTTGGTGACGGCAGCCAATTCGGCATCAACCTAAGCTATGCTGCCCAACCTAAACCAGAAGGGCTAGCGCAAGCATTCCTGATAGGGGAAAAATTTATCGGTGCCGACAGCGTTTGCCTGGTGCTGGGCGATAACATCTTCTACGGCCAAGGTTTCACACCTAAGCTACGCCAGGCATCGCTCCGCAAAAACGGGGCCACGGTTTTTGGCTACCAAGTCAAAGACCCCGAACGGTTTGGTGTTGTCGAGTTCGACACGAACCGCCGTGTAGTTAGCATTGAAGAAAAGCCACAAAACCCTCATTCTAACTATGCCATAACAGGGCTCTACTTTTATGACAATGATGTGATTGAGATCGCCAAACAGGTGATCCCCTCCCATCGGGGTGAGCTAGAAATTACCAGCATCAATCAAGCCTATTTGGCCCGAGGAGATTTACATGTTGAACTGCTAGGCCGTGGTTTTGCATGGCTGGACACCGGCACGCATGAAAGCCTGTTGGAGGCAGCCCAGTTTGTCGAAACCATTGAAAAGCGCCAGGGCTACAAAATTGCCTGCCTGGAAGAGATTGCTTTTAACCAAGGATGGATGAGTCAACAAGAGTTAATAAAGCATAGCCAGCACTTTGATAAAAATGGGTACGGTGCTTATATCAGACAGCTAACGAGAGAAGCATGAGCGATAAGCCAATCTACGTAACCGAGCCCTTTCTCCCCCCATTAGAAGAGTTCATTCCGTATCTGGAAGAAATTTGGGAGAGTAAACGACTTACTAATAACGGCCCCATGCATGAAAAGCTGGAAGACGCACTGTGTGAATATTTGGGTGTGCCTGAAATCGCGCTTTTCAATAATGGCACTATTGCGCTTCTAACTGCACTCAAAGCACTACATATTACTGGAGAAGTAATAACCACCCCTTTTACATTCATAGCTACATCACATGCACTAACCTGGAATGGTTTGACCCCTATTTTTGTTGATATTGACCCCAACACATTTAACATTGACCCCAGTAAAATCGAAGCCGCCATTACGCCAAGAACTACTGCAATATTGCCCGTTCATTGTTTCGGAAATCCTTGCGATGTAGAAGCAATACAAGAAATAGCTGATAAATATAATCTTAAAGTTATTTATGACGCGGCCCATGCTTTTGGTGTAGAAGATAAAGGGGGGAGTATTTTAAGACATGGTAATTTGAGTGCGGTGAGCTTTCATGCCACCAAAGTTTTCAATACATTTGAGGGTGGAGCTATTATCTGCCATGATAAAAAAACGAAACAGCATATAAAGAGTTTAAAAAACTTTGGAATAGTTGATGAAGTAACGGTTGTTGCAGCAGGCATAAATGGAAAAATGGGAGAAGTCAATGCTGCTTTTGGGCTGTTGCAACTAAAGTATATAGAAAAAGCAATTGCTAGACGAAAGACAGCTGATCAATTTTATCGAGATAAGCTAAAGAATATAAATGGAATAAGCACAATTGATTTTTCTAGTCAAAATAAAGGTAACAGCTCCTACTTCCCAATTATAGTAGAAGATAGCTACTCGCTAACAAGAGATGAGCTATTCAAAAAACTACAAGAACATAAAATCATGGCTAGGCGATATTTCTACCCTCTAGTAACTGATCAGCCTATGTATAGACAGAGTAACTCTAGAAAATCAGGTGTCTCCAATTTTCCTGTCTCAACAATGATAGCGAAAAAAATAATGTGCCTTCCAATTCATGATCAACTTAACATTTACAACCAGGAAAAAATATTAAACCTCATAAAAGGAGAGCTAGAGTGAAGAAAATATTATTTCTAGGGGGGGCACATATGCAATTACCCCCAATAGAATATGCTGTCAATTCTGGCTATCACGTTATAACTTGTGACTACCTGCCTGACAATCCAGGTCACGAAATAGCGCATGAGTATTTTAATATATCAACTACTGACAAAGAAGGGGTATTAAAATTAGCTGAGAGAAAAAAAATTAACGGCATTGTAGCGTATGCATCAGATCCAGCTGCCCCAACTGCAGCCTATGTAGCAGAAAAGCTAAACCTCCCTGGAAATCCATATGAGTCAGTAAATATTTTAGCAAGGAAAGATTTATTTAGGAGTTTTTTAATAGAAAACGGATTTAACACTCCTAAAAATAGTGTATTCCGTAAGCTAGAAGACGCTATAGAATGGTGTAGCGAAGTTAAATTCCCTTTAATTATGAAACCTGTTGACTCATCAGGCAGCAAAGGCGTATCGCTCTTAAAAAACAAAGCAGAACTTAGATCACTTTTTAATGATGCATTAAGCTACTCATTTTCGGGAAAAGTTATTATTGAGGAATACATAGAAAAATCAGGATACCAAATTGATAGCGACGTATTTCTTTTGGATGGAGAGCTTATATTTTGGTACTGGGGGGACCAGCATCAAGACAAGGAGTGCAACCCTCATGCTCCAATCGGTATTAGCTTTCCAACAATGCTCTCAAAAAATCATCAGGTTTTAGCAGCCTCTGAAATTGAAAGGTTACTCAAGTTGCTAAACATGAAAACGGGTGCTTTTAATGTAGAATTCTTTTTTGATTCCACAGGCAAGATATGGATCATTGAAATCGGTCCTAGAAATGGTGGAAACCTGATACCAGAAGTGATACGTGAATCCACAGGAATTGACTTAATAAAAATGACTGTTGACGCAGCTGTAAGCAATAAAACGGCCATTCAAAAATTTTCAAACCCCACCATATGCTGTGCTAGTTATATATTACACGCGAAAAAAGACGGTATCCTTGAAGAAATAAAAATTTCTGAAAAAATTAAGAAAAAAACTATCAAATATAATCAATACAAAAAAATTGGTGATATGGTAAAAAAATACAAAAACTCTCAGGACTCTATTGGCTCAATGATAATTAAATTCAGTAACATAGATGAAATGTCACAAATCATGACCAATGCAGAGGATTTTATAGATGTCAAAGTTAGCTAAAAAATACGCAGGTATATATCAAAATCATAAGGAAGGTATTGTTGACCTTACTCAAACATGTAACCATCCGCTTTCATTTAGATACAGTGAGATATTCAATGCTGCTCTGATCAATGCAACTCCACACTTAGGAAGAATTTCTCCTGGATGGACTTTAAATCATAACGCTCCTTTTTATGAAGCAGTAGCCCTCTTAGCGTTCGATGACACATATGAGGAAAAACTAACAAAATTAAAAAAATCCTTATCGATATTTTACGAAAAATTTCAACCACGTAACTCACTTGAGTGGTTTAATGTTTCTTTAAAGAGCTCGCAGTTAAATGTCACTCCTCCTTGGGGAAGCGTACTCCCCTGGAGGGCAAGGAGTTCTGAAAGCTACCAAACTGCTATTACAGAAGCAATATTAAAAGAAAACTTACGTGAAGGATTTTCAGAAGGGATAGAAAGCGGATGGCCAATGTGCGGCCCAATGTGCAGTACAAAAAAAGCCGTAGAGGCAAAACGGTTATTAGACTTGGTTATCAGCATAGAAACAAGAGGTTATATAAGAAATAATGGCCCAGATGGAGATATTAAGGCAACGGCCTTAATAGATAAGGATGAGAAGTCTTGGAAATGGTTGGTTACCAGCGGCTACCATAGAGCATGTGTCCTAGCAGCTCTTAAATACCAGTCAATCCCAATCAGAATAAACAATATCATCCATGTTAATCATGTGCATTTTTGGCCCCATGTACAGGATGGGCTGTATACCGCAGAAGAAGCCGAACAGGTATTTTTTTCTATTTTTGAAGGAAGGGAGTTAAATTAGCAATGGCAAAGCATAATTCGTACCATCGTGCACCTTCGCGTTTCACTCCTGAAGAGGCACCTACTGACAAACATTATTATAAAAATATATATTATGGAGAACCACATGACAAAATGTTTGAAAAAAGTAGATTTCACTATATAGAGAAACATGTCTGTTATAAACATAAAAGCGTACTCGATATTGGTTGCAATACAGGTTTTTTTATTTTCGAAGCTCTCGATAAAGGGGCTAAAAAAGTTAAAGGTTATGAAGGAAGCAAAGCAGCTTATGAGCTTCTTTCTAGTTATGTAGACTGCACCAATGATAATATAACAATTAAAAATTGTTATTTTCCTCTAAAGGAAAACCCGAATGAGAAGTATGATGTAGTACATCTACTTAATGTTGTGCATCACCTTGGATCTGATTATGGTAAAACGGGACCAGACGATGACTTAGATGGAATAAAAAGCGATGTTCTTTTTCAGATAAACAATATGGCTCACTGGGCCGAACACTTGGTCTTCCAGATGGGGTTTAATTTACATGGAGACGTTAATAAACCCTTATTTAGCAATGGTACAAAAAAAGAAATGATTGAGTTCATCAAATCAGGAATAATGAATCATTGGGAAATTGTGAGTATTGGAGTAGCGCAAAGCAATAATGGCTATATTTCTTATTTCGACTTAGATCCACACAACATAGCGCGTGACAATAGCCTTGGCGAGTTCCTTAATAGACCGATATTTATCTTAAAATCTTTATCCAGCATATAAAAACAAACACCATCTAATACTTCACATTTCATAAAAGGGCAATATATCATAATATTGTCCTTTGTCTACCATATACTCTTAACTTATTGATATATTATATACTACCATTTCTCTTCATTAAAACAAAAGTGGGCCAAGCTCTTTTAATAGCTTTGAAGCCTTTATAATATATTCATTATCATTAGAACCAACTACATCATCCCTTTTTCTCAACCTTACCAAACAATCAACTTCAACTAATATTTTCTTTTCTGAAACAAGCCCTTGTAAATGCGGGTAAAAACTCGACAAGCACTCTAAATTTTTAGACCATCTACTTAATTCATCTTTAATTTCAGAGTCTGAAGATGTAGCTTGTGATGAACTATAAGAACCCTGCCCTCCTCTACGATAAGCTGACATAACATCAGGCAGATACAGCACCCCACTCTCTGACGCAATTGCCTCTAAGAAAAAATCTCCTGGCCCACCGTCAAGATTCCCTTTAAACCTTATATACTCAAGATACATCTCAACTCGCAAAAAGTAGGATGCCGTTGGAGAAAACTGATTCTTCAACCCAAAAATAAGTTTTTGAGGAAGTATTTTTTTTGCGTTTCCATAGTAGCAGAACAGGTCTTCATAATTATTTTCTTGGAAAAATATAATTGCGGGATGCACGCAGAAATGAACTTGACTATTTTGCATCTCTTCGTACTGCTTTTTCAATTTAAAACTATCTAACCAGTAATCATCGCCCTCACATAGAGCAACATAATCCCCCTCTAGCTTACTAATATGTTCATCTTTGAGAGCAACACCATAATGATTGAAATCAGCGTAGTAGACATCTACTATATCTGGATAACTTTCCTCTAGTGCTTTTAAAATCTCTCTTGTACCATCATTTGAGAAATCGTCATAGATCAATACCTTAAAGGCAAAGTCTGTTTTTTGTGTCATAATCCCCTTTATACACTCAAAAATATAGTCTTTATGATTATAGCACATAACTACACACGTCACTTTAACGTTTTCATTAAGCCAATAGCTTTTCACAGCCGTCTGTGAGGGAAGATTAGAAATCATATAACAATATCTCAATTAGATTTATTTGAAAATGCGATTAAAACTTCTTCGACCTGTTCAGAAAACCTCAACCTTATACTAATAGGGTCTAAGATCTCTTTCCTTTTAATATAGCTAATATACGATTTTTCAAAGCCAACCTCACTTGCTTGAGAAATGATTTCACGCAGGGTATATTTCCCGGATCCATTAATAAAATGCTTAATCATAACAATGCACTTGTGCTTTTTCTGAGCTAACGTACTAAAAACTTGGCGACTGTCACTTTCTTCAAGAAAAATTAGCTCAGCGTCATGGCTGATAGCATCAAGCTTCAGTGGCTCACTTTGAACACACGAAATATTTAGCCCCGAAAACCTTTTGCATATTGCACTTAGACTCATGCGATTTATTTTTTTCTTTGAAATCGATGGTGTTAAGCACTCATAGTAAACATCTTCATTACCGTAAAATATGGCTGCACCATTTGCCTTTCTATTAATAGAATTATGATGGGCGTTATTTACTGGAAATCCATATCGTGTTATTAACTTTTTGACTGCAATATCATTTCCACCCTCAAATATATTTTTCTTCCAAAGACTATTTCCTCCCTCATCTTCTGAGGGCCATTCAATCAAGCGAAACTCATAGTTCGAGCGCTTTACTTTAACTCCATTCAGAGATGTCATCCAGAATAGCCAGATATCGTCCGTTGTCGGGCTAAGCTCCATAAAGCGTTTAGCACTTGTGACTTCCAAATAAAAAGCATGTGGTGGATATAAAATACCAGCGCAGCCTGTTGGAACAATCAGACCATCTACTATTTCATCTTTACCTATTTCCCACTTCCACTGACGATAAGGAAGTGGCTTATTATTTTTATCAAGGACCATCTTATGTGCACGATGTGCAACGACGGTTTTAGAGCTATTATCCCAACTATCCACTAGCCCTTTTAGCCAGCCCGGATCATAATAAATATCGTCATCTGCGGTAACGATAAAGCTTCCAGGGTACTCCTTTAGTGTCGGAATAATTTTCTTGTAGGAACGTATATCCTCACAAATGCCTATCCGTATCCCATACTGCTCTAGATCAAGCACTTCCTGAGGAAGATCACCTTGCTCATTCTCGGCAATCCATAACACAATATTGTCCGGCATCACGTCCTGGAGCAGTAAGCTACGCAACGTAAGGTGCAACTTATTGAAGCGTGGCTTGTATGATGTAAGCGAGATGACCAAGTGCCCCGGTAGTGTGTGATTCGCCTTTCTGATAGTGAGCGGTGCCTTAGCAACAAATTTTTGTAATTCTTCAATATTCGAAGCAGCCGAAGGGCTCTTCGTTGATAGTTTTGGCAAAAGTCCCTGCTCTTCCAAAAACTCAATCGCTTTTTCCTGGTTAATATCCGCAATCAGTTCAAATGCCATATCATGGGCAGCAAAGCCTGCGCTGAGAATAAAGGCCAGCTTCATACGCTCTTTTTCACCCAAGGCTGCCATGCGCTCAGGGCTGGGGAGAAAGAGTACATCGGCGCCTTCCTGCTCAGAAGCACAGGACACTTTTGCATTTAGCTGTTCAGGTAAATGGCTATGGTGGCGAATATTATGCAGACGGTAAAACCGGAAGCCGTTACGGCTGGCCCAGTGCTGCAGCTCGGCCAAGCTAGGTTGGCGTTCATGGGTGAGCTGAAACGCGACGCGGGCCTGAATTAGCAGAGTTTCCTTAAGTGACTGCTTACCATGCTCCAATACAGCCATGGCATCACTTAGCTCATCCAGAATCAACCAATCTAGGCTTTCCAGGCCGTTGATGCTGTCCAAAGCCACCGTGCTGATGGGTAATTCCGTTAACAATTGAGCGTTAAGGTGGTGGCGTTTGGGGAGTGTTTCAGCCTCCAGGGGTTTCAGGGTGCTGGTCATCTCCGGTGCGACACAGGCGTGAAGCGTTGCCGTTTCTCCATCCCCCAGCAGGGCGTGCTGGAAAAGCTGGATAGCATCGCTGCCTTCGTACTGCTTGGCATCCTTGATCTCACTGGCGGGATCAAAGGCGACGATGGCAAAGGCGCCTGTGGCTACCATCTGTTCAGCCAGGCCACTTTTGATCAGGCTGGCGCGGTTATCCAGCACCACGATTTTACCCTTTAGCTGCCAGGTAAAGTCATTGGTTAGCCACAAGCGTGTGGTTTGTGCTTCATCGCTATGCAATGGCTCTGCTTGTGGCCCGGCCTTGGCTAACACCAATGCCTGGAGTGAGCTATCAGCCTTGAACTCGGGCTGTGTTGCTTGAGATGCCAGACACTGGCGATGACGTTTTTTCTGGTGAAAAGCAAACTCATTATTGCCTGCGCGAGGGCGCACCAGTGGCGTTAGTGCGGCGAGCAGGCGGTCAGTAGCGCGGTCAATATGGTGTTTCTCCGCCCCCACCTTCCAAGCCCGTGCCACATAATCCTGATACAGCGCTTCGTCATCATAAAATGTCACAACAGCATCAAAAAACGGTTGCAGCTCTTCATCGCTCAGCAGGTGCTGATAGGGTTCTTCGTAGCAAACCTTCGGGAAGTCAAAGGCGATACCAGCGTCATCAATCATTTCCGGCATCCCACCCCGGTTGGTGATTAGCGCGGGAATGCCATTAAGCATGGCTTCCGCCAGTACACGGCCAGAGCTTTCCCACCATAGGCTGGGGGCAGCCAGTACCCGTGCCCTGCTATAGGGGCCACGCATATCACTGGTGTTGGGCGTTACGGTTATGTTGCTCAGCGAACTGCGCTGTTTACCCATGCGCTGCGTGGTTTCCCGCAGTACCGCCGACCAGTCAGCGCGCGCCTCTACTACTTCCAGCGCGATATCAGGGCGTTCACGCTCCAGCTTTTCCGCCAGTTGCACGAACACGCTGGCTCCTTTCTGCCAGCTGGGGTTTACAAACAACAACCGCTCACGCTGGTGACGTTCGGCAACAAACGTTTCCGGGGCAATGAATTTGCCAACGGGTTTGGAAGCATAACCAACGCGCTTACGGTACATATCCGCGGTGGCCTGGCTATCGGTGAGGATCAAGTCCACATCGCGGCACCAACGGGGTGCCTTGTAGTTGCCATTGGCGAGATAAAAAGCCACGGGGATACCGCGATCACGGGCTTCATCGGCAATCAGCATATCCAGCGTTTGGCCACCGTAAAACCACACTACATCGGGCTTGAAACTATCCAGCAGGTAAAGGTACTGACTATACCAAAGGCCCTCTTCATGGGTGGTAAAATGGTTACGATTATGGCTGTAGCTCACGACCAACTGATGAGTCAGCGGGCCATCTTCGGCTTCAATCAACTTGTGCAGGTGCTTGCTGAGGTCCGAAAACTGCTCCTTTAACCGCCCCATACCCTTGGGGTTATCAAACACCGTCGCCCCCAGCACCTGCACCTCGTAGCCGTTAGCCACCAGTTGCAATAGCATCTGGCGTACCGTCATGCTGGCACCACTGGAGGTATCCATCAGACAGAAAGGATTGGCCCACAACAGGCGAGGTTTACGTTTTTGAGATACAGGTGCAGAAGGTTTCTTGGCCATGCAGCAACTCATATAGAAAAATGGCAGTGTAGCTAGAGCATACACCGCCTGCGCCACCTGCAAAGGGGCGAATGCCCCTGTATTTAGGTGGTATTTCCGCTATTCAATGCTGATAGCGAGAGGGTATGTGGTTCTCACCATGTGCTGCAATATCTGATAAAGCAATTCAAGCAGAGGTGATGATTATGAAAAGTCGCATTCACTACAATTTGCGATGAAGCAGGCTGCAGAGCCGTACTTCAAAACCACCCATGACCTTTATGGCCGATATCCCTTGCACAGTGCACATAAAGTGTCAGACTATGGATATCCATAACAGAGTGAAATATATCAAAAGACATGGAATAATCTGTGTCTCATTTATATACAAAGGCTGCAAAGGAGACCAAGACCATGAAGATATTATCTTCACGCCGTCAGCGGCTGCTACGCACCATAGGTAGCCTTATCGATATCCAACCCAGCACAGATTATCGCGCTGTAATAGATACCCATAAAACAGACCTTGAGCGCCTAAGTTCTGACTGGGATCGCATTGGCAAGGATTTAGAGCGAGCTGTTGAAAAATATGACCACACCTTCATCAAATCAACAGCCCCACGAGGGGCTGCCGAAGTCTGATCAGCAAGGTCACAAACCACTCTCTCAAGATAGCGATGCGGGTTCGGCAACTGATCCATCTGAAGAGCAGAAAGAACTAGCCCTACTGGGCACACTGCTTAGCAAGGATGAGCGCTCAGACAAGGAACAACAAGAGCTTGACCAACTACTAGAACGCCATGGCCCAGATGTAGCGCTCGCAATTCGCAGCACAACTACCACTGCTGCGTTTCAAAGCCCGCTCCCTCCACCTAACATCCTTAAAGCTTACGATGAGATTGTTCCTGGGGCAGCCGCCCGTATCATCGACTGGGCCGATCGAACGTGAGCACCGCCATGCAACAGAAACCACTATCATTCGCGCTGAAACCACACGAGACCTGCGTGGGCAGATGCTAGCAGCCACAGTGGCCTTATCGGGCTTTGGCGTAGCGGCCTTAGCACTGTCTCTTGGCCATCCTGCCGTTGCTGCTCTTATTACAGCAATGGACATTGGTGGCATGGTTGCGGCTTTTATTTACGGTCGCCGTCAGGAAAATTAAGGCTCTGGATGTTTAGTTCAGGGTGTAATGGCCTAAGTTTGACAGTGATTAAAACCATACCATGAGCATATTCTGAATCGCCCCAGGTTTCGTAGACACCTCTAGGCCTTATACTAAAGGTATCTAGGAGGATCCATGAGCCGTCCCCGTTACACTGAAGAATTCAAAATCGAAGCCGTTAAACAGGTGGTAGAGCGTG
>NZ_JALPZO010000117.1 GCF_023507745.1 Vreelandella olivaria | reverse complement strand
ATTATAATACCTTTGTTGCAAACATACTTTTTAGCGTTTTAGCATTCATTAGCTTAGGGTGGGCATATTTTATGTCCCTATTGGGAGAATCACTTTTAGCCAAATGTTTGCTAGGTGGGGGGATGTTCACACTTTTCATATTAATTGCCATGAGCATGACCCACCAGACCACGATTATTGTCTACCGTTTTACCGAAAGTGTTGCTGAGGAGTGCTCCTGGAAGCCACAAATGGATGCCGTTAAGCCATTTCTGAAGTGGTCGGCGATTATTTTAATGCCCATTGTCGTGATACTTATGCTGCAGGACCCCGCGTTTGTGATTGCCGGTATCGGGCCGCTGGGCATGGGCCTAATGGCTTGGATGATGGGCACTTCCAAGGGCTATCAGGCAATGCAGCGAGACTACCGTCACCGTGAGTATGAGTGGACAAAAACAGAAGAGATTGTCGCTTGGCACAAGCGAGATTTAATCGGCCTACGCTTCACCTACCTCAATGAGGAAGGTGGTGAGTACTCGACCTATAGCTCTATTTTTTGCCATTCCGACAATTTTGAAGACAACGTTAACTATTTTAGAAACATGTTACCAGCGGTTCCTTATCATGAGCGAGAGCTTAAAGTTTATAGCAATTTCTCATTATAGAAAAACATGGACAGCTGACAATCAAACAAGAACATTTAACCATTATTGAGATTGCCAGAATACTGAGGGTAAGTATTTATATCTAACCGCGAGGAGAGCCAGGGTATCAGTGTACCGACCAGCTTTACACTTACCGTTCCCCTCACCTCTAAAGCACAAGGATAAGAGGTGAGGGGAACCATATGCAGCTAACACACCGGCACTATGTACTCGGCGTTATCTTCATCATCATTCAGGACCCTGTGATGTGGGTAGTCGCTAGAAAATGCCATCTCTAGCAGCCCCCTAAGGTCTTTGCCTGTTTCAAAGTGATATACCAAAGCGAAGCCACGCCTCTCGAAGCCCAGGGTTACTCCATTGCCCCACCCAGCTTGGCGTAATCGGCAGATTGCTCCTACGTTGTTTTAAGGACTTGTTTTAAAAACGGGTTGGTAAAGACACAGGGAGACGTAACGATGGATGCACTTGCGAGAAAGCTGGGCCTCAAGACAGATCCCATCATTTTTTTCACGTCTGCTGGGATCATGGTGCTGTTTTTAGTGGCGCTTCTGGTTATGCCTGGCCCTATAGGAGAGGCCTTCGGCGCGGGGCGGGAATGGATCGTTACTAACCTTGGCTGGTTCTTTATTTTAGGGGTGACCAGTTGGGTGGCATTCCTGCTGTGGGTGGCGCTCAGCCGTTACGGTTCGATTCGCCTGGGTGGCAATGATGCCAAGCCAACCTATAGCAATATCTCCTGGTTCACCATGCTATTCGCGGGTGGTATCGGCACAGTATTGATGTTCTGGGGCGTCGCTGAGCCGATTTCCCACTTTGCCACTCCCCCAAGGCCAGGTGTAGAACCCTTCTCGGTGGCAGCCGCCGACGACGCCATGAGCTTTTCGATCTATCACCTGGGGCTGCATACCTGGGCGATTTTCGCTATGCCGGGGCTGGCCTTTGCGTACTTTATCTATCGTTACAACCTGCCAATGCGTTTCAGCTCGGTCTTCTACCCACTGATAGGCGAGCGCATTTATGGCCCCATTGGCAAAACGCTCGATATCTTTGCCATTCTCGGCACCCTCTTTGGTGTGGCGGTTTCTATCGGCTTGGGCACCCAGCAAATCAACGCGGGGTTAACAGAGCTGTTTGGTGTGCCAGACGCCGTGTTTACCAAGGTGTTAATCATCGCTGTGCTGACAGCCGTTGCCGTAGGGTCGATTGTGGCAGGGCTGGACTCAGGCATAAAGCGGCTCTCTAATATCAATATCGGTATGGCGGTTGGCCTGCTGGTATTTGTGCTGTTTACCGGATCGACCATTTTCCTTTTGCGTGCCGTTGTCGAGACCTTTGGCCTCTACATCACAAACCTGCTGCCCATGGCTTTCTGGAATGACACGCTGGCGAGCTATACCAGCAATGACGGCAGCGGGTGGGGATGGCAGGGCAGTTGGACGGTGTTCTATTGGGCCTGGACAGTGACCTGGTCACCTTTTATTGGGATCTTCGTAGCGCGAATTTCACGTGGGCGGACCATCCGCGAGTTTGTCCTTGGTGTACTGTTCGCTCCATCCATTTTTACGCTGGTCTGGTTTGCTATCTTTGGCTGGTCTGCGATGGAAATTGATGGCATTGGGTCCAGTGCCCGCGAGGCCATGGGAGATCAGGCGGGCGTGTTATCCGCTGCCGTCGCCGAAAGTATTCCTCTCGCCATGTTCGCATTTTTCGAGAACTTCCCGGCTTCTACCTTAATCCAGGGGCTGGCGGTCGTGATCGTCGCCATCTTCTTTGCCACCTCATCAGACTCCGCCTCCCTGGTCGTCGATATGCTGTGTACCGGCAGCGGAGACCCCGGCCCATGGCACCAACGCGTATTCTGGGGTGTATCTGAAGGCATGCTGGCCGCCATGCTTATCGTGCTTGCTGGTGATGCAGGGCTTAGCGCATTACAGGAGGTGATTACCGTTGTTGGCCTACCGATGTTTATTCTGGTGTTTGCCATGATGTTCTCATTGTTCCGCGGTCTGGCTCAGGAGGACCTCAGCGAGGTAAGGGTAGGTGCCCCACCCAGCACGAAGGAACTGCGCCCGGAAGACTAGGGGACATAACATGGGTCAGGACGTGGCCAAGGGGCGGGGCCTGATTGCCGTGTGCCTGGTAACCGCGGCCCGCGGCACCCGTTCCTGGTATTAGCCATAGCCTTGCTTATGCGGCCTGGCAGATACCTCGGTGCTACGCTTGCAGGCAGCTTCGTTCAGTTTCTCACCCTGTCTCAATGCCAATCAGAACAGTTACACGCCAACGGGACTCAAAGCGGTCTTCAGCCGCCAGTGAACCCGTGGCCCATAGGGTTATCGGGTTGTGTTGTTCTGAGGACAACGCAGCGTTAGAAATTCGCTGCTTTACCGTTTATATGCCCAACGCTTAACGTCTGATTCAATACCTTATCGGACAAAAAGACATGGCATTGGAACCATCTCCCCTGAGCTTCGGGTCAGGCCACAATGAAATACAGTCACTGAGATCATTTCTTGCCCAACTCCCTGAGCATGAACTGCTGAGGGTCGATGACACTGTCGAAGCCGACTATACGGCTACGGCTCTGGTAATGGAGCTTGAAAACAGACAGCGCAGTCCAGTGGTCTTTCTGGAAACACCGATGCCCTCGGGAATACCCATTGTCACCAATCTTTTTGGCTGTCGCGAGCGAATTGCCGCTATGGTGGGAACTCATGCGAGCGGATTCAACGAAGCCTGGTCTCACGCACTCGCCAACCCGATCCCACCCGAGATCACGCCAACCGGCTCAGTCCATGACAACTCCATTGAAGGACCCTCAATGGATGCCGGCATGTTTCCCATCTGCCGTCATTTTGAGGGAGACGCGGGCCGGTATATCAGTTCCGGAATACTGGTCTGCAAGGACCCGGATACAGGGGTGCGCAACCTGAGCTATCAACGTCTTCAGTTGAAGGGGAAAGATCGCTTTGGGGCCAGCCTGCATTCAAGGGGACATATCTGGGAACATCTGAAGCGGTGCGAGGAACTGGGTAAGAATCTGGAAGTGGCGGTCGTCATCGGAGTGCACCCGGTAATTAACCTGGCAGCGGCCGCAAAAGTCGCCAAGGAGGTGGATGAGTACGATATCGCCGGAGCTTTATTGGGAGAGCCCCTGCAACTGGTGCCGTGCCGTACCATTGATGTCGAGGTACCGGCCGGGGCTGAAATTGTTCTGGAAGGTGAGCTGCTTGCCAATGAGAACGAAGATGAAGGACCCTTTGGCGAGTACACCGGTTACTCCACACACCGCTCAACAAGAAATATCTTCGTCCTCAAGTCGATCAGTTGGCGCAACAATACGATCTATCACGACATTATTCCCGGCTATTCCTCAGAGCATCTGCTGCTGGGCCGCAGTCCCCGGGAAGCCTTTGTCTACATGCGACTCAAGGAAATGGTTCCCAACCTCACGGCCCTGAATTATCCGCGCTCGGGTACTCACTTTCATTGCTATATCGCCCTGAAAAAGTCGGCGGAAGGACAGGCTAATCAGGCCCTGACGCTGCTGATGGGGCTGGATTCCTACATAAAACTCGCCATCGCGGTAGACGCAGATGTCGATGTGTTCAACGAACAGGAAGTGCTCTGGGCAATGGCCACTCGCTTCCAGGCTGATACCGACCTGTTCGTGGTGCCGAACTCATTCTGTAACCGGCTGGACCCGTCAGCGCGGGATGGCACCTCCGCGAAGCTGGCACTTGATGCCACCGCTCCGCTGGGCTGGGACGTCGAACGCGCGGTGGTTCCACCAACGGCCATCGAGCACGTACAAAAAATACTGGATACGAAAATCACCCAAACCTGAGGGCTGTGCCCTGTTTAGTTCAACCCGCTTTTCCTTGCCGAGGAAATTTGCCATGAAAACACTCACCGTCTTCCAGGGCAGTATCGCCGCACTGGCTTTCGCCCTCTCAGTGCCTTTTTTCTCGATCACCCATGCGGCCGATTCCACATCGGCTTCAATCAGACTGGATTGGCGACCTGGTGCCCAGCACTCGCCATTTTTCCTTGCCCGGGAGCGTGGCTATTACCGCGACGAGGGCCTGGAGCTGGAAATTATCTCTGGCTCGGGGTCCTCTGACACTATTCAGCAGGTTGGCTCTGGAAGGGTCGAGCTAGGTGTGGCGGACGCATTCGTGCTCTCTCAGGGCGCCGAGCAGAGAGTACCGGTAACGTCAATCGCTGCCTACTACCAACGTTCTCCCGTGGTGGTGATGAGCCCCCAAAATGCTCCGGTAACCTCACCGGAGCAGTTGCCCGGAGTCAAACTCGGACACAACCGCGGCAGTGCCACCAGCCAGGGCCTGACGGCATTGGTGGCAGCCAACGACATGGCACTGACGGATTTGAACCTGATCCCGGTGGGCTTCGGTGTGCAACCCCTGCTCGCCGGCCAGGTGGAAGCCATGATGGGGTTTGCCATGGGCCAACCCGTTGAAGCGGAGGAGGCTGGCATGCCAATTCAAACCATGCCGATTTCCGAGCATGGTGTGGACAATTACGGCCTAATGCTGGTTGCGAACTCCAACTTTCTGGAAGACCACCCGGAGTTGGTGCAGGGCTTTGTCTCCGCCACCCTGCGCGGAATAAACGATGCGGTGACGGACCCCGAGGCAGCGGTTGCTGCGCTGATGGCAGCGGTGGATGAGCGTGACGCCGCCCGCGAGTTGAAAGTGCTGGCGGCAACCATTCCCTACTGGCTGGGAGAAAACGGCGATGTATCTGTGATCGGCCACCAGGAACTGACTCGATGGGAGCAGACCATCGCGATTGCCAAAGAGCTGGGGCTGGTTGAAGCAGCTCCCGACGCAGCCGGTATATTCACCACACAGTTCGTCCAGGACTGAGCAGGGGGTAAACACGTGACTATGACAGAGAATGCACCCAGCCCTCAATCAGGCGGCGCCACCAAAGCGGCGGCGGCTGAGAGCCAACCAGACCCCACACCGGCCAATGCCCATATCCGGATGAACGGTGTCAGCCTGACCTTCAAGACCGCTCGCCGCGACGTGCAGGCGCTTCAACATGTTGACCTGGACATCGCCGAAGGTGAGTTCATCGCGCTGCTTGGGCCAACCGGTTGCGGGAAAAGCTCATTGCTTCGCCTTGTTTGCGATCTACTGCAGCCGACCGAGGGCCAGATTACCGTCCGCGGCCGACCACCGACCGAAGCCCGGCGAGCCAATGACTTCGGCTTTGTGTTCCAGGAGCCGGCACTGCTTGCCAACCGCACGGCGCTGGAGAACGTCCGGTTGCCACTGGAAGTCGTTGGTTACCCAGCCGAACAAAGATCAGGACGCTGCGAAACCCTGCTTGAATCGGTCGGCCTGCTCGGGTTCAAAGACGCCTACCCCCACGAGTTGTCCGGCGGCATGCGCCAGCGCGTGGCAATCGTTCGGGCACTGGCGTGGAATCCGCCCATTGTGCTGATGGACGAACCATTCAGCGCACTCGATGAGATTACCAAGGAACAACTGCAGGACGACCTGCTTGAGCTCTGGAACCGGGAAAAGAAGACCATTCTTTTCGTGACACACAACATCACGGAAGCGGTCTATCTTGCCGACAGGGTTGTCATCATGTCGAGCCACCCGGGCCGGGTAAGGTCCATCATCCCCGTAGAGCTACCCCGCCCCCGGGGTAACACTGTCCGGGAAACCAGTGCCTTCTTGAGCCTGGTGCGTAAAGCACGTAAGGAGCTGACCCAATGAGAGCCTCTTTCAGCTTCAGGCGCCACTGGAACACGGTCATGCCTGCCTTCATTATTCTGGTCTGCCTGCTTTTAACCTGGCAGGGAGCCGTATGGCTAATGGACATGCCACCGTGGCTGTTACCCGCCCCCACCGACGTCATCCACAGATTCCTGGCTACCTCTACCCTGGGCTACCATACTGGCATCACCGTGATGGAAGCGGCTACCGGATTTCTGATCTCAGTAGTGCTCGCGATCTCGCTGGCAGCGATGATTGTGCATTCCCGGTTTCTTGAACGGGGCCTGCTGCCTTACATCGTCCTTTCAAATGCCATTCCGATTGTCGCCATCATCCCGCTGTTAACCATCTGGTTCGGATTTGGTATGACCCCGAGGGTGATGATCTGCACGATCGTAACCTTCTTCCCCATCGTCACCAATACGACACAAGGCCTGAAATCCGCCGACAAACGGGTGCTTGAGTTTATGCACTCGATAAACGCAACCCGGCTCGAGATATTGCTCAAGGTGCAGTTGCCCAGTGCGCTGCCCTCCATTTTTGCCGGCTTCAAAATAGCGGCATCCCTAAGCCTGGTAGGCGCCGTCGTTGCAGAGTTCTACAGTTCTGACCGGGGCCTGGGCTACCTCATCATTACAGCAGCTACCGAACTTCGGACCGATCTGCTTTTTGTCGCGGTAACCGTGCTGGCGGCCCTTGGCGTAATTTCGTTTACATTCTTCAGCTGGCTGGAGCGCAAGTCTTTCCGAGGTGAAGGAAGGGCTGACCAATGAGCCACTCCACCCAAATCCGCAACATTCTCATTGTTCCGAAAGCAGCGCGGCAAAGCAAACAATCGTCTGGACATGTTCGATGTCATGCAGTTCACGTCCCTGTTGCCCAAGGACATCGCCCGGGAGCCGAGCCTGTTACCGGCACCCCGTGAAATCTCCCGAACCAGCTAGCGAACCTCATTGACCTCCTGAAGAACACGGGCGATATGATTCGCCAAACTGGGAAATGGCATGCCCCGACGTACCAGCAAAGATAAACGCTGAACCGTCAGGGTAGGCTCGCGGACTTTCACGAAAGCCAGTTCGCCTCTGGCAATCTCGTCCGCGAGCCCCAGTCGGGTTTTGATGGCAACGCCTGAACTACACATGGTGAGCAGGCTCATGGCGCTGATCGAGTTGGTAATCAGCTGTACGTTCAGAGGCCAATGCTTTTCCAACTCGGCGATTGCGCTGTGCAACATCAGGGACGCATCCGGCAGAAAAATGGGATAACCAACCAGATCTGGAACCCGCAGCGTACCCGAAGCCGCCAGTGGGTGATCTGCCGCCATCACTGCACCAAGGTGCAGATTGGCCACCTCATAAACATAACGTTCGGTTTCTCGCGGCGTATCGAAGGCAAGCGCCAGGTCGGCTTCGCCCCGCTCCAACAGCTGTACCACCTCCGCCGATCCGGCCACCGTTAGCGATACCTTTACGCGGGGATTTTCCTGCCAGAAACCCCGCATCACGTCAGCCAGTATTCCTCGAGCAGCGGTTTCTACCAAAGCCACCCTGAACTTGGTGACCGAGACCCCGGCCATTTCCCGAATCGCCCGCTGAGCGTACTCCAGCTCGCGAATGCTCTGCTTCACATGGAACAGCAAAAGCTCTCCGGCACTGGTCAATATCAAACCTCGTGGACACCGCTCGAATAAAGGAATACCCAACCGATCTTCGAGCCCGGCAATCTGACGGCTTACCGAAGATGCAGAGATATTGAGGGCCTGGGCAGCATGTCGAACGGACTGATACTCAGCAGCTGCCTCAAAGTATCGCAGGGCGGTTGAGTCGATCTGGGAACTTCTCGGAATCATGGGAACCTACTTGGTGAATGGCGGCGGCAAAAAATGAAGGCTCTATAGAAGGCCTGAACGTTGACCAAACCGACTTCCCATGCATAAAACGCGCCTGCTGGCTGTAAGCGAGCCTGGCACACGATGACACAGATTTGACACGCATAAAAAATAAGGGCCTACGCGTTAACGTAAGCCCTTGATATTATGGCGCGCCCGGCAGGAATTGAACCTGCGACCTTCGGCTTCGGAGGCCGACACTCTATCCAACTGAGCTACGGGCGCTTTGGGTGCGTATCGTACCCGTGTAGGCGCGCTGTGTCCAGCCGCGAAGCGGTTTTACGCTGAGCGGCGATTGACCCTTTTCCCCAGTGTGGTGCATGCTTTGCGGGCACTTCTGCATCTTTGCACTTTGGGAACACACCATAATGAAAAAACTAACACAACACACGCTGGCACTCTCGGTTTCACTGGCGCTGGTTAGCGCCGCCCACGCTTCTGAGTTTGCTGATATAGACCCGGTTACCCTGCGTCTGGCCCACGTGGTTAACGAGCAGGATGGCTTCCATATCGCCGCTATCAAGTTTGAAGAACTGGTGGAAGAGCGTACCGATGGCAAGGTGAGTATCGAGATCTTCCCCAACGCCTCGCTGGGCGACGAACGCACGCTGCTGGAAGGGATGCAGATCGGCACCGTGGATATGGGCGTGATTACCAACGGTCCAGTCGCCAACTTTGTCGAAGAGATGGCGGTGTTTGAACTGCCTTTCCTGTTCCCTTCTCCTGAATCGGCTTACGAAGTATTGGATGGCCCCATTGGTCAGGAATTGCTGGATAAGCTCTCTGATGTAAACCTGAAGGGGCTGGCTTACGCCGAACGCGGCTTCCGCAATCTGACCAATAGCGAACGCGCAGTGAACACGCCGGAAGATCTGGATGGCCTGCGTATCCGTGTTATGGAAAACCCGGTGTATACCGATACCTTCCGCGAGTTGGGTGCCAACGCCATCCCCATGGCCTGGACCGAAGCGCTCACCGCTATGCAGCAGGGCACCATTGATGGGCAGGAAAACCCGGTCAACGTGATTCACTCGTTCAAACTGGATGAAACCCAGGACTACATGACCCTTTCCCGCCATACCTACGCCCCTGCCATTTTCGTAATGGGTATGCCAGCGTGGAACCAGTTGCCGGAAGCGGTACAGGATGTTGTGCGCCAGGCCGCCCAGGAAGCCGCAGAACATGAGCGCCAGGTGAATGCGGAAATGGAAGCCGAACAGTTAACCTCCCTGCGCGAAGCTGGTATGGAGATTAACGAAACACCGGATATGGAAGCCTTCCAGGCAGCCGTGGCCCCGGTATATGAGAAGTATGGTCAGCAGTTTGGCGATTACCTGCCGCGTATTCAGGAGGCGCTGCAACAGTGATGGCGTTTGCACAGCCTCTTTTGACGCTGCTGCAACGCATTGAGCGCGGGCTGGATGCCATCATCCAGCCTGTGGTATTTGCGGGCATGGCAGCTTTAATTGGTGTGATTACACTGCAGATTGTGTCGCGTGTGCTGTTCAGTGCCGTTGGCTGGACAGAAGAAGTCGCTCGTTTTCTGTTGGTGTGGATCACCTTTTTAGCCGGTACGCTGGCGTTTCAGCGGGGGCGGCATATTGCCGTAACGTTTGCCGTTGATGCGCTTCCCCTTCGCCTGCGTTCCCTGGCACGCTTTGCGGCCCTGGCCGTGGTGCTGGCCTTTATGATCACACTCATTGTGATTGGCTACCGCTATATGCAGGTGCAGAGCTTCCAGAAATCCGCTGCGCTGCGGCTTTCCATGACCTACGTTTACGCGGTCATCCCTCTCTCGGCAACCATCATGGCGTGGTATGCCCTGGTGGATATGCTTGAAGTGCTGGTAAACGGCGAACCCTCTAGTGTACAGGAGGGCCCGGCATGACCTTAGTGCTGTTCGGCCTGTTCTTCCTGTTTATGCTGCTGGGCGTGCCGATTGCCTTTGCGATTGGCGCCAGCACGCTATATGCCTTGCACCAATCTGGTGTGCCTCTGATGGTGGTCACCCAGCAGATGTTTCAGGGCATCAACTCCTTTGCCCTGGTCGCTATTCCGATGTTTATTCTGGCCGGGGATTTGATGGCCCAGGGCAAGGTAAGCGAGCGGTTGGTAGGCTTTGCCGATTCGCTGGTGGGCTTTATGCGTGGCGGGCTTTCCGTAGTATCAGTGATGGCGGGCATGTTCTTTGCGGCTATCTCTGGTTCTGGTGCGGCCACCACAGCGGCGGTGGGCTCCAGTCTGGTACCGGAACTGAAGCGTAAAGGCTATGATCCCGCCTCGGCGGCCAGCCTGATTGCCGCCAGTGGCACCATCGGGGTGGTTATTCCACCCTCGGTGCCGATGATTATCTACGCAGTGATTGCCCAGCAGTCGGTATCGAAACTGTTTTTGAGTGGGTTTTTACCGGGGCTGGCAATGGGACTGGGGTTAATGGCCATTGCCATCACCCAGGCCTACAAGCGTCAGTATCCGAAAGGCACACCGCTTTCCTTGGCCACCATCTGGCGTACGCTAAAATCGGCCAGTTGGGGGCTGATGACGCCAGTGATTATTCTGGGCGGCATTTTCTCAGGGGTCTTCACGCCATCAGAGGCGGCAGTGGTGGCGGTGAACTATGCGATGCTGGTGTCGCTGTTTGTGTATCGGGATTTAACCCTTCCTCAGGTATATAAGCTGCTGATTCGCTCTGCCATGACCACTGCGGTGATCATGCTGGTGATTTCCATGTCGGCGGTATTGAGCTGGACACTTTCCAGTTGGCAGGTACCCGGTGCGATTGCCCAGTCGGTGCTCTCGCTCTCCACCAACCCTTACACGATTATGCTATTGGTAGTGGCGGTGATTCTGCTGACGGGGGTATTTATCGAAACGGCCAGTGCACTGATCATCCTTACCCCGGTACTGCTGCCATTGGTGCTACAGTTAGGTATCGACCCGATCCATTTTGGTCTGATCATTGTGGTGGGGCTTTCCATTGGCATGATCACCCCGCCGGTGGCGATCAACCTCTATGTGGCCTCCTCCATCACACAACTGCCGCTGGAACGCATCACCCGAGCCATAGTGCCCTATATGCTGGGCCTGATTGGCGTGCTGCTACTGGTGGTTTACCTACCCATGCTGCTGGGCTGGTCGGGGGGCTGATATCGTTACCAGGAGAGTCACTATGTATAACCCACACCAGCAACCGCTTCCGCCCCAAAGCGAAACCCTTGCCCATGGGCTGAAGCAACAGCCGGTGGCGGTCCATCAGGAGCATAACGGTTGGTATAGTGAACTCTTTAGTGACGATGTTGCGGCTGAGGTGCCGGTCGCTCTGGTCTACAACGGCATCTCCCACGTGGTGATGATGGCCACCCCTGCAAACCTGGCTGAACTCGCCCTGGGCTTCAGCCTCTCCGAGGGTATTCTGGCACACCCCCATGAGTGTTATGACTGGGAGGTGGTGCAAACGCCGGAAGGTTTGGCGGTGCATTTATCCATCAGCAGCCAGCGCATGGCAGCCCTTAAAACGCAGCGGCGTAACCACACCGGGCGTACCGGCTGCGGTTTATGTGGCACCGAAGCACTGGAGCAGGCAGTACGGCCTATACCCCACGTTATCGCGCCACAGATAGCCGGTGCGGCCATTCAGCGGGCATTAGCACAGCTGCCTGAGCATCAGCCCCTGCAGGCAGCCACAGGGGCAACCCACTGTGCAGCGTGGTGCGATGCACATGGGGAAATCATCATGGTGCGTGAGGATGTGGGGCGCCACAATGCACTGGACAAGCTGATTGGCACGTTGGCGCATAACAAAATGGGAACCACCGAGGGTTTCGTGCTGATATCCAGTCGCGCCAGCTATGAAATGGTTCACAAATGCGCCAGCGCTGGCATCGGTGCTTTAGTGGCAGTATCAGCGGCAACCGCCTTGGCTATCCAGCAGGCCCGCGATGCCGGTTTACTCCTGGTGGGATTCGCTCGGCCGGGGCGTTATGTGGTCTACCATGGTGCTATCCAGGCTAAAAAAGAGCGCTTTACCGATCTTCATCCAAATTAATTTGCCCTTAGCGCCATTATTTAACGCAAGGTTTGGACTTTCATAACATAGGTTAAGGCTATCAAAGACCTATAGGTTCAATGTAGGGGTGTGGTGGCCAGGGATGGCCCGTTTTGGGCAAGACGCCAACCACGCCTCTGCTGCTGCCCTGACCTTATACCGCCTGGTCAGGGCAGCTTTTTAATATCGGTAGCTTTTCTGGCTACGCGGTGGCTGCTTCCGGGCGGCGCTCTTCCAGCATGCCTTTATCAAGAATAAAGCGGATGATCTCTTCAAGCCCTACGCCATCGTAGAGGTTGGTAAATACGAAAGGCCGCTCACCGCGCATTTTCTTCGAGTCACGCTCCATCACTTCCAGTGAAGCATGTACCTGCTCGGCAATATCAATCTTATTAATAATCAACAGATCTGATTTGGTAATGCCCGGCCCCCCCTTACGAGGGATCTTATCCCCTGCGGAAACATCAATAACGTAGAGGGTAAGGTCCGAAAGCTCAGGACTAAAAGTCGCTGACAGGTTATCACCGCCTGATTCCACCAATACCAGCTCCAGCTTGGGGTGGCGCGCCTGTAGCTCGTCGATGGCCGCCAGATTCATGGAGGCGTCTTCACGAATCGCGGTGTGGGGGCACCCTCCGGTCTCCACGCCCAGGATGCGGTCGGCGGGCAGCGCATCGTGTTTAAGCAGAAAATCGGCATCTTCCCGTGTATAGATATCATTGGTGACCACGGCAATATCGTAATAGTCGCGTAGCGCCAAACAGAGCTGCTTAAGCAGCGCTGTCTTGCCGGAGCCTACCGGGCCACCTACGCCGACACGTAAACAGTGAGTCATGTCTTTCTCCTTAGTGATCTTTTAACTTCTAAACAGCCGTGAATACTGTGTTTCATGTAGCGCGCTGGCCAATGCCACGCCGGGCAATACGGGCCCCAGTTCGTCGTCTTCAAGCGCCAGCGCACCATCAACCGCAGCCACCAGTTCGGGACGTAATTGTTCAATCACCCGCTGCGCTGCCGTATGGCCCAGCGGCAGTGCCTTACACGCAACAGCCAGTTGGTTTTCCAACCAGGCCCAGCCAAACCCCAGCATGGCTTGACGGGCGGTAACACCGCGCATATGGGCTGCATAGGCAAACACCGTGACATAGCAGGCTTGCTGCGGTAGTAAGCCCTCACTTGGCAGCAGCTCAAGGCTGCCCAGCAAGCGCTTTAGAGAGGCGCCCAGGCGGCTATCCTCAGCGGCCAATTCCGCCGTTTCCCGGGTGGCTGAAAGCCAGTCATCCCAGTAGCCAACGACAACCCTATCCTGTAGGTCAAATGCGGTGGTCAGACGTTCAATCAGCGGTAGCTCGCAGCGGGTCAGGCCATCTTCAAGCACGCCCGATAGCCACTCGGCCAGTGTCTGTTCATCGCGCACCCAGCCCAGCTCGAAAGCACTTTCCAGCCCCTGTGAAAAAGCAAAGGCGCCGATGGGCAGTGCCGGGCTTACCAGTTGCATCAAACCCAGCAGCGCCAGATCCGGCTGGCTGGCGGTTGGTTCAGTGGGCATGGTGATGCCCATGGCTGTGGTCGTGGTCGTGGTCGTGGTCGTGAGAATGGGAGTGCGAATGCCCATGGCCGCCTACCTGGTTGTAGGCGCCCGGTTCTGGGTCAAACGTTGCCTCATGGTGTTCAAGCTCAGCCCCCAACAACGCCGCCAACTCTTCCAGCACATGGTCGGGTGGGAAACGCACCCAGCCACCGCGTTCGTCTTCCCCCAACGCCAGCTGCACATGGCGGTTGCCTAAGTGGTACGCCAGCCGCGCCAGCGGTAAGCCAGTACTTACTCGCGCGGTAACCACCGGCTCAACCGCCGCACAGACACGTACCACCTCGCCGCTTTCGGCTTTAAGGCCTTCACCACTGCGCAGTACCGGACCACGATCCAAAAACAGCCCCAGCTCACGACCACTGTCACTTTGGGCTTTTAAGCGCCCGCGAATGCGTAGCTCAAATGGCAACGTGAGCGTGTCGCTAGCAGCGCTTTCATCCACTGGCCCTAAACGTTCTATGAGTTTTAGCATTGCTATTGTCCTGTTAAGTATCCTGCCATCTAGCCGGGGTAGCCCGGCAATCCTGACGGTGGAAGTTGTAGCCCACTTGCTCAGAACAAATGATAGCGCTGGGCCAGCGGCAGCTCGGTGGCGGGTTCACAGGTTAGCAACTCGCCATCACAGCGCACTTCGTAGGTTTGTGGGTCTACGGTGAGTTCGGGGCAGGCATCGTTAAGCTTCATATCTTTTTTACGCACGCCTCGCACGTTTTTACACGCCGCCAGCGTGCTCTGCAGCCCGAGCTGCTCTTGAATGCCCGCATCAATCGCCGCCTGGCTAACAAAGTTTAGCCGTGTCTGGCTGGTGGCACGCCCAAAGGCACCAAACATCGGGCGGTAGTGCACCGGCTGGGGGGTGGGAATTGAGGCATTAGGGTCCCCCATGGGGGCGCCCGCAATCATACCGCCTTTTAAAATCAGTGCGGGTTTCACGCCGAAGAAGGCGGGCTTCCATAACACCAGATCCGCCAGCTTACCCACTTCGATAGACCCAACTTCATGGGCAATACCGTGGGTAATCGCCGGGTTAATGGTGTATTTGGCGATATAGCGCTTGGCACGCAGGTTGTCGGCGCCCAGTGCTTCGTCTTCCGGCAGCAGGCCGCGCTGTACCTTCATCTTATGGGCGGTCTGCCAGGTGCGGCACACCACT
Organism: Vreelandella olivaria; assembly: GCF_023507745.1. Classification (GTDB taxonomy): domain Bacteria; phylum Pseudomonadota; class Gammaproteobacteria; order Pseudomonadales; family Halomonadaceae; genus Vreelandella; species Vreelandella olivaria_A. The sequence continues at coordinate 33,548 of NZ_JALPZO010000117.1, read as the reverse complement.
TCCCCTACCCGCCCCATGGCCTGGGAGTCGGAAGCGATCATGGAGATAACGCCCAGGTCGTGAAGAATATCTTCGGCGGCAATGGTTTCGCGGCGGATGCGCGAATCAGCGAAAGCGACGTCTTCGGGAATATTGGGGTCCAGGTGGTGGCACACCATCAACATATCCAGGTGCTCGTCGATGGTATTCACCGTGTAGGGCCGGGTCGGATTGGTGGAGGAGGGCAACACATACTCTTTTGAGCAGGCCGTCAGAATATCCGGCGCGTGGCCGCCCCCCGCTCCTTCGGTGTGATAGGTGTGAATGCCGCGCTCTTTAAAGGCTGCCAGGGTGTCTTCCACAAAGCCGGATTCGTTGAGCGTATCGGTGTGGATGGCGATCTGTACATCATACTTCTCCGCCACACTGAGGCAGTTATCAATTGAGGCAGGCGTTGTTCCCCAATCCTCGTGAAGCTTGAGCCCCATGGCACCCGCTTCCAACTGTGCTTCCAACCCTTCCGGCAGGCTGGCGTTGCCTTTGCCCAGCAGGCCAATGTTCATTGGCAAGTCGTCCACTGCCTGGAGCATTTTGCCAATGTGCCAGGCACCTGGGGTGCAGGTGGTCGCATTTGAGCCGGTAGCAGGGCCTGTGCCGCCGCCCAGCATGGTGGTCACGCCACTCATCAGAGCTTCTTCCACCTGCTGAGGGCAAATAAAGTGGATGTGGGCATCGATACCGCCAGCGGTAAGAATCTTACCTTCACCGGAGATAATTTCAGTGCCAGGGCCGATAACGATATCAACATCGGGCTGTACATCCGGGTTACCGGCTTTACCAATTGCGGCAATACGCCCGTTTTTCAGCCCTACATCAGCTTTGACGATACCCCACCAATCCAGGATCAGCGCGTTGGTAATCACCGTATCCATGACCGTGTCGTCATTGAGCTGGCTTTGGCCCATGCCATCACGGATCACTTTACCGCCACCGAATTTCACCTCATCGCCGTAGTGGGTGGCGTCTTTTTCAACCTCAATCCACAGCTCGGTATCGCCCAGGCGCACCCGGTCACCTACCGTGGGGCCGTACATATCGGCGTAGGCTTGCCGACTGATCTTATTTACCGGTTTCATTCTGCATCCCTCATCCTGTCAGCAGCCATCAGCGCAAGCCCTTAAGTGACCGTCTGCCGCATGGATGCGGCAGTCGAACGTACAAGGACGTATTTACAGCGAGTTACATAGGGCTTGCGGTGTTGGCGTGATTAATGGGCATCATTAGTTAGCGTCCAAAGGCCCCATGACATCGCCACGAAAGCCGTAAATTTCCCGCTTGCCAACAAACGGAATCAGCGTGACTTCGCGGGTTTGACCAGGCTCAAAGCGAATGGCGGTGCCAGCGGCTACGTCCAGCCGGTAGCCGCGGGTTTTGTCACGATCAAACACCAGCGCGGGATTGGCTTCGGCAAAATGGTAGTGGGAGCCAAGCTGAATAGGGCGATCGCCTGTATTGGCAACTTCCACGGTGATACGCTCGCGGCCTGCACACAGCTCGATATCCCCCTCTTTTAACTGATACTCGCCAGGAATCATGGCAGCCTCCTAGTTAATTGGCGTGTGTACGGTCACAAGTTTGGTGCCGTCTGGAAAGGTGGCCTCTACCTGTACCTCATCGACCATCTCCGCCACACCTTCCATCACATCCTCGCGGGTGAGGATTTCCCGGCCATAGCTCATTAAATCAGCCACACTGCGGCCATCCCGCGCGCCTTCCATAATTTCAAAGCTGATCAGCGCCACGGCTTCCGGGTAGTTAAGCTTCAGGCCACGGGCCTTGCGTCGCTCGGCCAACTGGGCGGCAGAAAACAGCAGTAGCTTATCTTTATCTCTTGGGGTTAGTTCCATGGGGCAAGTCTCCAGGAGTGCATCACAGTGATGCCTATTAAGTTAGCCAAATTCGCGGCGTATGGGCATCGCGCTCAACCCAGCGCGGGCGCAGCAGGTGCCAGGCCTGCTCGCAAAGTGCCCAGGCTTCATTACGGGAATTACCAAGATAGCGTAGCAACAGCACACCATAGCGGTGGGTCACCGCCCAGCGCGGATGGGCGGGGAGTGCGCCACGCAACGCCTCTATCGCATCAGTGGCATCGTCAAGGCCAACCGCCCACAGGGTGGCCTGTACCGTGGCACCACCTTGCCCCCAACGGCCGATAAAACGCGGGTGAGTTGGGTCGAGTGGTTGCCGTTCCAGCCACAGCGGCTTGCCATCCAGCGTTAACCGAAAATGCTGCTCTATACGGCCCGAAACATAGGGAAGCTGGCTGGCCGGGCGGCCTAACGCCATGACCTCCCAACCCAGGCAGCGCGCGTTGCCACTCAGTGCAATATGCGTGCGCTGAGTGCCTTTGGAGCCATCGAAGGCGATGGTTTCCTGGGGTAGCCATTCCAGGGTGCCGCCCTCTTCCACGTTAAGCTCGGTATGCTGTGTCCAGGCAACGCCCTGGCTGTCCGCTTTATAGAGTTTATTGGCGGCAGGCGTGGTCAGCAGCGCATGGGCACCACTCTCCACCGCAGCGCTGATCGTCAGTGCATCCCCACTTACCAAACCGCCTGGGGGGTGCAGCACATAAACGTGGCACGCCTCGTGGCTGCCTTCAGGATAAAAGGGGCGCTGTACCCGCAGCGGCCCTTGGTGGCGCGCTTGAATAAGCCGCGTAGTGCCATCCCGTTTAGCAAAGCGCAACGCCAACGACGCCGCCCAATGGCGGTCTTGGTCGAAGCGGTGGCCGGAGCTGGCAGCGTTTTTGGCGATATCGCACAACATCATGAGGAGCTATCGCGTCCTTTAATTAACATTTTCTCTTTAAATGCAAAGAATGCGCCAAAATGGTGAAAGTTGCTTTACTGAGCCCTACCATGCGCCATATCCATACTCATCGCCAATTGTTCAGCGCTATGAGTGGTGGCAACCGCCCACTCAAGGCACCAAAAAGAGACAGACAGCAGCCAGCGAGCACCAAAAAAATGCAAAAATACCGAGCTAACATAACCGTACGCCACTTAAGCGCTTAACGTGCTGTCCCATGCGCTGTTTTAAGCGGCAAAACACCACAGTTTACAACGCTGGATGAAGGTACTTAACCGGCATATAACGTTGTAAGCTACGCAACCAATCGACGCCAGCCAACAAAGCGTAATTTTGAGAGGCAACTCTCCCGCTCAACGGAAGCTCTTTGGTATTGCATGGCGCTTTATATGGCCGCGTAGCGGTTCGGAGCCTCTCTTATGTCTAACACCTTTGATCTTTATCGTGCCGTATGGCGCTGGCATTTTTATGCTGGCCTGCTGGTGCTGCCTTTTCTGATTACCCTTGCGATCACCGGGGGGCTTTATCTTTTCAAAGATGAATTGGACGCTTTGATTCACGCTGACTTGAAACGCGTTGCGGTTCAGGAAGCCGCGCAGCCGCCTTCTACCCTGGTCAGCGCTGCGCTTGAGGCCCACCCCGGCACCGCCGTGAAGTACACCGAACCAGCGACACCCGAAAGCTCTGCCGAGATCACCGTGAACACTCTAGAGGGTGAGCGCCTCGCTGTGTATGTAGACCCTTATACGTCGAATGTACTGGGGGCACTGGATGACCGTGGTACCGTTATGTGGACAATACGTGAACTACATAGCTTTCGCTTCTTCGGCTCCACTGCCCGAAAGGTGATTGAGATCGCCGCAGGCTGGTCAATTCTACTCGTGGCTACCGGCCTTTACTTGTGGTGGCCGCGCCGTTCCGGCTCTGGCGGTGTGGTTAACGTACGCGGCAAACCCAAGAGTCGGGTATTTTGGCGTGACCTTCACGCTATACTGGGGCTTTTCGCCGGTGCATTTATTATCTTTTTGGCCGTTACGGGTATGCCGTGGTCCAGCGTATGGGGCACTAAAGTCAACGCGTGGGCCAATGGCAATAACTTTGGCTACCCAGCGGGTGTTCGGGTGGAAGTGCCGATTTCCAACGCCTACCTACGTGACCAGGGGCAAACCAGTTGGTCACTGGAGCATGCCCGCCTGCCAGCGTCCACACCGCCCGCCACGCCAGCCCCCCGTATCAGCCTTAACCATGCTGTCGAGGTGTTCAATGAACTCGGCCTGCACCGTGGCTTTGCCGTTAGTCTGCCTTCTTCGGCAGCGGGTGTTTATAGCGGCTCCGCCTACCCGGATGATGTAAGCCAGCAGCGTGTTGTGCACCTTGACCAGTATAGCGGCGAGCCACTGATCGATATGAGTTATGCCGATTACGGCCCGCTGGGCAGATGGCTGGAGTTGGGTATCAATATCCACCTGGGCCAGCAATTCGGCCTGATGAACCAGCTATTCCTGCTGGCTGTCTGCCTCGCCATCATTCTTATGTCGGTGGCGGCGGTGGTTATGTGGTGGAAGCGCCGCCCCAGGGGCACGATGGGCGTCCCTCCCTTACCGGCGGATAAACGTGTATTTCGCGGCCTGATCGTCATGCTGGCTATCGGTGGGATGATTTTCCCACTGGTTGGCGCCTCGTTCATCATTATGCTGCTGCTTGACTGGTTTGTCGTACGTCCTCTACAAGCACGCAAACTGGCAAGAAAAATAGCTTAAGCGCACCTGAGTGGGGGGGTGATGAAGCGCCCTGGCAGATGGCAATAAACGCAATACCGATGCCTGAGCTGAGCCCAGATCAACGTCATAGGCCAGGGTGCCCACGACATTAGTGCTGCGTATGCCCGTGCGCTTCCTCCTGGTGGTCATGGCTGTCCTGGTGATGCTCTTCGCCTTCAGGAGAAGCTCCGGGGGGGACCACCTGAAGTTGAATGTCGATACTGTCAGCATGCTGGAACTCCAGCGTTACCAGAAGCGGCTCTCCTTCCACAATGGGGGTCGCAAGGTCCATAAACATGAGGTGCAGGCCACCTGGTGCCAATGTCACCGTACTGCCCGCAGGTATTTCAATACCACCAGACAGCGGCGCCATCCGCATCACATCGCCATCCATTTCCATGGTGTGAATCTCGACCCGTTCGGTGATGGAAGACGTTGCACCCACTAGCCGGTCATCTTGATCGCCACGGTTGGTCAAGGTGACAAAACCACCTCCTGCACCCGCACCAGGAGGTGTGGCCCGAATCCAGGGCTGAGAGACTTCAATAAGCGAACCGTGACCATCTGAGCCGTCACCTTCATGAGAGCCGCCATGATGGGCGAAAAGCGAGGTGCTGATTAATAACAGTGAGAACAACAGGACTGTGCGAAGTATAAACATAGTGGCCTCCATAAATAGCGCTTAGGCGCTAACACTCTCTTAATAGACAATTAAGAGGCAAGTCATCAATGGCATCATTAAAACGCTAAAGGGGGAGTAGGTATCATTTTTTTAACGCAGTACGGTCGAGCGCAAGCTATTTTCGTACAAAGCCTAATGCACTACAACACGATTACGGCCACTACGCTTCGCCTGGTACAGCGCCTTGTCTGCCCGCTGCAGGGAGTGCTGGTAGTCGGGGTGGCCATCGTGCAGCGTTATCCCCACACTGATCGTTACATTTAGCAGGGTGTCGGCGGCAGCCAGTACTGGCTCTTTGGCGACCGACTGGCGCAGGCGCTCGGCAAACAGCCGGCTGCCATCATGGTCGGTATCCACCAGCACGATCAGAAACTCCTCTCCCCCCATACGGAATACGTAATCCCCCCCACGGGTGGAGCGGTCCAGAATGCTCGCCACCTGCTGCAGCACGTTATCACCAGCATCATGCCCGTGAGTATCATTAATCGACTTGAAATGATCAATATCCACCATCAGTAGCGCAAAGCACTTCTCAGAGTGACGGGCGATATTGATTTCCCGGTTAAGCACCACTGATAAAAACTTGCGGTTCAGTAGTCGGGTTAAGCTATCGCGCCCGGCTTCTAAGCCCGACGCCCGCTCCAGTACATCATCCAGCAACATTAAGATGGTGCGTGCAGCGTCACGAATATCGCTGAGCGCCTTGAGCCGTTGGGTGGCATCACCACTGCTCAGCGCTTGCAGCCACTCTCCATCCACTTGCTGAATATGCCATGAGATGGTGGCGATTTCGGGTGCGCCTTCAAACGCATGACAGGCTTTATGGAAATACCACAGTCCAAATTCGGAATTAGCCAGCCTGGGCAACGCTCCAGCTCCATGCTGGGCCGCCACAGCAAACATCAGTGCGTTTTCCCAGCTCAGCAGTGACGAGCGCTGACGTTCATGCTCGTCACCAATACTTTGGGTAAGCGAAAATAGCTTATATGCCTCTTCTGTACGCACATTGCGGTCGCTGGCAACCGAGTAGGCATGGCTCATAATCTCCATGGCCATATCGATATGGTCTGATACGTAAACAGAGGCTTCACCTGGCGAAAAGGGGCTTTCAAACGAAGCGTTGATCTGCTCGTAAAACGCCTGCTTGAGTTGGCGTGCTCCATTCAGCACCAGATTCACTGGAAGATCGATACGGGCATGTACCTGCCCAACTATCTCTTGATGCTCTACCAGGGCGACAAAGTCGGTATGATCCACGGCAAACATCATACTCAGCCAACGCCGCATGGAAGGGTTTAAGCGTTGCTGCACCTGATCGTTGGAAAGGAAAAGCGAGGCATGCGGGTCTTCCAGCATAATGCCATAGAAGCGATCCGCAAAGAGATCACGGTGATACTCTACAAGTGTCTCCACCGCTTGGCGCAGTGGCCCGGGAGTGCGCTCTATAAGCGTTTTCCACTCTGCGGCGAGCTGATGTTTATCCTTGTAGCGCATAACCCACCCTATTCTTAGTGCGAAAACATACCATGCTACACGCAAAACAAGGCCACCAACACACATCCAGCGCAGTGTTTTAGCCAAAATGCCCACCCATATGGCGGGCATGATAGGGGCAGTAACGTATTTAAACCGTTAAATGCTGCTTAATAAGTTCGTTCGAGAGTTCACCAATCTCACCTTTGGCCACTGGCCGTCCGCGGTCCATAATCACAAACCGGTCGGCGTATTTACGGGCAAAAGGCAGCTTCTGCTCTACCAGCAGAACCGTTAAACCATCCTCTTTGATCAGTTGGCGAATCACTTGGCCGATTTGTGCCACGATATTGGGCTGAATACCCTCGCCTGGCTCATCCAGAATCAGCAGTTTTGGCTCAATCACCAGCGCCCTCCCAATGGCTAACTGCTGTTGCTGCCCACCCGACAAGTCACCACCCCGGCGGTGCTTCATTTCTTTGAGTACCGGGAACAGCTCAAAGATACGCTCAGGGATTTTTTTTAGCCCATCGCTGCGAGCGGCAAGCCCGGTGCGCAGATTTTCCTCCACTGTTAGCAGCGGGAATATCTGCCGCCCCTGGGGGACGAAACCAATCCCCAGCCGGGAGCGGGCTTCAACCGCTTTTTTGGTTAACTCGATCTCACCGTTATCACCGGCACGGTAGCGTAGCTGGCCGCTTTTCACCGCCACCTCGCCCATGATGGCTTTCATCAGCGTGGTTTTACCCACCCCGTTACGGCCCATCACACAGGTACACTGGCCAGCGGGCACTTCCAGGTCCAGGTCCCAGAGCGTATGACTTTCTCCATAGAACTGGTTAAGTTTTTCAATCGCCAGCATCAGGCGGCCTCCTCGTCGTCCGCACCCAGGTAAACTTCAACGACGTTGGGGTCGCTGGAGACCTGATCCATACTGCCTTCTGCCAGTACACTACCCTGGTGCAGTACGGTCACGGTACGGGCAATGGAGCGCACAAACCCCATATCGTGCTCCACTACCACCACCGATTGCTTCCCCGCCAGTCCGGTGAGCAGCTCTGCGGTGCGCTCCATTTCTTGTTCCGTCATACCCGCGACAGGTTCATCCACCAGCAGTAGCCGGGGGCGCTGCATCAGCAGCATACCGATTTCCAACCACTGCTTCTGGCCGTGGGAAAGAATGCCCGCTGGCTGGTAGCGCAGTGCAGTGAGGCCGATAGTTTCCAACACCTCATCAATGCGGTCTTTGATCTCTCCGGTCATGCGGGCTGTCAGCGTCGGGAAAATCCGCTTATCCGCCGCCATGGCCAGTTCGAGATTTTCGAAGACGCTGAGTGCTTCAAAGACCGTGGGTTTTTGGAACTTGCGCCCAATGCCCAGACTGGCTATTTCCGGCTCATTCATCTGTAGCAGGTTGTGGCGGCTACCGAACCAGACACTGCCTTCGTTAGGGCGAGTTTTACCCGTGATAATGTCCATCATGGTGGTTTTACCGGCCCCATTGGGGCCGATAATGCAGCGCAACTCGCCGTCATCAATGGTCAGGTTGAGGTTATTGATCGCCTTAAACCCATCAAAGCTGACGGTGACATCCTCCAGATACAGAATCGGGCCGTGACGAACGTCAACCGGTGAGGCCTCTGGTGCCATAAAACCAAACACCCGATCCCGCGTTTTAAGCGATTGCAAAAAGCTCATGCGGAGGCCTCCCCGGTACTGGCACGCTCATCGTGCTTTTGGCGTTTACGTCTAATCAACAACCCTGCGACCCCCTTAGGCAACAGCACGGTAACAAGGACAAACATCGCCCCCAGGGCAAACAGCCAGGCATCGGGCATAACACCGGTAAAGACCGTTTTGGCATAGTTCACCAAAATAGCGCCTATCACGGCACCGTAGAGTGTTGCCCGACCACCCAATGCCACCCACAGCACGATTTCGATAGAGAACAGCGGTGAAAATTCACTGGGGTTAATGATGCCTACCTGAGGCACGTACAGTGCACCGGCAAGGCCCGCCAACATGGCGGAAACCACAAAGACAAACAGCTGGAAACGCTCAACCCGATAGCCGATAAAACGTGTCCGTGCCTCAGCGTCTCGGGTTGCTACGCACACCCGGCCCAATTTGCTGGTGACAATCGCCCGGCACAGGATGTAACCCAGCGCCAGCGCCACACCGGTGGCAATAAACAGCCCCAGGCGCGTGTCGTTGCTGCGCAGGTTATAGCCCAATAGCTCGCGGAAATCGGTCAGCCCGTTGTTGCCGCCAAAGCCCATTTCGTTGCGGAAAAACGCCAGCATCAGGGCAAAGGTCAACGCCTGGGTGATAATCGAGAGATAGACCCCGGTGACCCGGGAACGAAAGGCGAGAAAACCAAACACCAGTGCCAGCAGGCCTGGGGCTAACAGCACCATGGCAAAAGCAAACCAGGCCATATCAAAGCCGTACCAATACCAGGGCAGGCTATCCCAGTTAAGGAATACCATGAAATCTGGCAGCACCGGGTGGCCGTAAGTGCCACGGTCACCAATTTGGCGCATCAGGTACATGCCCATGGCATAGCCACCAATGGCAAAAAATGCCCCATGCCCAAGGCTTAAAATCCCCAGATAGCCCCATACCAAATCCACCGCAACCGCTAACAGGGCATAGCTCAAATACTTGCCGAACAGGTTAACGGTATAGGCATTGACATACAGTGGGTGACCCTGCGGAACCGCCAGATGCAGTACCGTAACCAGCAGCAGGGCAGCAAACAGTACGCCCAAAAAGATCTGCGTTGTACGCTCGCCCAATGGCCGGGTTAGCCAAAACTGGCTTGAGGATGATTGTGTCATCATGGGTTAGCCCTCCGCAGCCCGGCCCTTCTGCGGGAAGAGTCCACGCGGGCGTTTTTGAATAAACAGAATGATGAACACCAGCACAATGATTTTGGCCAGCACAGCGCCTGCCCAGGGTTCCAGTATTTGGTTAATCACACCCAGGGAGAGCCCGGCCACCAGTGTGCCCCACAGGTTGCCAACCCCACCGAACACCACCACCATAAAGGAGTCGATGATGTAGTTCTGGCCCAGGTTGGGGCCAACGTTGGTTAACTGTGAGAGCGCAACGCCTGCCAAGCCAGCCACCCCTGAACCCAACGCGAAGGTCATGATATCCACCCGCGTGGCGCGAATCCCCATGGAGCGTGCCATGGCGCGGTTTTGAGTGACAGCGCGCACTTCAAGTCCAAGCCGCGTACGGCGCATGATCAGCATCAGAGAGGCAAACACTACCAGGGCAAAGCCCAGCACCACCATACGATTCAGAGTTAGCGAGAGCGCATCATTGATCACCAGCGAGCCACTCATCCACTCCGGCGTCACCACCGTGCGGTTGAGAGGCGAAATTACCGTGCGCACCAGCTGCTGCAGGATGAGGCTAATACCAAAGGTCGCCAGCAAGGTCTCCAGCGGCCTCCCCTTAAGAAACTGGATAACGCCACGCTCGATAGCTATGCCAACTAAAGCGGCCACCATAAAGCCCGCTGGGATTGAAAGAATCAACGCCAACCCCGGCTGGCCGGGCAACAGCTGTTGCATCATCCAGGTGGTGTAGGCCCCCAGCATAATCAACTCGCCATGCGCCATATTGATGACGCCCATCACCCCAAAGGTAATCGCCAGACCAATGGCGGCCAGTACCAGCACAGACCCAAGGCTGAGGCCAAAATAGAGGGTTTCAATACCGCGGTTAATTTTCAGATTCTGCTCGATACTGGCCAGTGCTTCGCGTGCGGCATCCGCCACAATGGGGTCATCGCCATTGGCTGCCCGGCTCAGTGCAACACGGGCACGGGGATGCAAACTGCCGCGCAGCGCTTCGACCCCTTCAAGCTGGCCACTCTCTACCTGATAGATCGCCAGCGCTTGTGCAAGACGACGCTGTACCTGCCCATCCTCCTCTTCAGCGATCAGTTCGCTTAACGGGGCGGCCAGCTCTTCATCAACTTCACCTAACAGCCGTGTGGCGGAGGTGCGGCGACGGTCAACATTGGGGGAGTAGAGATCAACCACGGCAATGGCGCTGCGCAGTTGGTTGCGCAACGCATTGTTAATCCCTATACGGTTCAAGTCGCGCCGGGACATTTCGCCCAGCGATTCATTGGTCAGTGCATCTTCAACCGGCCAGTTACGGCCACTGTTGTCCAGCACGATAACGAAACGACCATCCTCGGTACGTTGCAGGCGGCCATCCAGCAGCGCCTGCAGCCAGTCACGGGCGCGTTCGTCGTCGCTTTGCAGAATGGCGGTTATCGCTTCCCCTTTGGCGGGGTAAGAGCTAACGTCGAGCGCCTCAAGCAGCTCGAGCGCAGCCGAATCATCAGGGGAGGCTTGCTGTGCCTGCGCGGTGGGTAACCACCCCATCAGCAGGCATGCAAGTCCCAGTATCAGGAAGCGCCTCATGGGTCTATTCCTACGTTGAGTAGCGGGAGAGACAGCGTGCCTCCTCGCCGCCCTTGGGCGACGAGGGGTAAAAAGGCTTAATTTTATTCAGCCAGTGCCGCTTCGGCTTCTTCTGCTGCGGTGCTGCCACCACACGAACCGTTCACGACGTTGAAGTTGCCGCAGCGCATCGGAGCACGCCAATCAGCAATGAGATCCCGGGAACCCGGCAGGAAGTCTGACCAGGCATCACCCGCCACGGTAGAGGGAGTTTGCCATACGACGTCGAACTGGCCGTTATCCTGTACCTCACCAATCAGCACCGGTTTGGTAATGTGATGGTTCGGCATCATTGCAGCGTAACCACCGGAAAGGTTCGGCACAGCAACACCGATAATGGCGTCTTTAACGGCATCAGCATCGGTAGTGCCCGCTTTACGTACCGCTTCTGCCCACATGTTAAAGCCAATGTAATGGGCTTCCATGGGGTCGTTGGTAACAGCGTCTTCATCGCCGGTCCAGTCAATCCAGGCATCGATGAAGTCGTAGTTCTCATCGGTGTCCACGCTCATAAAGTAGTTCCATGCAGCCAGGTGGCCCACCAGGGGGCCGGTATCGATACCCGACAGCTCCTGCTCGCCCACAGAGAAGGCGATGACGGGGATATCCGCTGCGTCTACCCCTTGGTTCGCCAGTTCACGATAGAAAGGTACGTTCGCGTCACCATTAACCGTCGATACCACAGCGGTGGGCTTACCCTCTTCACCAAAACGGCGAATTTCCGAGACGATATTCTGCCAGTCGGAGTGGCCGAACGGCGTGTAGTTGACCATGATGTCTTCTTCCGCGATACCGTGCTCTTCCATCAGGAATGCTTCAAGAATCCGGTTAGTGGTACGCGGATAGACGTAATCAGTACCGATCAATGCAAAACGCTCAATCCCCACTTCGTTGAGCAGATACTCAACGGCTGGAATCGCCTGCTGATTGGGCGCTGCACCGGTATAAAAGACGTTTTCAGAGGACTCTTCACCCTCATACTGCACCGGGTAGAACAGCAGCCCGTTCAACTCCTCAAACACAGGCAAGACGGCTTTACGCGACACAGAGGTCCAGGTACCGAACACCACGTCAACTTCATGCTGTGCCAACAGCTCGCGCGCACGCTCAGCAAATAGCGGCCAGTTCGAGGCTGGGTCCACCACAACGGCTTCCAACTGGCGCCCCAGCAACCCACCTTCTTCGTTCTGCTTATCGATCAGCATCTCGACAGTGTCTTTCAGGGTTGACTCACTGATAGCCATGGTGCCGGAAAGCGAGTGGAGAATACCGACCTTAATAGGGTCATTCTCTTGAGCCACCGCCTGGGCACTGACGCCCATTACGGCGGCGGCAATTAAAGCAGTGGCGAAACGGCCAGGAGTACGAGGGTGTGTCTTGCGCTGCAATCTGGTCACTTGAACCTCCTTGCGCCCCTTATGGCTGGGGCTCGTTGTCTGGGCTTCGCAGCCAAACCATTCACCCGTTATCATTGGTTTTCACAGGGCAAACGGCTTGGAGCGTCCTCTAGCATTAGCTACTCACTATTAGCGCTTAACGCTTGCAAGGGATGCGCCACATTGGAACAAAGGAGGCTAACTAAAATACAATCAATTACTTAAATTAAGGTTAAAAAAACAAAACATTGCCGATTGCACCAAAACAAGGCAATCATAAATACAAATCGCACAAACCCAATGCACCAATAGATTTCCGTGCACCAATAGCGACTTTTTAAGCTATATACATATAAAAAAATGCCCCGGTCCATGACCGGGGCGCTGGCATTTAAATACTGCCACTTAAGTGACTGGGCGTTTGCGACGCTTTTTCAACAGCGGCAGGGTAAGCGACAATAGCGCAATCAACAGCAAGGACAGGGAGATAGGCTTCTCAACGAAAATCATCCAGTCGCCGCCTGATATTTGCAGTGCACGACGCATGGATTCTTCCATGATATTGCCCAAAATCAGCGCCAGAATCAGCGGGGCAGCCGGGAACCCAAACAGACGCATTCCCAGGCCCATCAGGCCAAAGCCAAGCAGCAGCATCAGGTCAAACACACTGAAGCTCATGCCATACACGCCGATCATGCAGAAGATTAAAATCAGTGACAGCAACAGTGGCCGTGGCAGATCAAGAATCTTGGCAATCAACGGGATCAGGGGCAGGTTAAGCACCAACAGGAAGATATTGCCGATATACATACTGGCAATCACCCCCCAGAATACGTCAGGGCGCTGTTCCAGCATCATGGGGCCAGGGGTAACACCCATTACCAGTAGCGCCCCCAACAGTACTGCGGTGGTACCGGAGCCAGGCACACCAAGTGTTAACAAGGGTACGAATGAGCCGGTACAGGCAGCATTATTCGCGGCTTCCGGTGCAGCAACACCTTTAATATTCCCTTTACCAAAGGTATCACCATCCTTCGCCAAGCGTTTTTCCATGCTGTAACCAAGGAACGAGCCGATCGTTGCCCCAGCCCCCGGCAGAACGCCGGTGAAGAATCCCAATATTGAGCTACGACTGATGGGGCCTGCAATTTGTTTGACTTCACTACCGGATAATTTCAGCGAACCAATAACGTTACGCTTGGGCTCTTTACCACCGCCACCACGCAGCAGCATGTAAAAGACTTCTGCCAGGGCGAAGATGCCCAACGCCACCACCAGAAAGTCGATACCGTCAAGCAGGTGCATGGAACCAAGTGTAAAACGCTCAGTGCCCGTTTGCAGGTCGATCCCCACAATCGAGATCATGATCCCAATCACCGCTGCAATTAACCCCTTCACCAATGATTTATCCGACAGTGAAACCACTGCCGTCAAACCCAACACCATCAGCGCAAAATATTCAGCGGGTCCAAAACTCACCGCCACTTTTGAAAGCAGCGGAGCCACCAGCATCAGAAAGATAATGGACACGGTGCCGCCAATAAAGGAGGCATAAGCGGCGATTGCCAGGGCTTTACCCGCCAGCCCTTGTTTAGCCATGGGGTAACCATCAAAAGACGTCGCCACAGTCCCTGCCACACCGGGGGCGTTGAGCAGGATGGACGAGGTGGAACCACCAAAAATGGCACCGTAATAGACACCCGCCATCAGGATCAGGCCGGAGGAAGGCTCCATAGCGAATGTAATAGGGATCATTAACGCCAAAGCACTGATCGGCCCGAGACCCGGCAACATACCGATAATGGTACCGGCGAAAACACCGGCAAAAACATAAGCAATATTGATTGGCTCAAGCGCTATGCCAAAGCCATACATAAGATTATTCAGGGCATCCATGGGAGTATCTCTCTCAAAACCCGCTACAAAGTTCGCATCACGGTATGATTAGAATGGCAAGACGCCTGTGGGTAGATAGACATCCATTACCCGTGTCATCGTCAGGTAAAGAGCTAGCACCACACCCAGTGATGTCGCCAGATTGATTCCATGACGGCGGTAACCATAGTAAGCGGTCAAACCAACACACAGCAGTGTCGATGCCAACACAAAGCCCAAAGGCACCAGCAGCAGCGCATATACGGCAATTGCCAGAGCGGTTACCACGACGCGTGCCCAGGGCGTAAACAGTAACGGGCCTTGGGTTGCCTCCTCATCAATCTGGTCAGACCCTGCGATAACGTCGGGCTTTTCAAAGTACAAAAGCACCGCCAACAAAAGCAGCGAGACACCTAACACCTTGGGAAACAGGTCAGAGTCAATTGGCCGCGGTAATGGAAACGTCGGAATTTGCCACGCCATTGCCAAATAAGCAGCGGCAAACAGCGCCAACACAAGCGCCAGCCATTGGTTGATATTTAATCGGGTCATGGTATCTCTCCGAAGAGGCTATTGCCCCTCACGGTGTCAGGCGGGAACCCCTAGCGGCGTCAGCCGCTGGGGTACATCAATTACAGGAGTAATAGCTACTGGCGTAGCAGGCCAAGGTCGCTTAGGACACTGCTGAACAGCTCTTGTTGCTCATCCAGGAAAACGCCAAACTCTTCGCTGTCCTGGTAAGCATCAATCCATCCCAACTGATCGCGGGCACGCTGCCAGCCATCGGTTTCCAGCATTTCAGCAAAGAGATCTTCGTAATAGGCAACCGCTTCTTCGGGCATATCTGGAGCGCCCATCACACCGCGCCAGATATCGAAGGTGTAATCAACACCCTGCTCCTGGTAGGTAGGTACATCGGCCAGACTACCGCTTAAGCGCTCAGGAGCGGAAACACCCAGAGCACGCAGCTGGCTGCCTTCGCCCAGTTGGCCAACCGATTCACCCGCGCCAGTGATGACTGCCTCCACATGCCCGCCCATCAGGTTGGTCATGGCATCGCCACCACCCGAGAAAGGAATATAGTTCACGCTGGAGGCTTCCAGGCCAGCAGCTGAGGCAAGGCCTGCCACCGAGATATGATCCATCGAGCCTGGGGCACTACCACCACCGATGCTGAGGTTGGGATTCTCTCTCAGCGCGTCGAACAGGTCGTTGATGGTTTCATATTCGGAATCGGCAGCGACCAGGAGAATCGAATAATCGGTGATCAAGCGCGCAACGGGGGTAAAGTCGCTATGGTCATAGCGTGAGGCGCCCGCCAGCGGCACAAGAATGACCGGCGGGCTGGTAGCAAACAGCTTATGCGGGTTACCGCTATCACGGGCGATTTGTGCCCAGGCAACTGCCCCGCCGCCACCAGGAACATTGATGGCAGCAAAGTTGCGATCAGAAAGCTGCTCTTCCTGTATCACACGGGAAACCGTACGCACCAGCGTATCCCAGCCACCGCCTGGGTTAGCAGGTGCAACAAATTCGATTGAGCGGCTTGGTGTCCACTCCTGGGCATTGACAGCGGTGGCCATTCCGCTAAGAGCTGCCATTGGCAAGGCGATCACCGCCAAGCGCTTCAAGGAAAGCGACGTCATTTGCGTTCTCCACGTATAGGCTACGTTGTTATAAATGTGTTATTGCGCAGTGGTTACGTCGCGAACGTTAGAAGAAGCCTACCCTGTGAGACAAGTTTGTGAACATAAAAGACAAAATGTTCTTTGTGATCGTTTTGTTCATTTTGTTCACCAGCTCTTCCTGATCACAACGCATCCCAACACGGATGCGCCGCCTCCCATAGCCGCCTGCGCCCTCACTACTTAGTTTAGTACTACTTAAGCTTAGTATGTGAGTAGCCAATCAATCAAACGGCAATCACGCCCAGTAGAATTGCACACACCAGCAGTACGACGCTCAATCCCCACATCCAGAAGAACGAATAGCGCAAATGTTTGTGCATCTCAAGACCAGACAGGCCCAGAGCCAGCCATACTGCCGGTGCCAGGGGGGATACAAAGGTTCCCACGATGTTACCGATGATCATGGCATAAGCAGTGGAATAGGAGTCAATTCCGAAGGATAAGCCGATTTGCTCCACCACGGGGAGCAGGGCGAAGTAATACGCATCTGTGCTGAGCAGCAGGTCAAACGGCACGCCTAGTATCCCGATGATGATATGCAAATAACCAGAAAATGCGGTCGGCAACACGGTTACCACATCGTTGGCAATGGCAGTCAACATGCCCGTGCCATTCAGTACCCCCAGAAACAGCCCTGCCGCAATAATGATGGATGCCATGGTCAATGCATCCGGCGCATGTGCCTGGATGCGCGCCATCTGTTCTTTAGGTGTTCGATAGTTCACCAACAGCGCCACCGAGACCCCCAGCAAAAAGGCCAGGCCAGCAGGTAAAACACCGGCCACCAGGATAGTAATAACCGCAATGGCAATCAGCGCATTCACCCAGATCAATTTGGGACGTTGCAGGCTGACATCTACCTCATTGGATACAACCCCTTGAGTAAGCGGCGCTTCATTACGCTCCTGGCTTGGCTGCAGAGTGCCATAGGTTCTCAGAATCCTGCGTTTTTCCAGGATCCCCATAAAAATAGCCAGCGACAGCATCAGAACGAGCCCGATGGCCTGAATTTGAATCAGCGGATACCATAGCTCGGTTACATCCACCTCCAGTACCGATGCCACCCGGCCCAATGGACCACCCCACGGCACCATATTGACGATGGAAGCGGAACCCGCAATGAGGAGGAGCAGTAAGTAGGGGTTCATACGCAGCCGCAAATAGAGCGGTAATAAAGCAGGAATGGTAATCAGGAAGGTGGATGCACCCGAGCCATCCAACTGCGCCACCATTGCAATAAACACGGTAATAACGGCAACCGTAATGACATTGCCCCTCGACAGGGCAATCATCTTGTTAATCACCGGCTCGAACAGCCCCGTATCCTGCATAATGCCAAAGAAAATAATGGCGAAGATAAACATCACCGCCACATTCATCACAGAGTTCAAGCCTGAACTAAAGAATCCTCCCAGATCATTTGCGTCAAACCCAGCCATAAAGGCAGCAATCACCGGCGGTATCACCATTGCCACCAGTGGCGACACGCGTCCACTAATGAGTAGGCCGACGATAACGATTATGGTAATAAAACCAATAACACTTAAGCTCATGCGTTATTAATCCTTGCTTTAATTTTAAACTTAACCAGCCATAGCAACCCGCACAGAGGCAGCGTCTCGACCCCGATGGGCTATCGACGAACCACGGACGATAAACGTTGATTGTCTAGCAGCGGGACCGGAATACTCTGCCCGCCTCTGGAATTGACCAAAGCGAGAAAGTTACTGGAATGAGACGGAAGGAAGCTCCGAAACAGTCCTGGGCAGCAAGCACGCTCCGGTGCCGGTAAGCTGACGAACATGGCGCTCTTCTTGCCGAAGAAAGCATGACGATGGAAGCGTGCGAAGCGCACGTTAAAGGATTGGCACAACGTCTCTCAACGTTGTGAACATAAGGAACAAAAAGTGCTTTCTGGGCATTGTGTGCATTCTGCTCACACCCCTGCCTTTTCCCCCTCAGCGTTCTTACTCATCTTCGCACCAGAGTAAGGCGTCGCCTATCAAGCGATAGCGGCGCTCCGGCCTGCCGACATCGCCATAGCCCAACTCGGCGTTTACCAGCTGTACCGAAACCAGAAACTCCAGATAGCGCCGCGCCGTGGAGCGACTGGTTCCCATTTCCCGCGCTACCTGCATAGCAGCCAGAGGCTGTGTTGATGCTTGCAGAGCTGCCACCACTGCACGCAGGGTCAGGCGGTCAATGCCTTTGGGAAGAGTGCGTGTTTTGTGGGGCAAACGTGGAGCATTACCAGGCTGTAACCGGGCCAGTACATGATCCAATTCAGCCTGACTCAG
The DNA here is from genome assembly GCF_023507745.1 of Vreelandella olivaria. Classification (GTDB taxonomy): domain Bacteria; phylum Pseudomonadota; class Gammaproteobacteria; order Pseudomonadales; family Halomonadaceae; genus Vreelandella; species Vreelandella olivaria_A. Next base: position 15,063 of record NZ_JALPZO010000117.1, on the reverse strand, counting down.
TTCTGCACGATTCGCTAACGCTTCGCGCTCACGACGAAAGCGAATAAGCATCTGGCTCATGCGTGCCGCTGCAATAGGCTTAATCAAGTAATCAAAGACCCCGCCTCGCAACGCTTCGCTAATGGTTTCCACTTCCCGGGCAGCGGTCACCATGACGATATCCACATGCACATAGTCGCGGCGGATCGCCCATAAAAGCTCCAGCCCTTCCACATCGGGTAAATAGGCATCCAGCAGAATCAAATGGATATCATCTGCGTGCTGAGCCATTAGCGCTTTCGCTTCACTACCATTGCGCGCCATACCCACGACGTAAAAACCGTCGCTTTGTTCGATAAAGGCCTTGTGAATATCGGCAATGCGAAAATCATCTTCGACTACCAAAATGCCATATTGCCTCGCAGCCATGCTTATTCCTCGCGGGCATCATTATTATGATGAATAGGTTGTCTCCAGCTGGGCGCATAAAGATCGGTCGAGCACCGCAATAAAACATGCCCCTCCAAGCTCACTCTCTTCCAGGGTCACTGCCCCGCCGTGCTGACGACACAGCCTCGCCACCAAGGCCAGCCCAATGCCACAATGCTTGCCCGTTTTAGTAGAAAAACCTTCCTGAAAAACCGACTCAGTATGCTCAGAAGGGACGCCAGAGCCGTTATCTTCTACCTCTATCAATAACTGCTCCCCCAGATCGGTGAAAAACAGCCGCACTTTTGGTATCGCTGCATTAGGCCCATTAAGGGCGGCATGGCAGGCATTATCCAACAGGTTACCTACCACGCTCATCATGACTTCCTGGCCAGTCGGCGTTAAATGACAAGAGAGCATGCTTTGTTGATCAATCTCCAGCGTGACCCCCAACTCACGAGCCCGAGTGAGCTTACCCAGCAGTGTACCGCTTAACACCGCATCGGCCACGTTATGCATCAAGAAACTCATCTGGGCCTGGGCGCGTTCGGTTTCCTGGTGGATAAGCGCCAATGCTTCGTCAATCTGCTGAAGCTGCAATAGCCCTGAAATGGTGTAGAGCTTATTAGAGAACTCATGGGCCTGGGCGCGCAGCATATCCACATCGCGGCTTGCCTGGGTAAGCGCCTGGGAAAGATCAATAATTTCCCGGCGGCTACGGAAGGTGGCAACGGCGCCCTCAACCTCACCTTCGTGGAGAATCGGTACACGGTTAACAACGACCGGGTGATCACCCAGCCACATCTCCTGGTCAAACTCCTGTTCGCCACGTTTGAGCACTTCAAGTAAACGTGAGTTGGGCACTACCTCACGTATTGGCTGACCCAGCAGTACGTGCCCATCAGGTAACTCCAGAAAGCGCCGCGCCTGCTGGTTCACCAGGGTAATCTGCCCTTCCCTGTTAACCGCCATAATGCCCTCATGAATTGACTGCAGAATGGCTTCCTTTTCCATCGCCAGACGTGCAATTTCATAAGGTTCAAGTCCTAGAATAATTTTTTTGAGGTGCTGTGATAACCAGTATGCCCCCGCAAACCCCAGGATAATCATGAGCGCTACCAGCGCCCACCCAAAGTTGGTGTAACGGCCCACATCCAGGGCAACGCGATCCATCATGAAACCGACCGACACCACACCAATGATATTGCCTTCTTCATCCCAGATAGGCGTTTTGCCGCGCATGGCCGTGCCCAGCGTTCCGGTGGCCTCAGAAACATAGGATTGGCCGTAAATTAATGCCTGATCGTTATCTCCACCCACCATGGGTTGCCCAATACGCTCCGGCACCGGGTGTGAGTAGCGTATCGACTGGGCATTGCCCACCACCACATAGCGAGCACCGGTTTCTTGCCGTACCCGCTCGGCGAGTGGTTGAATAATAAGCGCGGGGGTCGGCGTGGCAAACGCATTGACGATTTGCGGCATACCCGCCACTGTTTTAGCCACCGCCAAGGCGCGTTCACCCATTTGATGGGTAATAATTTCCGCTTTACGATGATTGAGATAAGTGCCCTGGGCCAGTAGCATACCGGCCAACAGCAGCCCAACCAGCAGCATGACCTGCAAACGAAAGCTACGCTTATACCAACGGCGCTTGGCGCGGGTGCGTCGCCAGCGCTGTAACTCAGCCAGCGTACGTGGACGGGAAGTGGTCATAGCGGAACTCAAAAAGCGCGACAGCGCCATTATGACATGCTGAGCATAACTGCGATAATCGTTGCGCTTTTATGCCACTCTGCTTATATAGCAGCTGATTTTCCACTCATACCCACTCTCACGGAGGAGATAAGTGCTTAGCCTATCAAGAAGTATAGTGCTGTTGAGCTGGTCATTATTTGCTGGTGCCGCCACCGCCAACCCTTTTTATGCCCCGCCGCCGCCGCCCGAAAATGCCCCTGTTTTCAGTGGTGATGCAGAACTGGGGTTCAATCAGCTTTCAGGTAATACCGACAGCCGTACCTTGATTGGTAAAACGCGCCTGACATGGTTAACCGGCGATTTTACACACTCCTTGCGTGGCGAAGTTCGTAACGTTAGCAAATCTGGTGAGACAAGTGCCGAGCAGTACCTGCTTTCGGGGCGCGAGCGCTATGATTTCAATGGCCCGCACTACTTGTTTGGCTTTGCCCGGTGGGAGAAGGACCGCTTTGCCGGTTACGACCAACAGCTATCGGCCATTGGCGGGTATGGCCGACAAATTCTGGATGGTGAGCGACACTATCTTTCGCTTGAAGCTGGCCCTGGTTATCGTCACGACCGACTACGCGGTGACGATAACGAGCAGCTAGCAGTGGCCTATTCGGCCCTTGATTATCGTTGGGAATTCTCACAGCACGTTGATTTAAGCCAGGAAATGTCAGTTGAATACACTGAACAAAACACCACTTCGCGCTCATTATCTGCCCTTACGGCTCGCTTGAACTCGCGACTCTCGCTGCGGCTCTCCCATGAAATCAAGAATAACTCCGAGCCACCGGAAGATGCCAGCGAACGCACTGACCATACGACCAGTGCGTCCTTGCTCTATCGTTGGTGATGATAGTTATCGTTGGTGATGATGATCGATTATCGCTGCTGGCCGCGGTGCGCCCAGCCGGTCATACGCTTCTCAAGCAGTGCAAATAGCTCATACATCACCATAGCCATTGCACTAATCACTAATAGTCCCGCGAACACCAGGCCCATGCGCATCTGCGAGCCGGCACTCATCATCAGATAACCAATCCCCTGATTCGATGCCACGGTTTCAGAGACCACTGTACCCACAAACGCCAGAGTGATGGCGACTTTCAGGGAGGCAAAAAAGTAGGGCAAGGAGCGGGGCAGCCCCACCTTGAGCAGTACATCCAGCCGACGCGCACCCAACACCCGCAGCACATCCTCCATTTCCGGCTCCAGTGTTGCCAGTCCAGTGGCAACGTTCACCACAATCGGGAAGAAGCAAATCAGAAACGCGGTAAGAATGGCGGGCACGGAGCCAATACCAAACCACACGACCAAAATCGGCACAAACGCGACCTTGGGGATAGCGTTAAAGCCGACCAACAGTGGGTAGCAGGCGTTATACAGAAAGCGTGACGAGCCAATAATAAAACCAAGCAGCAGACCTACCACCACCCCCAGACCAAAGCCAATCAGTGTGGTCCAGAACGTTTGCCATGAGTGCCTGCCAATGGGGCCTGCATAGGTCACCAATGCCTGGGCAGTATCCAATGCACTGGGAAAAATAAAGCTGGGTACATTAAAAAGACGCACCGTGACTTCCCACACCACCACCAGGGCGACAACGGCGATCCACGGGGCTAGCCGCTCAATGAGACTGCTGTTTTTAGTCATTAAAGACGCCTTTCATCAAGTACTACGTACATCACCAATCTGGGCACGAAGTTCCTGCACCAGATCAATAAATGGTTTTTCGTAAGTGGTTTCCAGCGGACGGGGACGCGGTAACGTAATACTGCGTTTTTCGATAACGCGGCCCGGGCGACGGCTCATGACATACACGGTGTCAGCGAGAAACGCCGCCTCTCTCAAATCGTGTGTCACTAACACAACGGTAAAGCGCTGCTCTTCCCATAAGTCCCGCAGTACACACCACAGCTCTTCCCGGGTAAACGCATCCAGGGCACCAAACGGCTCATCCAGCATTAGCAGGCGCGGCTGGTGAATCAGCGCCCGGCAAATGGAAGCACGCTGCTGCATACCGCCGGAAAGTTGCCATGGGTACTTATTTTCATGCTCTTCCAGGCCAACGGTTTTCAGCAGCTTGCGAGCCCAGCCCACAAACTCCTCACGTCGTTTACGAAACTGGTGCCGGTAGGGTTTGACTATTTCGAGGGGCAGCAGCACGTTATCCAATGTTGTGCGCCAAGGGAGCAGGTTGGCGTTTTGAAAGGCCATACCGGAAATTTTCAACGGCCCCGCTACCGGCGTGCCATCCACACTGACCGTTCCCATTGTAGGGGCGTGCAGTCCGGTGCAAAGCTTCATAAAGGTCGATTTTCCGCACCCGGATGGCCCAACGAAGGCGACAAACTCACCTTCGTGGATGGCTAAATTAATATCCTCAATGGCATTGCCTGTCCCGTCGTAGGCCAAACTCACACCATCAAAGGTGACAAACGCTGCCGACATTACTCTACCTCCGGCAGCAGCATCCGTTCGTCTACAGGTGGGAGATAACGAGAGTTAAAGACCTGATCCGGCGAGGGTAGGGTGGGCAGGTCGTAGGCATCCGCCACCAGTTGAATGGCCTGCACCAGGCGCTCTTCATCCACTCCACCAACGCCGAATTCACGCGCATCGGGGGTGTCCACAACGCTATCCAGCGCAAGCTTGAGGCGGCGGGTTTCCATATCAACATCAATTAGCCCATCGCGATTTCTAACATACTCAATAGCCGCTTCAGGGTCCGCCAGCGTTTCACCCAACGCGCGGTTAAAGGCACGCAGGAAACCCTGCACAGCCTCAGGATTCTCTTCGGCAAAGGCTTCACTGGCAATAATGGCATTGCCATACAGCGGCACCCCGTAATCAGGGAATGGCATAATGGTGAGATCCTCCTCACTGATGCCCCGCTCTTCCAAATTCAGCAGACTGGTAAAGTAGAACCCCGTAATGGCATCCACGTCGCCACGGGTAAGTAACGTTTCCCGCAAGGTAGGATCAACGTTTTGCCACTCGACAGCATCCGCCTCCAGCCCATTGGCCGCTGCAAAAATCCCCCAGCCACGGTAGCCTGTATCAAAGGCGGGGGCAGCTATTGTTTTACCAGCAAGGTCAGCAGGGCTCTCGATACCACTATCCTTACGTGCAAACACTGCCGCAGGGGTACCATCGTAAACAATGTAGACGCCCTGAATGCCAGGGCCATCGGGGTTTTCGGCTAAAAACTCAACCAGAGCGTTTAAATCACCAAAACCCATTTCGTAGGCACCAGAAGCAACGCGGTTAATGGCCCCTGCAGAACCACTGCCCGAATCAATCTGTACATCCAGGCCCTCTTCGGCAAAGTAGCCTTTCTCAGCAGCCATTAAAAATGGCGCGGCAGGCCCCTCGAAACGCCAATCCAACTGAAAGCGCACGGACGTGTTGTCCGCCAATGCACTCATCGGCAGCAAGGCCAGGGCCGCCGCCCAAGCCTTAAAGGAACGTGGGCCAACAGCACATGACCGGGTAGGAAATGAGGATAAACGTGTCATTCGCAAAGCACCTTGTATACAAAACCTGCTTTGCTGGTTGCAGCAATGCTGCCATATTTCTATTTGTTTATTATTTTCAATATCTTAGATTTCATAAAAATCATCTTTACGCCATCCGGCAAGTCCAGATTGGTGCGCCCTGAATATTTGATGCACCATTTTAAAACTTGTTAGACGTTGGTCTACATATGCTATATACTGTATTCAGTTTCCTGTCCTCGCGCCATTCATTGAATGGCGCTTTTTTTGCCACAAACACTCCAACAATATGGATGTTCTGACTACATATCCATATATTTTGCAGCCAAAAACCCTACCAGCCGACCTTTTTAATCACTCGATGACTTAGTGGCTCAACCCACCCAACATCCAGAGGGCCGCTTACAGTTTGCCATTGGTGATCCTATTGAGCGGGTACTAAATCAGCTCGGCAGTCACTCCCGCCGCTAAAAGCAGAAATCAGCAATCTTTATGCACCATAAATGAGCATGTCGATGTGACGCCCCGTCATTGCATGCACGTTTCTGGCCAGTGGCAGTATGTTTTGCCTCAGGAGCGCCGATCTATCACTTCGCAGCCTATGCTATGGCACGGGAACAGGGGATTATTGAGTTATTTAAAGCCCTTCTAACAGCCGTAGAATAATCTGCGGCTGTTGATTTGCCTGTGCCAGCATCGCCATTCCCACCTGTTGCAGCAGTTGTGCACGAATCAGGTTAGAGACTTCCTGGGCATAATCGGCGTCTTGAATACGCGACTGGGCTGCCGATGTGTTAATAATGCTGGTGTGAAGGCCATCAATCACGCTTTCAAAACGGTTCTGCACCGCGCCCATATAACTGCGCTGGCGGTCCACCCGCTTGATTGCCTCATCAATGGCCTCCATGGGGTTTGGCGTTGCACTACCATCATCCAGTACGCTAAAGCCATCAAGGTTAAGGGCTTCTATACCCATGGCTTCAAAGCGCACCCCAATGATATCTCCCGCATTCGCCCCTACCTGGATATTGAGCGTTTGATCGCTGCCGAACAGGCCTATTCCATTAAAATTGCTCTGGGCTGCCAAACGATCAATTTCTTCCAGGCGCTGGTCAATTTCAATCTGGATAGAGGCGAGATCTGAGGAGGCATTAGTGCCGTTAGCAGCTTTAACACTCAATTCGCGAATACGCTGTAAGTTATCGTTAATCTGATTAAGCGTACCTTCAGCGGTTTGCACCATGAAAATACCGTCATTGGTATTACGAATCGCCTGATTCATACCGCGGATCTGCGCTTCCATACGATTGGCAATGGCCTGCCCTGCGGGGTCATCCTTGGCGCTATTGATACGCAGGCCCGACGAAAGCCGCTGCATGGCGGTTTGCATCGCCTGCTGACTACTGCGCAGGTTATTGAGCACCAGTAACGACGTGACATTAGTCGCGAGGCTGATCACGGTTGTCCCTCTTCAGACTACCCCTTCAGTGCAGCTTGGAGTAAGCAACAGGATAGTACTGGCATTATCGGCCGTTTGTTGCAAAGCGTTAGCTCCGTGATCAAAAAAATGACTGTTAATTCTGGGTGGTTAGCACTCGCCCAGTCGCCGCTAACACTTCATCGACTGGGCCACGTACATAGTCATACTGGTAGTAACCCTCATCTACTACCTCTCCATCCCATGCCACAATATCCAAATCCATGGTCCTGGGGCCGGACTTGATTGGCCCGCGTACGCGGCCAAGGCGATTTTCGACTTCCTTTAAATAGGCACGGAAGGCGTCGTACTCAAGAGGTGTGCGTACCAACAGCGCCGCATTGAGAAAGTCAGGCTGATACTGGTACCCCACTGGGGAGGTGCGAATAACGCTGGAACTGGCCAGTAAAATGCATTCTCGGTTAAGAATGGCCAGCACATCAGCATAGTGCTGCTCGGGCTCAATATTGGTACCTACCGAAATGAAACCTTCATGGTAAGCACTCGTTAGTGTTGTCTGAAACGCTGATGATGGCATATCAACATCCCGCTTTATAAGGCACTGCCAGCAAAGAAGTTACTGAACCATGTAGGCACTTTCCCAGAGTAGACTTACTGCTATTATGTTCAAGGGCTATACAGCTCATTGACAAACGTTAAGCTCACGCAGAAAGTCATGGTAGCAACTAACACTAATAAGCAAGGGGAGACATAGATGACCACACCTGCTGCCTTAGTGACTGGAGGCGCTACACGACTGGGCCGCTACTTTGCTGAAGCATTGGCGGATACAGGCTATGACATTGCCTTGCACGTTAACAGCTCGCGAGCTGAAGCCGAAAACGTTGCTCAAGTGATTCGTGACAAAGGACGGGCATGTGAAATATTAGCCTGCGATTTTTTAGTAGACCCCCTTGAGCCGTTAATAACCACAGCCAAACAGCACTTTCCTGGTTTGAGCCTATTGCTTAACAGCGCCTCAACCTACCAGGCTGCGCCTGTATCAGCGACAGATATGTCCATGCTGGAAACGCAGTTTCGGGTCAATATGTTTACACCGCTACTACTAACACGACTGTTTGCCGAACGTGTGGAGCAAGGCCAGGTTATCAATATCATCGACAATAAAACGGCCTACCATCAGTACCCCTATGCGGCTTATTTATTGTCTAAAAAAAGTCTTGCCGATATGACACGTATGGCAGCACTTGAATTTTCACCCCGTATTCGTATCAATGGCATCGCTCCAGGCGTAGTTTTACCTGCCTCGCAGCGGACCGGCGATTATCTTCAGTGGCGGTTAGAGGGTATCCCCCTAAAACACCAGGGTGCCCCTAAACATCTGATACAGGCTTTGCACTACTTACTGAGTAATGATTTCGTCACGGGGCAGATACTCACGGTGGATGGAGGAGAGTCTATCAACCTTGAAGGGCGGCACTCCGAAAATTACCCTGGCTAACCCAGCGGGGCTGCCCTAAGGCAGCCCCTTCTGTGCGCCACGTAAAGCGGCGCCTTTTTATAATCTAGACATCCTCCCCATCAGGTTTGAGGTGCTCTTTATCGACAGGCTGGGACTTTTTCTGGCGAGGATCATAACGATCATCTGTGTCCAGATGCTTGGATTTGGGCTGCCCAGCCGGGCTGCCATCAATGGTGAAGTCCTGCTGCATGACACGCAGATTCGCGGGGGGTGCAGAGCCGGTTTTATCCTGGCCAAAGTAGAGCGTCGTATGCGGGAACGGGATCTCGATACCCGCAGAATCAAAGCGCATCTTCACAAGACGGTTATACGCACGACCCACACCCCATTGTTCGCCTGGAGCCGTCTTGATGACCACACGGATGTTTACCGAGCTGTCTGCAAGCGCCGTGACTCCCGCTACGGTCATGTCTGCTAATAGCTTGTAGCCATAATCTTCGCTGGCTTTCAGATCTTCGAAGGCCAGTTTGAGCTGCTCAATGGCATCATCAATATTTTCACGATACGCAATGCTGTACTCACCAACGTGGTTACCAAACTCACGCATGTAGTTAGACACTGTATTAACACTGGAGAACGGTACAATATGGTAAGTACCCGATAGATCACGAATTCCTACGGAACGAATACTCAAGTTTTCAGCAGTCCCCGTTATACCACCTACAGTGACCACATCCCCCGTGTTCATCGCGTTCTCGACCTGAATAAAGATACCGGTAATCACATCCTGGACCAGCGTTTGCGCCCCAAAACCGATTGCCAGGCCCAAAACACCGGCACCCGCAATCAGCGGCCCGATGTTAATACCAATTTCTGACAGCAGAATCATGCCAGTGATGGTGACCATGGCAATGGCCAGGGCATTACGGAACAGGCTTAACAGCGTTTTGGCCCGTGCTGAAGGCTCACCGTGGCCGGTCTCAGGATTCAGCTTATGCTCAATTAAGCTGGCCAACCCTAACCACACACCCAGTGCTACCATAAGAATGATCGCAATACTGATCAGAATGCCCACCATATGAGCACCACGCTCAGAGGCGTACCAGCCCGCCAGATTAAAGACTCCCCAGGCATCCAACACCACCATAATAACAGCGACTAAAATCACACTTCGCAGCACTCGCAGCGCATTCGGCACATAGCTGTTCAAGCGTGCTTCCAGCAGTGGTAACTTGCGGCGCAGGTCATCGGAAAGCTGAATGCGGCGCCCAATGGTTTGGCTTAAGAAGGTCGATAGCAACAGACCAACCACGATAGCTGCCAGGGTTTTCAGGGTGGCAAACAATACAAATGGCAGGGCGTCTCCTGGGCGAACCAGAGTAAGCACAAACACCACCAGGAAATAGAGCAGCGCAAACAGATGCCAGGTGCGTGCAAACAGGCGTAACGAGACACGGCTGGCCGTCAACGTGGAGCGGTTACCCATCTGGTTGAGGTTAGTGCGTATCCGAACACGGTTTTTAAGCACGACGCCCACAGCATAAATAAACGCCAGCACCATGATCAGCGTGCCAACGGCCTGCCCTAACGTAACGGACACATAGAAGTTAATCAGCGGTACAACCACCATCAGGCCATAACCCACCATGCCGATCAGGCGCGCTATCCAGCGGTTCCAGTAAGAGGCTTCCGGGGCGGAGACAGGCAATAACCGAAGCCCCTCATAACGAGAGGAAAAGAGCATCCGCACAGACGCTTTTAACAGCTCGATAATCAAAAAGGCATTTAAAAACAGTGAGGCGCGCGTAGAAAGCTCTCCTGTCTCTCCAACCGCAAAGGTGGCCACCAGATTACCACCCACATACGCCGCCGCGACCAGCAGGACATCAATAACGGCGGCCACCGCCACACACAGCACCAGCCGCAGTACAGGTGTTAACCCCCCGCCTTGCTGGGACCACGCACTGATGCGGGTGAACAGAGGCTTCGCTATCCGGCGGAAAGTTAGAAATAACGCGAAGGTGGCGACGATCACCAGGCCAAGGTTGATAGCTGCGCTAATAAACGCCGACATATCGAAGGTGCCACCCGCCTGACCGGTCAACAGATTACCCACAATGGCGATTGCCTGCTCAAGCTGCCCACCCACATCACTCACTACCCGGCTGGTGAGTTCAGCAAGTTGGCGTGGCAGTGAAACATCCTCAGGCGCGATATCACTGCCCTCGGCAGCAGCCTCTGGGGAAAGTTCACTGGCAAGCCCTTCAGGCAGTGCGGATGCTTGATGCCGTAACAGCTCTATCAACTCCTGCCGTGCCTGTTCATCCTCCAGAAGATCAGCAAGTGCCGCGTAAGAAGGTGGCTCCTGGGTTGCTGGAGCGGTGTCTTCATTAGCTGCGCCAAGCGTGGTTTGTGCTATTGCTGGCGTTGAGAATATGGCAAACAGCGCCAACATCCAGACACCTAGCCAGGGTAGTAAACGTAGTGACGTCACACCTTAACCTCCCTTTTGTGGTGAGTACCCTTATCAATCTAACGGTTGAATCGCGTTATGCAACTCAATAGCGCACCTCGCAGAGAAGCGCAACGCTGGTTAGCGATAGCCTTAGGGTAACATGGGTAAAGAGAAGTCTCGCGGGGCCAGCAGGCTTGCCAGGTGAATAATGGGACACTGCTGCACGCATTAATGACACAGCGGAACCAACCATTGCTGTGCCAACATGAGCACCAGCGCGTAACGCGCACCTTTTGCGACCACAATCCACAGCAATGCGCGCCACCAAGGCAACTTAAAAATGCCCGCCAGCACCGTTAAGGGATCGCCAACCACAGGCGCCCAGGAAAGCAGCAGGCTAAACTCCCCAAAGCGGTGATACCAGCGCTCAGCCCGAGCCAGGCCATTAGGTGAAGCAGGAAACCAACGACGGTGCTGAAACTGACGGGCGTAGCGCCCCATTGCCACATTAATCATGCTGCCTATCGTATTGCCCGTGGTAGCCACCACCCATAAGGCCAGTGCGGGCTCTCCCACGCACCACAGCCGCGCCAACCATACCTCTGAGCCACCAGGCAGCAACGTGGCACTGGCCAAGGCAATCCAAAACAGGCTGAACATAGGGTTTCAGGCCTTATCAGCGGGGTACGTGCCCACCCAGCTGCAACGTAATTTCATCAGCCGTGGTGCGCACCAACGCCCCCAGTGCCAACAGGCGTTCTTCAGGGATACGCGCCATTGGCCCGGATACCGAAATCGCCGCCAGCGGCGTACCATGCTCATCATGTACACAGGCGGCTACGCAATGGAGGCCCACCGCATGTTCTTCGCGATCACAGGCAAACCCTTGCGCACGAATGTTCGCCATCTCTGTTAACAGCGCATCCGGTTGGTAAAGCGTGTTTTCAGTTACCCTGGCGAGGTCATAGCCTTCAAGCAGCTCCGCACGCTCCTCTTCATTCATCCAGGCCAGCAGTGCTTTACCTACACCAGAGGCATGCAACGGGGCGCGTGACCCCAGACGGGTAATCATGCGCATCATCTGCGGGGACTCATGCTGGGCAAGAAACACTGCGGTCGCGCCATCGCGAATTCCCAGGTTCGCGGTTTCGCCAGTCTCCGCCGTTAGCCGACGCAGAAAAGGCCGACTTTTAGCCACAACATCACGAGCCTCTAAAAAGCTGTTACCGATACGAAACGTCTTCACATCAATGCGCCACAGCCCCTGCTCGCTCTCCTGGGTGACGAACCCCTGGCTTTGCAGTGCTTGCAACAGACGATGAGTGGTGGAAGGCGCGAGATCGGCCATCTCTGCCAGATCTGAAAGGGCCAACCCTAAAGGACTCGCCGACAAATGCTCTAATAGCGTTAGGCCGCGTACCAGCGATTGGCTATGCCCACCACTCGCCTTAGTGGCTCCCGCTGGACGACCGACCGGCCTGCGCTTGGCTTCACTCACCTTGCTCTCTCCTGAAGGTGTAAAGGGAGTGAGGATAACGTGCGCAGGGCCCGCTGTCGCGTTTACGGAAACAAATTCCACCAATGGACAGCACACGCTCGTCTAACGATGGCACCACTGAGTTGAGCGCTTGGCAATACAGGTATCAATGCCTCCAGCCACGTCTTCAGCCAACCTACGCATAGACTTCATTCAGCGCCGGTACCCTGCACTTTCAATATTTACGCTTTTTCACGATGGTTATGACCCAATGGGTGGGGTTCACCACGGGCTTTAGCCAGCTCGATTTGGCGCTGACGCTCGCGGGCGGCAGCACGGGTTTTTTCGGGAAGTGAGTCAATGCAGTGAGGGCAGCTAATACCTGGCTCATAGGCTGGCGACTGCATATCCTCTACCGAAACAGGCATGCGGCAGGCATGGCACTGCTCATAGGCGCCTTCGCTCAGGTCATGGCGCACCGTGACGCGGTTATCGAACACAAAACACTCACCGCGCCAGAGCGACTGCTCCTCAGGAACCTTTTCAAGATAGTTCAGCACACCGCCTTTCAGGTGATATACCTCCTCAAACCCCTCTTTTAGCATAAAGCTGGAGGCTTTTTCGCAGCGAATACCACCGGTGCAGAACATCGCCACTTTTTTATGCTGTGCCGGGTTGTAGTGCTCACGCACATACTCAGGGAACTCGCGGAAGGTGGTGGTTTTCGGGTCAATGGCCCCTGCAAAGCTGCCAATAGCCACTTCGTAGTCATTGCGGGTGTCAATCACCAGTACTTCCGGGTCGGCAATCACGTCGTTCCAGTGTTCAGGCTCAACATAGGTGCCCACCGTGTCGTTGGGGTCTATGTCAGGCACGCCCAGTGTGACGATCTCTTTTTTCAGTTTCACTTTGGTGCGATAGAAAGGCGGCTCATCGCAAAAGGACTCTTTATGGTCGATATCACTTAAGCGTGGGTCTGCGGTAAGCCAGGCCAGCAGGGCATCAATGCCCGCGCGGGTGCCAGCCACGGTGCCGTTAATTCCCTCTTTTGCCAATAGCAGCGTGCCCTTTACACCGTTGTCCACCATGGTTTGGCGCAGTGGTTCACGCAGGGCTTCAAAGTCGTTCAGGGTGACAAATTTATATAACGCCGCCGCCACAATGGGAGGCGTGGGGGTAGAGATAGACATGTAATGCTCCTGGTAGTCGCCCTCGCAAAGGGCGGACCGGGTTAAAATAGACGCGCATATTTTACCGGAAAGCCCAACAAAACATAAGCGCTAACCACGACCGCTTATATAGGCGACAACAATACCTATTCATAGCTATGGCGAATCATCGATTTATTCGTTCACATCATTGAGAAACCTTCACCCCATAAGACATTCGGGCAGGCGTATATTAACGCTTATCCTTACGACATTTTTGGAGCACATCATGAACATTCGCCGTTCCAACGAACGGGGCTATGCTGACCACGGCTGGCTGCGCTCATACCATACGTTCTCTTTTGCCAACTATATGGATCCCAACCATATGGGGTTTCGGGCCTTGAGGGTCATTAATGAAGACCGGGTTGCCCCTGGCCATGGCTTTGGTGCCCACCCTCATCGGGATATGGAGATTATCTCTTACGTATTAGAGGGGGAAATGGAGCACAAGGACAACATGGGCAACGGTGAAGTGATGCGCCCAGGGGACGTGCAGCGCATGTCGGCAGGTACCGGCGTGCTCCACAGCGAGTTTAACCACTCCCAGGAAAACGGGTTGCACTTCCTGCAGATCTGGGTCGAACCTGCCCAACGGGGGGTTACCCCCAGCTACGAGCAGAAAGCTTTCCCCATCGCCGAACGCCAAAGCCAGTGGCGCCTGGTAGCATCACAAACGGGCCGTGATGGTTCAGTGAGCGTTAATCAGGATGTAAACCTTTACGCCAGCCTGCTGGGGGCGGGAGAGCAAATCGCGACACCGCCTACTCGCTACGCCTGGCTCCACGTGGTCCAAGGTGCCGTAGAGGTGAACGGCGAAACCCTGAACACTGGCGATGCCGCAGCCTTTACGCCAGGGGAGAGCTTCAGCGTAACGGCCACCCTGGCCACCGAAGTGCTGCTGTTTGACCTGGCCTGAACCGATGATATATAGCAAAACAGTCCTTTACTGGGCCGTTTTTCTGATCGCTTTTATTGACCTCACAAAAGCAGATTAAGGCTCCTCGTGGTGTACCTAACATCACCTACTACCTAAACGGAAACGCAGGGTACGCGTGTTGGCGGGTATCAGGGGGGGTGACCCCAAAGCGCTTTTCAATATCGCCCATCTCACTGAATTTCTCGCCGCGCTGGTAGGCGGCACGTAGGTGTTCGCTCAGTTCCGTCAATGCCTGGGAGGGTGTGGCCCACTGCGCCTTGGGGAGGGGCCTGGACCACTCCGCCAGCCAGTCATCCGGCACGGCTTTGGGCAGCACATGCTTCATGCGGTACTCGGTGTACCAGTGGGCGAAACGGGCATGCTCCCACAGCCGTTTGCGCCGAAAGCGTCGCCAGCGGGCCATATCATTAGTGCGCTCGCACTCGGCTTTTTCAC
>NZ_JALPZO010000116.1 GCF_023507745.1 Vreelandella olivaria | reverse complement strand
TCAGTGACATACAGATATCCGTACAACGAGCTATGTCGCTGGCCCAATTACCTAAATGGAATACAAAATGAAACAGAGATACTTTCAGATTATGGTTATTGCTCCCCTCACTTCCACCATCCGCCAGCTTAAGTATACTTTACCACTTTGCGCTGGTGTGTTATCAAGTGGTAACACATTGGCTCAATTGCCGCCTGATGCAGGACAGATACTACAACAAAGCGAGCCACCCGTTGCGAGCCCTCAACCGCCGTCTATACAGCTTAACCTCCAAGGGCAACCACTTTCTGAGGCTGTGCCAGGTGGACAGCGCATCAGTCTGAACGCTGTTCATCTTGAAGGTAACAGTCGCTTCACCACGAACGAGCTTCTCCAACTCGTTCAAGACCAGATAAGCAGCCCGCAGGATTTAGCAGGCATACAGTCAATTGCAAATCGAATCAGTCAGTATTACCGCGATAACGGCTACCCTTTTGCACAAGCTCTTATTCCTGCGCAGTCATTGGCTGATGGGGTACTTGAGCTGCAAGTAGTTGAAGGGCGCTATGGCCAAGTGGCCGCCACCAGCGACAACCCAACTCTAGCCGCAGCTGCCAGCCCCTGGTTATCCTCTTTACGTACAGGAACCCCGATTGAGTCTGCTTATTTGGAGCGCAGAATACTACTGCTGGGCGATCTGCCCGGCATATCGATCACCCCCATTATGCGTCCTGGAATTAATCAAGGTGAGGGCGATTTGGAGGTTCAGGTACGTAGCCGTCAGCGTGTCACAGGTAGTATTGGAGCAGATAACCATGGTAGCCGATTTTCTGGTGAGTACCGTGGCCGAGCTAGCCTTTCAGCACATCATTTAGCGACGTTGGGCGACGAGTTAAACCTCACCAGTCTTTACTCTAACGAGAGTACCTGGCTAGGCGATATACGCTACTCAATCCCATTGGGCACCCATGGTATGCGCGGTGAGCTAAATTATACTTACACTGATTATGCTCTTGGCAAAGGTTTTGAAGGGTATACCGGCACAGCCGATGTGTACGCTGCAGGTATCTACTATTCACTCGTTCGGCGCCAACAATCTAATGTGTCATTAAGCGCTCGATATCTCTATAAAGACCTGGACGATGATATTGAGCTCTTTAACTATCGCCGAGCCACTAGCAGCCATAGCGTACCATTGGGTATACGCTTTGATCACCGGGATGCTTTAGGTGTAGGAGGCATTACCTATGGTGCAGTGACACTGACGCCCGGCACACTCTCCCAAACACAAACAGAATTGGAAGATGCTGACTACGGCTTTACTCACATAACACTGGATATAGCCAGAATTCAGGCACTTGGCAGTGGCTTTGAGCTTTACGGCCGCACCCATGCGCAATGGGCGGATCTTGACAACCTTGACGGCTCAGAAAGCTTTTTTTTAGGAGGACCGTACGGAGTACGCGCCTATCCAGTTGGCGAAGGGTCAGATAGCCGTGGCTGGCTAGCTCAATTAGAGGCTCGTTACCATGTGGGCAATGGCATGGTGCCCTATGTATTCATAGATGGCGGACGCACCCCCAGCGGCGGTAATGACGACAATGCGCGATCACTTTCAGGAGCAGGGGTTGGGCTACGTTACCAGCAGGAACGCGTCAGTTTGAATGTTAGCAGCGCATGGAGGTTAGATGGCGACGATGCCCAAGCCGATGACCAACAACGCGACCCCACCATTTGGGCTTCGGCAAATTATCATTTTTAATGACTCTCGATACAGTTGGCAAGGCTTTGATGGCCACTAAACGAAGCCTTGCCAGTTATAACTTATCCACGCAGCCAAGCCTGTGCAGAGCCGGAGCCGAGTTTTATCTTACTGATGTTCCCCCCCTTCCCCCCTTACTCGGCGTACGTACTACTATGCGAGTGGTACCAGGGTGAGAGTGAACCCATAAATGCCCCGACTGTTCCTTAGCACGGACCTGCATACTTTGAATACCAACGCTAAAACCTGCCTCTTTTACTAGCGACATATCAAAGCCAATACCATCATCTTCAATCGCCAGGAGTAAGCTTTGCGTATTTTGACGCATAGTAATCCTCGCCGTTTTTGCACGACTATGCTTGATAATGTTAGTAAGCGCTTCTTCCATGATACGTGCTAGCGCCATGCATCGCTCTGCGGAGGGAGGCTGCTGCCAACGGGCTGGAACACTCCAAACCAACCGCATACCCAGTTCATCAAATAATGTACTGTAACGCTGCCTAATAGGGGCAATCCATGGCCCGGGCTCTAAAGAGGCCAACTGAGAAGAGGTAAACGCATTATCAATAATATGGCGGAGGTCGTTGCGTAGCAGCTTGAGTGTAGCAAGAGCAATTCGATATGTTTTGGCATGATGAAGAGAGCCTTGATGCCTCTCCATACGAGCGATGGCACTCACCAGCGAACTTCCTAAACCGTCATGAAGCTCACGTCCTAACCTCAAGCGCTCATGAAGTTTTGAGTTAGCGATTTGCAATCGTTGCTGATCTTCCATTTGCTTTTGTAACGTTTGGCGCGCCACCTCAATTTCACTTTCCAACTCTGTGTTGAACGATGTTAGCAGTTGGATAGTGCGTCTGCTAACAAAAGTCATCACTAATGCCATGCATATAGCTGCAGGTAACGTAGCATAGGGAGCCCATATAGTGGGCTCTCCTCTCTCGGTAGGGACAAAAACCCAAGAAAGGTCATGGAGCATAATCACGACAAAAAAAATTAAGGTAACAGAAACAATGACACGCTCCGTGCGAGGATGTGAAACAGTAAAGGTAATAAACTGGATGAACACACTTAAAAGCAGAATAACGAACAGCGGAAGCACCACAACATCAACGACGGGCCTTAAGGAGGGACTCGGTACATAGAGCAGTACTACACTGGCTATTGCCACACATACCCATAAACTGGACTCCAAGCGTGGCGACTGTCGCTCGGCAAACCTCCATAGCAACATGCAAAAGCAAGCAACATAGAACACAAATGCTATGTGGCTAACCTGTAATATCGCCAGTGTACTAGGCAGTGGCCAAGGATCCTGTAACTGTAATACGCCATAAAAAAGTACCCAGGCTAAATTAACAGCGCCATACCAGAAAAACACTTTCAACTGTCGATTCTTCAGCCATACCACTAGACTTGCCAACCCAAAAGCACACGAAACCATAATACTCATCCAGGGAATGCGTACTTTGCTCCACAGCCAAGCGTTATAGGTAGGCATGGCCTCATGGTAGGGCGCAATGACTACGCTACCCAGCCCTGCTGGTATACGCTGGGGAACCCCTTTCACATAAACATGCAGAGTATTCAATTGATCAGTACGGCTAGCTAAGCTTGTTAATATCCAGTGGCGCGGCGTATTTACCCCCTGAGTTAATGGTTCGCTCAACGCAATATCACGATGCAGTAACTGACCATTCACATAGACGGCGCCAGCGGCGTTCAGATAGCTGATCACTAGTGTTAAAGGATCATCCAATTGCCTCTCTTGAAAACAGTCAGCCTGGAATGTCACACGATACAATGCCCACCCTTGATAATCAGGCCAGCGCTCATACCAGTGAAGGTCGGGTAGACTAACGCCAACCCAGGCATCATCAGGCGTATGCTGTGGAACCGGAATAGAAGGCACCCTAGCGACCTGAGCACTAACAACACCTTCACTACAGGACGGCAGGCCGTGCTGAGCGGCAAATAGCGGTGAAGAGGCTAGATAGCTCCAGATTATGAGAGCAGCCCCAAGGAACGTGCGGCAGTAACTGCAGAAACACGGTTGCATACAGTAAGCTTTTGATAAATATTTTTTATATGGCTTTCAACAGTATACTTGGAGATGCACAGACGCTCACTAATTTCCCTATTGCTCAAACCATCTGCCACCAGCTGTAAAATACAAATTTGTCGTGAAGTAAGCACATCATGGCCTTCCGATGTAGCATACGAGTCTTCCCCATTATGATAATCCTCCCCCTTCACTTTACTCGTATTTAAAGGGATAAAATCTTCGATAATACTTCTAGCCAGAAAAGGATCAATTGGCGCCCCACCCCGCATTACACAGCGGATAGAAAGCATGATTTCAAGATCATCCCGTTCTTTTAGTAAATACCCATTGGCCCCTGCTATCAGCGCACCCAATATAGCTTCCTGGCTGCTCATCCCAGAAATGACCAAAATCAGCATAGCGGGGTTGTGCTGGCGAAAGCGTGTAATTACCTCAGTACCACTGCCATCAGGAAGACCGAGATCTACAAGTGCCAGAGAGGGTATCTGACTGTGCAGATACTCCAAAGCACTGCCCACAGACTCAACATGATCAATGGCTGATTCGTGATAGCCAATATCGCACAAAATACGCGTTGAACGTAAACACATTTCTGGTTCATCTTCGACCAGCAACAACGGCATAGGTAGCAACTGCTTACTAGTTGTCATGACACCCTATCCTCGGTATGCGGGACGCGATCAGGTTAATATAGGCGCGATTACTACCTCTTCACATACCTGAAAGCAGTGATTTTGAGCCATGTAAAGAGTTGGGCGACTAACTCACCCCTTTACATGGCACCGCTGTCAGCCAGTGCTGGAACTCTTTAAGCTCGCCACGCACCGCCTGGCGATAGAGACGCTGTAGCTGCGCGATAACACTATGGGCAGCAATCGGCTCACTGGGTGGCGGCGCTCCGGTGCGAGTTCCAATACGACGCCCGTCCAGCTCTCGCAACGGCAATATTTCAGCGGCGGTGCCGGTTAAAAAAGCTTCATCGGCGGTGTACAGCTCGTCACGGGTAATACGCCGTTCCCGAACCTCAATACCCAGTACGTTACGGGCAAGCTGAATAACGCTATCCCGGGTAATGCCCTGCAGGCAGGAGGTGACTTCTGGTGTATGCAGCACGCCATCGCGCAGCAGAAAGACGTTTGCCGCCGACGCCTCCGCCACATAGCCTTCGGGGTCCAGCATGATGGTTTCATCAAACCCGGCTTTGACGGCGGTATTAAGCGCCAGCATTGAGTTTACATAGTGGCCGCTGGTTTTTGCACGGCACAGGCTGATATTGACATGATGGCGCGCCCAGGAGGACGTTAAGGCGCGTAGTCCATGGGTGGCGGCATGAGGGGAAATATAAGGCCCCAGGTCCCAGGCAGCGACCATGATATGGGTTGTCAGCCCCTGCGCTCTTAGCCCTAACCCTTCTGCACCTAAAAAGACCGTCGGTTTCAGATAAGCACTGGTCAAGCCGTTCTTAGTCACGCTTTCACACTGAACCTCAATCAGCTCGGCTTCACTGAACGGTAGGGGAATATCCAACGCATGAGCACTTTCCACCAAACGACGAGTGTGCTCCGCCACACGAAACAGATGGGTACCCGCAGAGCCTGCATAAGCTCGCACGCCTTCGAAGCAGCCCATGCCGTAATGCAAGGTGTGACTAAACACATGCACCTTTGCCTCACGCCACCGTTGCCATTCGCCATCCTGCCAAATCCAACCCTCGCGGTCATATAGTGGTGTCATTGCTTGCGTTGCTCCCACTGTTGGCGCCAATCGTCAATCAGCGCCTGTTGATACGGCTGTATAGCCTGATACCCCCAGGCAGCAATCTCATCGTTTTGCGGGTCGGGCACAGTAATGGCACTGCCCGCCAGGGTTTGGATAACCGCGTGACCGCATAGAGGGGCATAGCCTTCTGAATAGCCACCTTCGTGTACAAACACCAATCTGCCATTGCAACATCGCTCGGCCAGCACTTTCAGTTGGGCGGTCATGTGGGCAAACGCTCCGCTATTGAGCAGCATTTTGCCTAATGGATCTTTGGCACAGGCATCATAGCCACAAGCCACCACGATCAGCTCAGGCGCAAAGGCTTCCAGCGCGGGCAAAACCAGGCGCTCCATGGCGTACTGGTATGCCCCCAGGCCACTGCCCGGTGGTAACGGAAAGTTAAGATTGGCCCCCAGGCCCGGGCCTTCCCCCTGCTCTTCAAAGCTGCCTGTCTCCAACGGATAATTGGCTGCCTGATGAATAGAGATGGTCAACACATCAGGCTCACGATAAAACGCTGCCTGCTGCCCATTACCGTGGTGTACATCCCAATCCAGTATCGCTACGCGCTTAACCTGTCCTAACGCGCGGGCACGCATTACCGCTACCGGAATATTGCCTAACAGACAAAACCCACGCCCCTGATCCGCCTCGGCATGATGCCCCGGAGGGCGGCAGAGCGCGTAGGCATTACTAACCTGCTCCAGTGCCACAGCTTCCACTGCAGCCATCGCCAGCCCCGCTGAGTAAGTGGCCGCCGCCCAACTGCCCGGCATAAAAGGAGCACAATCACCACCATCGCCTCCCCGCCCCCGGTCGCCCTCTTGTAGCGCTTCCAGATAGCGTGGAGTATGGAACCGTAGCAGATCCTCCAGTGAGGCTGGCCCCGGCTTCACCAAATGGAGTTCATCAATAAGGCCACTGACTTCAAGAATATTTTTTAGCCGCCGCTTGCTCTCTGGGCTTTCAGACGCCGCCTGGGGTTGTAAAAACTCACCCGGCGTTGAGAATACGCCTATCGCCCCCTGATCGTGCCAAAAGCAGCGCTCATGCCAGTAGAAACCGGTCTTCATGCCGCCGCCTGCTGATACCCGCGCATAAAAGCGGATAGGTTGGCACTGAGATGCTCAGTGGGATAGCCTCCCTCCTGAATAATGACGGTTGGCAGCGACAACGCCGCCAGCCGTTTGCCCACGCCGATAAAAGCATCCGTTTCCACGGCAAGGCCGGCAAGCGGGTCATCTTTATGGGCATCCAGCCCCAGCGCCACCACCACAGCCTCTGGCTTGTAACGCTGCAGGTGGTCAACCAGTACCGCCAGAGCATCCAGATAGACGTCGCTATCACCGCCGACAGGCAACGGCAGATTAACGTTAGCCCCTACTCCCTCCTCACTGCCCTCTTCATCAGCGCCGCCCCAGAAAAACGGGTAGAAATCGCTGGGGTCGGCGTGTAGCGAGCCTGCCCAAACATCGTTTCTGGCGTAAAAGATATCCTGGGTACCATTGCCGTGGTGCAAATCCACATCAATGATCGCCACTTTGGCATAACGTTCACGTAATACGGTGGCAGCCAGGCCAGCATTGTTGAGCAGGCAGAAGCCGCCTGCCCGCTCCGGCCCGGCATGGTGCCCGGGTGGGCGGCATAGCGCGTATGCAGCGGCAGCGCCGTTTAGCACCTCCTCTGCCGCTGCCTCGGCAGTGGCTGCCGAGGCCAGCGCACCACGGAAGCTGGTCGCGCTTAATGGGCAGGCCATATCGTGAAGATGCCAGCCCGCCTGACCAATGGGGTGCCGTGGATAATGATACCCACCACCGCAGGGATGAATATTGGGTGCGACAAACTCTGCCGCATTGGGCAGCCTCTGCCAGCGCTCATAAATCGTTTCCAAAAACCGCAGGTAGCGGGGGGTGTGGATCTGCTCCAGGCGCTTGCGCAAAACAGGTGAATCCGCCGCCTTCGGCGCCGTCAGCTTCAACCCTGCGCCAGCCAGCCCCTGGGTGAGTAGTTCAGCACGCCGTGGGCCTTCCGGCGAAGGTGCTGGTTGGCCTCGCAACAGAAAGGTGGGCGGCGCATGGTAGGCCTGATCAGGATGATAAAAACACTTCATAATTCGCAGTCCTTGGCAGCTTCTATATCACAGAGCACTGACTGATTATGGTGCCGCGTCAGCATCAGGCAGTGACTCCCACAGCTCAATGGCAGCCGCTAAATCCTCCAGGGAGGCACCTACCGACTTGAACAGCGTGATGGCATCGTCCGAACGTCGGCCGGGCTTGGCGCCTGAGAGCACTTCCTCCAGCTCCGCTTTAATATCGGCAAAGTGGAAGGCTCCCTCATCAATAGCCTGAAGAATATCACCCGCTTCACCTTCGGCACCCGCATAGGTATCCACAAAAACCGCCGAACGGCGCAGGCACTCGGCATCGGCTTCGCGCATCTGCGGGCGGAAAGCACCGATCAAATCCAGATGGGTGCCCGGCGTCAGCCACTCGCCCTTAATCAAAGGCTCGGTGGACAACGTAACGCAACTGACAATATCTGCCTCCGCAACAGCGCTTGCCAAGTCACTCACTGTCCGGGTGTCAAAGCGATCGGCATAGACCTCGGCAATGGCGTTGGCTTTATCGGCATTTCTTCCCCATACCAACACGCGCTTGATCGGCCGTACGCTGGCATGGGCTTCAATCACCATGGGGGCCAGCTTGCCCGTCCCTACCACCAATAAGGTTTCGGACGTTGCTTTAGCCAGTACCTGGGCCGCCAGGGCTGACGCTGCCGCCGTACGACGCCGTGTCAATTCGCTACCGTCGATACATGCTAGCGGCTGGCCGTGCTGGCCTTCACTGAGTAAGTAAAGCCCAGAGATAGCCGGAATACCCTGGTCGGCATTTTGCGGAAACACGTTGACCATTTTGACGCCAATATAGCCTGCCGTTTCCCAGGCAGGCATCAGCAACATGGTGGCCTCTCCATCAGGCCGATGTATGGTGTGGTGATGACGTGAAGGAGACTCCACACCATTGACAAAGACCGAGTGTAGCCGCTTGATCAAGCCATTCCAGGCCAGGTAGCGCTCTACTTCTGCGGCAGCGACAACCCTCATATCAGGCCTCCGGGAGCGCGGCAACAACCATAATCTCTACTTTCCACTCGGGTTTGGCGAGCTTCGCTTCAAGCGCCGCACGCACGGGCGGGCGGCCGGGCACGACCCAGGCATCCCAGGCAGCATTCATTTGATCGAACTCCGCCATACTGGTTACCCAGACTTGCGCCGAGATAAGGTGCTCTTTCGAAGTACCTGCCTGCGCTAACAACTGGTCAATCCGCGCCAGTACCTGCTCTGTTTGGCCGCGCATATCAGCCGTTGCATCATTAGGTACCTGACCTGCGAGATACACGGTGCCGTTATGGATCGCCACTTGGCTCATGCGGGTGTTACTGTCCTGATAAATAACGCTCATTCGGTCTCTCCAAAAAAAGTAAGGGGGATATCGAGACTACGATGACAAAGAGTGATGTGCTAGCCCTAGACTCTGATAAATTTGCCCGAGAGTGAGGCAAACCACCCAATGGCTAACGATCAGATGAGGGGGCCATCTCAAAGTAACGCCGATACGCACGGGAAAAGCTTCCCTGGTCTCGAAACCCAACTAACATCGCAATGTGGCCAAGGCTCAGTGTACTGTGCCTAACCAGGGTGCGGGCATGCTCCAAACGCCTTCGTTGTACATAGGCCAGCGGTGTAACGCCGGTTAGCTCGCGAAAGCAGCTGTGAAAATGCCCTGGACTTAAGGCACAGAGAGAGGCTAGCTGCTCCACTCGTATCTCATCAGCCAGGTGCTGATCAAGCCAGGCATCCAGACGCTCCAGGTCAAGCCGTTCACTGATACAGCGAGCCCCAATCTGGCTGGCTACCTGTTTGGGTACATCCTGCAAGTACATATAGAGTGCACGCAACAGCAGGACGGCAATTTCATTCTGTAAGGCTGGGCACTGCTCCAGTTGATGCGCCAGTGCATGGGTAAGCTGGTTAAGGGCGGGTGGCACGGTGAAAAAGCGCGGTTTATCGAACATGCGTTCTATTTCAGCGCCTTTCTCCAGGATGGCGAGGTGCTTGACAGGAATATCCAGCACCAGTGTGCGGTTACTGCCATCACCCTGATACTCATGGTGGCGGGAAGAGGGAATTAAACAGCCACGGCGCGCCGTGATACGCTCCTCCTGCCCCTCCATCGCAAGTTCAGTGACGCCGCATGTCGCCAGAATGAGCTGGTGAAAGTCATGGGAGTGCCCTACCTGCTCTTGCGTCAGGTTGCGGCTATGCAGCTCAAACTGGGCCATGGGCATACCATTGGAGTGGTTCTATAAGAGTCCCTGCACTATAAAACGATGATCCATAAAAAAGCGAGGGCGCGTTAACGCTGGGTTAACGCCGCCCCCCTGGCACCACTGCATCAAGTAAAGCTGTAGTTGGTGTTCCAGTTCTCTTCCAGGAAACTATTGAGATCCAGGTTCTCGAAGGTAACCAGTGCTTGAGTATCAAATTCAGCACCGATGTCCTCAACGCGGAAAAGTTGAGCGTTGTCTCCACTGGCGTCTTCATTTGCCAGCAGATACACCACATCATCGTCCTCAAGGCCAAGGTCATCAAGCCAGCCAAGATCTGTAAAGCTTTCGGTGGTGAAAACCACAAAGGCTTCATCGATACCCAGGTTTTGCGCACTGCCATAGATATTGAAACCGCTGCCATCCCCGCGCAATGTGGTGAATTCCTCTGCGGTCAATTCAATAAACAGTTCATCAAAACCTGGATCATTGCCTACACGGAAGTCAGTGATCAGCTCTACTTCACCATCAGGCTGGCCAGCGATAATAAAGGTTTTGGAAAGCTGCTCAATACTGCCACCAGGCTCAGCCCCCGGCTGGTGCGTATAGCCGTTTACCGTAAAGGCAAGATTAAGATCCTGTTCGGCATCACCTTCCAATGGGTCATCGATAACAACAATACTGGCGGCATCACTGATAAGAAAATCCGCTGGCGTGCCACCGTTACCCGTGACATTTAGCGTATAGATATTTTCATAGGTATCCTGCACCGTCCAGGATGTTAGTGAAGAGAGCGCCACTTCACTATTGACCGCCCCATCAATCAGGGAAGTTGCCGTCTCAAATAGACGCTCGGCCGCTTTGGCATCCAAAGCACCCGCATTAAAAAATGCCGATGGATCTGTATCCAGCGCATAATTAACAGGAATAGCCCCCCCGCTGAGGAAACGTGCAACCAACTCGCCTAGCGGGTAAGAGACGGTTAAGCCATCCTGATCAAAATTATTGAGCTCACTTAAGGCTTCAAAATCGAGATAGCCAATTTCATCAGTATTCACCCGGACACTGCTCGCACTTAGGACAGCATCGCTGTCTATCGCTGCGATAATATTGGCGGCGCTATCTTCGACGACCCAACTCAACAACGTGCCACGATCCAGCTCATCAGCGTTGGTGGCGTCACCCAAAACCATTTCCACAACCGACAGCAGTTGCTCCGCGTTATCAACAGACAAAGCAGAAGCATTAAATAGCGACTCAGGATCAATTTGATAACTTCCTGGCCTTTCCTCAGTTTGCTCAGGCAGTACACCACCGTCATCTATAAGCGCCAAGGCTTCTTCCAGGCTATATCGCACCTCGACATCATCCAGGTCGACGTTACCTAATACGATGAAAGCTTCGTACTGTTCAGGCGTTAATGCATCCCCTGCGGCAAGGGCCAAGCTGATACTTTCAGCCCCCACGACCCAGGGGTCTGCTTGACCACTCAAGACGTTATCAGGCTGAGCATTTGTGATTGACCAGGTCTGCAATTCTTCAACTGAAATGTCGTTACGGTTCAGAGCCCCATCAACGATAGACTGGGTAGCTGCATAGCGTGCCGCAGCACTCTCCACTCCCTCTAATGCAAAGCTGGGTAGTGAAGACGCATTTGCCTCGATTTCATAGCTGCTCGCAATATTCTGTATTTGTTGCAGTGTCAGGGTCTGGGTGAAAATAAACCTGACAGGTGTATCACCAAGTTCAAAGCCAGGTATTCCATCAAGACGCTGGAAATCGGCAATGGTAAGAATGTCATCAGTCACAGATACCAGTTCGGCGCCTGAGATATAGTCGGGGAATTGAGTGCCATCTCGGGTAGCCAATATGTTGGCTGAACTATCTTCTACCTCCCACTGCAGAACAGCCTCTATAGTGGGAACCGTCGGGTTTGCACCACTTAGTGCTGCCTCGGCATTACTGACCAGCACTTGCGCGCCAGCGGCGGTAAACGTTCCCGCTGTAAAGATATCGCTACCAATGCGATAACCAACGCTATCGTCACCACCATCTCTATCAAGGCTGTCAACTCCCTCCTCGTCGATCACACCAAGCGCTTCCTCAAGGGTATAAAGCACAACAACCGGGGAGGAGGCATAGTCATAATTATCAAGCGCCGTAAGCGCCTGATACTGCGCATAGGTAATTTGCTGATCGGTAATCAGCACGTCATCCGCCAAGGTGACATGCCCCTGGTTTATCGCCTGAATAATATTTTCTGCCGTATCCTCTACGGTCCAGTCAAACAGTGCCTGGACGGTTGCATCACTATTTTCCAGGCCATTGGCAGCGGCCAGTACGGTTCTCACGCTGGCCAGCGCCTCGGCTGCCTCAGTGACAGAAAGCTCTCCGGGCGCATAGGCCGTGGTGTCATCGAGTAGGCTAAAGCGCCCGGTTGGCGCCAACACCCCCACACTCTCGGCTCGCAGTGCATCGTTCATATCGGCGTAGGTAATGTCAGCCGTACTGCCCAGATCAAAGTTATCCAGCCCATTAACCAGCACTTCGTACTGCTCGGCAGTCAGTACTGTTTCCGTTACCTGAACACTTTCCGCAAGGCGTATGCCATCCGGCAGATCAGCGCCAATCTGCGCTTGAATATGGGTATAGCTATCCAGCACGCTCCAGCGATAGAGAGTTGCCAGTTCAACGGTATTTTCTGCACCATCGATTAATGCTTGAACCGTTGCCAAATCCGCTATCGCACTTTCAACCGTCAACGGTTCCGGGGTGAACTGCACGCTTTCATTAATGGCGTACTCGCTCTCCAGCTCCTGCGCTCCCAGGTCATACGCCTGCTCAAGGGTATATTCGACCCACTCACCGGAACGTTCATAGTTGGCTAAATTCTTCAGCTGCAGGAATTGTTCAATCGTTACCCGCGGATTATTAACATTAATCAGGTCTGCGCGTGCAAGGTGGGCTTCATCGCTCGCGTTGAGCACATTCGTAACACTATCCACAATGGTCCAATTAAAGAGTGTATCCGCGTCCAGCTGTTCTACATTGCCAGCCCCCGCCACAACATCATCGACACGCTCCAAGTTGGTACGCGAAGTATCGACCGATAACTCTCCAGCATCGTACACATCATTGGTAAGTATATAATTTTCAGCCAGATCAATCTGAGTAGCCACCGCTCCTTCGAGGGTGTAACTCACAACGGTATCGGCAAGTGAAAAGTTTTCCAGCCCCTGTAGCGCTTCATACTGAGCCTGAACAATCTGCGTTTCGGTAACGCGCACCTGATCTGCAAGGGTCACATGGTCGGCTGAAACGTCTGCAATAATCGTGTCCGCGTTATCGACCACCCTCCAGCTCAATGGTAGGTTCTCACGCAGCTCTGCACTGTTTTCGGCATTAGCGACTAACCCAGCCACCTGTGTATAGGCTTCGCGCGCTTCTGCTACGGTGACTTCACCAGCCTCCAGAATGGCATCCACGTTGATGGCATAGTTATTTAGCAAAGTATTGGAATCATCCGCCGCCATGGCTTCGGCCAGCGTATATTCGACTGTTTCCCCCGTCCGTACATAGTTACTCTCAAGGCCAATAAGGGCCTGATACTGCGCCAGCGTAATCAACTCATTGCTGACATTGACGACATCGGCACCCAGCATGTGAGAAACATCACCAGCAGCCAGAATCGCCTCCGCGGTATCCAGCACGGACCAGTTGAAAAGTTCATCCGCGCTGGGAGTTTGTGGATTAAGTGCATCTGCCAAAATACGTTCAACTGCCGCCAGCATATCCTCAGCGTCTGCCACACTGACACTGCCCGCATTGAATGGGGTTTCTGTATCAATCTCGTAATTGGCAGCAAGCGAATCTGAGCTAACCGCTTGTTCCAGGGTATAGCGAACAATGGTGGTGCCCAGCTCAAAGTTCTCAAGTGAGTTCAGTTGATCAAACTGAGCAGAGGTGATAACGCGGTTATTCACCGACACTTGGTTCGCTTCAATCACATGAGCCTGGCCAAGATCAGCGATAATGGCCTCCGCCGTATCGCGGATTTCCCAAACAAATAGCGTCAGCGGTGGCTGGTTGTTAGCCCCTTCTAGCACTCGGCTAACATCAGCAAAGTCGGTTTCTGCCTGGGCCACGGTCACCGTGCCCGCATTTAACACTTCCTGAAGGTCAATAATGTAGTTGCTGGCTAAAGGATCGGCATCCAGCGCTTCGGCAAGTGTGTAATCCACCTCGGTATCGCCGAGCACGAAGTTAACCAACGCATTGAGCTGCACAAACTGGGCGGGCGTGATGACCGCTTCCGTTACGCTAATGCTATTGGCTTCCGCAATTTGCGGGCGTGCTGCAGGCGTACCCAAAATCGTGTCAAGGCTATCGACAATATTCCACTCTAATAGCAGGTCGCGAGTGAGGTTATCGTTGTCGGTATTCTGGGCCAGATCCAGCAGTGCGCGCGTATTGTCGATTAGCTCAGCGGCTTCTCGTACGGTGAGATCTCCGGCTGAAAACTGAGCGCTAGGGTTTAGCGTATAGTTGGCAGGCATCTCATTGGTGGCGAGCGCCTCTTCAAGCGTATACGGAACAACCGTACTGCCCAAATCGAAATTATCTAACGTATTAAGGTCCGCAAACTGATCAGGACGAATAGTGGCATTCGTGAGTGTGACGCTCTGCGCACCAACCACCTCTGGGCGACCCAGACCACCACTTACCAATACGTCCTCAGCGTCAGCACGAACAGACCATGTATAGATATCGCCCAGGGCAATAGGCACAGTCGCAACATCAAAATCGCCCGCCAGTAACGTTTCGACCAGCGCCAATTGATTACCAGCAGCCGTTAGCCCTAATGTTCCAGCGGCAAACAGCTGATCCGGGTTAATCAAATATTGCGCAGGCAGCTCACCGTTTTGCGCAAGATCAACGGCTTCCTGAAGCGTCAGATAAGGGATATCCGCGCGGATAGCAATCGTATCTGAGAGGTCACTAGCTTGATCCTGCGCCTCTTGCTGAGCATCACGTAACGGATTACTCGCACCATCTCGATAAGCATCAAGATTTAACCCATCGCCAGCCTGATCGATAGCATCCAGGGCCTGCTTGACCTGCCCCGCAATTGAGGGCAACCCCAATGCATCCGCCATTTCCTGATTCGTCAGCGCACGCTCATCCTCGCTTGCCTGATTGAAAGCAGCGCCCAGAAGTGACAGTGCATCGGCATGACTGATCCCTGCAGTTGCAGCCATCGCCAGCAGGCTGGCTACCTTAACACCGGCAATTAACAGATCAATATTCGCAGCATCATCACTGAGAGGGTCAGTGGTCATTAAGTCAAGGCGGCTATCAAGCCCCAACGCCGTTTTAATGGCTGTTTGTGCGGCACTGTCATCCACCTCGAACTGCTCGGCAAGCTGCACCATCATCGTGGTTAACGGGGTAATAACCGTGGAGCCATCCGGGGCCCGCAACACACCGGTAAAAGGCAACCCCGTGGAGATATCAATACCACCGGTGGCCGTAATAATACCGCTGCCCTGTAAGCCTGAGAAAAAGCCAGTGCCGTCCGTGGTGACACTGTTAGCGTCAAACTCACGCGTCACAGTAGCACCGGAGATATAGCCATCAATAACATAGCCGCTGATGGTAGCAGGGCCAGCATCACCTCCGCCGCCGCCTCCACCGCCACCCGCTGCCGCCGCACCTACCGCCACAGCTCCACCGGCAATATAGAGCCACGGTGGAATATCAGCGAATGAGCTCACCGGGGCACTACTGCTTGTACTGGCCGAGCTGGCGCCGGATACAGCAGGTGAAAAAGAAGCGCTGGGTACAAACAGTAAATGGCCAAAATCAGCGCTATCCGCCACACCAGACTGCAACGCATTACTGGGGCTAATGAGCAGCATATCGCCCTGCTGCACAACCGCTCCCCGCACCAGGACCATCTGCGAACCGTCTGGACGGGTAATGAGCACGCTGTCATCCGCCATCAGCTCCCAGGTTTCAACCTCGGGAAGCTGGCTCAGCGGTACAAGCAGCCCACTATCATTGCCCAGTGCTTCCATCAGCGCTGTCATGTCCACGACGACACGCCCACCTTCGAGTGCAACATCCGCCGCAGCCAAATCGATGCGGTAGCCATTATTCATCAGCAGGGTCAGGCTACCGTCGGGCATACGAATAACTTCTGCCACGCCTTGCAGGTCATTAATGGCTACTTTTTGGTCAGCAAATGCCTGCTGAGCCATCAACGGCAACACAAGGGTTGCCGCCATGCCTGTGCTTTTCAGTGCTTTTTGGTTTTTTGCCATCCAGCGGCGCACAAACGCCACACGCGCCTGGGGATCAGCCGGTATTTCTATGCGCGCCACATCGCCCCGGGTATTGGCCAGGACCTGCCAGGCATCCTGGGAGTCTACGCTGCTGACCCTAACGCCACTGAGCAAGTGGCCACTGACCACTCCAGGCTGTGTCGACTTGAGCATATCGGCTGATGATATCGCCATTGAGCACATCTCCCCTTAAGGTTCTCAGGCGCTGCACGCCTGATATTTTTATTTCTGATCGGCATTCATTGCCTTTTGCGCCCCAGCAGTGAAAGGGAGGCAACTAGAAAAATAGCCTTAAGTATTCCATAAAGAAGCAGGAAATAAACCCGAAAAAAGAGCGCTTAATGACCGGTGACAAAGCATTAGATATGCAGGACGGCACACATACCGACATTAGGGAGGGTGGCATAACAAACAAGGGCCAGGCGATAAACGCCAAGCCCTTGATATATATGGTGCCGGTGGCCAGACTCGAACTGGCACACCCGTAAAGGCGGCGGA
Organism: Vreelandella olivaria; assembly: GCF_023507745.1. GTDB lineage: Bacteria > Pseudomonadota > Gammaproteobacteria > Pseudomonadales > Halomonadaceae > Vreelandella > Vreelandella olivaria_A. The sequence continues at coordinate 34,585 of NZ_JALPZO010000116.1, read as the reverse complement.
TTTTGAATCCGCTGCGTCTACCAATTCCGCCACACCGGCAATGGCTGGGCATTATACGGAGATAACCCCACAGGTCAATCACATCGACTGACTTTATCCATCTAAAGCGCTATCCTATGCCGCCTGTTTGCAACACTGACAAGAGCGTCCCCCATGCAGCGCGCGGATTTTCATTTTGAGCTACCCGACGAGCTAATTGCTCGCTACCCTTCCGAGCAGCGTAGCGACTGCCGCCTGCTGTGCGTGGATGGTCAAAGCGGTGCACTTGAGCATCGCCGCTTTCCGGATTTGCTAGCGCTGTTGGAGCCGGGAGACCTGCTGGTATTCAACGACACACGCGTCATACCAGCACGCCTGCACGGCCATAAGGCCAGCGGTGGCAAAGTGGAAATGCTGCTTGAGCGGCCACTGGATAGCCACAGGGGGTTAGCCCATATTCGTTCGAGCAAGTCTCCAAAGCCCGGTACAGAGTTAATTTTTGAGGGAGATATTCACGCGGTGGTTGAAGGCCGCCGTGATGCGCTTTTCGAGTTGCGCTTTTTAGGCGACACCCCAATGATTGCGCTATTGGAAGAGCATGGCCACATGCCACTCCCGCCCTATATTACCCGGGAAGATGGGCTCAGTGACCGCGAGCGGTATCAAACGGTATACGCCCGCCGTGACGGAGCAGTAGCCGCCCCGACCGCCGGGCTTCACTTTGACCAGCCATTGCTGGATGCCTTGCAAGATAAGGGAGTAAACAGCGCCTTTGTCACATTGCACGTAGGTGCAGGAACCTTTCAACCCGTACGGGTGGATAACATTCTTGAGCATCACATGCACAGCGAATGGATTGAGGTGACTGACGCCACCTGCCAGCAGGTTCGCGCTACACGGGCCGCAGGCAAGCGTGTTATTGCCGTCGGCACCACTAGTGTGCGCTGTTTAGAGAGCGCCTGTGTGAAGAGCGGCGATGGGCAGATGGTCCCTTACAGTGGCGATACCGATATTTTTATCTACCCCGGCTATGAGTGGCGTTGTGTGGACGCGCTGATTACCAACTTTCACCTGCCAGAATCAACGCTGTTGATGCTGGTATCCGCATTTGCTGGCTACGACCACATAATGCACGCCTATCGCACGGCGGTGAACGAACACTACGCCTTCTTTAGTTATGGCGATGCCATGCTGCTTACCCGCTAGACGGCGACAGGCTACGCATGCCAACTGATTTCCAAACGAGTTATTTTGATGCGAAACGAATGTTTTATGCGCTTTGAGCGCCTGGCTGAAGATGGCCGTGCCCGGCGGGGCCGTCTCCACTTTCCCCGTGGCACGGTAGAAACGCCAGCCTTTATGCCAGTGGGCACCTATGGCACAGTGAAAGGCATGACGCCCGATTCAGTCAAAGAGATCGGCGCGGAGATTATTCTCGGTAATACCTTCCATCTCTGGTTACGCCCAGGCACCGATGTGATCAAAACCCATGGCGACTTGCATGATTTTGCACAGTGGGACAAACCTATTCTCACTGACTCCGGCGGCTTCCAGGTCTTCTCCCTGGGCGAAATGCGCAAAATCACTGAGCAGGGTGTGCACTTCCGTTCACCGGTGGATGGCAGCAAAGTCTTTATGGGTCCGGAAGAGTCCATGGCTGTGCAGCGCTCGTTGGGGTCAGACGTGGTGATGATTTTTGACGAGTGCACGCCCTACCCAGCCACCTTTGAAGAAGCGGAAAAATCCATGGAGCTGTCGCTGCGCTGGGCCAGGCGCTCACGCGATGCCCATGGTGACTCACCGTCCGCATTGTTTGGTATCATTCAGGGCGGGATGCACCCTGAGCTACGCGAGCGCTCGCTGAAAGGGCTACTGGAGATCGGCTTTGATGGCTTGGCGATTGGCGGGCTCTCCGTCGGCGAGCCCAAAGAGGAGATGATCAAGGTGCTCGATTACCTCCCCACCTGGATGCCCGACGAAACCCCGCGCTATCTGATGGGCGTTGGAAAGCCGGAAGACCTGGTGGAAGGCGTGCGTAGAGGGGTCGATATGTTTGATTGCGTGATGCCTACCCGCAATGCCCGTAATGGCCATCTGTTCACTTCAGACGGCACAGTGAAGATTCGCAACGCCAGGTATCGCTTCGACACTCGGCCTCTGGACGAAGAGTGCGACTGCTACACCTGCCAGAATTTCTCGCGTGGCTATTTGCACCACCTTGATCGTTGCAACGAGATGCTTGGCTCCATGCTCAATACCATCCACAACTTACGCTACTACCAGCGGGTGATGGCTGATTTGCGCGCGGCAATCGAAGCGGGTACATTGACGACCTTTGTGGAAGGCTTCTACGCCCAGCGTGGCCTGCCAGTGCCTCCCCTAGCGAATTAATTGCCGTCCGTTGACTGGCGGGCGGTTTTAAACGGTTCACCCATTGAGTGTTCTAACCCAGGAGTTCTCTGCAATGCTGGATTTCTTCATCTCACCAGCCCATGCCCAAGAAGCCGCTGCCGGCGGTGGCATCGCGCAAATCGTTATGCTGGTCGGCTTCGTGCTGATTTTCTACTTTCTGCTGTGGCGCCCCCAGGCGAAACGTGCAAAACAACACAAGCAGTTGGTAACCAGCTTAGCCAAAGGCGACGAAGTCGTGATCGGCGGCGGGCTCGTTGGTCGCATAACCAAAGTGAGCGATGAGTTTTTGACCCTTGAAGTGTCAGAAGGCACCGAAGTAAACGTGCAAAAAAATGCCGTGGCTGCCGTATTACCCAAGGGTACTATTAAGTCCATCTAACTCCTGCACTTGCCCCTGCCGAATCAGTGCCAGCCACCCCGGCAGGGGTGACATGGTAGCTACGATGGTGAACGTTGCTGTACATGGGCTGTCCGTGTACAGCAATTCCGTATGTAATTGAAGGCAGGGCTTGCATGCTCAACCGTTACCCCCTGTGGAAGTATCTGTTGATACTGGTCATCCTGGTGGTTGGCCTTATCTATTCACTTCCCAATTTATTTCCCGCAGATCCCGCTATCCAGGTCAGCAACGCTCAGGGCGATGCGCTGGATGAGCGCCAGTTGACCCGTGTTGAAGAAGCATTGGCCGAAAATGGCATCGCAATCAAAGAGATTGAGCAGGATAATGGCCAGTGGCTAATTCGCCTGCAGAGTGATGATGACCAGCTCAATGCCAGGGATATCGCCACCGATGTACTTGGCACCGATGCAACCGTCGCGCTCAACCTTGCGGAAGCCACGCCAAGCTGGCTACAGGCGTTCTCTGCCTCTCCGATGACACTGGGACTGGATCTTCGCGGTGGTGTTCACTTCCTGCTTGAAGTGGATATGGAAGCCGCGCTTACCCAGCGGCTGGAAGTCAATGCCAGCGCCATGCGCGAGCTGTTACGTGGTGAGCGTATTCGTTACCGCAATACGGAAGTGGCAGACCGCTCGCTCTCGATTGACTTCGCCAGTACCGAAGACCGTGATACAGCGCGCCGCTTGATTAGTCGTGATTTCCCCGACTTTGACTACAGCAGCGAAGGCGATGGCAGAACCGCCCGTCTGGTCTTGTCATTAAGCGATCAAACGGTCAACGAGATTCAGGACTACGCCGTTAATCAAAACTTGACGACGTTGCGCAACCGCGTGGATGAGCTTGGTGTTGCCGAGCCGATGGTTCAGCGCCAGGGGCCCAGCCAGATTGTGGTTGAACTGCCAGGCATTCAGGATACCGTCGCGGCAAAACGTATTGTCGGCGCAACGGCCAACCTGGAATTCCGCCTGGAAGCGCGTAACGACACCCCGGATGCCGAAACTGAGCGCCACACCTTCCGCAATGATCCCTCACGCTCAGCTGAATTGATGCGCGATGTGATTATTACCGGTGATAGCGTTTCAAGCGCCAGCCATAGTTTTGATGAAAACGGCCGCCCCCAGGTTAATATCAACCTGGATGGCACGGGGGGTACGCTGATGAACCGCGCCACACGCACCAATATCGGGCGCAATATGGCGGTGCTGTTTATCGAGCACAAAAGCGAGGATAGCGTGGCGATTGACCCGGAAACGGGCGAAGAAATCATCGTACGCGAACCCTATGTCGAGCGTGGGCTTATCAGTCTTGCCACCATACAAAGTGCCTTGGGCAATAGTTTCCGCATTACAGGACTCGATTCTCCAACGGAAGCGGCCGAACTGGCACTTCTGCTGCGTTCTGGTTCATTGGCGGCACCGATTTACTTTGTTCAGGAGCGCACGATTGGCCCCAGCCTGGGCGCAGAAAACATTGAGCGCGGTTTGATGTCTGTTCAGGTTGGCCTGTTACTGGTCGTGTTGTTTATGCTGGTGCGCTACAAGGTGTTTGGCATATTTGCCAACATTGCACTTGCACTCAACCTGACACTGCTCGTTGCGGTGATGTCGATGCTTGGCGCCACCCTGACGCTCCCAGGCATTGCCGGTATCGTCTTGACCCTGGGGATGGCTGTTGATGCCAACGTATTGATTTTCGAACGAATACGTGAAGAGTTACGCAACGGCATGTCGATACATCAAGCGATCTTCGCAGGCTATGAGCGGGCCTTTACCTCCATCGTGGATGCCAACATTACCACGCTACTTGTCGCCGTGATTCTGTTCTCCATTGGTACCGGACCGGTCAAAGGTTTCGCCGTCACGCTATCAATCGGCATTTTGACGTCAATGTTCACCGCTCTGATGGTGACACGCGCCATGGTTAATCTGACCTATGGCAAAAGACCTGTCAAAAAGCTGTGGATATGAAACCCGCGCTCAGCCCAGAATTTAAGAGGTGGTAATGAAATCTATATCACACCTGCGAATCGACTTCATGGGACGGCGCAATATTGCGTTCATGATCTCAGCGGTAATGCTTATTGTGTCGATTGGCTCCATTATATTCCAGCAGCTAAACCTGGGGCTGGACTTCACCGGTGGTACGCTGATCGAAGTGCGCTATGGCGCCGCGCCGTCACTTGATGCTATCCGCCAGTTGCTCGAAAACAGCGGATTCCAGGATGTATCGGTGCAAACATTTGGAGCTTCAACAGAAGTCCTTATTCGTTTGCAGCAAGCATTTGACCCCGAGGTAGGGAACGAAGTCGTTAACCTGCTTCGCGCCGATGGCGATGATGTTAACCTGGTTCGCGCCGAGTTTGTTGGCTCCCAAGTAGGGGATCAACTACGCGACCAAAGCGGCCTGGGGCTGTTGGTCGCCCTCGGTGTCGTCATGGTCTATGTAGCATTTCGCTTCCAGTATAAGTTTGCTATCGGAGCCGTGTTGGCCCAGCTCCACGATGTCATCATTGTGGTGGGGGTCTTCTCTCTCTTCCAGCTTGACTTCGACCTGACCGTCCTGGCAGCGGTATTGGCAGTGATTGGCTACTCATTGAACGATACGATTGTTGTCTATGACCGTATTCGGGAAATGATCCGAACATCGCGCATTGACAATATGTCGCAAATTTTCAACGAAGCCATCAACGCCACTCTCTCACGTACACTCGCTACCTCTGGCACTACCATATTGGTCCTGTTAGCCCTGCTGGTGCTGGGTGGCGATATGATTGAAAACTTTGCCATTGCGCTCCTGGTAGGCATTGTGGTGGGCACCTTCTCCTCTATCTACATTTCAGGTGCCCTGCTGATTCCTCTCAAACTTTCGCGGGAGGACCTCATTCCCACCAAGAAAGTATCCGAGGACGAGGAAGAAGAGCTGCCTTAAAAAAGCCTCGCACTACACGCAAGCAAATGCCCCGGCCTTCATCGGCAGGGGCATTTTTATACCTTGCAGCAGTGCCGCCTACGTTAGGTCAGTAACCGCTTTAGGCTGTTGGCAACCACTAATGCAGCATTGGTGACAAGTTGGACAGGTACTCGCTCATCCGCCCGGTGACCATTGGCATCCAACGGGTTACGTGGACCAGCCCCGTACATAATCGTGGGCACACCAGCCTCACTGTAATGACGTGCATCGGTATAAAGCGGCATGGCACCAACACCTACTGGTTCTCCTAACACCTTTTGCGCCTCAACGGCAAACATCTCAGCCAGCTGCTCTGAAACAGGTGTCGAGGTAAAGGGTTTAGCCAGTAGGCGCTGAGTCACATTCAGACGAATGCCGCTATGGCTTGAGGCGGCCTCAATCAGCGCACGCAGCTCCTGCTCTACCGCTTCCGGCGACTCCTCCGGAATAATCCGACGGTCAATAGTCAAGGACACCCGGTCTGGCACAACATTCGTATTGATGCCCCCCTCAATCGTTCCAATCACCAGTGAAGGAGAATCCACCCCAGGATACTCCGACACCCGCTCTTTGAGGGTTTCCCGATAACGATATAAAGCACTCAGAACCGGCAGACTCGCTTCAATAGCATCGATACCGGTATGGTGCCATGCCGCGTGGGCAGAGCGGCCCTCAATGGCCACCTCCAGATGTAAGCAACCATTGTGTGCGGTGATTACCTGATACGAAAACGCAGCACAAACTGCATAGTCCGGCTGGGAAATCCCTTCTGACAACAGCCATGCCGGGCCAGTAAAACCGCCGGTTTCCTCATCATAGGTAAAATGCAGCTCAACACATCCAGCCGCTAACTCCCCTGTTTCAATTAATGCCTTGAGTGCATAGGCATAGGTAACGAAGTCACTTTTCGATACGGCGGCGCCACGTCCATACAGCCAGCCCTGTTCAATCTCGCCCCCATAGGGGTCTTTGCTCCAGCCACCACCGGCCGGTACGACATCTCCATGTGCATTCAATGCGACGGTCGGCCCAGAGCCAAAGCGATGTCTTACCACCAGGTTCATCACCTTCTGAAGACCGTACTGCCGACATATCGCATCCGGCACAGGATGCTGCTCCACCTCAAACCCCATCTGCTCAAGCAGTTCAGTAGCACGTAGCGCGTGGGCAACCCCATCGCCGGGAGGGTTATCGGAAGGCACCTGCACCAACTGCTGCAACATACTGACTTGCTCATCAGCGCGACGATCAAGCCATGTCTTTAGCTCATCCATTTACTCGCTCCTTAGCAGCATCCCAAGCGATCACGATAGAAAGCCGCTACGTGCTGCTCGATCGCAGGCCAGGCGTTATGCAGGTCAGAACGCTGGTGTAAGGCGTGGCGATACATATTACGCAACTCAATATGCACGGCCTCCAGGTCCAGCGTTATCAGCTTGCCTTGCTCGACAATGGGGCGCCCACCTACAACAAGGCTATCAAGATGGCGGCGTGTCGCTCGCGCAAACAGAAGGTCTTCACTGTTCACTGGCAGTAGATCGTCGACGTTTAGCTTTTCAAGATCCAGTGTCATCCAGTCTGCATCATCCCCCTGTTCCAGTAGGGCAAATCGCTCACGCCCCAAAGAAGCACGCCCCGTTGTGGTGGCAGCGGTCAGCATACGGGTACGTATTGCATCATCGGCATAACCGGGTTGAGCATGGAGTAGCGTGTTAAGCCTAATTTCTCTCAGTGCATCGTCATCTTCATCAAGAGCACAACCATCAATACCCATTGCCACCTTACAACCAGCTTTCCACATCGCTGACACTGGCGCATGCCCTGAGCGTAAATGCAGATTCGAACTGGTATTAATCGCAATCGTGGCACCCGAGGCAGCAATTAACTCAAGTTCATCAGGACGCGCCCAAACACAATGAGCTAGCGTTAAACGAGGTGATAACAGGCCTATATCGTGCAGGTAGCGAACAATGCCTTCGGGAAATTGTTTATCAGCCCACTCCCTCTGGTAGCGCGTTTCAAGCAGGTGCATATGAACCCGGCGGCCAGTCAGTGCGGATGCTGCTGCAATTTCGCGCAGCAATGCATCAGAGCACCACTGAACTCCCGTCGGCCCAAACTGGATATTCACCCCTAGATCGTCCACTGCACCCGCCACCTCCTCAACTTGTTTAAGCTGCTCTTTAGGCGTCAGTGTGGGCAGTCTGAAGTATCGCTCAACGACGCTTCGCTCCTCAGCACTAAGCTGGGTCGTTATCGCTGTCTGGTCACCATAGACCAGCGGATTTTGATCGCGCATCCCCACTGCAAACGTTAAGCGTATTCCTACAGCGTTTGCGGCCTTGGATACCTTTGTGACTTCATCCACTAAGGTATCCAGCCCTTGCGGACGGGTGCAGTGCATCATGACAGCAGCACACCCGCCTTCTGCTGCGCGTCCAAAAGCAGCACAAGCCGCAAGGTAAGGGTCAACAGAAGGCATGACAGCAAGACGCAGCAACCATGTTTCCAAAGGTTTTCCAGCGGCTCCAAACGAGCTGGTAGATAAAGGGCGTCCATGATCATGGGCGTTTGAGAGTGCCGGTAATGCTAATAAACGGCCTGGAGACTGAGATGATTGAGCGGCTGAATGCTCCACGTCAGTAATGACACCGCCGTTAACACTAACAGCGCAGGGGCCATCCAACTGAAAACGGCTGCCGCGTATCGCGGCAGCAAACCTATAATGTGTCATAAATACTTCTCGCCTACACGGCCTGTTTATTAGCCGCGATTTAACGTTCATTAGAGGAAGTTATAGCGTTCTCTCATCCAGAGGCGGCAAAAACTCAGCAGTGTAAACGTCAGCGACGGAAGGGGTACGCGGCAGCTCGTAAAGCTCCACGATGGTGTCAATCGAGCGCGCGAGTCGCTCTTCGTCAAGCGCGCCCATACCCAATGCCATAGATTCATCGGAAATAATCACATTATCGAGCGCAAACTGAAGTCGCTGCGTTTCCGCTTCACCATCCAGAAACCCTTCTATCTCAATCAGCGCTGCTATACCCGCTTGTGGATCATCGATAACATCTTGAACAGCGCGGTTAATGGCACGCACAAGCCCAGCGACTGCCTCTGGTTGCTCCTCTATCATGGAGCGCGAAACCATCACACCATTAGAGTAGACTTCGACACCATAATCACCGTAGGGAAACCAGCGATACTCTGTATCCGGATCGTGTCCCTGCGATACCAGGTTCATATAGCTGGTGACATTAAAGACCAGCGACCCATCGACATCCCCACGATTGATTAGTTGTTCCTGGAGATTGGGTGCCACGTTAGTGATTTCGACGTTTTCAAGATTGATACCGGCCGCTTCAGCAAACGCAGGGAAAAGTCGTGTCGAGGCACTGCCAGCAGGGGCGCCAAGTGTCGAACCTTCAATATCTTCAATACGTTGGATAGGTCCATCTGCCTTGGTTAACAGTGCAAAGGGAGGCTGGTTGTAAATCTGATACACCATGACCGGGGTTTGTTCAGGCCGTTCCGCAGCATTCTGGATAATCGCATTGATATCGCCAAACCCCGCATCGTAAGCCCCCGACATAATTCGGCTCACCGTAGCGGCAGACCCATCCCCCTGATCAATACGGACATCCAGCCCCTCCTCCTCAAAATAGCCTCTCTCCTGAGCCAAGAAGTACCACGCGTGCACCCCCTGAAAGCTCCAATCCAGCGTAAAGTCGATTCTTGTTACATCGGCTTTGGCCACTAATGGCGCAAACGTGCACGCCAGCAATAAACAGTGAATTGATTTGAAAAATTTCATGTAAAGCTCCTTTAGTAGGATGATTTAAGCCGCTGGCAGCTCCGATTTGCGCATCGCCCAGCCGGTTACCTTGCGTTCAATCAGTGAGAAGATGAGATAAAGCGTGACGCCCAGAATGGCGAGCAGAAATAGCCCTGAGAATACGAGGGGAACATCAAAGCTGGAGGTGGCGATCATCATGACATTGCCGATGCCACGGTTGGAGGCAATGGTTTCGGCCAGCACCGTACCCACAAAGGCCAGTGTGATAGCCACTTTCAGCGAGGCGAAGAAATACGGCATGGCGCGTGGAATCCCCACGTTCCACAGAATTTCACGCTTTTTAGCCCCCAGGGATTTGAGTACATCCTCCAGTTCCGGCTCGGTCGTCGCCAATCCCGTCGCCACATTCACCACTACCGGAAAAATACAAATAACGAAGGAAGTCAGGACGGCAGGTACCGTGCCGCTGCCGAACCAAAGTACAAAGATAGGTACAACAGCCACTTTGGGGATGGATGAAAAACCAACTAACAGTGGGTAGGCGGTATCGTAGGCCACTTTTGAAGAGCCAACGATAGCGCCCAGTAGCATGCCTACCGTCACCCCCATGGCAAAACCCGTTAGTGTTGTGCTTAACGTTTGAATGACGTGGGGCAGTAGCTGGGGAAAACGGGCGATCAAGGTGTCCATCACCTGAGAGGGTCTGGGCAGCACAATCTCAGGCACGCCGAACAGCAGGCAAATCAGCTCCCAAGCCACGAAAAACCCTAGAATCAGCGCAGCGGCTGCAACCTTTTGGCGCATTTTATCTACGAACTCCATGGGAATCCTCCTAGGCAGCATCCGGCCGGGTATGAGTGATCAGTTCACGCAGTTGCTGCGTTAACTGTACAAAGTCCTGCTCGTAGGTCATCGAAATGGTGCGCGGCCTTGGCAGATGAACACGCTGATCATCAATAATCTTGCCGGGTCGTGGGCTCATCACGCAGATACGGGTGCCTAAATAGGCCGCTTCCCTCAGGTCGTGGGTTACCAGCAGCACAGTGGGTTTGCTCTCCAACCACAGGTTTTGCAGGATTCCCCAGAGTTCCTCACGAGTGAACTGGTCCAAAGCACCAAAGGGTTCATCAAGGAGCAGCAATTCTGGATCATGGATCAAGGCACGGCATAGGGATGCTCGCTGCAACATCCCCCCAGAGAGTTGCCAGGGCTGTTTGTCGCCAAAGCCCTTTAGGCCCACCTTTTCCAGCAGTGCTTCCGCGCGATCTCTGAACTCGCCTTTACGCGCCTGACGGTAGCGAGAGCGAAAGGGTGGCACGATTTTAAGCGGCAACATGACGTTGTCGCGTACGCTGAGCCAGGGCAGCATGGTAGGGTTTTGAAAGGCCATGCCCACCCCCACACGCTTGGCCCCTACTTCACGCCCACCGACATGCACATTCCCTGATGAGGGTGCCAGCAAGTCGCTCACCAGTTTGAGAATGGTGGACTTGCCACAGCCGGATGGCCCCACCAAAGCAACGAACTCCCCCTGTTCAACCTTCAGATCAGTGGGCGCAAGCGCCTGAGTGGTTTTTTTGCCACGCCCATAAATAACCTCTGCACCTTCCAGCTTGATGGCTTCCCGGCCTTGTCCATCCTGCTGCTGATCCATTGCGGCAGCTGTCTGACGAGTATCCACGGACATGGTTAACATGACGTTAGCTCTCCTTGTTGGATGGGTACCTTAGCCACTTCGGCAGCCAGTGTTTTGTCACTGTTGGCGAGTGTGGGGACAGGCATCTGCTGAACACGCTTCACCGAAAGACCACTGCCTTTTGCGTCGGTTTGCAGGGTTTGGTCACGCATCACAAAACGGCCACGTACCAGGGTATGTATCGGTAGTCCCTGGATAGACCAGCCATGAAAGGGCGTAGCGCGGGCCCGGTGGGAGTGAAGCGCCTGCTGGTCAATCACTTCACGGCGTTCGAGGTCCACGATGGCAATATCAGCATCAGCCCCCACCACCAGAGCCCCTTTACGGGGATAAAGCCCCCAGGCCTTGGCCGGTGCAACGGCGCTGAGCCGAACGTACTCTTGAAGGGAGATTCGCCCCTCACTAACCGCCGTCAGCATCAGCGGCATCTGGGTTTCAACGCCAGGGAAGCCACAATCCGCTTCCCAAATAACCTCCTTATACTGTTCGTCCGGGGTATGGGGGGCATGATCAGTGGCAATCATATCCACAGTGCCGTCACGCACAGCCTCCCAGAGTGCCGCACTATCGCTGGCATCCCGAATGGGTGGGTTAACGCGCATTAAACTGCCCAGCGAGGCATAGTCGCTTGTGTCCATCATCAAGTAGTGTGGGCAGGTCTCGCTGGTGATATCCACACCGCGCTGCTTGGCCTCACGCATTGGCCGCAGCTCCGCTGCCGATGAAACGTGTAATACATGGATACGGGCACCCGTCCACTCCGCCAGAATCGCCGCACGGGACACCGCCTCCACCGCCACGACATCAGGGCGTGCCGCCACATGAGCCAGTGCATCATTTCGGCCAGCCTTGCGTAAACGTTCATAGCGCCATGCCATGATGGAGGCGGTTTCCGCATGGAGAGAGGTACGTAATCCATACGGCGCTACCCGTTCGAAAGCTTCCAGCATTGCCCCTGTTGAGGGTGATGGAAGGTTACCGAAGGTATTGCCCATAAAACATTTGAAGCCAATAACACCGCTTTCTGCCAATGCCTCAAGTTGATCGACATTATCTTCCGCCATCAGACCATAGATACCGAAGTCGACATAGGCTTGCTGCTCAGCGAGCGCCAGTTTATCGGCAAAGGCATCAGGTGTTGCAGTTGGCGGGTTGGTATTGGGCATATCAAAGACAGTGGTAACACCTCCCATCGCTGCGGCAGCGGTGCCGCTCTCCCAGGTTTCCTTATGGGTGTAACCTGGTTCGCGAAAATGGACGTGTACATCAATGGCGCCAGGCAACAAGTGCAGTCCTTTGGCATCAAGTACCTCTTTGGCAGGTGGCATACCGCTCTCTTCACCAACCGCGACGATCTTCCCGTCGCGAATGGCTAACGCGGCTTGCTGGGTCATTTCGTGGCTAACGATCTGACCATTGATAATCACGAGATCTGCTTGACTCATAACTCTGCTCCTTTAAAGCGCGGCCCAGCCGCCATCCACGGGTAAGTCGGCACCGGTAATCTGGCGTGAACGGTCACTGGCCATAAACAGGCAAGCGTCGGCAACATCCTGGGCGGTGGAAATACGTTGCAGGGCATAATCCTCTGCATGCTTTTGGGCAGCCTCTGCTTCGCTGATGCCCAGCTTTGCCGCCATATCCGGACACACCTTGGTGCGAAAACGCTGTCCATCGACCATACCCGGCGCAACAATATTGATGTTGATGTTGTAGGGGCCTGCTTCGAGGGCCATGCTTTTGGTAATCCCCCGAAGCCCCCATTTGGATGCGGAGTAGGCCATCCGTCCCGCTTTTCCTCGCATGCCAAAGGTACCGCCAACGTTGACGATCTTGCCGCTACGCCGCGCCATCATGCCCGGCAGTACAGCACGCATGGTGTTGAAACAGCCCGCCATATTGAGACGCACAATCTCATCGAACTCCTTAAAGGTGGTCTCAGCCCCCGACTTGCCTACCGGCCCTGAACCTCCCGCCACATTAACGAGTACATCGGGTGTGTCGCCAAAGGCTTCCTGGATATGGGCCATCGCCTGCTCACACTGTTCAGCCTGTGTGATATCGCAAGCTACCAGCACCACATCAACACCCTGCTCACGCAGCTCCTGCTCCAATCCTGATACCGCTTGGGTGTCTCTGGCCAGCAGCGCCAGCCTTGCCCCTTCGTCAGCAAAGGCACGGGTGATGGCCTCTCCCATTCCTTTTGCCGGCCCTGTGATAGCCACAATTTTGCTGGTTAGCATCAAATCCATGACGTTTTCCTTATTCGTATAGGGAGTAAATGCGTTCTTCTTCAGGCGGAAGGAAATCGGCATTAAAAACCGTCTCCAGGGCAGGGGTATGCTCAAGGCCATAGGCGGCGACCACGATATCGATGGCTTCCCTCATGCGGGTCTCGTCGATATTGCCAAGCCCGACATCCGCCAGTTCAGGATGATTCATCTCATCCTCAATGGTGGCTGCCAGACGCGCGGTCTCGACGTCCCGGTTGATCAGTGGCTCCTGGGCCATGACAGCATCCATACCCGCTTCAGGGTCGGCCAGCACATCGGCCACGCCACGGTTAATCGCCCGAACGAGCCCCTGGACCGCCTCTGGATTCTCATCAGCCAGTTGGCGCGAGACGATCAACGCATTGGAGTAGAGGTCCATGCCATAGTCGCCGTAGCGGATAAAGTGCAAACGCTCATCAGGGTCAATACCTGCCAGCATGGCGTTAAAGCGCACCGTATTAACAAAACCAAAGACGGCATCGACCTGACCACGGTTGAGCATCTGTTCGCGTAGTCGGGGCTCAATATTCATCACCTCGATGCTGTCAGTGTCGATTCCGGCCAGCGAAGCGAAGGCAGGAAACAGACGTAATGCCCCATCGTTGGCAGGGCCAGCAATGGTTTTCCCTTCAAGGTCGGCTGGCTCGTGAATATCACTGTCGGTGGTCACCGCAATAGTGAAAGGGGGGCGCGTATAGAGCATATAGACGCCCACCGGAGCATCATCGGGGTTATTCGAAGCGTAATTGATCAACGCGTTGATATCGCCAAACCCAACATCGTAGGCACCGGATGCAACGCTACCCACGGCGGCCCCCGAGCCGGAACCTTGATCAATCCTTATATCCAGCCCCTCCTCGGCAAAATATCCTCTCTCCTGTGCCAGGAAGAACCAGGCTTGTGGCCCCTGGTAAGACCAGTTCAGTACCATCCGCAAAGGGGTATCGGCGTAAGCCGGGGATAGCCAACAGATAGTGGTCAACAGTACCAACATGGCCCGCCGCCAGGCAGACACCTTGAAAAACGTTGTTAGTAAGTGCATGGAAAAACCTCCCGCGAAAAAGAGTGAGAAGAACACAGGGCTAGCCAGCAAGTGAGCAACCTGATGCTGTAAACCCATACAGTTGTCGAATCAACGTCAATGCTGCCTGACGTGACGCATCAGGCGACGGTGTTGCCACCGCCTCTTCCATGAGCACAACGTTGTAACCAAGAAAGGAGGCATCCTGGAGCGTTGCCATAACGCAACGCTCCGTGTTGATGCCAGCGAAAAGAAGAGTGGTCACATCCAGTCGACGAAGAATGGCATCCAGTTCGGTATGCCAAAATCCACTGAAGCGGCTTTTGTGCACGACGATGTCATCCGTGGCAGGTGCCAGCTCATCAACAGCCGCCGCCCCCCACTCATTGCGCACCAAAATGGAATGCCCAGACGTAGCGCGATCACCGTACCCTGGGCGCTCGCCAAACCGGTTGCCAAACATAAGCTGACCCGTACTCAGCTCTAACGTGTCGGCCCGTACTCCCCAGTGCAGATGAATCACCGGCACCTTGCGTTGCCGGGCACTGGCCATTAACCCTGCCAGATGGGGAATAATCTCTCTTGCATAAGCAATATCGGTGCCGCTGGTGGCAAACCAGCCATCGGGATGGCAAAAGTCGTTCTGCATATCCACGACCACCAGTGCACTCCTTGCCAGATCAATGGAAACCGGACAAGGGTCGGCTGCCAGGGTAAGCACGTTTGGTGCAGGTACTTCCCTGACCAGCGATACCGTGGATGGCCTTGCATGGGATGGTGAGTATTGGGGGATCATGGACGGCCTCCTTGATGACTGTCTTCAGACTAGCCCCGTTATTGCGATGATATCTATTGCTAAAAAATTCGGATAGTGTTCTAAAAAACTCAACGCTGGAGAAAACCATGAAGCATCTTCGCCTCTTCGAGTATATCGATGCCGTCGTCAGAGCCGGTTCAATCCGGCGCGCCTCCGAAGCGCTTTACATCACCCCCTCGGCTCTGGATCGGCGCATACAGCAGATAGAGGAAGAGCTGGGCACACAAATTTTTGAGCGCCACTCCAAAGGCATGCGCTTGACCGCCGCTGGGGAGATATTTCTGGATTATGTGCGCCGCCACATGGCGGACCTGGAACGGGTACGGTCAGAAATTGAGGGGCTTAAAGGGCTGCGTAAAGGGCATGTATCTCTAGTGGCCAGCCAGGCGTTGGCACTTAAGTTTTTACCTGAGCAAATCCGGTTGTTTCGGGAACGCCACCCAGGGGTTTCATTTACTATTCGTATTGCCGATCGCGGTGAGGCCCTGAAGGCTTTGATGGCTTTCGAGGCAGATCTTGCTGTTGTGGTATTCCCCAAGATGAGCTCGGAGGTATTACAACTGATCATGGTGGCCCAACCCGTGGTTGCACTCATGTCGGTGCACCACCCGCTGGCGACTCAACCTACCGTTCGGCTGAGTGAATGCTTGAATTATCCATTAGTGCTGCCGGACGCCTCACTGGGAGTGCGGGAGCTGTTAAGCCCCATTCTGGTGCGGCGTACCCACAAAGCCCAGATCAGTGCCGAAACCAACTCCTTTGAGTTGATGCGGGGGTTACTACAGGACCATCGCAGTGTTGGCTTTCAAATTGCCATTGGCACTCCCGACATTACTCAGGAGAGTTCGATTATCTCGCGCCCCATTGATGAGCGCGATGTGCCCACCGCCCCACTGATTTGTGCTCAATTACGAGGGCGCACCCTCTCCGTTGCCGCCGCACGCTTCGCCGACCAGCTTACCCAGCACCTGGATCAGATGGACATTACGTCATAGCGCTGAAGAAGCGCTAGGGTGAGGGTAGCCACTTGGGTACATCCGTGGGTTGATAGTGCTTAAGCCCTTCCAGCAATCGTTGGGGCTCGCTTTCCACCACGATCGAATGACGGTGTGCAGGGGGCAGGAAACGTTCGGTGATCATATGATCAATAAACGCCATAAAGGGGTCGAAGAAGCCATTGACGTTAAACAATCCAAGTGGCTTTTGGATTTCTCCGAGCTGATTCAATGTCCACACTTCCATGAACTCTTCCAGGGTGCCGATTCCACCGGGCAACGCAATAAACGCGTCCGACAGTTCAGCCATGCGCCCTTTACGCTCGCGCATGGTGGCAACCACTTCATGCTCCTGTAACCTGGGATGAAGGTGCCCCTTCGCATATAAGCGCTGCGTAATCACACCATGGGCATGACCCTGGCCTTCCAGTAACGCATCAGCCAGCACTCCCATCAGCCCCTTATGGGTACCGCCATATACCAGCTTGATACGGCTAGCAGCAAAACTGGCACCCAGTTCGGCTGCTCCACTGGCATAAACAGACGAACCACCTGTGTTAGAGCCACAAAAGACGGCAATGGCAGATAGTTGGTGCATACATCTTTTCCCGTTAATTATATTAGGGGGTCATCAGAGCGCTGAAACGCCGACAAATCAAGCCTACAACGTAAAACGCCCTGCCGATACCGGCAGGGCGTTGCGTACATCACATTTTGTGCCTCAGCACATTAAAAATGCGGTGCCAGCTGTTTAATCAAGGCTTTATAAAGGCGCGGCCCCGCGGCCATCAGCAGCCCTTCCGCTTTAACGCTCGGCTGACCATCCGGGGTTCCCATTAGCGCCCCTGCTTCTTTTAAAAACAGGGTACCCACCTGCATATCCTGCTCTTCAAGACCGAGCACAAAGACGCTATCCACGCGGCCAGTCGCCAGCTCACACATATCCAGCAGACCACAGCCGGTTGCCAGCAGCGTCTCCACCTGAGGGGCCAGCTGCTGGGTAATGGTCAGGTAGGCAGGTAAGTGACGGGGACGCAGCCAGGACTCCGGCAAGCTCATAGCGATACGAGTACCTGCAACAGCAGTGGGTTTACTCACCCGCATGCGCTTATCGTTATGCTGCGCGCCGCGCCCACGACTGGCAATATATTCGTCATCACCAAAAGGCGAGACCACTATTGCGTGTTCGGGGCGACCTTTAACAAGACACACCACTGAGAGTGCAAAGCCTTTTCCAGCCACTGCCAGGTTCGAGTAACCATGAAGTGGTTCAATCTTCCAAATGGTCTCTGCACCTTCGCCTTCACCCGCCTTATGGGGAGTATAGCGGCCGGCATGGCCATGGTGAGGGTAACCACGCTCCAACTGTTGAACAATTGTTGCCTCAGCCTTGCGGGCGGTATCTTCCAGCAGACGATCGAGGTTAAATTCTTCATGGGCGTTTTCAATACGCTCACGGACACGTAAAAAATGCTCAACAGCGCTACGCGCGGCGCGCAGCGTAAATTGGACCATCGGATTCATGATCGGGCCTTGTCACAGTGATGTTAAAGAACGGTGGGCAGCGACGGACTGCCTTTGGCGCGCAATTCTAGCAGAGCCCCCTCGGGCATGCCATCGACTCATGCTAAACTGCGTGCTTTCCGTACTTGATCACCGAGCCTATTATGCTTGAGCGCATCCGAATTGTTCTTATCGGCACCAGCCATCCCGGCAACATTGGTGGTGTCGCCCGTGCCATGCACAACATGGGCCTGGCCGATTTAGCCCTGGTCGCTCCCCGCTGCGACGTCATTACACAAGACAGTATTTCCCGGGCCTCTGGTGCCGACCATTTACTCCATCAGGCAACTCTCCATGCCTCTATTGAGGAGGCCATCGCTGACTGCACCTTGGCCGTTGGGGCAAGCGCACGCTCGCGCACGTTACCGTGGCCAATGCTCTCCCCCCGCGAGCTTGCCGCACGCTTGCCCCAGGAGTGTAAGCCTGATAATGCCAGGGTGGCTCTGGTGTTTGGGCGTGAGGACAGTGGGCTGACCAATACCGAACTACAGCGCTGCCATGCCCATGTGCATATACCCACTAATGCAGATTTCAGTTCATTAAATCTTGCGGCAGCAGTACAGGTTCTGGCCTACGAATGCCGTATGGCATGGTTAGGCCAGATAGAGCCGCCCACAGTGACCGATGAACAAGATGAGCGAGCTACCCACGAGGAGCTGGAGCGCTACTTTGAGCACCTGGAGCGCACTCTGGTGGCAATTGAGTTTCATGACCCGGATCAACCGAGGCAGTTAATGGCCAGACTGCGCCGTCTCTATTTACGTGCTCGTCCGGAAAAAATGGAAATGAATATCTTGAGGGGGATTCTTTCAGCAACGGAAAAAGCGGCCCTCCCCAGGCAGCGCTAGGGTGGCAAGCAGGGGCTCGGCGACTACCCTAAACTTGAAGTTACAGCGGCATGCCCCAACATCGCTATCCTGCTTACGATATTCCAGGGTATCCGGCTACTTTGAGGCCATACCCTAACGCCCAAGGATTACCCATGTTTCAACGCCTGCGTGAAGACATTAACAGCGTATTCGACCGCGATCCTGCGGCACGTAATTTTCTTGAGGTGCTGACCAACTACCCTGGTCTTCACGCGCTCCTCCTGCACCGTTGCAGCCATTGGCTATGGGTGAAAAACGCCAAGTGGCTGGCCCGCACACTGTCGACATTCTCCCGATGGTTAACGGGTATTGAGATACACCCTGGTGCCACCATTGGCCGTCGTTTCTTTATCGACCATGGCATGGGTGTGGTGATCGGCGAAACCGCACTGGTGGGCGACAACGTAACGCTTTACCAGGGCGTGACATTGGGTGGCACCAGTTGGAATAAAGGCAAGCGGCACCCCACCCTTGAAGATGGTGTGATTGTAGGCGCGGGTGCCAAAATTTTAGGCCCATTTACCGTGGGGGCTGGGGCGAAAATTGGCTCCAATGCAGTGGTGACCAAAGAAGTACCCGCAGGAGCTACCGTGGTGGGTATTCCAGGCAAGATCGTCAAGCGTGCCAACCCTGATGTTGAGGAAGCACTGAATGTGGACCCAGCCCGGCGGGAAGCTATTTGCCAGAAATTTGGTTTTGATGCTTACGGTGTCAGCCAGGATATGCCAGACCCCGTTGCCCGTTCCATGCAGGCAATGCTGGATCATATGCATGCCGTGGACGAACGCATAGAGCGTATGTGCGCCACACTGCGCAAGCTGGACGCCAGCTATCGGGATGGGCAACTACCCGCGCTGCGGGATGAAGATTTTGCCGATATTCTCGATGAAGAGGACACCGGTTGCCCTGGCCTTGGCAACTCCACCCGCGAAGCCAAGGTACAAAATCCGACAGCTGACGCAACCTCAGATACACCCAACTCGCACAATAGTTGACCAAAGCACTCAGGATTTCCATAATGGCAGTACATTTGCCGTAAGTACGCTGAGAAACCAGCGTCGAGGTACCTGTCATGCGCTTGACCACAAAAGGTCGTTACGCTGTTACTGCCATGCTTGATTTGGCGCTGAATGTTCAGCACGGCCCCACCAGCCTGGGCGATATTTCACAACGCCAGGAGATTTCCCTCTCCTACCTGGAGCAGCTGTTTGCCCGTCTACGCCGTGCTGGGCTGGTTACCAGCGTGCGCGGGCCCGGTGGCGGTTACTTATTGGCGAGACACCCAGAAGAGATCAGCGTATCCCAGGTGATTGATGCCGTAAATGAAACGGTCGATGCGACACGCTGCCAGGGCCTTTCTGACTGTCAGCAGGGCAGTACCTGCTTAACCCACCACCTGTGGTGCGAACTATCGGGGCAAATTCGTAACTTTCTCGATGGCATTACCCTTGCCCAACTGATGCAACGCCCCGATGTTATACGTATCGCTTCCCGGCAAGAGCATCGCGCAAAAGTTAGTATTCTTACTGTATCTCCTTGAATATCAATACCACACGCTGGAACCCATGACTTCAACAACCTCACCTTCGCTGCCCATCTATTTAGACTATGCCGCCACCACGCCGGTAGATGCCCGTGTGGCAACGGTGATGCAGCGTTACCTGACGGTTGATCAGCTATTTGCCAACCCGGCTTCGCGCAGCCATATGCTGGGCTGGCAGGCAGAACAGGTAGTTGAACAGGCACGCCGCCAAGTGGCCGATACCATTGGCGCCGACCCGCGTGAGATTGTCTGGACCAGCGGTGCAACGGAAGCCAATAATTTGGCGCTGATTGGCTTTATGCGTGCCAATCGCGAACGCGGGATGCATCTCGTCACCTCCAAAATCGAACACAAAGCGATTGTGGATACCGCGAAAGCACTTGAAAGTGAGGGGTTTGAAGTCACGTGGCTCACCCCGGATAAAGATGGCCGGATTTCACCTGAACAGCTACACGGTGCAATGCGCGATGATACTGCCCTGGTCTCGCTGATGGCGGTGAATAATGAGCTGGGCAGTATTCATGATCTTGCAGCACTGGCGGAAGTTGCCCACCAGTTTGGCGCCGCCTTTCACACTGATGCCGCCCAGGCAGTCGGCAGGGTCCCTTTAGATGTGGCAGCACAGCAGATTGATCTGATGTCTTTATCAGGTCACAAAACCTATGGCCCCAAAGGGGTGGGCGCTCTGTATGTGAAACGCCACCCGGATATTCGCGTTGAGGCGCTGATCCATGGTGGAGGGCATGAACGGGGCATGCGCTCAGGTACGCTACCCACTCACCAAATTGCTGGCATGGGTGAAGCATTCTTATTGATGCAGCAACAGCACCAGACAGATCAGGCCCATATCACACACTTGCGCAAACGCTTTTTGCAGGGGCTTGAAGACATCGATGGCATTATTGCCAACTCCCCCGTTACCCATGCAGTACCCAATATTCTCAACATTGCCTTTGAAGGCGTGGATGGTGAGTCACTGCTGATGGCACTACGCGACATCGCTGTATCGACCGGTTCGGCCTGCAACTCGGCAAGCGTTGACCCTTCCTATGTATTGTTAGGCATTGGTACTCCACGCGCGCTTGCCCTTTCGTCACTGCGTTTTAGCTTTGGCCGCTTTACCCAAGACGCCGATATTGATCATGCATTAAGTCTTATTCGTCATGCGGTGAGCGGACTACGCTCGCCTGCTCGCTAAGCGGCTGACATTAAGGACTTCCTAAAGGAGGACGCTCATGGCAACACTTTCCATTACGCCCGCAGCAGCCCAACAGATTCGTCATGTACTTGACGAGCGTGGTCAAGGGCTGGGCCTGCGCGTTTCCGTCAAGCCCAGTGGCTGCTCAGGCTATAGCTATGTACTCGACTTTGCCGATGAGGTGGAGGACGAAGAGATCCGCTTTGAGGAGCACGGTGCCAGCGTTTACGTTGCTCCCGACGCGCTGGATATGCTGGACGGCAGTGAGGTGGATTATGTAAGCGAAGGACTGAATCGCTTTTTCCGCTTCAACAACCCCAATGTAAAAGACCAGTGTGGCTGCGGAGAAAGCTTTACTGTCTGAGCTTTCACGGCAATATCACCGGTATTCATCCCTACCTTGAAGCGCTATAATCGCGGCCACTCGGCATCCAGTGATGCATGCGCGACACTGCCGAAACATTTTTCTGCGCCGCCCCGGCCATCCGGGGCGGCAATTTCTGCTTTATCCCTCTTTAAGGAGATTTTTGCATGGCGACTGAACGTACCCTTTCTATTATCAAACCTGATGCGGTTGCTAAAAATGCTATTGGTGACATCATTGCCCGCTTTGAAAAAGCAGGCTTACAGGTGGTTGCTGCCAAGATGCTCCACCTTTCCGAAGAAAAGGCTGGGGGCTTCTACGCTGAACACAAAGAGCGTCCTTTCTTCAAAGATCTGGTAGGTTTTATGACGTCCGGTCCGGTGGTTGTACAAGTTCTGGAAGGCGAAGGCGCTATCGCCAAAAACCGTGAGCTAATGGGTGCCACCAATCCAAAAGAAGCCGCACCGGGCACAATTCGCGCTGACTTTGCGGAAACAATCGACGCTAACGCTGTCCATGGGTCTGACTCCCCGGAAAGTGCTGAGCGCGAAATCAGCTACTTCTTCGGTAACGACGAAATCTGCCCGCGCTAAACACCGCGCTGCCGTTTCAACATCCGTTGCCGGCCATTTTCGCGGGGGCTGTGCCCCCGCCTCTTTCTGAACGCTGACCGCCATGACCACCACCGTAGCTCAACATACGCCTGCCTCCCACTCCACCACCGAACGCGCACCTGCCGCCCATCCAGCGCCAGAGCGCCAGAACCTGCTTGGCATGTCCCGCGAGCAGATGGAAACCTTCTTTCAATCAATTGGTGAAAAGAAGTTTCGCGCCGCCCAGGTAATGAAGTGGATCCACCAGGAAGGTAGCGATGATTTCGCAGCGATGACCAACCTGTCGAAGCCGCTACGTGAGAAACTGGCAAAAGTGGCTGAGATTCGCGGTCCCGGTGTTGTCTATGAAGGCACCTCCAGCGATGGAACCCGCAAGTGGGTACTGGAGGTAGAAGACGGTAGCTATGTTGAGACGGTGCTGATTCCAGCCGAAAACGGCAAACGGCGTACGCTGTGCGTCTCATCCCAGGTGGGCTGTTCGTTGGACTGCAGTTTTTGTTCAACCGGCAAACAGGGTTTCCAGCGCAACCTCACTGCTGCCGAAATCATTGGTCAGGTATGGGTTGCTCAGCGCAGTGTAGGCCCCCGCCGCGACACGGCCAACCGCCCGGTAACCAACGTGGTGATGATGGGCATGGGCGAACCCCTGCTCAACTTTGACAACGTGGTTCCCGCCATGAAGCTGATGCTGGACGATAATGGCTACGGGCTTTCCAAGCGCCGGGTCACGCTCTCCACCTCAGGCGTGGTACCAATGCTGGATAAGCTGGGTGATGAGATCGATGTTAGCCTGGCCATTTCGCTACATGCATCAACTGACGAATTGCGCAACGAGTTGGTGCCGATTAATCGTAAGTACAATATTCGCGCACTGCTGGATGCATGTCACCGCTACCTGTCTAAATGCCCCGACAACCGTCAGGTCACCATTGAATATACGCTGATAAAAGACATCAATGACCAGCAGGAGCATGCGGAACAACTAGCAGCGCTGCTGAAAGAGCTACCTTGCAAGATTAATCTGATACCGTTTAACCCGTTCCCAAATTCCGGTTATGAAAAGCCATCTCGTAATCAGGTCATGCGTTTTCAGCAGTGGCTCTATGATTTGGGCTACAACGCCACCGTGCGTACAACACGGGGTGATGATATCGACGCGGCCTGTGGCCAACTGGTGGGACGTGTTAAAGATCGTACTAAACGCAGCGCACGTTACATTCAGTCAGTGCAGCTTGATGCAGACTAAGCCTACGTTATCTTGACTTCCACTAAGCACAGCGCTTTGATGGACACGGTTTTATTTGCCATAACGGCACTGGGTTTTCATAGCTACCGCAAGAGGGCGTACATGATCGGTTACTGCAGGTGCCTACCCCCATTCAGGGTACCCATGCTGTCTGCGCTTTTATGCAGCATGTGGCTTGCCGGCTGTGCCACAACAAATAGCGCCCCAGGCCAGATCAACCAAGAAGCGACGGATGCCTATACCCAGTTAGGCGTGGCCTATTTAGAGCGTGATAACCTGCCACGTGCGTTAAACGCGCTTGACCGCGCTCTGGAGATTAATCCTCGCCATTCTGAGGCACTTCAAGCCCTTGCGCTGGTCTATCAGCAGCAAGGGGAATATGAGCTTGCTGATCACTATTTCCAGCAAGCCGTAGAAGCGGCTCCCTCGTTTACCCGAGCACGTAATAATTACGCCGCGTTTTTATACCAGCAGGCGCAGTTTTCCGCAGCCTGTGAGCAGTTGGAAATCGCATCGCAGGATGCCCAGTACGCCAACCGCGCCCAACTATTCACTAATTTAGGGCAGTGTTACGTGGCACTGGAAGAGTTTGATAATGCGCGCGACGTATTTCAACGCGCACAAAGTATCGACCCGCGTAACCCACGTGGGTACTTAATGTTAGCCGAACTGGAAGTTTCGCAGGGCAATTACGATCGCGCCTGGGAGCCACTGCAAAGCTATTTGCAGTTGGCAGAACCAGACCCGGCGGCACTGGAAATGGCGATTGACCTCGCCCACGCCCGTGGCGATTACGCTGCGGCTGCCGATTACCAGCGCCTGCTGAATGCCGACTTACTGGCGCCCTGATCACCTATTTTTATTGAAGGATGCTCAGCCATGAGCGAGATACAGTCACAAGATAGTATTACCTCACACACTGCCACTCCTGGTGAGCTGCTCTCGCGCCAGCGCGAAGCATTGGGGGTACCACTTGGAGACGCCGCACGCGCGCTCAACCTTCGCCCTGCGGTAATAGATGGATTAGAGAAAGATAATTACGATGAAATACCTGTTACCGCCTACCGACGCGGCTATCTGCGTGCCTATGCCAAGTATTTGGGCATGGATGATCATTTGATACTGGATGCCTACCAGGAGCACCATGGTGTCGCCGATGCAGAGAGAAAAGTCACTCCTGTCGCGGTCACCCGACCACCTTCCAAGGTAGGCGCATGGCTGTTCAAACTGGTGACCTTATTGGTTATCGTTGGCCTGATTGCCGTCACCGTCATGTGGTGGCAAAGCCGTGGTGGTAGCGAGCCCCCCAGCATGGGCGCCACCCCCACCATGGAAGAAGAGGGAGACTTCAACGCCACAATAGAGCCAGAGCCGACCCCCGTCGTTGAGCCAGCACCCGCCTCTACTGCTCAAACACCTGATGACATCGCAGCGGAGCCATTCAGAGAGGCTACAGAAGGCAGCGCCACAGCCGCCAGCACAGAGACCGGACCCGCAGCGCTCACGGAAGAAGCAACTGAGTCCGCCATACTGGCTGGCAGCGCATCAGCTACCCAAGAAGAAGAGCCGGAGCCGGAACCAGAGACTGCATCAACAGCAGATGCGAACACGCTGGAACTGACCTTTAATGAGCAGTCCTGGACAGAAATCTTTGATGCCAGCAACCAGAGAGTGTTTGTCGGCCTGCAAACGCCAGGCACCACCGCCTCAGTGGAGGGTGAGCCGCCCTTTCGCTTAACTATCGGTAATGCCACCGGCGTGGAACTGCGCTATCAGGGCGAGGTAGTTAACCTGCCCCAACGCGCAGGCGCTAACAATGTTGCCCGCTTTACTCTGGGAGAATGACTCATCTTATGCACGCCCCTTCCCCAATTAAACGCCGCCCGTCTCGCCAGATTCATGTTGGCAATGTAGCCGTAGGTGGCGATGCGCCGATCGCTGTTCAAAGCATGACCAATACCAACACACTGGATGTAGCCGCCACGGTGGCTCAAATTCAGCAGTTGGAAAAGGCCGGTGCCGATATCGTGCGCGTCTCGGTGCCCGATATGGATGCCGCCGAAACCTTTGGTCAGATAAAAAAACGGGTGAATGTTCCGCTGGTTGCAGACATCCATTTTGATTACAAAATCGCCTTGCGGGTTGCTGAACTGGGCGTTGACTGCCTGCGCATCAACCCCGGCAATATAGGTCGTGAAGACCGGGTTCGGGCAGTGGTTAGCGCCGCTCGAGACCACGGCATTCCCATTCGTATCGGTGTCAATGCTGGCTCGCTGGAAAAAGACCTCCAGAAAAAATATGGCGAGCCAACTCCCGCAGCACTGGTGGAGTCCGCCATGCGCCATATTGACTACCTGGATCGCCTGGACTTCCCAGAGTTCAAGGTCAGTGTAAAGGCTTCGGATGTCTTTATGGCGGTCGCCGCCTACCGCGATCTGGCCTCTCGCATTGAACAGCCCCTGCACCTGGGTATTACCGAAGCAGGCGGGTTGCGTTCAGGTACGGTTAAGTCTTCCATCGGGCTTGGCATGCTGCTCATGGATGGAATAGGCGATACAATCCGCGTTTCCCTCGCCGCCGACCCGGTGGAAGAGGTAAAAGTCGGCTTTGACATGCTGAAAAGTCTGAAGTTACGCGCCAAAGGCATCAACTTCATTGCATGCCCAAGCTGCTCGCGGCAAAACTTTGACGTTATCAGCACCATGAATCAGCTCGAAGAGCGCCTGGAAGATGTGATGACACCGCTGGACGTCTCAGTAATTGGCTGTGTCGTCAACGGCCCGGGCGAGGCAAAAGAGACCGATATTGGCCTTACCGGTGGCTCCCCTGCCAACTTGGTGTATATCGATGGCAAACCCGCCAGCAAGCTGCGCAACGACCATTTGGTGGATGACCTCGAAAAGCTGATCCGCGAGAAAGTACGTCAAAAACAGCAGCAGGAAAACGATATGATTGCTCGCAGCGTTTAACGCCGAGCCAGATTGCCCAGCCTGAACGTGCAGCATTTATCCATTCAGCCTGCCGCCAGCGCTGTCTCCCATACAAGGAGTTTTCATTGAGCAAGTCCGCCGCAAAAAAGATTCAAGCAATCCGTGGTATGAACGACCTACTGCCCAGCGAGAGCCCCCGCTGGCAATTTTTTGAGGCCAAAGTACGCCAGTTGATGCATCGCTATGGCTTTGATGAAATTCGCACGCCGATTGTTGAACAAACGGCACTGTTCGCCCGCTCGATTGGTGAAGTCACCGATATCGTCGAAAAAGAGATGTATACCTTCGATGATCGTAATGGTGACAGCCTGACACTGCGCCCAGAGGGCACAGCCAGCTGCGTGCGGGCAGCAATGGAACACGGCCTGCTACATAACCAAACCCAGCGGTTGTGGTATCAAGGCCCCATGTTTCGCCATGAGCGCCCGCAAAAAGGCCGCTACCGCCAATTCCACCAGGTGGGGGTTGAAACCTACGGCTTTGACGGCCCGGATATTGATGCCGAAGTCATTTTGCTCTCTGCCCGCTTGTGGAAAGAGCTAGGCCTTCTGGATCACGTAACGCTGGAACTGAACTCACTGGGTTCGAGTGAAGCACGCGCGGCCTACCGCGATAAACTGGTGGCTTATTTTGAGCAGCATCGCGATATCCTGGACGAAGATTCCCAGCGGCGCCTGACCAGCAACCCACTCAGGATTCTCGATTCCAAGAACCCGGCAATGGCCACCATGCTCGACAGTGCACCCCAGCTAATGGATCACCTGGACGACGATTCCCGGGAACACTTCGAACAGTTGAAAGCCATGCTGGATGCCGCAGGTATCCAATATGTGATTAACCCGCGTTTGGTGCGTGGGCTGGATTACTACTGCCGCACGGTATTTGAGTGGACGACTACCGCGCTGGGCAGCCAGGGCACCATCTGCGCAGGTGGACGCTACGATGGCCTGGTTGAACAGCTGGGCGGCAAACCTACGCCTGCCGTTGGCTTCGCCATGGGCATTGAGCGTCTTGTGCTGCTGTTGGAAACGCTCAATCTGGTGCCCGACGAAGCCCTGGGTGGTTGTGATGTTTATCTGCTACCGATGGACGACAGTGCCACCGTGGCAGCTCTGACCCTGGCTGAGCAGCTTCGCAACGAACTGCCCACACTGCGGTTACAGCTACACTGCGGTGGCGGCAGTTTCAAAAGCCGCATGAAGAAAGCGGATAAAAGCAATGCGCCCATTGCCGTTCTGCTGGGCGAAGATGAGTTGGCGAACAACGCGGCAACACTCAAGTTTTTACGTGAAGAGCGCGAACAACAGCAAGTGGCCCAAACTGACCTTGCCGCGACACTTCACAACTTAGTTTCCCATTAATATTACTGCCAAACCGACTGCGCTTTTTTGGCAGATGAATACTTGCTAGCCGCCCAAGTGGCTAAGCCAATAGAACAGGAGGCCGCCCGTGGCGGATCTAAGAAGCGAAGAAGAGCAGCTGGATGTCGTTAAACGCTGGTGGAAAGAGAACGGAACTTCGCTAATTGCAGGCGCTGTTCTCGCTGCGGCGGGGGTCTTTGGCTGGAACGCCTGGCAGAACTACCAGGAGGGCCAGTCCGAAGCAGCCTCCGTGCGTTATCAGCAGTTAGTGAATATGACCGCTGGCAATGCCCTGAATGAAGACCAACTTGCCAACGCAAGAGAGTTGATTAGCGAAATTAACGACGACTATGGCAGGACACTCTATGCTGAGCTGGCACTGTTACTGGATGCCCGTCTTGCCGTTCAGCAGGGAAATTTGGCAGATGCCAAAAGCGCCCTTGAGCAGGTTACCAATAACTCCTCACGCCGTTATGTGCAAAGTCTGGCCTGGCTACGCCTGGCACGTATCGAGGTAGCCGACGGTAATCCTGATGTTGCGCTGAACCTGCTTGATGAGCCGATTACCGACTCGCTCGCTGCCCAGCAGGCCGATATACGAGGCGACGCTTACGCAGCGTTGGGTGAAACAGAGCAAGCACGCGAGGCTTGGCAAACCGCACTGGAGCTGGCCCAACATCGGAATCAGCCGCTTTACGGCGTACAGTTAAAGCTTGATGATCTCGGCGCCGAGGAGGCGACACAATGATGACGACCAGCCTAACCAAACAGCTATTGTCCAAACAGCTTTTACGCATCACCCTGGGCGCGGTCGCGGTAGCGTTATTGGCAGGCTGTGCCAGTAAGGGCGAACCAGCGTACACCCCCAAAGAACTGCACAGCTTTGAGGAAACCTCGTCGCTGGACAACGTATGGCGCCGCAATGTCGGCGACGGCCTGGGTCGTGCCCGTTACCCCATCGCCCCTGCGCGTGAAGGCGATACCGTCTTCGCTGCTGATGCCACAGGCCTGGTGATGGCGTTAGATGCCGACACTGGCGAACGTGACTGGCAAGTCCAACTGGACACCCCCATTTCCAGTGCACTCAATGCCATTGCTGGCCACGTATATCTGGGCACCCAAAACGGTGAAGTGATTGCCCTTGACCAGCGTGACGGCAGCGTGGTCTGGCGCTCACGTGTCTCCAGCGAAGTGCTGGCGGCCCCACAGGCTAATCAACAACTGCTGCTGGTTCAGAGCATTGACGGCCAGGTAACCGCGCTGGATCGCGCCAGTGGTGAAGAGCTCTGGGTATACACCAGCTCTCAACCATCACTGACACTACGGGGTACGGGCACACCGATGGCGATTGATCCCGTCACCTTTGTCGGCTTTGCCAACGGCCGGTTAGCCACCCTGGATAACCGCAATGGGCAAGTGCTGTGGGATATGCAAATTGCAAACCCACGCGGTCGTAGCGAAGTGGAGCGTCTGGTGGATCTGTCCGGTCAGCCTATCGTAACCCCGGATGGGAGGCTGTTTGTAACCAGCTATAACGGCCGTGTTGTTGCGCTTGAAGCCACCCGTGGTGGCGTTCTGTGGGAAAGCAATCTTTCCAGCCGCCACACTCCCATTCTGGTAGGCGACTTACTGTTCGTCGTTACCGACGATAGCCATGTAGTGGCGCTTGATGCCAGCAACGGCCAGGAAATCTGGCGCAATGACGACCTGGAAGATCGCTGGCTAACCGCCCCGGCCTTTGCTGATGGCCGCCTGGTATTCGGTGACTTTGAGGGCTACGTTCATCTGATTGACGCCCGCGAAGGTAATCTGGTTGGACGCACACGTGTTCACCGCTCGGGTATCAGCGTGCGCCCGGTCACAGAAGGCAGCACCATTCATGTCCAGGCCAATAATGGCCGCCTGGAAACCCTGGAAGTAACTCCATGACACCCGTCATTGCTTTAGTCGGTCGACCCAATGTGGGTAAATCGACGCTGTTTAACCGCCTGACGCGTTCGCGTGATGCCCTCGTGGCCGACTTTCCCGGCCTTACCCGTGACCGTAAATATGGCAATGGCATGCTGGGGGGTAAAACGTACACGGTCATCGATACCGGCGGTATCAGTGGTGATGAAGAAGGGATTGATGCGGCTATGGCCGAACAATCCCTGGCCGCTATTGATGAAGCCGATATCGTACTGTTCCTGGTGGACGCACGAGCTGGACTCAATGTTGCCGATGAGGCAATCGCCAATCACCTGCGCGTCAACCAGAAAAAAACATGGCTGGTCGTCAACAAAACCGATGGCCTGGAAGAGCATTCGGCAATGGCCGACTTCTGGTCTCTCGGGCTTGGCGATCCATGGCCCATCGCCGCTGCTCATGGCCGCAATGTTTCACTGTTGATTGACACCGTGCTGGAACCATTTCCAGAACGTGACCCCAGCATTCCGGCCGATACGGGCACAAAAGGCATCCGCATTGGCGTCATTGGCCGCCCCAACGTGGGCAAGTCCACACTGGTCAATCGGCTACTGGGTGAAGAGCGCGTTGTGGTGTTCGATGAGGCCGGCACAACACGTGATGCCATAGAGATCCCCTTTGAGCGACGTGGCAAACCATATGTCCTGGTTGACACCGCAGGCATTCGGCGCCGGAAAAATGTCAGCGAAATTGCCGAGAAATTCTCAATTATCAAAACTCTCGACGCTATTAAAGAGTGCCACGTAGCGGTAATGGTGCTGGATGCGCGCAGTGGCTTGGTAGAGCAGGACTTGCACCTGCTGGATTACGTGCTTACCACCGGACGTGCGCTGGTGCTGGCAGTCAACAAGTGGGATGGCCTGGAAAGCGAAGCCAAAGAGAAGATGCGCGCGGATATCAAACGCCGCCTTGGTTTTGCCGACTATGCAGAGATGCACTTTATCTCGGCGCTGCATGGTACGGCCGTGGGCGATTTATACCCATCGATTGAACGCGCGTTCAACGCAGCCAATGCTCACTGGTCAACCAACCGCTTAACCACACTACTGCAGGATGCAGTAAGCCAGCACCCGCCTCCCATGGTACATGGGCGACGTATAAAGCTGCGTATGGCACACCAGGGGGGCAGCAACCCGCCTATTATCGTTGTCCATGGTAACCAGACCGAAGCCCTGCCAGAAGCCTATCGCCGCTACCTGACCAACACCTTTCGTAAAGTGTTAAAGGTGCAAGGTACCCCGATACGCTTCGAATTCCGCTCAGGCAACAACCCGTTTGATCATATGGCGGGAGCCAGCGATAAAGAAAAAGCCAAAAAACGTGAGCTGAACCGTACCAAAGAAGCACGTAAAAGTCGGCGCTAACAGCCAGTATCGATACGTAAGACGCCTGCCTGGACTCTCCAGCAGGCGTTTTTTATGCTTGGCTATGGCCCACAAATTTGCTTGACAGCAGCACGGGCTGGCACTCAAATAGCCGCGCTTTTCAACACCACCTTATTAGCCCTTCCTGGGAGGGAATCTTATGTTGAATGCCGTTAACCGCTGGCGCACATGCGTCATACTGGTCCTGGCAAGCCTGCTGGCGGGCTGCCTTGCACTGCCCCAAACGGGTTTGTTTGCGTTTCGACTGGCCGTTACCTCTCTGGGTATTGAAGAGGTCCGTATTGGCCCTTACGACCTTCAAGCAGGTCTTGATACCAGCGACCTGACCAGCCTGCTAGCCTCCAGCCTTGGGGCAGGTACCCTGCCAGTTCAAGCCACACTGGCGATGGGATTGGGGCTGCCTGCTGGCATGCCCGCCGTGGAAATGTCCGGGTTTCGCTGGACCCTGGATATGCCAGGAGTCGACCCCGTGCAAGGCCAGTACCAGCAGGACGTTACGCTGACGCCAGGGGATGATGCCAAGTTACGTTTACCTGTCGCGTTCGACATCCTGGCTACGGATACTCAGCGTATGCAACCCATGCTGGAACTTGCCAGCCAGTTAGCGTCACAAGGCGAATTGCCTGCAGGCAGTGAGCTGGCTATTACTCCAGGCGATCTGCGTGGCTTAGGCATGACCCTGCCATCAGGCTTACTGACCCCGACCATCCGCCTGAATGTGGGTGCCGATGGTCAATTAATCCCCCAGCGCTAACGCCTGTTAAACGACTAAGCCTTCTCATGCAACCGCTTGCGGCCCACCCACTGGGCTGCAAATTGCCATGCCGTACGGCCACTGCGCCCGCCCCTTAGCGTAGCAAAACGAACAGCTTCGGCTTTCGTAGCGTCATTCCAGTCTTGCGGTTCGCCAATGCGAGTCACCCAGTGTTCGCATACCTCCAGGTAGGTTGCCTGACTAAAGGGGTGGAACCCCAGCCACAGGCCGAACCGGTCCGAGAGGGAGATCTTTTCCTCTACCGCATCCCCATGATGCAGCTCATCGCCCACCAGTCGTGAACCACTGTTGTCTTCCATTGATTCAGGTAGCAAATGGCGACGATTAGAAGTGGCATATAACAAAACATTCTCAGGCGGCCCGGTTAAGGCACCATCTAGTACGCTTTTAAGCGCTTTATAGGCATCATCGTTCCCCTCAAAAGAGAGATCATCGCAGTACACTACAAAGCGGTGTGGCGCATTGCGCAGTTGCTCAACCAGCATTGGCAGGCTACTGAGGTCATGGCGGTCCACCTGAATCAACCTTAACCCCACACTGCTCAGCGAATTGAGCAGTGCACGTATCACCGATGACTTGCCGCTTCCTCTGGAACCCCACAGCAAAGCATGGTTGGCGGGCAGACCTTGTAAAAATGCGCGGGTGTTGTCGATTAAGGCCAGTTTTTGCCGTTCAATACCGAGCAGATCATCCAGTGTCATTGTATCGCGCGGCGGCACAGGTAACAGCCGCCCACCCAATGGGTGCCGCTGCCAGATAGCGGCAACATGAGTGTTCCAGTCCACTGGAACCGGCACTGACGGCAGCCAGTGGTCAACGTGATCCAGCAGGCGCATTAAACGTTGGGTTAATTCAGCATCCATAGTTGCTCTCAGACTGCGTTATGATAAGAGGGTTGATTTACCACCGACAGTGGTTATCTTGTGTGCAAGGATCCCTACTCGTCTATAAGGAAACCGTCTATGCGCTGGCTCCGACCCTTGGCTCTAACTGCTTTGTGTGCCTCAATCGCGGCATGTTCCACCTCCCCGACTGGCCGTTCGCAGCTGCTACTGCTGTCTAATGATCAGCTCAACCAAATGGGTCAGCAGGCCTTTGCTCAGTACCAGCAGGATGTTCCTGGCGCTGATCAGGCAAGCCATCGTTACGTTCAGTGTATTACGGATGCCATTATTGATGTACTGCCTTCCGAGCAGCGCAACCTCGACTGGCAAATTCGTGTATTCGAGTCTGAGCAGCCCAATGCCTTCGCTCTCCCCGGTGGTTACATGGGCGTGAATACCGGCATGTTGGATATCGCCACCAACCAGAATCAGCTCGCGTCTGTGGTTGGCCATGAAATAGGCCACGTGCTCGCCAACCATGCTAACGAGCGAGCTTCCACTCAAAGCGCTACCTCACTGGGCTTATCCGTCCTTTCCAGCACATCCGGTATGCAAACTCCAGGCGGCCAACAGCTAATGGGCGTGCTGGGCATGGGCGCTGAATACGGCATCGCGCTACCGTTTTCACGCCGACATGAAAGTGAGGCCGATGCGATCGGTCTTCAGCTAATGGCACAGGCTGGCTTCGACCCCCGTGAAAGCATTACCCTTTGGGAAAACATGCAGGCTGCTTCCGGTGGTGGTGCGCCGCCCGCCTGGATGTCTACCCACCCAAGCCAGGGGCAGCGTATAGAGGGCCTTCAAGCCAATATGGATCAAGCGCTGGCAAGCTACGAACAAGCACGTAATAGCGGCCAAACGCCTGACTGTCCACGCCCATAGGTGGCCTAACCCAGAGGTTTGAATGATCCGATTTGGTTTGTTGCTACTGGTTCTGCCCATCCTGGTGCTGATGGGCGTTTATTTCTGGGAACTAGGCGATGTACGTGCCTGCCAGTTGGAAGGCGGGCACTGGGATTACCTGGAAAGCGCCTGTCGCGACACACCGCAGCCGTTTGTTTCATGGCTTGAGCGCTCGCCACTGCTGGTAAACGGCGGCATGTTGCTTTCCGTCATGGGGTTAGTGATGTGCATGGTGGGATTCTATACCAAACGCCGCTAACCCCCTTCTGAAGAAGGGGCGACCGTACAGGGGCAGTCAATCAGGCTGCCCTTTTGCATAATATATTGTCAGCTGTCGCCGTACTTGCTATTCGTTCACCCACCTCTCTACCATGCTCTTTCCTACCCATTTGTAAGCTATTTCTTAAAATTTTGTACGATATCGCTTACATTGTTGTAAGACATCGCTGACACCTGCCCTCAAGGGGTTGTGCTTCGCTCCTGGCTCGTTATTATCACTGTTTCTCATTAACAGTTGATGATTCCAGGAGGGAGCATGGCACTCAGCACGGGACTGCACTTCACCATCACACTGCCCGGCGTGGATGAGA
>NZ_JALPZO010000115.1 GCF_023507745.1 Vreelandella olivaria | reverse complement strand
AGAAAGACCGAAGAAGAGTCTTGGTGGGCTGACACCTTCAGCCTATGCCGAGCAACTGGTGGTAAAACACGATAAAGTTACTTCTGACTCTAAACCCGGCTGCTACTGAAGATGGGGTGACGTCGCATCCATAAAGTTACCCCAGAGCCGTGGGCGGCACGTAAACGCCATTTTTATAGCGATTCGGGATGATGCGGAGGGTTGAATAGGGCTTTTTAGCGGCAGGCAGCTTATGCAATCTGCGGCCAACCGTGACAGCCTCCAGACATGCATAAGCCGATTGCTGCGTCTATTCAGATCACATGATGAAACGATTATGTTTGAGTTTTGACTCATGGGCTAGTGGGTGGGCTTTCCAAACCTGTTTCATTTCATATAAGCCCCACCTGAACAGAATAGGCTGGTAAAGCGCTTCTTCTGCTCCTTACAGGAGGAGGGTATTTGAATGCTTCAGTTCAAGATGTTGGGTCAGGCCAGTACTTTCATTGGCCGCTGGGTCCGGTACTACAACGAAGAGCGCTCACATTATTCATTGAGCCATATGGTACCCAGAGCACGCACAGCATTAGCCTCGTAGGGTGTCCAGAAAACTGGGGATCGCTTCACGCTGGATCTCCTACTACTGCCGCGCGTTCCACAGTGATACAACCATTCTATTAATCAATAGTTTTTAGTTTACGAACAGAACCTTACTGCAGAGCACTGTGCTTAGTTTTAAGTTTGAAGATGCCATCAGCAGAATGATAGAGATGCACTCTTCACGCTATTATTCCTTGGCAGCAAAAGCTGAGCACAAGCCACCAGACAATTACAGAGTAGATGCTTAGCGCGTATATAATCTAGAAACATAGCGCAAAGCAATCTCTAATAAAAAATTAGCACTTAAATGGCTACAATAGCTTTGAAAATCATCTGATTTATCGCTATTTGCCAAATCGGACACACCTTTAACGCACAAATATTTAGGTAAACTCACAATACTGGCCGAAGCAGCAAAATACACTCCATAACATTCCATATCGACTCCCGCAGCTTTTCTATGTTGAGCTTTAAACTTTTCTTGAAAAACCAAGCTCTCAACTACAGCGCTTCCAGAAACCATTGGAGCCAACTTTACAGCAGGAACATTAGCTGGCTTTTTTTCATTTATATCTTTATATATATCAATTACTTTACCACTTAACTCTCTAGCCAAAGAAACTAACTCTGAAGAGGCTTCTTTATGCTCTGGCGCGGGTTGAAACTCACCACTTTCTAACCACTTCCCAGACTGCCAATCCCAACTTCTGTCCGCTACTACTAAATCACCAATTTTAAGACCTTTATCTATACCACCACAAATACCTGGCATAAGTACTAATCGTGGTTTAAAAACTCCAACTAAATAGCTAGTGAGAGAAGAGGAAGAAACCAAACCCATCTGGGGACAATATGCACAAACTAATTTTATTTCAGCTTCATCTTGATTTATGACACCCTTCCAAAAGAAGCTGCCATTTCCTAAATCTGTTTGTTCTTCCCATTTTACAGGCAAACTAAGAACAGCTTCCAACTCAGGATCTCGTAAAGCCGTAATAAAGCATATATCGAAATCGTAAGAATTTCTAGCAAGGTCAGCCGAAAATATTCCAGAGATTAATCTTGTAAGTGACGACCGCCACTCTTCCTTAGCAGGTGAAACATGAATTATTTGAGTTGTAAGGCGTCTAAACTCGCTGTCGTATTGTTTTAGAGCATCAGAGTCAGCAGTAGTGCCAACAATTGTTCTAGGGGAAGGAAGATCCTCATCTTCAACAATTTGCTTAAGCAATTCTAAGCCAACCGAAGCGCTTGGATTTTCACCATTCCTACTTGGTAAAATCAAGTCAAGTAGCATTAACTCATAGCCATTTGCAGTTAATTTTTTTCTAGCCTCTGCTGCTGTACTAGCAACATCAATACGATTATTCTCCACACCACAACTATTTAAGCATGATTTAATAGACTTTGCTTTAGAGTCTAAATCATCAACAATCAACACTTTAATCATTTCTCATCTCCACCTGCTGCTTTTATAAGATTGTCAATCACTTCATCTAAATCATTTTTCCAGTCACCATTACTCCCAGAATAATAAATCACATCATATAAGAACCCTGAAAACTCCTCTAACAAATCATTCCTTAAATCATCTAAACTCTTAAACCTCATTCCTGGGCCTGAAAACTCTTTATATTGTGTTATAACGATAGGATAAGTTTCAGGAGACTCACTTTCTAAAAATCGTAGCACCTCTGTCCCACCAAAATTTTGTGGTTGCCCTCCCCCTTCCTTATCCTTAAGAATATCATAAGTTGGAATTGACATATCGATAATCGCAATCCAATATTTCTCACCGCCAACTTTCTTAATGGCTGTAGATAAAGATTCGGCAGTATCAATTGACAGGCCTATATTCTTTTCATTTAAATAGCTTGATATTGCTTTTCGTTTAGGAATGTCATCTTCAACTAATAGCAATCTAGCATTACTGAAAGTAGAGATCATAGCCTTCTCCTCTTCGGTATAGAGGTATAGATATAGTTAAACTGAATCTTCTATCATTAGTCACATCAACATAAAATTGTTTTTTTGAATCCGGCTGTTTGGACTTACTTACAAGCCTTGCCAATTTATGCATTCCAGAACCACCTTCTCCGCCTATTAGATTGAGACTAGGTCCGTCATTAGTAATAACTTCAATTTTTTCAAGAATACCTTTCTCAGTAAGTGAATGATAGCGACCTTCGGATAGCGGATTACTTACTTGTATAGTTAATACAGTAGCATCCTCATTAACATCAAAAGTAGCTTCTATATCGTAATCTTGAGAACTTAGACCCGAATGTTTCCAAGCGTTTTCAAAAATCACATATAAACAATCAGCAATTGTAGTCAGACCTTGAACTGTTAACTTAAGATTCAATGCGTCACTGCTAAATTTTTTAAGACTAGCGTTAAACAACCTATAAACATTTTGAGTAGATTTTAAAGCAATATCAATTGCCTCACTTAGTGTGAATAGCCTTTTTTCCAAAATTTCGTCTGCTAAAAACCAACTGGCTACAACATCACACTGAGCCTGAGTATTTGTAGAAACTTCACGCAACAAACTAATCAATGAAGAATGACTATTATCTTTAACATCAAGCTCTTCAACTAAAGAATCAAATTCGTTTTGTATATAAGACTTGATGTCATTTGAAAATACAGAATTAAGCTTTTTGAGAGGTGAATCTAAAGCACTCCAGAAAACTTCAAAACATTGTTCAATAAACATCTGCAGAGTGCTATCCTTTGCAAGGCCTGGAAACAACTGAGATGCAATGACCTTATTTACCACAATATCTATAATACCATTAGGGAATTCAGAGCTCTTAACTCTCACAAGATTTGAATTATACCATTCAACTTCTTTTTCTATGTTCTTAACCACTTTATTAAAAGTTCTATAAAGGCTTGGATCATGCGAAATTATAGACTGAGGAGCAGCATGGCTATCATTAAATTCATGGCTACCAATTAGCCTAGCCTCCTCCATTGGTCCCATTATTGTCCCTTTCAAGGAGCCATGCCTTATTCTAGAACTGAGGTAAGTATCAAGTCCATCTTCAGGATCGGATAAAAATTTTTCCAACAATCTCTCTACAATACTAACCAAAAGCACATTGCTCTCATTTTTCTTTTTATTTAAGCCTGATATAAATTTCTCGGTATTTTCATCATTCAGATAATTATAT
The DNA here is from genome assembly GCF_023507745.1 of Vreelandella olivaria. Lineage (GTDB taxonomy): Bacteria > Pseudomonadota > Gammaproteobacteria > Pseudomonadales > Halomonadaceae > Vreelandella > Vreelandella olivaria_A. The sequence continues at coordinate 48,167 of NZ_JALPZO010000115.1, read as the reverse complement.
AATGCTTCCTCAAAACTTTCAGTATCGGTGTTAGCATATTCTTTTTGCCATCTCGAAAAATCATGAGCCAACTCTCTTTCAGCCCATCTTGCTATTGCACTTTCATTAACAAACACCCGAGATTCATTAATATAGCTTAACCCTAACCAAAGTTTTTCTGTAACAGTTAATTGCTTAATTTCTTCAGCATAACTTTTAGAGTTATCGCTATCGACGGTAAATAAAATTTGAAGAGCTTTGATTCTTACTCTTCTGACTTCATGAGAAGATTCAAGATCAGCTAACGATAAATTGCGCTCTATAAAAACTTCCTTAAAATAATATTTTAATTTTTCTTTACCTTTTTGATTTTCCCTATTCCACATTAATTCAAATGAATTTAAGATATCGCCTTTGAAAAGTTTCCTACATGCCATACGGCAAATATATAAAGTATTGCTATTATTGTCTTGTAAGTAAGCACAATGAGACAGGATGGCTACATCTATGTAGTTACTTTCATTAAAACTCTTCCATTTCTCGTTTTCGAATATGCAGCTTACTAAAAGCCTCCCTAACGACTCCTTACAAGCAACTTCTGAAACAGCAAAACTTAATGCGCTTTCTAAGTCACCGCTTTCTTTTAAAATTAGAAGCTTTAGGTTTTTACTGTCTTTTCCCCCACCTTTTTCCACCTTGCAAAGGTAGCTATACACTTCCCAAACATAAGTGAAACTTTTATTTTGAAGTAAAACAATTCCTAACCATATAGCTAATGAAGGTGATATCTGAACTTCACCCAACACTTTAGAACTTTTATTTTCAATTAATTCTAAAATTCCTCTCGACAACTCTGAAAATTCATTCTCAGAGCTAGATAAGTCTTGAAGTAATTGAATAGCGCAAGTCTCACTAAGTGCAGCAACATATTCTATTGAAAAGCCTTTGCTAAAAGCCACTAACCATTTTAATGATTTATTTCTGGATACCAACCCTTCGTTAGACCGAGATACCAAAGCTAATATATTTTGCCCTAGATTAATAACCTTCATGTTTATTGCATAAAAAAGCGCCGCATTGAGCCCATCTTCAATGTCTTCTTTCTTTTCTTCAATATCATTTATAGCAACACTTAGCTCTTTAGATATTTTATCGCAGCACTTAGCACCTTGATCCAGAACTAGATTATACGCAAATGATGACTTATCAATACTCAAATTTTTAATGCAACCTTTTTCTAAGAAAATAAGCTGATTAATCCTTGAGTCTTTAAATCCTTCAACATGGAGCCTACTTAATGCTTCTAATGCAACAATTTTAACCTCCTGAGAGAACTCCTCAATTAAGGCCGTCGAACAAGTATCAATAAGGGTCTCATAGCAATCATATATGGAATTATTTAGATCGTAGCTTAAACTATCGGCAAGACCAATCTCTAAATCATCAACTTGAGTTATTGCTCTATAAGATAAATAATTTTGTGCTTTTCCACTTAAGCCAATATGAGAAAAAGCTGCTCTCCATTTTGCATAAAAGGCATCTACTGAGTAATCTCTATTATTTCTATCAAGTAGCAGCTTAGCTAATAAAGATGCAATTCTTGGATTCTTATCTTCAACTAAACTCTCAGAGTATTCTCTTAATTTTTCAAATCCATGCTTTTCCCCAACTAAAAAAACATGATTTCTGCTTTCCAAACACTCCATCCGTTTTTTTGAATAAAGCTTTCAACTTCTATTATTGCTTTATCAAACTCACCATCTAAAATATAACTTTCTACATCTTTTGAAAAAGTTAAGAAAGAATTAATCTCGTCAACAAACCTCAACAGCCACTCAGTGCAGAAGGCAATTTCTTTAGATAAACTAACTTTATCTACTCCTGGAAACCAAAGTAATTCATCAAATCTTTTTTTTCCAGGTAAAGAAAAAAAAGCATATGACTTTGGCGAACTTATTCTGTATGTTGATATAAGAGAATGATACCTACTAGGTGGACTTCTTCTCTTCTGTACACCAAGTTCTTGAAATGCCTTGTAGGGATTATTGCTCCTATCAGAGTTACGAAAAGCGGTTCTTATCTTAGATTCAACACTGTTTTTTCCCATAAAAATCCTGATGATATTTTTTATTAAGATAATCATATCCATCTAATAGAAAAAAACCCAGCTAAGCTGGGCTTTTTTTCAGTTCAAAAACCAACTCACTCCCACTCAATCATCAATTAGGGCTATAACCCATTGAAGGAAAACAGTTTACAAAGTGTTGATTTGGGACGTTACCGTCGCTTTTACCGTCAGAATCACAGACTCTTGATTTCCGCAGATGATGCAGTGATTTTTCCAGCGGCAGTGTTTTCCGCACCATCATCAACCAAAAAGTATAGTACCAGAAGCGCAGCAGCATCATCCATATGCCCAAGGAATACGATGAGCTGAGGGACGAGAGACATTATAGGTATGCCAGGTTAAAAAATGGCCGACGTCAAGCCTTTTGTGCAAATCGCGTGAGGTTTCAAACCTTATACGGGCAATAGGTTAGCTCTGTCTCGTGCCGCTTGCAGGGGATGCGGCGTTGTGGTCTGGGAGCCACATAGGAGCCTTGAGAAGGCAAGCCGGACGCGCTGTAGAGGCGCTGCTGCCAAGGGATGACGAGCTTGTTTTCTCATTATGACTCATTCCTTCGCGCTCTATCCAGAACGAAGAAGGCACAGCACTGCAAGCAAGGACGGATGTGTGCTCCTTCCAGACATTCATCAAGCTTGCAGCATACTACACTGCGCCCCTTCGAACCGGTCATTCAGCGCTTGTAGCAATAGTCGATGACTTCGTTGAACCCCACCTCTTCACGCGCCAGCCTCTCCTCCAATTCGTTAAGTTGTGCAACGCTGGGTAATTCATCAGTTCCCGATATTTCAACCGAGAAGCCGGCTTTGTAACCTTTTCCAACCCTCGAGAGCTCACCGTTGAGTTGATTCAAAATGTCGTCTCTTAGCAAGAGTTGGTTTCGCCGGAAGCGAATCAGTCGGTGACAATCGAAGAAGTCTGAGCATTTTGACGAGTCATATTTTCTACCCTTCCAGCCTGTACTGCGCGTAGCACGATACAAGGCGCGCTCTTGCGTATCATTCCACACACGGAAATCGAAGTGGTTGGTCGGATTCGGGTTCTCGTGGGTGGCCGGAGGGTGGAAATTGGCTATCCCAAATTGGTTTTTGTCAAGGACTGCCAAAGTTTTGTTCTGTGCGGATAGCATGCGCTTAATTGATTTAGATATATCGAAGCGCATTAGCTTGGCTGTATCCAAGATACGTATTTCTCTGGGAAGTTCCTCGTCACCTCGATCCCAGTGCCTTTCCGTGCGTTTTGGCACCCACTGAATATGCGTACCAAAGAGGCGTACAACGCCGTCTGAGCTGAGCGAGGCTACGTGGACTTTTTCCTGCTCTGTATCATCGTGAAGGAAATAGTACGCTCTTCCGAACCAAATTAGAGACTGAGCTATTTCCTCCACCAATTTACGTATTGTTTCGTCAACCGAATGCGGTGCATATCTCGTCTTAACGTTGCCAAGTAGTTTTTGAATAAGTTCGCCGTCATTCGATATTATCTCGAATAGATTACCGTTTCGGCGGTTCATCGAGCGGAACAGTCTAGCAAAATCCTCATTAAACATCCGGCGATTGAAGTCTGGCTTCTGGCTTTCGCGCCTGACGAAGAGGCTATCAACTAACCCAATTTGCTCATCGAAAAAATGATGCTGGTGCGAAGGCTTGGCCCTAAAAATCTTCATGCTCTGCCTCTTCGTCCCCTTCACGTAACCGGCGAGCAAGGGTGGAGATGTGATGGTCAACCTCGAAGTCAATTGACTCGAGCTGCGGCACAACCTGTTTTGCAAAAAACAGATGAGACGCATCGGAATGCGACCCCAGGAACTCCCTCACGATCTTTCTTGGATGCAGCCTCCCCCGCGTCATACCCACTTGGTCCCCAAAACCATCGTGTCTCGCGAGCTGTTCGAACGATATTTTCCAGTTAATCCGGATTAGACCACGCGGAGACGCGCTCATGCTAAAACTGTACGGATTTGAAAGGAGCACCATCCGTTTAAAGTATTGTTGCTTGTCGGTTGCGAGATCAATCCAAGCATCGAATTTTGAAAGCGCGCCCTCAAACAATTTCTCATTGTCGAAATAGACTCCATAAAGGATCGCAAAGCCTAAGACTGACGCCAGGTCATTAATCACCGTTGAAATGAGATGGAGTCGGAACTCGTCGTTTATATCGAGTGATGGGTCTGCGAACTTCGAATCCGCCGCGAGAAAGGCAAGGGACAAGAACATCGGGAGAACCTTGTTCAGCTTACCTTCGTCATTTTTTTCAAGCGCGCTTATGCACGCTTCGGCCAGTTCGAAGTAAATCTGGCCAAAGTGATCCGGCAAGTCATCATTGTGCTTCTTCTCGAATATATGTCTGACCAATTCTTCCCTGCCAAGCATGGCAATTGCATCATCTCGCGCAGAAGCAAGCTGCTTGGACATCTCGCCGGTATTGATCTTAAGCAGTGCGTACTGATCTTCGGAGTAATGTTCATACTCACGATATCTCTCCAAGAGTTGAGCGAGCTCGGTAAACCAGCCCGGCAACTTCCAATGGCTATGCAAGCTCGCTAGGACCACCTGCGTGGCGGCCTCTGACATATTCAATTTTGCTAATGAGGACACGAAATCTGGAACAGTGCTTTGGTAGAAGTCGCATACATCAGGAAGGACTTTTGAGTAATGCTGCAACAGCTTTTTGACCGCCAACTGTTGGACGTATTTTTGCTTGGATAAGCGTTGCCCCTCAATCTCTTTCTCAAACTCAATACGTTCGACGATGAAGTCCAACTCCACTTGCAGAAAGGCAGGTAGACGACGCAGGGACTTCTTGCTCCACTCGTCCGCCTCAAAGAACTGTTTTAGCTCTTTCTCAAAAGTCATCATTCGGCGTAGAGTTTCTAAGCAGAGATTACTTCCCAGTGCAGCCCATGTGTCTGCAATGCCCATCTTTATCTTAGCTACTTTGTCATCCGCGGTGGCATCTGGTGCCTCGAAAGCCTGTTCGATAATTTCTTTGAACCTCATGAGCTCTTGCATGCCAACGTCGAACTGAAACTGCTGTGCATAAGCTGATATACGGATCGAGAAGCGAGCGATGAGCTTCAACGCGAGATTGAAGTCACCGACTTGAAATGCTAATTCAACGTGACCTGCCAATCTTTCAACGATCTCACTTTCAAGCCATTGGTGATCGGGCTTCTCCTCAATCAGCATTTGTTGGCTGCTACTCTGTAACGCCGTAGACGTCGCGGTGTCTCCAGCAAAAAACCATTGCTTATGCTTGTGTCGCCTCGGGAACCAATAGCTTTGCTGATCGATTGTGTGTTTCTTTTGAAGGTAATGTAAGAGCAAAGCGGCAAAGTCATCGCTCAGTGCAGGAAGATTGTCTTCCAACCTCTCCTTATCCGCCTTGATCCGGTCATCAATATAGGAGAGTTGTCCAAGAGCCTGTCGCGCCGCTTTCGAGTGATGGTTGGCTAAAGAAATCGAATTCCGAGGGTTTGCTGCGCCTTCGATGTGGCGAGCTATGCTGGGGAGTATCTCGCTGTGAACCAGCAGATTGAGGTCAAAGAAATTGAACAGCCTTTGGCCCAACGGGAACAATGCCAAAGCGCTCAACAGAGTCAAAGTCGTACCGACAGCATAAACGAACAGACCGGGTTCGAATCCAAGCAAAGGCAAGGCCGTTGCCGCTAGACAGAACATCGCTGCAAGTACCAAAACCCGAGAATACACACTGCCCACCTGCTCGTTGGTGAGCATTTGGATGATATCCCGGCGAAGTCTAGTGTAACCAGCGCTCAGTATAATGCCAATTGTAGCGAAGTAGATCGAAAATATTGCGGTGAGCAGTTGGGCGTAAAGTCTGAGCTGCTCGATATTAAACTCTTTGTCGTTTGCACCAAGTGGAGAGAGCCAAGACAGGTTGCTTCTGACATAACTCTCAGCGAGAATGAGGGCTGTCAAGCCAAAAACAACCCAAAACAAGCTTTTCGCCCCGATCCATGTGAAGGAGCCAAAAATGCGGGCGTTTGCCTTTATTTTAGTGGCTGTGGCGCTCCTCTTGTACGCGCTGCGCTCGAAGACGAAACCAGTCTTTCCTAGCCATGTTCGGAACATCCAAAACCATGCCTTGGAACTCACCCAAACTTTCAGCCGATCAATCAAAATGAGCTCACTCTCAATTTTTATTACTCACATATAGTTGGGTCCGGTTCCAACTGAGAGATTGTGAAACCACGATCGCATTGTGAGTGTTGCAGAATCTTCAGTCGTTCGGAAGCCATTTTTCTTCAAACCTTCAAGCGACGGCACGACTTCTGAATGATCGCTTAAGACTTTCTCGGATGCTGCACTGCGTCCTCAGCGAACGCCCGCCATGGCTATAACGGACATTATAAAGTTTCGTTTGAGTTTTTGTTACTTTTTGCCCTAGTTCAGCCTCCTTCGGAATCCCCGATCCCCCGCCATGAACGCTTCCAGCATGTGCGGGATCAGCGTCACCGCATCGACAGGCTCGCCGTAGGTCTGTGCATGCAGCGCCGCGTAGCGGTCAAGGTCAGCTTTCAGGCCGGCCGGGCAAGCGAAGGTCAGTTTGATGACCTCGGTCTTGGGCAGCGGCCCCAGCCGCAGCTTGCGTGTCGTGTTCATTGCGAAACTCCTCGGTTGAAAATCACCGGCTGGTAGGGCCGCAGCACCAGATCCCGATTGACGATGATGCGCACCGGCAAGCCGGGCCGGCTGGTCAGCGTGGGCTGGATGTTGAGATTGCGGCGCGTCACTTCCTGGCCGACCTGATTCACCGTGTCTTGCAGGCTGTCGCGGCCGGCGATGATGATCCGGTCGCCATCCTGGCGGTTCTCCGGGGCGGCCAGTTCGGCGCCGACGCCCAGCAGCGTCGTCAATACGGCGCCGGCGAAGATGCGATCCCAATGCCAATCGACACCATCCTCCAGGCCGGCATACCCGGCCGGGTCGGTGCCGACGAGGTTGTCCAGCGTCAGCGAGGACGTGTCCGGCAGGATCACCCGGTTCCACACCACCTGCACGCGGGTCTGCCCGTAGCTGACCTGGCTGTTGTAGCGGCCCAGGATGCGTGACCCCTGCGGAATCAGCAGGTGTTGGCCGGTGGCCGTGTCATAGATCGGCTCTGTCACCGTGGCGATCACGTCGCCCGGCAAGTCCGATTTGATGCCCGTCACCAGCGCCCCGGCGATCACCGTGCCGGCCATGACCTGATACGGCGAACCGGGCAGTTGCAGGTTCCCGGAATTGCGGGTTTCCGTAGAACCGGATTGCAGGAACGCCTCTTTCTGATCTTGCCGATTCTGAGCGGTGGTCGGGTCGGTCGGCTGCGCCGCCGTCGAGGCCGGGCCGGCGGCAAGCGGGTCGAAGGCCGCCAGGGTGTTGCCCATGCTGGGGACTCCCGGTGTCGCCTGCGCCACTGCCGCGGTGGTCTGGCCTTGGCCCGTACTGAAGAACACCGACGAAGCCGCCGCTGCTTCGGCCTCCTGGCGCAAGGCTTCGCGTTCGGCTGCCTTGGCATCATGGCCCGGTGGCGCATAGCTGGCCACTGCCGGCTGCTGTGAATGGACGATGGCCGGCCCGAGATCGCCCGGCAGGGGTGGCCCCAGTTCCGGCACGTCGGGCGGCGGTGGCGGCAACATGGAATAGTCCGTGGGGAGTCGCTCCAGCCCTTCGGAGCGCGACACGCGATCGACGTTGTATAGCTCGGACGGATCGTTGCCGCTGCGGGGCTTCGATGGCTGCAAGGACCAGAGGGTGGCGCCCAACACCGCGATGGAGAGCCCGCCAACGAGCGCGGCCAGGGTACGCCGGTTCAGCCGTGTGACCGGGCGCGGCTGGGCGCGCAACGCCACCGTTTCGGGCGCCACCTTGTCGGCCTGCGGCGTGACAATATCCGGGGTGTCGTCCTGGCTCATGGTCAGTTCCTCCGCGTCACGCCGTCGGTGCGCTCGATGCGCACCACGTCGCCCCTGTCACCGCCGAGGCGCAGTTCGGCCGCGCCGAACAGCCGATCGACGATGTAGTACGGCGAGCGGAAGCGGTAGTTCACCAGTTGCCCGTCGCCCTCTGCCCCGATCACGAACAGCGGCGGCAGCTCGCCTTGGGCGATGCCGGCCGGGAACTGGATATAGACCTTCTCGCCATCGTCGAAGGCGCGCAGCGGCTTCCAGGGCGGATTACTGCCGCTGATCGCATAACGGAAGCGCAGGTTCTCCAGCGACAGCCCTGTATCGACCGGCGCGACGACGCTGGCCGCCTGCGCCTGGCGCTGCAAGGCCAGCATCCGGTCGCGCGGGTAGTCCCAGGACACCGACGCCATCCAGGCGCGTTCGGTCGAAGTCAGTTCCAGCAAGTACGTGCGGCGGCTGGTGGTGATGACCAGATTGGTTTTCAGGCCGGAGCGGATCGGCTTGACCAGCACATTGACGCGCAGCTCGTCGCCGCTGCCGCTGGACGTGTCGCCGACGATCCAGCGCACGGTATCGCCGGCCGCCACCGCCACCAGATCCTCGCCCGGCTGGAGCGAAATCATCGTCACGCGCTCGACTGCCGCATAGACCTGATAGAGCGCGCCGTCGCTGTAGGGCCAGACCTGAATCGCATTGACGTAGCCCTCGCGCGTGGGCGCAACCCGCGCCTCGGCATTGGCGCGGGAGACGCGCACGGTTTCGTCAGCCGGCTCGGGGGCGGGCTTGGCTTCCTCGGTGTCCGGCAACGGCTTCAACTGTCCGGGCAACGGCAGTGGTTCGGGGATGGCGACGACTTCCACCGGCGCGGGCGGTTCGGGCAACGGCTGGGCCTGTACCGGCTCATCGAGCGAAATCGTCGGTGGCGGCTTGCCCTGTGTGGCGCAGCCCGCCAGGGCCAGCAGCATCAACGGTACAGCGTAAGAGCGGAAAGACGGATTCATGGCCGGGCTCCTTCGGAATCGAGTTCGCGGCTCCACGACAGGCCATTGACGTAGATGCCCAGTGGGTTGCTGCGCAGCCGTTCTTCGGTGCGCGGGGTTTGCAGCACGATGGACACAACGGCCGTCCATCGCTCCAGCCCGGCGGCCGCGCCATTGACGTAGCGGCGTTCCGTCCAGCGCACGTTGAAGGACGTGTCGCTGGCGCGCACGACGCTGGTGATCTGCACCGTCACCGACTCGCGACCGATGCGGGCGAACGGGTCGTTGGTGCGGGCGTAGTCGTTGAGCACCGCCGCACCGCGATCGGTGGTGTAGTCGTAGGCATCGAGCCAGTTCTGTCGCACCACGATCGGGTCGATGGACAGCGAGCGCACCATCGTGATGAAGCGGGCGACGTGGTGTGCCTGCTGCGCGTCGTCGGGCCGGTAGCGCGTGGCGGCTTCGCCGACCGCGCGTACCTGGCCGGCCTGATCGACCTCGACGACATAGGGCGTGACGATGGACTGCGCCGAACGCCACACCAGGCCAGCGGCCATCAGCAGGGCCAGCACCAGGCAGCCGAACGCCATCAGGCGCCAGTTCTTCGCCTGCACACGGGCCGAGCCGATGCGCTCGTCCCACACCTGGGCGGCGGATTGGTAAGGGGTCGCAGGCTGCGGTGTGTCGGCATAGCGCACCTGCGGTCGTTTGAATCGCATGGCTTGTCCTCCTTATGAATCTGAATCCCGCAGGCTCGGGGCGCTGCCCGATCCACCGCTATCGCCACTGCGCAGCGTGTGCGCGGTCGTCGTGGCGGCTTGGGTGATCTGTTGGCGGCGATGCAGGCGCTTGGCCCATGCGGGCTGCTGTTGTGGCGACGACGCGGTGGCCGGGTCGGAAGTGGTAGCACCGCCCTCCGATCCGCCTTTGGCCGCAGGGCCGTTCCAGCCAGCGCCGAAAGGCGCCGCCATGCGCTGCCCAACGGTGGAAGCACGGGAAGCCGTGCCTCGTCCGGCGGCTTGCGCGCCGGTCTTGGCGACGTTGCCCAGGCCCGCCGCCGCTCCCTTGAGGCCGCCGCCGGCTGCGGACGAACCTGCCTGGAACGCCGACCGGGCACCACTGGCCGCGGAAGTCGCGGTACGCGCGCCGCTGCCGGCCAGCTTCGCGGCAGCCGGGGCCATACGTGCCCCGGCTGCCACCGCCCCGCCCACGCCAGTCGCGGCAGCGCCGACGGCAACGGCGGTTCCGGCAGCGCCGATAGCGCCGATAGCGGCGCCGGCCATCGCCCCGGCACCCAACTGCGGCCCGCCGGAAATCAGACCCGTGGCGATGCCCGGCCCGAAGATGCCCAGCGCCAGCAAGGCGAGCGAGGCCAGCATGATGACCAGCGCGTGGTCGATGGACGGCTCGGCGGGATGCACCTGAAATTCGGCGAACAGCCCGGTGCCGATACCGACGATCACCGCCAGCACCAGTACCTTGACGCCCGAGGACACCACATTGCCCAGCACCTTCTCGGCCAGGAAGCTGGTCTTGTTCCACAGCGCGAACGGCACCAGTACGAAGCCCGCCAGCGTGGTCAGCTTGAACTCGATCAGCGTGATGAAGAGCTGGATCGCCAGCACGAAGAACGTGACGATCACCACCAGCCAGGCCAGGAACATCACCATGATGGGCGTCACGTTCACGAACACTTCCGGGAAGCCCGACAGATCGCTGACCTGCTCCAGAATCGGCATGCCCGCGTCGATGCCGGTCTTGGCCAGCCGCCCTGGTTGCAGAAACTCGTCCATGCTCAGGGTCGAGCCGGTGGCCGTCAGGCCCAGGCCGGTGAAGGAGCGGAAGACGATGCCGGCCAGCCAATTGAAGTTGTTGATGATGTAGGCGAAGGCCCCGACGTAGAGCACCTTGCGCAGCAACTTGGCGATCACGTCATCGCCCTGGCCGGTGGCGTGGTTCATGGCCCAATACAGCCCGGCAATGGTCATGTCGATGACGATCAGCGTGGCGGTCAGGAACGCCACTTCGCCTTGCAGCAGTCCGAAGCCCGAGTCGATATAGGTGGAAAAGGTGTTGAGGAAGCGGTCGATAACGGTGACGTCGTTCATGGCACGTCCTCCGTCGCGGCGTTCGCCGTCTCGTCGCCCTCATCGTCGTGCGTATCGAAGCTCGGCGGAATCGGCGGCAGTTCGGTCAGAGCGCCGTACTCATCCGGCCCGGTCTGGCCGGCGAAGAAACGGCGCCGGAAGGCTTCGGCGGCGGCCAGGCAAGCGTCCTCGTCCACCGCCTGCCGGTCTTGCGCGCACTGCGCACGCAGCGCCTTGAGCCGCGCGGGATCGGCGGCCAAGGCATCGGCCAGATCGTCGGCAGGCTGCTGGCCGCAGGCGGTCAGCAGCACGGCCAGCAGATACAGCGGCAAGGCGGGAACGCATCGCATGGCCGTCTCCCGTCAGTTGCCGTAGAAATCCACGCGCTGCGGCGTGTAGGGCGTGCCGTCGCCCAGGAAGCGGCGCGTCACCTCGCGGCCGCGCTCGATGGCGGCAGCCTGCCGCGCCAGTTCCAGCGCAGCGGCCCGTTCCTGCGTGATCTGGAGTTGCTGCGCCTGGATCGACTGCTTGGCCTGCAAGGCCAGAAGCTGGTTGGTCGCCTGCATGGCCTGCAAGGCGCCTTGCGCCGACTGGCTCTGGCTCACCAGATCGGCCAGTGCGCTTTCGTCTTCGCGCAGGTTCTGTGATACCTGCGCCTGCATCCGCATCGCGGTGTGCAGACCGTCGAGCGTGTGTTTCCAGCGTTCCTGCGCATCCTGGTACATCTGATCACCGCTGACGGTCGCGGCGTACTGCTCGGGATACAGCCGTGCGAACTCGCGGTCGAGGTTCTGCACGTCATAGGCCAGCCCCTGCGCCTCGGCGATCAGCCGTTCGGTGGTCGCCAGGGTCGAGCGCAGGCGATTGACGATGTTGAAATCCAGCGTCGCCAGATTGCGCGCCTGGTTCATCAGCATCTGCGCTTCGTTCTGAAGCTGGTTGATCTGGTTGTTGATCTGTTGGAGCGTTCGAACGGCCGTCAGCGTGTTCTGCACGAGGTTCGTGGGATCGACCACGACCCATTGCGCCTGAACGGTGGAAACGGTGCAGAGCATGGCCGCGATGGCGGCGGCGAGAAGGCGCTTCTTCATGGCAGGTTCTCCGGTGGTGGGGAAAGGAAGGGATCGCTCGCTGGTGAGAAGCCGGGAAACGCGGGCAGCAGGTCAGCCGCCCAGTCGAGGCCGCGGTGGCGCAGCCAGGCACCGGCAAAGCCCGGCACGCCGGCGTTCAGCAGCACACGGTCGATGTCGCGCTGGTCCTGTGGTGTGGAGGCGCCGGCAAAGGCGAGCGTTGCCGGCCCCAGGTCAAGGTCGAACAGGCGATTGCCCAGGCGCGACTGGTAGTAGTAGTCGCGCTTGGGTTCGGCGGTGGCGACGATCTCGACCTGCCGGGCGTTCAGCCCGAAGCCTTCGTAGATCGTGCGAATCTGTGGCTCGGTCGCCTGTGGATTCGGCAGGAAGATGCGGCTGGCGCAGCTTTCGATGATGGCGGGGGCGATGCTCGAATCCTTGATGTCGGCCAGCGACTGCGTGGCGAAGATGACGCTGACGTTCTTCTTGCGCAGCGTCTTGAGCCACTGGCGGATGCGCGCGGCGAATACCGGATCGTCCAGAAACAGCCAGGACTCGTCGAGAATCAACAGCGTCGGTGCGCCGTCGAAGCGTTCATCGAAACGCGCGAACAGGTAGCCCAGCACGGCCAGCACCGCCGCCTTGCTGTGCATCAGCTCCTCCATCTCGAAGCCCTGCACGTCGGCGCCGCCGAGCCGGTCATGATCGGCATCTAACAGCTTGCCGTGGGCGCCGCCCAGTACATAAGGCGCCAGCGCCTGGCGCAGCGCATTCGATTGCAGCAGCACGGAAAGCCCGGTCATCGTGCGCTGTTCGATCGGCGCACCGGCGAGACTGCCCAGCGCCGACCAGAGCGTGGCCTTCTCGTCGGGGCCAACCGTCACGCCTTCGTGCAGTAGCCGACCTTCCACCCATTCCGCCGCCCAGGTGCGGTAGCCCTCGGTGTCGATGCGGGCCAGCGGCTGGAAGGCGATCTCGCCATCGTTGCCCAGGTCGTAATGCTCGCCGCCCAGGCCGAGGATGGTGGCGCGCATGGAGCGGCCCATGTCGAAGGCGAAGATGCGTGAACCGGCGTAGCGGCGGAACTGCATCGCCAGCGTGGCCAGCAGCACGGACTTGCCCATGCCAGTCGGTCCCACGACCAGGGTATGGCCTACGTCGCCGATGTGCGTCACCAGCCGGAACGGCGTCGCGCCATCGGTGCGGGTGACGATCAGCGGCGGGCCATCGAGATGCCGGTTTTTCTCCGGCCCGGCCCACACCGCTGATACCGGCATCATGTGCGCCAGGTTCAGCGTCGAGACGATGGGCTGGCGCACGTTGGCGTAGGCGTTGCCGGGAACGGACGACAGCCACGCATCCACGGCGTTGAGCGTTTCGGGGATGGTGACAAAGCCCCGGCCCTGGATGACACGCTCCACTAAGCGCTGCTTCTCGTCGGCCAGGGCCGGGTCGGCATCGAGTACCGTCACCGTGGCGGTGAGGTAGCCGAACGCGACCTGATCGCTGCCCAGCTCCTGCAAAGCGGCATCGGCGTCCGCCGCCTTGTTGCTGGCGTCGGTATCCACCAGCGGACTTTCCTGCTGGAAAATGGTTTCGCGCAGCAGCGCCACCACGTTCTTGCGCTTGGCGAACCACTGGCGACGCAGGCGGCCCAGCTCCTTTTCCGCCTCGGCCTTGTCCATGCACAGAAAGCGCGTGCTCCAGCGATAGGCAAAGCCCAGCCGGTTGAGGTCGTCCAGCAGACCGGGCCAGGTCGAGGTCGGAAAACTCCGCACCGACACCACGCGCAGGTGTTGATCGTCCAGCACGGGCGCGAGGCCACCGATCAACGCGACATCGGCCAGCAGCGCGTCCAGATAGAACGGCACGTCCGGCACGCCGATGCGGTAATGCCGCGTCGAGATGGTCGAGTGCAGGTAGGTCAGCGTCTGGCTGTCATCCAGCCAGGCGATTTCCGGCATCACGCCATCGAGCAGGTCGAACACGCGATCGGTTTCCGCCACGAAGGCATCCAGCCGTCCCTGCCAATCCACTCCCTCGCCGGGCGCGTTCTCGTAGAGCACCTTGGCCGCGCGGGCGCGGGATTCCTCCGGCGGCAGGAAAACCAACGTCAGGTAATAGCCACTCTCGAAGTGCTGACTCGCTTCCTCGAACGCGGCGCGGCGCTCCTCATCCACCAGCCAGGACAGTGCCTCGGGAAAGTCGGCCGGCGGATAATCCGCCGCTGGCTGGCGTTGGGCCTCGATGAATAGTGCCCAGCCCGAACCCAGCCGGCGCAGCGCGTTGTTGAGCCGTGCCGTGGTGGCGATCATTTCGCCCTGCGTGGCGCTGTCCAGGTCCGGCCCACGAAAACGTGCCGTCCTCTGGAACGAACCATCCTTGTTGAGCACCACGCCCGGCGCGATCAACCCGGCCCAAGGCAACCAGTCGGCCAGCAGCGCGGGACGCTGGCGGTATTCGGCAAGGTTCAGCATCGCGGCATCCCCCTACACGTCCAGCAGCGGTTTGTGCTTGATGTGCCGGGCGAAGACCTGCATGAACTGCGGGTCGAGGCGCGCGCCCCAGACCGCCAGCGAATGGCCGACGATCCACAGCACCAGGCCCGGAATCCACAGTTGCAGGCCCAGCCCGACGGCTGCGGCCAGGGTGCCGTTGGCGATGGCGACCGTGCGCGGCGCGCCGCCCAGCAGGATCGGCTCGGTCAGCGAGCGATGCAGTGGAATCTCGAAGCCAGGTGCAAAGCCCGGCGTTGCTTCGTTGGCGGCGCTCATACGACGGCCCCGCCGGAGAAGCTGAAGAACGACAGGAAGAACGAGGACGCGGCGAAGGCGATGCTCAGTCCGAACACGATCTGGATCAGCTTGCGGAAGCCCCCGGACGTGTCGCCAAAGGCCAGCGCCAGGCCCGTGGCGATGATGATGATCACCGCGACGATGCGCGCCACCGGCCCCTGGATGGATTCAAGGATAGCTTGCAGCGGCCCTTCCCAGGGCATGGAGGAACCGGCCGCGTGCGCCGTGCCGGCCATCAGCAGGAACACGAGCGCCAGCAGCAGCCCCTGTTGCGCCGGCTCGGCCAGGCGGCGCAGGCGGGCAAGACGGAAAGGCGGATTGTCAGAAACGCGCAAAGCATGAGGAGGCGTCATGGCAGTTCTCCAGCGTGATCAGGGGGCAGGTAGGAAGTCGGCGACAGCTCGGGAAACGGCGTTTCCAGCGCGTCCGCCAGTTGGTAGCCCGTGGCGTCGAAGCCGACGACACGGGTGATGCTTTCGACGTGGCGATTGCGGCCACGCCCGGCGATGCGCACCACGACGTTGATGGCGTTGGCGATCAACGCACGCGGCGCGTTCGCGGCGACTTCGAGAATCAATTGCTCCAGGCGCAGCAGTGAGCCTTGCGCGGAACCGGCATGGATGGTGGCGATGCCGCCCGGATGGTCGGTGCCCCACAGCTTGACGAGATCCAGTGCCTCGCCGCCGCGCACCTCGCCGACCACCACGCGGTCGGGGCGCAGCCGCATCGTGGCCCGCGCCAAATCCCGCATGGAGGCCACGTTGCTGTGCGTGCGCAGCGGCACATGGTCGCGGGCCACGCATTGCAGCTCCACCGTGTCTTCGAGCACCAGAATGCGGTCGCCCGTGGTGGCGATTTCGGCCAGCAGCGCATTGGCCAGCGTCGTCTTGCCGGTGCTGGTGCCGCCGGCGATCAGGATGTTCTGGCGCTCGCGTGTGGCGCGGCGCAGGAACTCGGCCTGCGCCGTGGTCAGGATGCCGTCGGCCACATAGCGATCCAGGCTGATGACGTTGATGGCGCGCTTGCGCAGCGCGAACGCCGGTCCCGGCGCCACCGGCGGCAGGACGCCCTCGAAACGCTCGCCCGTCTCGGGTAGCTCGGCGGACAGCAGTGGCTGGCCGCGATGCACTTCCGCGCCGACGTGAGCGGCCACCAGCCGGATGATGCGTTCGCCATCGGCCTCGGACAGTTCCACGCCCAACGGGGCGCGGCCGGACGACAGGCGATCCACCCACAACGTCCGGTCGGGGTTGAGCATGATTTCCACCACGTCCGGGTCTTCCAGCGCGGCGGCGATTACCGGTCCCATGGCCGTGCGCAGCATCTGGATACGGCGATCCAGGGTGGACGTTTGTGGAACGGCGCTCATGAGGCACGCTCCCGCGCCTCGGCCAGTGCCGCCGCGTCCTCCATGCGCACCCCGAACTCATGCTCCTGGGGGTGCAATTCCTCCACCACGTCACGCACCAGGCTGCGGCCGCGCAGCAGGTGGCGGCCGAGTTGTTCGACGAACTGCTCGAAACGCGCCTTGCCCTGGGCGCGGGCAGCGTCCTGATGCGCTTCGGGCACCGGCGTGCTCACCGTCAGGAAGTAGCGCACGAACAGCGCCAGCGTCTCGATCTCGATGTTCTGATCGCGCTCCAGCTTCTCGAACTGGCGCGACAGGCGATCGAGGCGCTTGGCGATGGCGGCCTCGCGCTGATCGGCCGCGTCCGGTGACAGCCAGGACGCCAGCGCTGCCGCGACGATGCTGGATTTCGAGACGCCTTTCTTGGCGGCCAGCTCGTCCAGGCGCTTGGCGTGCTCGGGGTGGATAAAGAGGTTCAGGCGGTATCGACTCATAGCTGGATTCCGTCATCGGGATTGAGGGAAGCCAGCCGTGCGACGCGCTGCATGGCAGGGTCGAGCTGGCCGGGAAGAACCGGCGGCAGGTCGTCGTCATCGAGCAGCGACAAGTCGCTGGCCGGGTGTTCCGGCTCAGGGCTGTAGGCGACGGTCGCGGACAATTCGGGCTGGCGGCGCGGACCGCCGTCATCCGTGCCGCCCAGGCCATCGGCGGATGCCGCAGCCGATGTGGCGGGCACAGCCGGAATCGCCAGCCCGCTCCAGTCGTCAGGGCGGGCCGGCGGCACATCGGCGTAGCGTCCGCGTCCGGCCGCGAGCACGGGCACCGGCAGCACGCGCTGCTTGAAATTGGCGTCAAGGTAGTAGCGCAGCTTCTTCGCCTTGATAGGCGCCACACTGGACACCATCACCACGGCTTCATCGGGCGGAAGCTGCATCACTTCGCCGGGCGTCAGCAGTGGCCGCGCCGTTTCCTGGCGCGACACCATCAGGTGCCCGAGCCAGGGCGCGAGCCGATGGCCGGCGTAGTTGCGCTGCGCGCGCAGTTCGGTGGCCGTGCCCAGCGTCTCGGAGATGCGCTTGGCGGTGCGCTCGTCGTTGGTGGCGAACGTCACCCGCACATGGCAGTTGTCCAGAATCGAATGGTTCTGGCCGTAGGCTTTGTCGATCTGATTGAGGGACTGCGCGATCAGGAAGCTGCGGATGCCGTAGCCGGCCATGAAGGCCAAAGCCGTTTCGAAGAAGTCGAGCCGCCCCAGCGCTGGAAACTCATCGAGCATCAGCAACAGCTTGTGGCGGCGCTCGATGCCGTCGGAGCCGTCGAGCGATTCCGTGAGCCGTCGTCCGATCTGGTTGAGGATCAGCCGGATCAGCGGCTTGGTGCGGCTGATGTCCGAAGGCGGCACCACCAGGTACAGGGATACCGGATGCTCGGCCGCGATCAGATCAGCGATGCGCCAGTCGCAGCGTGACGTGACTTCCGCCACCGTGGGGTCGCGGTACAAGCCAAGGAAGGACATGGCGGTGGAAAGCACACCCGAACGCTCGTTATCCGCCTTGTTGAGCACTTCACGCGCTGCGGAGGCGACGACGGGATGCGGTGCATCGCCCAGGTGCTTCGTCGTCATCATCCGGTGCAGGGTCAGCTCGAACGGGCACGCCGGGTCGGACAGGAAGTTGGCGACGCCGCGCAGCGTCTTGTCCTCGCCGGCGTAGAGCACATGCAGGATGGCGCCGACCAGCAGCGCATGGCTGGTCTTCTCCCAGTGATTGCGCCGTTCCAGCGCGCCTTCGGGATCGACCAGAATGTCGGCGATGTTCTGCACGTCGCGCACTTCATGGGCGCCGCGCCGCACTTCCAGCAGCGGGTTGTAGCCAGCCGACTGCGCATCGGTCGGGTTGAACAGCAGGCAATGGCTGAACCGTGAGCGCCAGCCGGCGGTGATCTGCCAGTTCTCGCCCTTGATGTCGTGGATGACAGCCGATGCGGGCCAGCTCAACAAGGTGGGTACCACCAGGCCGACGCCCTTGCCCGAGCGCGTGGGCGCGAAGGCCAGGACGTGCTCCGGGCCTTCGTGGCGCAGGTACTGCCGCTCATGCTGGCCGAGAAAGACGCCGACGGGCTGGGTCAGTCCAGCCTTGTGGATGTCACCGGTATCGGCCCAGCGGGCCGAACCGTAAGTCGTGACTCTGCGCGCCTGGCGTGAGCGCCAGATGGACATGCCGATGGCGGCCAGCACGGCGATGAGACCGCTGCCGCCCGCGATGGCGCCGCCGATGTCGAAGACCTCCGGCGCATAGGCGCCGAAGAAGAACCACCACTCGAACAGTTTCCAGGGGTGATAGACCGGGGCGCCAAAGAAGTCGAACCAGGGCGAGCCAAGGCGTAGCTGATAGCCCAGGGCGGCGGCTGTCCATTGTGTGGCGCTCCACACACCGGCGATCACGATGCCGAATACGACGGCGATCTGCCCGAACAGCACGTTCGTCCCTTGCATGACTTGGCCTCCGACTTTTCCTGCGCTGATTCCCCATGAAAAAGCGGCACTTGGATGTGGCTGTCATGGGAGGATCGGTGCCGGGCCAGTGCCGGTCAAAGACCGTTATCGGAACCAAGGTGATGCAAAAAACATCGTTTCAGGCGGGGGCGAACACGACAAAAACGCCGCCAGCGCGGGCGCGCTGCGGCGTGTCAGCAAAGAAGAGCGGAATTTTTTGCGAGTGGCCGACGAATCAGAACGACGGTGGCGTCTCCGGCGGCGTATAGGGCACGTTGCCGTCACCGAAGAAGCGCCGGTTCGTCGCCTCGGCCACGCGGTTGCACAGCACATCGCCCAGCCGTGGCCGGTCGGTCTTGCACTGCTCGCGCAGCTCCCTCAATCGCTCGGGATCGGCGGCCAGTTCCTCCACGGTCGGCACGTCGGCTTGGCTGGTTTCCTGCCTCGGTGCCTCCGATTGGCCGCAGGCGGCCAGCGACGCGACCAGCAGTAACGGGATCATCTGTTTCATGGCTCGATTTCCTCCTGATCAGATTCGGTCGGCGGCGCGGGTCTGACACCCTCGGGCAATTCGATGGCTTGCACCCGCTCGATAAAACGGGCCAGGACTTCCGATGTCTCCGATTCCCGATGCAGCAGATACGTCGTCAGCATCGGCGAACGTCCCGCCAGTGGCCGGGCCACCACACCGGATTCGCGGCTGGAAACGATATGCGGCGCGCCAGCCAGGCCGAGGGCGAAGCCCGCCGACACCAATGCCATCATCAGGTCGCAGGAGGCCACGCGCTCGGCAATCATGGGTTCCTGTTCCGCTCGCCGTAACACCCGCTCGACCTGGCGGGCATGACCTTCGCAGACCTGTGGGTCGCACAGCACCAGCGGATAGCGCAGCACTTCATCCAGCGGGATGCGTTTGTGCTTGAGCAATGGGTGCCGTGCGGGAACAGCAACCATGAGCGGATCGCTCCAGATCGGCTCGACAGCGATACCGTCGCCTACCTCGTCTGACTGGGCGAATCCCACATCGTACAGATCGTCGTGCAGTCCTTTGATCTGCTGTGACAGTGGCACCTCGAACAGACGTATCTCGATCTCGGGTTCTTCCTGCCGGCACAGCGCCAGCAAGACCGGCAGGCGCGAAGGCGTGATGCCATCGGACAACGCGATACGCAACTGGCCGTGGAAGCCGTTGGCTGCCGCCTTCACGCTGTCGCGGGCCTGCTCCAGTGCGGTGAAGATTCGTGGGACGTGTTCCAGAAACAACTTGCCCGCCCGCGTCAGTCGCGTGCTGCGGCTGGTGCGGACAAACAACTGCTCGCCCAGATCTTCTTCCAGCTCCTTGATCGTGCGCGACAGTGGCGACTGCTCGATGTGCAAGCGCTCAGCCGCCCGTGCGAAGTGGAGTTCTTCGGCTACGGCCAAGAAGCAACGCAGGTGCCTCAACTCCATGAGGGCGACTCCTACGTCTTTTCGACGTGTGCGGTTGGGCGCCCGGTAGTACGCGATGCACTAATCGCGCTAGACGCCATGATCCTTCACCACCACAGCGAACAACTAATAGGATCGAGATAATCGATCTGCGAAGTACGAGTCATGAAGCGTCTCCTATGTTGGATCGTTCAGCCGTCCCTGGGTGGTGTAGCCATATCGCTAGCATCTGCACAAGCCGACTGATGGTCGACTGCACAATCGACAGCCGTTCCGCTGCGCGCCGGAAGCTTACTGCCTCGGTGGCGTGGACTGCGTATTTCAGGTATCGCAGGTCTAACGTCAGCTCGGGCATGACACCCGTGCGATGCTGCCAAGGATTCTCCCCAACATTCGAAGTCCCGCGCAGCAAGCGCCTGCTGTGCAGGGATCTTGTCATGTCAGCCGCGATCGGCGGACTGGGCGATCTCCTGCCGCAATTGGTCGATCTTCGCGCTCGCCCACTGCCGGGCGTCGTCGCCGAACACGAGCCGCGACGGCGCCTCGCCCTGCGAAGCAAGCCCCACGATCCGCGCGGCGAGTAGCTTCGGATCACCCGGCTGGTTGCCGTTGGCCTCGTCTATGAACGCGCAATACTGCGCGATCGCCTCGGCATAGTCTGGAATGTCGATGCTGCCGAAGCTCGCCGACTTCCGGTCCATAAAGTCCGTGCGCAGCATTCCGGGCTCGACCAAGAGCGAGCGGACGCCCAACGGTGCCAGCTCCTGGGCGAAGCCCTCCATCCATCCCTCGACCGCGAATTTCGACGCGGAGTAGACCGCTCCCCCGCCGTTGGAGACGAGCCCGCTGACCGAGGAGATGGTGACGATGAGGCCTGAGCGACGCTCACGCATGTGCGGGGCGACTGCGCGCGCGACGTTCATCGTGCCGAACAGGTTGACATCGAACTGACGCCGCACGGCGGCGTCGGTGAAGGTTTCGAAGAAGCCCAGCTCCGCATAGCCGGCATTGTTGACCAGCACGTCGATCGCACCAAACCGCTCGGCGGTCTCGGCGGCGGCCGAGGTCGCGGCCTTGGCGTCGGTGATATCGAGCGCTCGGACATGCAGGCGATCGTGTCCACCCCCGAAGGCATCGTGCACCGCGTCGGCGGACCGCGCCGTCGCCACCACCGTCTCACCTGCATCGAGTGCTGCGCGCGTAATCTCGCGTCCCAGCCCTCGGCTTGCGCCAGTCACCAACCAAACCTTGGCCATAGCCTGATCCTTTGCTCTTCTACCGTTAGGAGGTATTATTGTAGTTGTGCTAATTAATCAAGACAATGTACTAATAGGTAATAAGCCTTAGCAGCAGGGATCATCAATGCGTCCGGATCAACTCGGCGACTTCGCCGTCTTCGCAGCTATCGCCTCCGAACGAAGCTTCACGCGCGCGGCGAGGCGGCTTGGCGTCACGCAGTCGGCGTTGAGCCAGACCATGAAGCGGCTGGAGGGCCAACTCGGTTTCCGCCTGCTTGCTCGTACGACGCGCAGCGTCGCCCCGACCGCTGCCGGCGAGCGCCTACTTGCCACCCTTTCGCCAGCGCTGGCCCGGTTGGATGACGAGATCCAGGCGCTATCCCAGGCACGCGGGGCAGCGATCGGCACCGTTCGGATCACGACGGGAAAACACGCCGCGGACACATTGCTGTGGCCGATGCTTCCGTCCTTCATGCATCGCCACCCCGGCATCGAAGTGGAGGTGTGCGTGGAAGGCGAAATGACCGACATCGTGGCGGGCCGCTACGATGCGGGCATCCGACTTGGCGAGCGATTGGAGAGGGACATGATCGCGCTGGCGGTCGGGCCTCCGCTTCGTGTCGCGGTTGTTGCCGCTCCCAGCTATCTGAGTGACCATCCGGCGCCGACGGAGCCTGCGGACCTGACGGCGCATCGCTGTATCGCCTATGGTGATGTGCATGGCGACTTGTCTCCGTGGTCCTTCGATCGCGACGGCCATGCGGTGACAGTCGCGCCAGGCCGCGGACCGGTTTTCAACGACGGCGAACTGCTGGTTGCCGCCGCCCTTGAGGGATTCGGCATTCTCTACATCCTAGAGGATCTAGTCGCGGCCCCGATTGCCAATGGCCGTTTAACTCGACTGCTGGAGCCGTGGTGCCAGCCGTTCGCCGGCTACCATCTCTATTATCCCGATCGGCAGGGTACGACGGCCTTCGAACTTTTCAAGGAGGCGCTTCGAGCAAGCAAATCCGTATAATGGCCCGCCCATCACCGACCCCGATCTTCGATCGGACCTGAAATCTCGCAATATTGGAGCTCTTATGCGAGTCGCGATCTGCTCCCGGGCAAGACGCGAGCCTTCATCGACTTCGTGATCGAGGCTTTCAAACGTGAAGACTACGCACGGCGCTTTGCCGGTAGCTTGGGATAAGAACGGTCACCAGTAGCGTTCAGCAGCCAGCCGGGATATTCGATTGGCAGCCGGCTGACGACGTCCAGCGCTGAGATATCGGCATCGTCCAAAGTGATCTCGGTCGCCTCGACGTTCTCCTTCAGTTGCTCGACCCGCTTCGCTCCGATGAGCACGGTCGACACAACTGACTGCTTCAGCAGCCAGGCAATCGCAACCTGCGCCGGACTCCGCCCGTGCTTTTCTGCGACCGAGCGCAAAACCTTGATGAGCGGTTCGCCGCGAACGCGGTCGATTGGCGGGAAGTCCAGTTCGGTCTGCCTGCCGCCTTCGCCATTGCCGCCGCCGGAGTATTTGCCGGTCAGGTATCCGCCTGCGAGCGGGCTCCACACCATGAGGCCGACGCGTTCCGATGTGAGTAGTGGGACGATCTCGCGCTCGAGATCGCGTCCCACGAGGGTGTAGTAGGCCTGTAGCGACGTAATCGGCGCTAGGTGGCGGGCATTGGCGATGCCGATCGCCTTCATGATCTGCCAGGCGGCCCAGTTCGAGATCCCGATGTAGCGGACGTCGCCGGCGCGCACGAGGGTGTCGAAGGCTTCGAGCGTCTCCTCGATCGGCGTCGAGGGGTCGAAACCGTGGAGCTGATAGAGGTCGATATGGTCCACGCCCAACCGCTTCATGCTTGCGCGACACTCGGCCAGAATGTGCCGACGCGATGCCCCCTGCCGGTTCGGACCCTCGCCCATGGCGCCGAAGACCTTCGTGGCGAGGACAACGTCATCACGCGCCACGCCAATGTTCTTGAGCGAGCGGCCCAGTATTTCCTCGCTGCGCCCATTGGCGTAGATGTTGGCGGTATCGAAAAGATTGATACCCGCGTCGAGAGCGGCCTTTACCAGGGCGTCTGCCTCGTCCTGGCCTAGTTTTCCAACCTGACCCCAAAGCCCCTCAGTGCCGCCAAACGTCATGGCGCCGAAGGACAACTCCGAGACGAACAGACCGCTGTTTCCAAATTTACGCATTCGCATAGCGTATCTCCTCAGGTTTGCCATGAAGCCGAGTCATCGACCAAGACGGCCGACACGCGCCAGGGTCCTCGCAAACGCCGGCGCGGCGCCAGAATGAGCACCGTGTCGACGTTCGAAGGGTTCGATCAATCCAGGTTTCGCTGCCGCTCGCCTGTTTGCGCCGCCCGCTCGACCGCAGCAACGAGCCGGCTGTTGTGCGCGGCGTGATCAAAGCCGGGCGTGTCGTAGGTGTCCGCCGCAATGTCGCGGGCAAGGGAGGCATAGACCTCCCCAACATTGATTGCGGCGCCGGCCCAGAAATCGGCGGCGGTTGGGCCGACACCGGACGCCACCGGGGCGTTGGGCGGGTCGAACACAACACTTGCTGACAGCGTTAGATCACCGACCTGAACACCGGCGAGATGGTTGCCGGTGATCTTCAGCCAGCCCTCGGAACCACGAACTTCAAACGTGAAGTTCGCGTCCTCCGCCGGCACGTTGGCCAGAACCTGCACGGACACGGGCGCACCGCTGGCGGTCTTGGCGATGAGGTCGACGTGATCCGGGATTTCTCGAACGGACGTTGCGCCGGTATCGACGATTTCGATCTCAGGCCAGAGAAGCTCCGTGCGTGCGTCCACCTCGACGATGTTGCCGAGCACGGCCTCGATGACGTCGAGGACATGTCCGGTCGTGATTGTCAGGAAGCTCGCACCGGACGCCGCCTTGTTGAAATAGTCATAGTTGCTTGGCGATTGGGGCCCATAACCGAAAGTCGTCGCGTTGACGCGAGCCGACAACAAGCGACCGATCTTTCCAGCGGCCACCAGTTCTGCTGCGCGGCGGACGGCAGGACTATGGCGACCTTGCAAACCGATTGCAGTGTGCGACGAACCGACTGCGGCCGCCATCTCCTCGGTCTCGGCAACCGTCGCACCCAGTGGTGACTCGGAATAGACTGCCTTGCCGGCCTGGAGGGCTGCGAGTACGAGTTCCTTGTGCGCGGGCACTTTCACCGCGATCGTGACGACGTCGATGGTTTCGTCCCTGATCAGCGCATAGGGATCCGCATACCAGCGCTCCGCTCCAAACGCCTCGGCTGCGGCCTTCGCGCTTTCTTCCCAGCGTGTAGCCACTGCGGCAAGAAGCAGCCCTGGTTGTGACTGGATAGCGGGGACATGGGAGGCGCCCGCCCAACTTGACTTCGTATCCGCGCCGATGATGCCCACGCGCAGTTGCTTGACCGACATGCTCAATGCTCCAGATGGATGAAAGTTGAAAAGGCTCTGATAGCTAACAGGCGTAGCCGAGCGCCGCACCGCTGCGGGATCGCCGCTGTCTGCCTGAATCGCCAAACCGCGTCGGCCTTTCTGCTCGATGCTCCGCACGACCGCGACCGCCTTGTCGGTCGAGCGCAGGAATGTGATGGCAACATCCGCTCCGCGCTCGGCTAAGGCCAGTGCAATTCCGGCACCGATGCCACGCGAAGCGCCGGTGACCAGGGCGCGTTTTCCACGCAGGTCGTCAACCTGTCCGAACCTGACACCCACCAGTGTGAGAACCCCTGAAACTCATCATCTAGCCGTATCACTTCGCCGATGAGTGGTACCACCAAGCGATACGGTTGGCCTTCACTGGCCTTGACGATGCGTTCGAAGGGTTCATCCCAGTCGTGGGCGGCGAGGGAGAAACGGCCCGAGTGACCCGGCAGCAGAATCTGCGTGCCCAGGTCGAGGGCTGCCTGTGCGGCCTGTTCGGGAGTCATATGGACATTGGCCCAGCGGCTGTCGTACTGGCCCATGTCCAGCGCGACCAAGTCGAAGCCGCCCAGGCGCTCGCCGATCTCGCGGAAATGCGGGCCGTAGCCGCTGTCACCGCTGAAATACAGCTTGCGCTGAGACGTTTCCACGGCAAAGGCCACCCACAGCGTTTTATTGCGGGTGAACATGCGCCCGGAGTAGTGGCGCGCCGGCAGGACGTGAATGCGCAGGTCTGAGGCGAGTTCCAGGACGCTATTCCAATCCGCTTCATGGATGCGTTCGACGGGATAACCCCAGCGCCGGAAGTAGTCGCCCACGCCCAATCCCGTCACCACGTGGCGCACCCGCCCCCGCAGCGTGACGATACTGGGATAGTCGAGATGGTCCCAGTGGTCGTGGGTGATCAGCAGGTAGTCAATGTCCGGAAAGTCGTCGGCGGTGTACGGCGTCGTACCGGCAAAAGCGGTATTGAGATATGGGGCCGGCGCAGCCTCGGTGGAAAACACCGGATCGATCAGGATGCGGTGTCCCGCCACCTGCACGAAGTAGGACGAGTGTCCCAGCCAGACCACCACGTCCTGCGCCGGATCGAGCGCCTTGAGATCGCGCCGCACCGACGGCAAGGCCGTATCTGGGTTCAGGCGCGGATTTCGATCGAACAACATGGACATGACGATACCCACAAAGCCGCGGCTCTCACCGGTGCGTATAGGAGTATCGATCAGATTGCGGAACTCACCGTCGACGTAGTTCGGCGATATCTCAATGGCGCGCAGGGATTCGCCCTCGGGCAGCGCCCCAAACTTGGGATGTTGCAGATAGGCGTAGCTACCCACTGCGAGGGTGGCACCCAAAAGCAGCAGTACCAAAGCGGTACGACGTAGCCACTTCTTCATTAACCATTTTTCTCCATCACAGCGAAACCCGAGCCCTGTCTCGCTCATACGTTGAACCCGCCGTCCACCGTCACCACGGATTCGGTGGCGTAGCTGGCCTCCGGGCTAGCAAGGAAGGCCACGACGGCCGCCACCTCGGCCGGCGTGCCGTAGCGTTCGAGCGCCGTCAGGTCGGGAAACGCGACGTGTTCGGCCATCGACGAACCGATGGTGATGATGCGCCCCCCTTGCTTGAAGTACGGAATGGACACCTGAGACGCCAATACGGCCGCACGCACATTCACATTCACGTTCAAGAGCATGACGATGTCGTCCTGGCTCACGTCCACGAAGGCGCGCTTACCAATCAGATCACTCATTGTTCATTCCTAGATAGTGTGATGGTCGACCTTCCGGACTTCCCCGGGATCAACCGAAAATTTCAGCCGCGTGCATCAGGTCGGTGTATTCCTTCACTTCCACGACCTTTCCATCGCGAAGCCTGAAGAGCATGTGGTAGTCGTTCTCGTAGATCTTTCCGCTCCTGGTAGCGGCATGGGAGCGCACTTCGGCAGCCACACGACCGCCTTCCGCGATCATGCCCACGACATCCATACTCAGGCCGCCATCCAACAGCGCGTAGAGGTCACGCCAGACTTGCGCCATCTCCGCCTTGGTCTTGATGCCCGCGCCGGCAAATAGATGCGGCTTGCCATTGACCCACCAGGTTGCATCGTCACTCATCATTTCAAGCACGTCGTCGATGGCGGCGCGCTCGAAGTGACCGCAGAACACTTCGACGATGCGTTTGTTATCTTCGGCGTTCATTTAATGTCCTTTCAAAGTATTCGCGAAGCGATCAGTTCACTCGCGCGATCAGCTTGCCGTGGTTCGGGTTTTTGCTGTCGAACAGCTTCAGGAAAGCGGCGGGGATGCTGTCGAGGCCATCCACGAACTCCTCGCTGTATTTGATCTTTCCCTGTGCCACCAGCGGTGCCACTTCGGCAAGGAAATCGGGATAGCTGGCGACGTGATCCGGCATCGCGAAGCCCTGCACCTGAATGAAGCGATACAGGAACAGCTTCAGCATATCCGGCAAACGGTTCGGGCCGGCCGCGGCGCCAGGATGAGCGTATTGGGCGATCAAGCCGGCTATGACTATCTGCGCGTGATGATTGAAGTGCGGCATAAGCGCCTCGAACATGGTGCCGCCAACGGTGTCGAGCAGCGCGTCCAACCCGTTGGGCAGGGCGCGGGACAGTTGCTCGGCGAAATCCGCTGCCTTGTAGTCCACCGCGTCATCGAGGCCGAGTTCTTCCTTCAGGTAGCGCACTTTGTCCGCGCCGCCGGCGATGCCTACGACGCGATGCCCGCGCAGCTTGGCGAGCTGGGAGGCGAGCGAACCCACCGAGCCGGCCGCGGCCGTCACGACGAAGGTACTGCCGGGCTTCGGGTTCATGAACTTGGTGGTGCCCAGCCAAGCCGTCAGTCCGGTATGGCCGAGCACGCCCAGCGCGGTCGACGGTGGTGGCGCCTCGGGATCGATCTTCCTGAGCTCGGCGCCGTTGGACAGTCCGTACTGCTGCCAGCCCGACCACGCGACGACATGGTCGCCCACGGCGAAATTCGGATTCCTGCTCTGCTCGACGATGGCTACCGCCGGGCCGGACAT
The DNA here is from genome assembly GCF_023507745.1 of Vreelandella olivaria. GTDB lineage: Bacteria > Pseudomonadota > Gammaproteobacteria > Pseudomonadales > Halomonadaceae > Vreelandella > Vreelandella olivaria_A. Next base: position 20,224 of record NZ_JALPZO010000115.1, on the reverse strand, counting down.
CGGCTGGCCGAGGTCGATCGGCGGCAGCTCGGTGGACGCATTGCCCATCAGGCTGCGCTGATAGGGGTCGATCGAGATCAACAGGTTGCGAGTCAGGACTTCGCCTTCGCCGGGGGACGGAATCGTCCCTTCGACGAAATCGAAGTCGCTCAGCTTGGCATTGCCGTTCGGGCGTGCCGCGATGACGATTTGGCGGTTCGACTTGTGTGTCATTTCATTTCCTTTTATCGATCGTTCGACGGTGTTCAGGTTGGAGAGGTCCGCGCTCTGCCCAGGTCATCATCATTTGCGAATCGAGCGTTCGATACAGAAATGAGAACGAAAGCACGCCAAAGGATGGCCGCCTTCTTATCAATGGTCAGAGGGCGGCCGGCACGGAGATTGCGGAATCAGGCATTGAATCCCGCGTCGACGGTCACCACGGACCCGGTCATGAATTGCGCGGCGGGGCTCGCCAGGAATGTCACGGCAGCCGCGATGTCGGCAGGAGTGCCGTATCGGCCGAGCGCTGTCAGGCTCCGATTCGGCTCGGCCCACTCGCCGTCGGCTGGATTCTGATCCGTGTCGATCGGTCCGGGCTGGATCAGGTTCACGGTGATGTTTTGAGGCCCTAGTTCGCGGGCAAGTCCCCGGTTGAAAGCAAGCAGCGCCGACTTCGACATCGAATACACCGTGAGCCCCGGATAAGGAACACGCTCCCCCAGGCAGGAGCCGATGGTGATGATGCGGCTACCGCTGCGCAGGTGCGGAATGGCCGCCTGCGCGGCGAGCACGGCCGAACGCGCATTGACGTGCAGGACGTCGTCGATAACGGCCAACTCCATCTCGGCCAATGGGCCGGAACGCGAGATGCCCACGTTGTTGACCAGGATGTCAAGGCCTCCGAGTTCTTGCACCGTTTCTGCGACCGAGCGCCGCACCGCTGCAGGATCGCCGCTGTCGGCCTGGATCGCCAAACCGCGCTGGCCCTTCTGCTCGATATCCCGGACGACCGCGGCCGCCTTATCGGTCGAGCGCAGGTAGGTGATGGCAACATCCGCACCGCGCTCAGCGAGTGCTAGTGCAATGCCGGCACCGATGCCACGCGAGGCGCCGGTGACCAGGGCGCGCTTTCCACGAAGGTCGTCAACCTGAGCGCCTCGCTCTTGTGGCTGTGGTCCCGATGCCGTTGCGGAAAAAGCCGGGGCGGCGAATGCGGCTACGCCAGCAGTAGCCGCGCCGAGCATGAACCTCCGTCTCGTGGTCTCGACCTTGTTATCGTGGCTGTCTTGATGCATGTTGAACTCCAGAAGTAATGGTTCTCATCGGCCATGGTTGAGGATGGATTTTGCAAACCCAGCACGTGCAAGGCTCGCCACTATTCGCAATCGAGTGCCAGTCGGTGTCGTTGATAACAACTGTAGGAACAATTTCAGGCGTCGACTATGCAGTTCCAATCAGCGATTGACCCACTTCTCTCAATGCGATCAAGTGCGGGGAAAGTAGTGCCCATGGCTGTCGCGGGAAGATTGCAGCCGCGAGACCTGGTTGAGATAATCGAGCGCACCCCTGATAGAAACTGCATAGCGCTCGACACCATTGAACGGTGAAATCGTAGGGACGTCGGAGAAGCCGACTGCGAATTTCGAGACCGACCTCCTATTACAGATAGGACATCAACCCCCATGATGAAACCAAAGTTTTCCGACCTGCTGAACGTCATGGAGCGCCATGCCCGATACGACTACGTGACGCCGATCGACGGGCTGAAGGTTGGACGAACGGATCTCCCATCCGAAGTCGGGCATTCCATCTATCAACCCTCGTTCGGGTTGGTCGGAAGGGGCGTGAAAGAGATGATGGTCGCCGAAACCCCGTTTCGCTACGCTGCGGGAGAATCCCTGCTGTGCGCAGCTGATGTGCCCGTCACGTCGCAGGTCACCGAGGCGAGTCCGTCTGCACCTTATCTAGCGATCCATCTGGACATCGATCCAACTGTCGTTGCCGACCTGTTGCGCCAAGAGTCCGGTTTACGCCCGAAGACGGACGGCGCGTCTGTCGCAGGAAAACACACGCTTGATCCCGACCTCTACGACCCCCTCATTCGGTTAGTGTCATTGTTGGAGCGACCACGCGACATACCTGTCATGGCTCCGCTGATCCGCCGGGAGATCACCTGGAAGCTCTTGCACACCCAGCACGGGTTGCTGCTCAGCCAGCTTGCGTTCGCCAATGGACACGCGACCAGGATCAACCGGGCCACCGCGTGGATCAGGGAGAACTATGCCGAGACGCTCAAGATTCCCGATCTCGCCTCCCTGGCAAGTATGAGTGTTCCCAGTTTTCATCGGCATTTCAAAGCGGTGACGTCCATGTCGCCGCTCCAGTTTCAGAAGCGTGTGCGGTTGCAGGAAGCGCGTCGTGGCCTGTCGAGTGCCAGCGCCATTTCGGCCGTAGCTTATGAAGTCGGCTATGAGAGCCTCTCGCAGTTCAATCGCGACTATCGCCGCCTTTTCAATCTGACACCGAGTGATGATGCAGCGACGTTGCGCGCGGTACTCAGCCGCGATCATGGACAGGCTCGCTAATCAGCTCTGGCCTAAAACGCTTCAATTGATTCAAGTCGACTGCGTCAGAGTTGGCGCGATAGCGGCTTCTACGCCGATAGAGGTAAGAATGATGATCCCTCGGAAACACCATCGCGTCAGAAGCATCAGGATAAACCGTGGCCTTGTCGCCCTGGTTTTTGGTGTTGCATCGGTTCTAGCTGCTGTCTTTACCGGTCTCGCTAGCGTTGCTGCGCAGTCGGAACAATCCACTGCCGAACAATGTCAGTCCGACAGTGGCGACATCTTCGTCTGGGCGGTTCAACAGATGAGCGTGGTGATCCAAACTCCGGACGGCGTCATCTACACAGATCCGACCGGCAGCGGGCGGCGCTACGCCGGATATCACGCGCCGGACCTCATCCTCATTTCGCACGAACATGGCGAGCACTACGATGCGCGAACGCTGAAAGATCTTGTCGGACCCAGCACTCGGATCGTCGTTCCCCCTTATGTGATGGAACGCCTTCCGGAGAGCTTGAGAGGCAGCGCCGTCTCACTTGCAAACGGGAAAAGCATGGAACTTGGAGCTATACGGATCGAGGCAATTCCGTCCTATGGCCTAAGCGGTCAGGCCGAACGCTGGCATCCGCGGGGACGCGGCAACGCCTATGTGGTCACAGTTGACGGCCAGAGGCTTTACATAGGCGGCTCGACTGAAGCGGTTCCCGAGATGCTGGCGTTGCGCGATATCGACATTGCCTTTTTGCCACTCTATCCGCCATATGCATTGGGTCCGGCAGAGGCGGCGAATGCCGTTTCGGTTATGCAGCCACGATCAGTTTACATCTACCAGTACAACAGTGTTCGCACCCGAGATGATTTCGTCCAGCGCATCGGCAGCAATTCGACGCGACCACGGATCGTCGCACCAGATATTGGCCGTTGAATAAGACGGTCCAGCATCGGATGTCCTGAAAAGTGGGAACAGGTCGAACGCGGCTTGCTCGCCGCGATCTCCCCGATACCGATGACTTCGCTCTCGCGCAGCGTTTGATGCAGCGTAAGTTGATTCACACAAGTGCTGAATCGGCAACGTTATGCATATACCTTCGTATGCGTTGTTACCTCACTGACATACCGCGCTGCCGTCCAACTTCCCATGACACGCCACCGCCTCGCATCGTCGCGGTAATTTGCTGCCCCAGCCGCTGTTCGATCACCGGCTTCCACGGCACCAGACTGAACCCCATGCCGTCATCGAGCATTGCGTAGCGACCGCTGGCGAGCATGACGGAGCGCCGGTAGATGCCAGCCACGCGCTGTCCGTCGGTCACAGGCCGGTGCTCCAGGCCGGTGTCGGCAGCAATGTCCTTGGCGGCCTGCGCCAGTTCCCGGTTGCGCAGCGTGCCCAGCAGGTTCCGGGCGAGGATCACGCGCTGCCCGCGCCGTTCGGCCAGCCCTTGTTCGGCAAGGAAATCGGCGCGTTGCTGCATGGCCTGCTTGGCTTCGCTACCAAAGCCCAGGTCGCCCAGCCCGCGACCGCCGCCGATCAGTTGCTGGTCGAGCCAGGTGGCGCCGATCACGCGGGCTTGCCGCTCAATCGGCAAGTGCGATTTCAGCTCCACGGCCACGCCACCCAGGCGCTGCGCGTCATACTGGCGGCCACGCTCAGGCAGGTCGCTCGGCACCTTCCACAACCCTTCGGCCACACGCTCCCCGATGCCGGCCCGCCGTAAGGCTTCCAGCCGGCGGACGTGGGCCGCAACGACTTCTTGCGGGTCGCGGCCGGGTTTGGCTCGGCCTTGCTCGATCGCCAGGTGATGGTCGGTGCGGTACAGGCCATCGCTCGCCAGCGCGGCGATGTTGCGATCTGCCGCCCGCACCTCGGCGGAACCGCGCACTTCCACCACCGATCCAGTAGGATAGTTCGCCAGCTCATCGCGGGCGTTGAGCGCGACGTAATGGGCCTTGCCATCCACGCCGTCGATGACCAGATAACCCCGGTCGCGCAGCTCGTCGGCCAGACCCTTGGCGGACACGCGGCCGACGATGGTGCGGCCATCTTCACCCGGCTCGAACACCGCCAGTTCGCGCGGGTGACCGCTCATGGCCCGCTGCATGGTGCGGATGATGTCACTGCGCTCGCCTAGGGCGCGCAAGGTCTTCTCCGCGTCCGCATGGACGGCCCAGGTGCCGGACTGCACTTCGTCGGCCAGGCCCAGGCGCTGCAAGCGTTGCAGGCGGCCGATCAACAACAGGCGCTGACGTTGCAGCCGCGGTTCGTTGAGGCGTTCGACATGCACCAGACCATCGTCGCCAAGCTCGCGCTTGAGCGTGCGATCCAGGCTCGTCCACCGCTCTTGCTCCACCTCGCGTTGCAAGGTCTGTTGGATCTCCAGCTCGGTGCGCGGCCCCAGCCATTCGGTCGCCAGCTCGGCGGCGCGATGGCGGAAGCCATCGGCGATGTAGTCGCTTGCGATGATGAGGTCTTTGCCCGTGTCGTCGCGCCCTCGCACGACGATATGGGTGTGCGGGTTGTCGGTGTTCCAGTGATCGACAGCCACCCATTCCAAGCGCGTGCCCAGGTCGGCTTCCATGCGGCCCATGAGGTGCCGCGTATAGGTGCGCAGGTCTTCCAGTTCCGCGCCATCCTCGGGCGAAAGGATGAAGCGGAAATGGTGCCGATCGTCGGTGCAGCGTTCCTTGAAGGCGTCGAGGTCGGCTTCATCGGTCTGCGGCCCATAGGTCCGGCCCGGTTCGCCATCGCGGCCCACTCCGCCGCGCTCGATGTAGCGCAGATGCTTGGCGAGTGACTGCGGGCTGGCCTGGCGCTGATTGACCAGCAGAGTCTTGATGGTCACGCGCCGCGACATGGGTGTCAGCTTCGCCCCCGCGAAGCGCGCCGCCGTGTGGCCGCGCCCCAGACGCGAGCCGGGGCGCTGGCCGGTGCCCTTGCTGCCACTGCCCGCCGATGCCGGACGGCGCACCAAGGACTTGCCGCTGCTGGCCTTGCCGGCCTGCTTGAGCACCTTGGAGACGAAGCCCTGGCCCCGGTGCTTCGGGGCACTGGGGCGGATGCGGAAATCGTCGTCGCGGCGATCGGTCATGGTTGCCTCCCCGTAAAGTTGCGGCCCAAGTTGCAGCGTAGGCCGGCGTGCGAAGCACGCTGGCAGCCCTGTCTTGGCGCAGGTCTCGCGCCCCACGCGGCACGGCGGCGAAGCCGCTCCGTGCCGCGCCACCCCCATGTGCAGACTGGCTTTGCGGGCGGCCGGGTGCCGCACCCTTTTGTCTTGCCTTCCGCCTTTGCCCCTCGCTGTCGCTCCAGGCAGCGGCGGCCCGGCGGCGCTGCTGCGCGAGCAGCCAGCGCGCCGGCGAACGCGGCGACGGCCACAGGCCGGGCGCATTCGAGGCAAGACGCCTGCACGTGGGACGGCTGCGCCGGAGGCAGCGCGACGTGCGGCGTGGATACGCCCGCACTGCACGCACGACAACACGGCGACGGACAATGGAAGAACACTCCGGATGGCACGATGAAGCGCAGCGAGTCGGCAGCCATCATGGGCGTGCCTCCAGCCGGACCGGGCGCGCGGCGCCGATCACGGCAGAGGCTCTGACCGGCCCGAAATACCGGCTGTCGAACGACGCCGGATTGGTCATGCTGAGCAGGAACAGTTCACCAGGCCGAAGCTGCCGACACTGCGGCCAGGCTGGCAGCGGTCGGCCCAGCCGGTCGGTGGGTAACACGGCGGCCACCGGCACGCCGTCGATGCGTACGGTCCCGCCAGCGATGCACACCTCCTGCGGTGCGATCGCACCCACACGCTTGAGCAGTGGAACGTGCGTCGGCAGGTAACCGCGCTGCGCAGCGAGCGTGGCTGCTGCCGGCGGCAACGTGGTCAGGATGATGCTGCCGACCGGCAGCGAACCAGCCCGATGGTCGAGCGGTTCGACGCGATACCAGCCGACCGGCACGCTGTCGGACGGGTTGTAGATCAGACGCGGCAGCGGCTGCACGAAGGATGCCCAGGCCAGCGCAGCGAGGCCGCAGACGGACAGGGCCGCCAGCACGAGGCGAGCGCGCAGGGGCGAGCGAGGATGCGGTGGGATGCCAGTCGCGCCGATCATGGCGGATTGGTGCGTCATGGCAGCGCCCTCCCGCTCAGCCAGGCGGCGTGCCGTTCGGCGGTGTAGTCGGGCAGCGGCACGCGCGCGGCGAGCCGGTTGGCGAGCGTGCGCCAGTACGCGGGCGAGACGGCGGTTGGCGCGATACCCAGCGCCTCGATGGCGTCGATGCGTTCCAACACGGCGCGCACCGGGTTATCTCCCTCCGCGTGCAGCAACAGGTGTGCGCCTGGCTGCACGCCGGGGATGCGCTGCATGGCATCCAGTGGCGTGCAGGCTTGCATCACCATGAGCTGCCAACGAATCGTGCCGTAGTCGTTGGCCTGCCAGCGGACGCGGCAGAACACGACGTTCGGCAGGAACACCGCGACGCGCCGCCAGCGGTCGAGCCGGAGGGTGCGCGCGGGTTCGCCAAAACGCAGGTAGAGCTTGAAGCGTGATTCGATATAGGCCAGCGATACGCGGGTCAGCGGCACGTTGTTGGTTTGGCCGGGGAGTACCGAAAGCGACGGCGGCGATGCGGCCGCATTCGCGGCAGGCGAAGCGGATGTGGTCATGGTGTGTTCTCCGGGGGAAACTCCCGTTCCAGCAGGCCGCGCAGCAGTTCGGCCACGGTCACGCCCTGTGTGAAGGCCGACACCTTTATGCGTGCCCGCAGCGCGGGCGTGATGTCGAGGGTCAGGCGCGCGGTGTAGAGGTCGCCTTTCTGCAAGGCATCGGCGTCACCCTGGCGAATCCACGCTTCGGCCTGCGGATTCGCCGGCGGGCGCGCGCCGATGGCGATGCGTTTTCCGCGCTCCTTGCTCATGACGGCCACCGCAACAGTTCATCCACCAGGGCGGTGATTTCTCGGGCGGCGGCGCTGTCAGGCACCGTCTCGCGGGCGAGCCGGCCAGCGGCCACGCTGTCGGCAAAGACGATGCGCTGGCGCACCTCGGCGCGCAGCGCGGGCAACGGCTGGTCGGCGAGCGCCTGGCGCGCTTCGCGCCCGATCACGGTGGTACTGACGCGCCGGTTGATGACGAAGGCCGCCTGCAATGCAGGGCGAAACACCTGCGCCTCGCGGATCAACGCGACCATCTCGGCGCTGGCCCACAGGTCGTAGGGGCTGGGCTGCACCGGGATAAGCACGCGCTCGGCCGTCAGCAGCGCGGAACGCGCCAGGGCGGCGATGCGCGGCGGGCCGTCGATGACGATGTGATCACAGCGCCGGGCGAGTTCCGGCGCTTCCTGGTGCAGCGTTTCGCGTGCGAGGCCCACGGCGCTGAACAGCCGTGGTAGTCCCTGCTGGCTGCGCCGCTGCGTCCAGTCCAGTGATGACCCCTGCGGGTCCGCATCCAGCAGGATGACGTGCTGACCGCGCAGCGCGAGTTCGCCGGCGATGTGGGTGGCGAGCGTGGTCTTGCCCACGCCGCCTTTCTGGTTGAGCAAGGCGACGATCATGGTGCAGCCCTCCGTGGTGGAAAGCGACGCCATAAACGACTTGAAAAACGCTTGTGCTGTTGGTGGTCGGCGGTTATCCACCGGCCCAATAACAGGGTTTTATCATTCGTTAGAAAGATGTTTAAGTTAGATATAAAGTTAAGGGGCGAAAAAATCCTTGTGGCTATTGAAGTTAGATGCGATTTGCGCGCCTGATAGCACGATACCGGTGCGCCTGATAGCACGAGTCTTGGCGCGCCCGATAGCACGAGTCCATTCACAGCTTGTTCCGTTTTCATCCCCAGGCTTATCCCCGTGCCGTTTGCGGCACGGGCCGGAATGCGAGGATTTCCGGCGCGCCGGGCCAGCGTTCGATGGATAGCTCGTAACCGGGCAGCGACTGCCGCGCCACCAGGGCGCGCAGATCGCGGGCAAAATCGCGGGGCTGCGCCAGGCTGCCAGACTTGCGATACAGGTAGGGAACGTCGAACTGCCAGCCGTCGCGCTGCTTGCCACCGTGCTTGCGCACCAGACGGTACAGCCAGCGCTCGATGCCGCCGGTCAGGCGGAAATACGCCCGGTCGATGGTCAGCACCAGGGCGGCGTCGAGTACGCCCGCATAGAACCAGTCCGGCAGGATCAGCTCGATGCCCAGCGGTTTGCCGCTGGCATCGGCCAACTCCTTCCATTCGTTGATCCAGGAAAAACGATGCAAGCGCCGCCCGGTGGTCTCGCGGATGGACGTGGCCACCGTGGTCGATTGCAGCCGGTCGAGCGCGGCCTTCAGGCGCTGGTAGTCGCGCAACGATGTACCGCGCCCGATGAAGCGCAGGATCTCGTAAGGCGTAGCCTGCATCCTGCGCGACGGCTGGATGCCCGCATCGCGGGCTTCCACGATCTGGCTGGCGGCCCAGATCAGGATGTCGGCGTCCCAGATGGTGGCGATGCCGTGTTCCTGCGTGCCCTCCACACGCAGGGTGACGTTGCCGCTGCGAAAGTCGATCGGCGCCGTGCGCCGCGACTTGGCCAGCGAGAAGAACGGATAGGCCATCAAGTCCTGGGCGTCGCGCGGCGCCATGTCCTCGCCCGGCAGTGCGCGGAACAGATCGAGCTGTTCCCGCTGCTGCGCTGGCCGATGCCGGGGCGGCAGCGATGGGCTGGACATGACGATGGCCACCGGCGCGCCGACGATCAGCGGCCATCACGGTAGTCGCCCGCGTGGCGTTCGGCGTATTCGGGGTCGGACGTGGCCTCGTAGCTGCGGGCATCGGCCCAGGTATCGAGGTCGGCCACGGCGTACATGACACGGCGGCCGAACTTGCGGAACTTCGGGCCACCCCCGATCACGCGCTGTTTCTCCAGCGTGCGCGGCGACAAGCGCAGATACTCGGCGGCTTCGTCGTTCGTCAGGTAGCGTTGGGGCTGCGCAGGCGCAGCGGCAGTAGCGGCGGCAGGTCTTAAGGGAGCGGGTCGCATGAGATGAACCTCCATCGGTTGAAAACGCCCCGGCCACACAACGCGGCCGGATGGAGGCAGTCTCAGAAAACGCAGGGCTCCTGCTCAGGGACGTTTTGCTGCAAGAGCAGTGCGTCCCTGTTCAACGGGTGGAAGCTGTGCCAGGCGGCGATAGCCGCCGCGCATCAGCGCATCGCCTCGGCGCACCAGCCGACGCACGCGGGCGCGCAGGGCGCTGTCGGCGTGCCAGTCGTCCGCGACGGCATCGACGCCGAACAGCCCTTCGGCCACCTCGCGCAAGGACGCGCCCGCCAGGGTCGCGTCGAGCGCCTGCAAGGTGTGCAGTTCCAGCAAAGGCGTCAGGGGCGGCCGGGGCCGCGTCAGGGCTACGGGTGGAATGCCGATGGCGGCGGTCAGCTCGTTCAATGAGGTCGTCAGCGCCTGACAGCGCGCGTGGGGCATGTCACAGGCCCGGATGGCATAGACGTACGCCATGCCATCGGCCAGGCCGGGCGCCAGTGCGAGGCGCAGGTAGGCACCCGGCCAACGGGCCACCAGCAGCAGGCGCCGGCCGTCGTGGATCAGGTGCTTGTGGCCGGGAATGCGCCACAACGCGAAAGCCACGGCAGTGGGCGGTGGGTCGGCATCCGGGTAGAGCTGGAGCACGGCGTCGTGGTCGGGAAACCACACCGGATGCGCGTCGCGCGCATCCAGGGTCGGGTCTTCCAGCAGGCGCAGTCCCCAGCGCTGCGCCGCGTCCGACCGACGGCGACGGCGCAGCCAGTCGCGGCGGTAATCGGGATGGCGGCGCAGGTATTCCCAGGCCAGCGCCGGGCCATCCAGGTGCAGAACGTAGAGATAGGCCGCCGTCGGATACCAGGACTCGGTGCTGCGATCAGCCATGACGCAACCTCCCTCGGTTTGAGGTACGTCGCCACGGCGCAAAGGCGCGCTATGAAGCCATCATCGAAACGTCATCGGTGAAACGATAAACTGTCAGCGTCAAGACCGATTGGCTCCGGTGCATTGCGAGTTTCGTCCGAATGCGACGGCGGCCTGCCCCAAAATGGCGTGCCGCATTGGCCAGCCTGCCAAAAGCCACGCCGGGCATCATGACTGTTTCGATCAGGCACGCACTACTTGGATGCAAGGTTGCCCATTGAGACCGGAACGGTCTGGGGTCAGACCGAAAAAGACACAACGCGCTGCCGCTGACTGTGGCTGTTCAGTCGGTGATCGAACCGTTTTCCTCGGCCAGCCGCAGGTATTCCGACAGTCTCCGCACCGGCTGGAAGTAGCGATCACGCATCACGGGTTGCCGATGCGGCCCGACGATGGACACCAGATCAGAGAGTTTCACCGTTCCCAGGGCAGGCATTCCGATTCCCAGGTCGATCAGGCCGTGGGCCGTATCGCCGTCCGCGGGATCGAGCGAGGCCAGCAGCCAGGTGGCGTGTGCGTCCGGGGTGAATAGGCGTACCACCGGCACCGGGTCGGTGTCCTGGCCTGCGGCGCGTGCTTGACCGTTGGCGAGCAATTGCGCGCGCTCAGGGGTGGTGGTGAGCGGCTGGGGCATGGTCGGCAATCCCACAAATCCAATGATGCACGAACGCAGTTTTACGCCAAAGCGCAGAGCTTCAAACCCGGATTCTTGCCTTCGTGCGCAAACACAGATACGGCTCTGTGGCTTTGCTGGAATCCACCGATGTGGATTTCTGTAAAGGCACGAATACGGAGGGTAGCACCAAATGAACACTATAGGTTGTAGCTCTATAGAATTCAATGGGGTGTCATCTTGGTTTTTAAGGGGAAACCATAGGTGGCGACAGAGTATTCGTTGGCAAAGGCATTGAAGACCGTCAGGAAGGCGCGTGGCTTGAGCCAGGAAGCCTTCTCCGACGTGTCCAGCCGCACCTACATGAGCACCCTGGAGCGCGACCTGAAAAGCCCCACTTTGAGCAAGCTGGCCGAGCTGTGCGAGGTAATGGAGGTGCATCCGCTTACGTTACTAACGCTGGCTTATACGGAGAACGACCAGCACAAAACTAGCCAGTTGCTGGATCAAGTCCAGCGTGAATTGGATGCGATCGTTGAGGGTAAAAAGGAATGAGCGACGCCACCTCCTCCTCATCACTCTCCAAGGAATACGCTAGCGACAACGTATGCCGTGTCCTTGCTCTTGATGGCGGTGGTGCAAAGGGCTTTTATACACTGGGCGTTCTCAAGGAAATTGAGGCCATGCTTGGATGCCCACTATACAAGCGGTTCGACCTTGTATTCGGCACGAGCACTGGGGCGATCATTGCTGCACTCATCGCTCTAGGATATGAAGTAGACCAGATACACGCCCTCTACACCGCGCATGTGCCGCGAGTTATGTCCAGCCGATCAGCTTCGGAAAGAACAGCAGCACTTCAAGATTTGGCGAAGGAAGTGTTTACAGACAAGACTTTTGAAGATGTCAAGACGGGTATCGGTATCGTCGCTACCCGTTGGATGACCGAGCGTCCCATGATCTTCAAGGGTAGCGTTGCGCAGGCACATGGCCGCAAGGGAACCTTCAGCCCTGGATTCGGAGTCAGCATTGCTGACGCAGTGCAAGCGTCTTGCTCGGCCTATCCATTTTTCAATAGGAAGACGGTCGTCACTGCAGCCGGCGACAAGATCGAATTGATCGATGGAGGCTATTGCGCAAACAATCCCACCCTTTTTGCAGTAGCAGACGCGACTGTCGCCTTAGAAATGGAACGCAAAGATATTCGGGTCGTGAACGTCGGCGTCGGTACTTACCCTGAACCAAAGCCGGGATTACTGATGCGGATAGCCAAAAAATGGCTTGCCGTCCAGTTGCTTCAGAAGACCCTTGAAATTAACACGCAATCAATGGATCAGTTGCGCAGCATTCTATTCAATAACATTCCAACAATTCGTGTCAGCGATACCTTCGAGCGACCAGAAATGGCGACAGACTTGCTTGAGCACGACCTTGATAAATTGAATCTCCTTCGACAGCGCGGCAGTGAATCGTTCGCAGCGCATGAGGCACAGCTAAGGGAGTTTTTGATGTGAGGGAGGCAGAGCATGGGAATACCTGAGTCACAGCTCGAAGTCTGGTCCCACCAAGGATCTATCAAGCAGTCAGCTGCAACCTACCATAGCATCAAAGATGCACTGGAAGCCGCGAGTGCTACGTATAACGGAAAGAACTATCAGGTCTTCCTGCAAGGCTCCTATGGAAACAATACGAACATCTACTCGGAAAGTGATGTGGATGTAGTTATACGACTCGACGATGTCTACTACAGCGATCTGACATCGCTTTCACCTGAAGATAAAGCGATATATGACCAGGCACGTATTCCGGCCACTTACGCATATGACCAGTACAAGAAGGATGTGATAAAGGCGCTTACTGACCGTTTTGGCTCCGACGTCAAGGTCGGAGACAAGGCCATTGCCGTAGCGGCGAATGGCAGCAGACGGAAAGCCGATGTCATCACGGCGATGCAGTTCCGGCGTTATTGGAATTTCAAGAGCATCCATGACGCGCAGTACATCGAGGGTATCTGTTTCTTCAATGGAGCAGGAGAACTCATTGCCAACTATCCGAAGCAGCATTCGCAAAACCTGACCGTTAAGCATCAGGGCAGCAATCAATGGCTCAAACCTATGGTTCGCGTCCTGAAGAATATTCGAAGCAAGCTCGTTGATAACGGCACATTGCAACCTGGAATCGCCCCATCATACTACCTTGAAGGCTTGCTCTATAACGTGCCGAGCGACAAATTCAGTTCCAGCTATGCGGACTCCTTCGTCAACGCAATAAATTGGATCCAGAATGAAGCGGACAAGACTAAATTAGTGTGTGCCAATGAGCAGTACTACCTGCTCCGTAGTGGAACGCCAACTTGTTGGGAAAGCTCTGACGCGGAGACATTTATCAACGCCAGCATTGATCTCTGGAATACTTGGTGAGGGATGCCAAAAAACAGGAATTCGCCGTGAAGACAGTGCGGCCTGCAAGCAGGTGGAGCTAAGTATGGGTGGTCGAGTCATCAACCTTTTCATGTGGGGATACCAAGAGCACTACAGAATAAGTCTTCAAATACTCGCTCGCGATGTCCTCAAGGCTTTGGGGGCGCCGACGGAGGCGGAGGTGCTCCTTGTTGGAGCGCGCAGCCCCAATAGCGAAGACCCGAGCCCGGTGTGCGTAGAGCCAGAAGATGGAAAATGGCCCCTGTCGCTATTCGATGGCTTGCTCGATTCAGTCGAATCGACTTACCGCAACCACGATATGCAGAACCTTTTTTTTGGTGACGAGGCAAGTATGCGGGACAAGCCTGAATGGATGCGCCGAGATTCGGTACGCATATCTGTTGGGCAGGCTCTCAAAGTCTTCGATGCCGAGCACGACGTAGCTTCGTTCTGTGGCGAAGTCAGACGCATTGATGATTACTACATTACCCCGGTCATACAGATTCCAAAAGCAACTTTTGTGCAGTTCCCGCCGTTGCCTTCCAAGCCTGTTGATGAAGGACAACAAGGAAGTGGGCTTCGCAGTTTGATACATGCAGCGATGTATGCAGTTCTTCATGAGGCTACTGAAGAGTTGCAGAACCCTCAGCCTGGACGATTTATCCAAAACAGTATGAGAGATGCAGAAGAAATCGTACGCATTGCTGCGAAGAATTTCCTGCATACTCCAGGACTCTCAATCGAGAAGCGGTATATTCATGCCGATCTTTTCGATGTAATGAACCTTATCTCATCTCTCATGTATGAAGGGGCGAAAGGTGTTGGCCAGCTTACTCTCGTCGATCCCGAGAACGATGCGATCGAATTCCTAGCAAAGTTTGCTCAGCCGGTTCCTTTTCGTGAGCCACGATGGGCGCGGAAGGTCTTGCAGATGGCGACAACAGGTGTTGGCATCATTGCAGACAGTCAGCGCATTTACGGACTTGGTAAGCTGAGGGATCCGCACGATTTCAGCGCACAGGATGCGTTCACAGTAGCTTTTATCGATCACTATCACTGGGAGCTGCGTTGTGGCAATCAAGTACTGCTGCGCAGTCACTATGCTGTGCCCAAGCTTCCGCAGGAACCTTTCGACAAGGCTGCCTTCCTCTCAAACTATACTCGCCTGTTTCCACAAGCTTCACAGGAAGATGGGTTGCACCTATGGAGCCTATTGCTGGCCCAGACTAGACAAGAGTACGGCAGCATGATTGTCGTCGCTGCCGACGCGGCCAGCGAAGCGCGACGGCTTAGAAAGCAGGGTACCTGTATAGATCCAACCTTGCTTTCTGAATCGTTGATGCAGAGTGTCAGTGGAATCGACGGTACCATACTGCTCGACCCCTCTGGCTTTTGCCATGCCATCGGGATCATTCTCGATGGCGAGGCGACCGATCAATGTATGCCTTCAAGGGGCTCTCGATACAATTCCGGCGTTCGCTACGTAAAAGCGAGCGGTCCCAGAAGGCTTGCCATTGTCGTATCTGATGATCGCACCGTCGATATTATTCCTCGGCTCCGACCGCTGGTTAGCCGTGCGAAGATAGAACAGCATATAGCTCGGTTAGAAGCGGCGACACTGGACAACTATCACGACTCTCGGAACTGGCTGGACGACCATCGGTTTTACATCAATAACGAGAAATGCTCTCGGATCAACAAGGCAATCGAAAGATTGGATGCTCTTCCGAAGGAAGTGGGCTTGATCTACATCGGAACGGAAAAGTTTGAATCTCATCCCGAGATGGATGAAAGCTATCTTACTGACTAGCCGATTACTGCCGCGCTATGGAGTCGTAAGCTCCACCGCAAAGGGCCTCACCAACTGTAGGAATAGGAAAGAGCTTTGAAAGTACAGGAAAGCATTGTCCGGTATTGGCATGCCGTTGAATTGCTGCAACCGCAGTCTGCCCCTAAGTTGAAGAAACGCAGCAGTTCCTACGGTGCGTTCATTCACAACACGCCCATAGGGAATCCTATCCCTCCTTGGTCAACGGCAAGTATTGTTGCAAAGCAACACTTGCCCAAGCGGCGCGTCTGGAGCCACACACTCTTTGCCCATATTTATGACAGCCGGCGTATCACTGAACACCTCAAGGAAGTCTATGGCGCTGATCAGGGCTATCGTGAGCCACAGTATCGAGAGTCGGCCCTGTTCGCAGCGAAATTCACTATGACTGGTCAGTTCGTCGATGACAGTTTCGTGCTCTCCAGCGAAGCATGGTTTCTGGGGCGGGTGTTGACGGGAAAGGATTGGACCAGAGGGTTTGAGGAGGATCAAACAGCCATCGGCGAACAGGTGAAAGTGCTGTTCGAAGGTCAGGTATCCAGCGGAGCGCTGCGTGAACTGACACACTGGATTCTCCAATACATCGGTGTAGCGGGTTTCTTTGGTGACATGGACGGCCATGTATTTCGCTTTCGCTCCCAGCCAGTCAATCCCAACAAACCAGAGTCGGAAGACGATCCACTCAATAGCTTCCTGCTCGAAGATCTGGCCAACGTCGCCGACAGCATCAGCAAAGGAGGAAAAAACAATCCGTTAGATCAATACTTATACCAGCACGATGCACGACTACGTTTGCAAATAGACGATGATCGCGAATCGCTCCCATTAATCGATCGATTGATGCCAGACGCCTATCCCGCGAGCTGCTGGCCCTCGGACCAGCATCTGGGACTGGTGCATTCCCAGCAGTTGGCTGTCAATACGATCCTCGCCACGCTTGGCAATAGCCAAGGACTGTTGGGTATCAATGGCCCCCCAGGCACAGGCAAGACGACGCTGCTGCGTGATTTGATTGCCGCCATTGTTACCAACCGGGCCGATGTGCTCGCCAAGCTACCCCGCGCCTCCGATGGGTTTGTCCGAAACGGACGCGAAGCAGCCAATGATGGCGGTAAGGAACAGTCGTGCTTCAAACTCGATCCAGCTCTGTATGGCTTCGAGATCGTTGTGGCTTCGTCCAATAACGGCGCGGTGGAAAACGTCACGCTCGAATTACCCCAGCGCGACAAGATCGACGAGAGCTGGCTGCCCGAGGCGGAGTATTTTGCCGAGCTGGGCGAACTGGTGAGTGGAAAACCTGCGTGGGGATTGATTTCCGGTGCGCTGGGTAGCAAAACGCGGCGAACCAAGTTCGTGGAGCGCTACTTCTATGGTCAGCGCCCGTTCGGCAGCGACGACAAGGCAGGCCCTGACGCCGAAGAGGAAGCCGAATTAGATGATGAATTTGGCGATGCTGTAAATGCCTTGTTTTCTACGCCTTCCACGGCAGAGGAGAAGTTTGGTGCAAGCGAGGAGAACGACGAGGCACCGTCTGACAAGGAAGAAGGACCGAAAGGCTTTCTCGGATGGCTCAGTGCATGCGCTGAGGTCAACAAGACTCGCTCCCCGGAACAACGCCAAGCCTTGTGGCAGCAAGCCATCGTCGATTATGACGCTGCCAAGACAGAGGTGCGCAAAACGTGTGCTGCTGCCAATCGCATCCGCGAGCTGATCCAAGCCCTCTGCAAGACAAGAAAGCAGGTCGCGGAACAATCTGAAGCGCTACTTACTCTCGAAAGTAATCTGGCCGATGCGGTCAAGCAACTCTCTCGCCTGGATACCGAAGAGAGCCGTCCAGCTAGCATGGCGCTGAAACAGTGCTTGTATGAACTTGAGGAGCATCAAGCACGAAAGCCGGGATTTTGGGCGAAAGTTTTCAGTTTTTGGGGCGCGCAGCGAGACTGGGATGCTAAGCGGAAACGGCTCGAAAGCCACCACGACTTGGCCAAATCCGAGTTTAGCCGGATAGCACGCCTCACCAAGCAACTGGGTGCTTCGCGGGAGAGCTTAGAAAAGCATACCGCCGATACGCGACGTGCGCTTCAACGCTTGCGCAGCCAATGCCAAGCACACATGCAAGATGCCATCGACGTGGCAAGGGAAGGCCAAGCCGATCACCTGCTCGTATGGCTGGAAGACGGCGCTATTGGTCGCGGCGATGCCATCGAGCTGGCCGAGCCTTGGCGTTTTGAAGGCTGGCGCCAAGCGCGGGCCCGCGTCTTCATTCAGGCACTCAAGCTTCATCGGGTGTTCTTTGAGTTGGAAGCATCCCGTATGCGCTCAAATCTGTTTCTCATCAACGGAATGTTGACTGGCACCCGCTACCACGGCATCTCGCGTGACGCTATTCGCTCTGCCTGGGCGTCCCTGTTCATGGTCGTGCCGGTATTGAGTAGCACCTTCGCGTCGTTTGCGCGCTCATTCGGCTCGTTGGGGGGCGGCGATATTGGCTGGCTGTTGGTGGACGAGGCTGGCCAGGCATCACCCCAAGCAGCTGTCGGCGCGTTATGGCGGTCCCGGCGTGCATTGCTGGTGGGCGATCCGCTTCAACTCAAGCCGATCGTCACCGTCTCCGATGCCGTGCTCGAACATATGCGTACACGCTACCAAGTCGATACACACTGGCTCCCCAATCGACAATCCGCACAGACACTGGCTGATGAAGCTACCCGCTGGGGGCGCATTGCTGGACCGACCGATGGCAAGACTTGGGTAGGATTACCGTTGGTTGTTCACCGACGCTGCGACAAACCCATGTATGCGCTCGCTAATCGCATCGCCTATGACGGAGCGATGGTGTATGGAACCCTCACACCGCGCCCCGACAAGGAAACACCTGCCAGCTTCCTGACCGGATGGATTCAAGCCAGCGGAACGTCACAAGACAACTGGGTACCAGCCGAAGGCAAAGCCCTTCAGGACCTGCTTGCGCTGTTGCATAGGGATGGCGTGAAGGCTGAAGACATTGCGGTCATCACTCCGTTCAAAGCCGTTCAAGAGAATCTTAGAGGCATGCTCTCTGACAAGATGGTATCCGGCACAATCCATACCATGCAGGGCAAGGAAGCGCCTATTGTCATTTTGGTGCTGGGCGGGAATACGGCTGGCTCGGGAGCCCGCAATTGGGCAGTTTCGGAGCCGAATCTTTTGAATGTAGCGGCAACGCGCGCCAAACGACGCCTCTATGTGATTGGCGACAGAAACGACTGGAAGAATCGACCGTTGTTTTGTGATGTCATGGATCTGTTACCACTGCAGACCATTTCGGCACGCGAGCAGGAACAGATGCCAAATTTTCCGTAGTCGCCCACTCGAACCGATGAGAGTGCTCATAGTGTAGTTGGTGAGTGGTGTGGAGGTACCTCAACGTCTATTGGATAGTGTTTGCTGAGATACCGACGAATTCGCTTTGACTCAATATGCTATGGAACACTACAACATTGAGGATCGACCATGAGTTCAATAGGAACAATGAATCCACAGCAGATCTGCGAAGACTTTCTCCGAAAAGAAATTCATTACAACAGCGAACATCATATCCTGCCAAGCGAAAGCGCCGTCGCGGATCGGCTGCTAGATCGTGGGATTGAGATGAAGCACGTCTATGAAGAACTGCATGGAAAGCTTCACCTCCACCCACCAGCACTCTCGCTCCTCCTTGGTTTGGTTCTGAGTGCAGCCGCGTTCTGGAGCCCGGAGAAAATACAGAGGGCGCGAACTGCGCGAGACGATCTCACCAAAACCAATCACCAAATTGCAAAGAAGGCGACAGAGTTAGCAATGCTGCTGGAGCGACGTTCTGACCTGCATAATACATCTGGCTTTAGGCTTTGTCCGAAAAGTCTGCTCGCAGGCAACGGTCTATGCACGCCAGGCATACCATGGCCCTGAAGCTGCTGGCCAACTTGTCGTAACGTGTGCAGACCCGGCGTAGCTCTTTCATCCAGCCAAAGCAGCGCTCGATGATGTTCCGGTCGCGATACGGGGTTTGTCAAAGCCTCTCGGCGCGCCAGGGCGCGGTTTCCGCTTCATCTTGCGTCGGGCAATGATGGGCTTCATGTGGTGCCGATCGCAGTAGTGGCGAAGCGGATCGCTATCATAGCCTTTGTCTGCCACGATGAAACGACAACGCTTGAGGGGTCTGCCTACGGGACCAGGCAGGTGGACGTGCTCCATGGTCGGGGTGAAATGCCGCGTATCCGAGTCCTGTCCCGGTGACAGCGTGAAGGTCAGCGGCAAGCCATTCCGGTCACAGACCATGTGAATCTTGGTGGTCAGGCCGCCTCGGCTACGGCCCAGGGCATGATCTATGGGTTCTTGGTGCCCCCCTTTTTGCCGCCTCCAGAGGCGGCGCGAGTGGCGCGGATCGACGTCGAGTCGATCATCCAGGTATCCAGGTCCATCAGGCCATCCTCTCGCAGCTTGAGCTGAAGACGCGCCAGGATGGCCTCGAAGGTGCCGTCATCACGACATTGGCGGAAGCGGTCATAGACGGTCTTCCATGGGCCGTAGCGCTCTGGCAGATCGCGCCACTTGGCGCCCGAGCAGAGGATCCAGAAGATACCGTTCAACACCTGGCGGTCATCACGGCGGGGGCGTCCTGTCCTCTGCAGTGGCGACACGATGTCCTCGATGAGGGCCCAGCCGTGGTCGGAGATCTCGTAGCGTCCTGCCATGGGTCACCTATGCTGCTGCGGCATAGGTGACATTAGCAAATTCGAGTTTTCGGACAAAGCCTTGTGTCTCTCCGGGCTTGTTGATTAGCTACCAGCAGGCCCTGGCATCAGGGTGAGCATCCACAAAGCCTGAGGCGTCACAGCCTGGAACCTAGATTATGCCCCCTGATGCCCTCTAT
>NZ_JALPZO010000114.1 GCF_023507745.1 Vreelandella olivaria | reverse complement strand
TGGTGCCCTACCACCTCCCCGGCGACCCCACACTGGGGGAGGCGGTGCGGGGGCTGGCGGGCAAGCACAGTGCGGTGCTGTTGGCCAACCACGGGCCGGTGGTGGCGGGAAAAGATCTCGAAGCGGCCGTCTATGCCACTGAAGAGCTGGAAGAGACCGCCAAGCTCTACCTGCTGCTGCGGGGAGAGAACCCGCGCGGGCTGACGCCTGCGCAGGTGGCAGAGCTGGAGGCGCGTTTTCCGCAGGATTAACGATACCTGTGTGTTCAAGCGCGCTTGCGATGAATAACAATGCATGAATAACAAGAGCACCGCTATGATTCGATTGGCCGCCAACCTCAGCATGCTGTTTAACGAGCACGCCTTTATTGACCGCTTTGCTGCCGCTGCCAGCGCGGGATTTACCGGTGTAGAGTACCTGTTCCCCTATGCGTATACCGTTGATGAGCTGCATCATGCGTTGGCAGAAACACAGTTGAAGCAAGTGTTATTCAATCTGCCACCCGGTGACTGGGAGCAGGGGGAGCGAGGATTGGCGAGCCTGCCCGGCCGCGAAGCTGAATTTCGCGATTCGGTTATTGAGGCGCTGCGTTATGCCGAGGCGCTCAATTGCCCCCGCATTCACGCCATGGCGGGGCTGCTACCCGAAGGCGCCGATGCTGCCACCCAGGCTGAATACCGGCAGACCTATCTCCGCAACCTTCGTTACGCCGCCACTGAGGCGGCAAAAGTGGCGCGCACTATACTGATTGAGCCGATTAATAGCCGTGATATGCCGGGGTACTTTCTGTCTCGCCAAGCCCAGGCCGTGGCCATCCTGAACGAGGTAGGGGCCGATAACGTTAAGCTCCAGTTCGACCTTTATCACTGCCAGATTATGGACGGTGATTTGATTCGTCACCTGGAGCGGCAATTCAGTGCCATTGGCCATATTCAGGTGGCAGGAGTGCCTGGGCGCCACGAACCGGATATGGGGGAAGTGTATTACCCCGCCATCTTTGAGTGCTTAAGCGCGTTGGGATATAGCGGTTGGGTAGGATGCGAGTACCACCCACGGGCAGACACCCGTGCGGGGCTTGGGTGGGGCGCGCCCTGGGGGCTGACAACCCGCTGATATAACAAAGGCTGAGTTAACAATAACAATCGCAGCATAGGATCAACACCATGCATATTGCCATTACCGGTGCGGCTGGCTTTCTAGGCCAGCGTTTAGTGCAACAACTGATTGCGAGCGGCGAGCTTCGCCAGCAACCGATTACGCGGCTAACGCTGCTTGATCAGGTGGAGGCGCCGTTACCAGAAAACCCAGGCAGTATCCTGGTGATGTCGATAGCGTTGGATATTACCGCCCCCGGTGCGCTGGAGTGCGTTCTGGAGCAACGGCCAGATGTTATTTATCACCTGGCGGCGGTGGTGAGTTCAGCAGCAGAAGCCGATCTGGAACTGGGCATGCGGGTTAATTTTGATGCCACCCGAGCGTTGCTGGAAGGCTGTCGTGTGCAGGAGCTTACCGGCACACGCCTGGTAATGGCCAGTTCGGTAGCCGCCTACGGCGGCGAGTTGCCGGACGTGCTGAATGATATGACAGCCCTTCATCCGGAGAACTCTTACGGTGCCCAGAAAGCCATGTGCGAGCTGTTAATTAATGATTACAGCCGCCGTGGATTAATTGATGGCCTGGTACTGCGCCTGCCCACCATTGTGATTCGGCCGGGACGACCAAACGCCGCGGCGTCCAGTTTTGCCTCCAGCATTCTGCGTGAACCGCTGAATGGCGAAGCGGCGGTGTGCCCAGTACCTACTGACCTGGCCATGTTCGTCATGTCTCCAGGCAAAGTGGTGGATGCATTGCTGCATGGTGCTGAGGTACCGGGGGAGGCGCTGACGCCTTTTAGGGCGTTTATGTTGCCTGGGATTACCGTCACGGTGGCGGAGATGCTTGAAGCGCTACATGAAGCCGCAGGAGAGCCCGCCCGTTCGCGGGTGCGCCATGAACCAGACCCACGTATTGAAGCCATTGTCGCCAGTTGGCCCGCCCGCTTTGAAACCACGAAAGCCAGACAGCTGGGCTTTGTGGGTGACGACAGCTTCAAACAGATTGTGGATGCGTTTATGAGTGAGTGCGGCCATAAGCGTGTCAACGCCTGATGTGTTCGTAGTCTGCCACTTAGGCAGAACATAACCAGGGCGGCGCCCTGCGTCGCCTTAACAGCTAACCCTCACAACAATATAAAGAGGGATTTAACATGAGCAAGCACGTTACTCGACAAGCACTGGTAACTACCATTGGCGCTATTGCCACCACTGGCATTGCGCTTCAGGCGCATGCCGCCATGGAGGTGAGTCTGGGCCATACACTCTCTTCCACATCGCATTACTCGGTGGGTGCAGATGCATTCAAGGAGACATTAGAGCGGCTATCCGACGGCGCCTTTACGGTGACCGAGCACACTTCAGGGTCGCTTGGCGGCGAGCGGGAAATGATTGAAGGGTTGCAAATTGGCACTGTGGACGTAGTGATTACCTCGACTGGCCCGCTAGGTAACTTCGTGCCGGAAACCTATGTGCTCGACCTGCCTTTCCTGTTTGAAAGCTATGATCAGGCCCGCTGTGTATTAGACAGTGAACTTGGCGATGAGCTACTGGAAAAAATGGGTGAGCACGATTTGACGGGCCTGGCGTGGTCGGAGAACGGTTTCCGCCACCTGACCAATAGCCGTCGTGAAGTGGCTACCCCTGAAGACACCGATGGCTTGCGCGTGCGCACCATGGAGAACGCCGTGCATCAGGAAGCCTTCCGCCAAATGGGCGCGCGGCCAACACCCATGGCGTTTCCTGAGCTGTTCACTGCGCTGCAACAGGGCACGGTAGATGGTCAGGAAAACCCTATTACGGTCATTGTGGCGACCAACTTCTGGGAAGTTCAGGACTATCTCTCACTAACCGGGCATGTTTATTCACCCGCCATCGTATTGGGTTCTCCCATTTTGTTGGATGGTTTAAGCGATGAGGAGCGCGACTGGTTTGCACAGGCTGCTGCCGCCTCTGCTGAGGCTACCCGTGAGGAAGTATCTCGTTTAGAGCGTGAAGGGGTTGCGCTGCTGGAAGAGAACGGCATGACGGTGAAAACCGATATTGATATCGCCCCCTTCCAGCAGGCGGTAGAGCCTGCCTACGAAATATTCACCTCGCAGTACGGTACTGAAATGCTGGAGCGCATCCGTGAAACTGCGGGCAGCTGTTAAGCACTTCCTTCCCCTGGTCCCCCGGTGCTGCCGGGGGACACACGTTGGTACGGTGAACAATTATGCTAGTGGCATTTCTTCGGTTGGAGCATCAGTTGACCCGCATTGCCATGCTCATCGCGGTGGTGATGCTGATTATTTCGGTCACGCTCAGCTTTTATCAGGTTCTTACCCGCTTTGTGTTTAACGCGCCTTCCACCTGGACGGAAGTGGCATCGCGCGCGGCCATGATCTGGTGTGTCTTTATGGCCGCGGCCGCCACGTTCCGGGGTGGCTACATGATGGCTGTTGAGGTGGTTTATAAAATGGTGTCGCCACGTCTGGTGGTGGTGCTGGAACTTGCCATCGTGGCGTGCTGTTTATTGGTGCTGGTGGTGCTGATCCATTTTGGCATTCACATGACCATGCGGGTGAGTAACCAGACGATGTCGGGTATGAATATATCGATGTCATGGGCGTATGCCGCCATCCCTACCGGGGCCGGTTTTGCCACCGTTGCAGTGGTTGCCCGCTTGTTAGCCCAGTTGAGCGGGCGGGAGGCAGTGGGGCCAGAGAATAGCGAGATTAGCCCAGAAGCGGAGCTATTGGACGATGACCAACTGGCAAACGGGGGGCCACGGCCATGAATTTGGTCATTGGGTTATCACTACTTATTCTATTTACCTTTGGTGTGCCAATTGCCATTTCCATCATCCTGGCATCGATTATTGGCATTGAGTTCTTTACTCGTCTGCCATTGCTATTGGTGCCGCAGCAGATGTTTATCGGCATCGATAAATTCCCCTTAATGGCGATCCCGTTCTTTATCCTGGCGGGCAACTTGATGGCGGCTGGCGGTATTTCCCAGCGCCTGGTGGACTTGGCCAAGTCGATTGTGGGCCGTGTACAGGGTGGGTTGGCAATGTCCTGTGTACTTACTTGCATGATGTTTGCAGCGGTCTCAGGCTCAAGCGTGGCAACAACGTTTGCAATTGGTGCCATTTTGATCCCCGCCATGGTGAAGCATGGCTACCCCAAGCCGTTGGCGGCGTCCATTCAGGCATCATCGGCCGAGTTGGGAGTGCTGATTCCGCCATCAATCCCACTGATTTTATATGGCGTGAGTACCGATACCTCCATTGGGCAGCTGTTCCTGGCGGGTATCGGCCCAGGGATGCTGATTGGCTGTGCGCTCATCATTTTTCTCTACCTGTTCTGCAAAGTACGGGGCTACGGTAAAGACGACTACAAAGACAGCACTGGTTTTGTGATCTCACTAAAACGTGCCTGGGCCGCATTGCTCATGCCCGTTGTGGTGATTGGGGGAATTTATGGCGGTGTCTTTACGCCGACAGAAGCTTCTGCTGTTGCCGTTTTTTTTGCGCTTATCGTGGGCGGTTTCTATTACCGTGAACTGAAAATGGCGGATATGTGGCCGATTTTACGCCAAAGTGTGATTTCCACTGCCGCCGTTATGCTGATTATTGCGGCTGCTGCACTGTTCAGTTTTTTATTAAGCCGCACCGGGTTACCTGCGCATATTGCGGCACTGGTGACCAGCACGATTGAAAGCCCAATGATGTTTCTGCTGGTGGTTAATGCGCTGCTGCTGATCGTCGGCATGTTTATCGAAACCTCAGCCGCCATTTTGGTACTGGCACCGATCCTGACACCCATTGCCATCCAGTTTGGTATTCACCCGGTCCATTTTGGCCTGGTGATGGTGGTCAATCTGGCGCTGGGGATGATTACCCCTCCCTTGGGGGTCAACCTGTTTGCTGCCTGCGCGGTTGCCAAAATATCCATTGATCAAATGCTGCCATGGCTGGTGCGCTTTGTGTTGGTGGTGTTGGCCTGTTTGATGGCGGTTACCTATATGCCGTGGATTTCCATGGGCCTGGTCAATATCTTCTACGGTTAAGCGAGGCGGTTCATCGTAACGACAATAACGACAATGAAAGGAGCTTTAGATGTCGCATACCACCGATTTGTTAGCGCCGCAGGCATTGATCGGAGGGCAGTGGGTCAATACCGCGACTAGGATACAGGTGGAGGCCCCTGCCACCGGTGAGCCTTTGGCGCAGATTGCTCGCTGCCAGGCAGAAGAGGTTGATGCGGCGGTGCAGGCAGCACGACAGGCCTTTGCCGGCCAGTTGGGTGAGTGGGCCAGGTGGTCTGCAAGACAGCGCAGTGAATGGCTGTTGCGTTTTGCTGATGTTATTGAAGCACAGCATGAACAGTTAGCTGCGCTGGAGTGCGCGGATACGGGTAAGCCCATGACCCAGGCGAAGGGTGATATTGCTGCCTGTGCACGCTACTTCCGCTTTTATGGCGGGGCGGCAGACAAACTGCATGGTGAAACCATCCCGTTTGAAACTGACTTTGCGGTGATGACGCTGCGCGAACCTTACGGCGTATGTGCCCAGATTATTCCCTGGAACTACCCATCGCAGATTTTTGGGCGCTGCGTGGCTGCGGCGTTGGCGGCGGGTAATACCGTGGTACTTAAACCAGCCGAAGATGCCTGTTTGAGTGTTATGCGTCTGGCCGCATTAGCGGTACAGCATGGGCTACCCGACGGTGTGCTGAATGTCGTGCCCGGCTTGGGTTACGAGGCCGGAGCTGCGCTGGCGTCACATCCGTGGATTGATCATCTCTCTTTTACAGGATCTCCAGAGACCGGCACACAGGTGGCTCAGGCCGCCGCGCAGCATCATGTGCCGGTTACCCTGGAGCTGGGTGGTAAATCTCCCCAACTGGTGTTTGCCGATGCGGATCTTGACGCTGCACTGCCAGCCGTTGTACGCGGCATTATCCAAAATGCAGGACAAACCTGTTCGGCAGGTAGTCGGCTGCTGGTTCAGCGTGATATCGCGGATAAAGTGGTAACGGTTCTTGGCGAGCGCTTTGCTGCTTTACGTTGTGATGCAGGTGAAGCGGATGCCGACTGTGGGCCGTTAATCAACGCGCGTCAAAAAGCCAAACTGGAAGCGCGGCTGGCAGCCGCCGAGGCTGACGGCATTTGTGTGGCAGCGCGAGGACAGTTGTCTCCAGGGGCTCCGGCTGGAGGACACTTCGTGCTTCCCCAACTGCTTATTGATATCCCGGAAGGGCACGAGGTACTGAGGGAAGAGCTATTTGGGCCGGTGTTGGTTGTGCAGGTATTTGAAGATGAAGCAGAGGCGCTGGCATTGGCCAATGCCACGGATTTTGGCCTGTGTGCCGGTGTCTGGACGCGCGATGGCGGTAGGCAGTTG
This sequence comes from Vreelandella olivaria, assembly GCF_023507745.1. Taxonomy (GTDB): domain Bacteria; phylum Pseudomonadota; class Gammaproteobacteria; order Pseudomonadales; family Halomonadaceae; genus Vreelandella; species Vreelandella olivaria_A. Next base: position 47,821 of record NZ_JALPZO010000114.1, on the reverse strand, counting down.
CGTTTGGCCAAAGGTATTCGCAGTGGTCAGGTGTTTATCAACAATTACGGCGCCGCCGGTGGGGTTGAGCTGCCTTTTGGCGGTATTGGCCGTTCAGGTCATGGCCGTGAGAAAGGCTTTGAGGGGTTACGCAGCTACACTCGAATTAAAACCGTCGCGATTAAACACTAAAGGACGCTTTAGCTAATGGAGACAACAATGACAACAGTACGCCAGGTAGGCATCATCGGCGTTGGCCTGATGGGCCATGGCATTGCCAGCAGTTTGCTCCGGGCGGGCCATCACGTTAGCTTTCTGGAACATCCCGGTAATCAACCTGTAGATGACTTGCTGGCGGCAGGGGCCACCATATTGAGCTCTGGCAAGGAGGTTGCCCAGCGCGCGGAGGTGGTGATTTTGTGTGTCACGGGGTCGCCCCAGGTCGAGTCGGTGCTCTTTGAGCCGGGTGGGGTGTTGGAAGGTCTAACACAGGACGGTGTGGTGGTTGACTGCTCCACTGCGCTGCCCAGCTCCACTGTGAAGGTGGCCGCCCAGGTTGCCGATGCGGGAGGACGCTTTATGGATGCCGCCATGACGCGAACTCCCAAGGAGGCCGCCGAGGGGCGGTTGAACCTGATTGTAGGAGCGCCTAAAGCGCTGTTTGACGAGACATTACCACTGCTGCAGTGTTTTGCCGAAAACATTGCCCATGCGGGCGATGTGGGGGCGGGGCACACCCTCAAATTAGTGCATAACTTTGTTTCGTTAGGCTTCTCAGCGGTATTGGCAGAGGCAACCGCCGCCTCCCGTAAAGCGGGCATCTCCAACACCGCGTTGCTGGAAGTGCTTGGCGCTGGAGGTGGCGGCGGGGTGATTCTGGAACGTTTACGCCCCTATATCTCGGATGAGGACCCTTCCGGGTTTCGCTTTAGCCTGGCTAATGCCAGTAAGGATTTGGGCTATTACCAAACCATGGCCGATGAGCTTGCGGTCGAGGGTGGAGTCGCGCAAGCGGTGAGCAGCCTGTATGACTCTGTTGATGATCAATGCCTGCTGATTCCAGAGTTAATTGGAGTGCTGGAGCGTCGGTGACGGTTGTTTGTCAGCATCGCGATAACAGGTGCCATCCTGTGTATTCATCAGCACGTTATCTGGCTGACGCGCTGCTATGCGACCACGTCATGCTTCAGGGGGAGTGTTGCAATGACCTGGTCGCATCGCTGTAGCAGTTGAGGAGAGCCTGAGGCTTATTGAGGATCCCGGTCAACGGCAAAGGGCGACCATGCCTGACGCACAGGCATGATTTCCAGACGGTTGATATTGATATGCGGGGGCAGCGTGGCCAGATAGTAAAGCTGTTCGGCAATGTCTTCGGCCTGGAGTGGGGTGGTGCCACGGTAAAGGGCATCCGACGCGGCCTGGTTACCTTTCGTTCTTACCAGGGTGAACTCCGTTTCCGCCATGCCGGGTGCAAGGTCGGTAACTCGCACTCCCGTGCCTAACAGATCGCAACGCAGATTATAACTGAACTGCTGCACAAACGCTTTTGAAGCCCCATAAACATGCCCTCCTGGGTAGGGCCACTGCCCTGCCACCGACCCAAGGTTCAGGATGCTGGCCCCTTCCCCTTGGGACAGTAGCAGCGGCAGTGCTGCATGGGTCACGTTGACCAGCCCGGTAATATTCGTATCAATCATGGTGTGCCAATCCTGAAGCGCCACCTGCTGGGCAGGCTCCGGTGCCAGTGCCAGCCCCGCGTTATTAATCAGGCAGGTGAGAGGCAGAAAGGTATCAGGCAGGTGACTAATGGCCTGGCTGACTGCCTCGCTGTCGCGAACATCCAGCGCCAACGTCAGGACCGGTACCTGAGAGGACAGCTCCTCCTGCAAGGCGCTAAGGCGCTCTTCACGGCGCCCTGTCAAAATCAATGACCAGCCAGCCTCGGCAAATCGCCGGGCAGCCGCTTTGCCAAAACCAGAGGTTGCTCCTGTGATCAGTACGCTTGGCATAAAGGTATCTCCTTGAAGTACACAGAATTAATGCATCGTGTGGGGGTGAGTAAATGTCAATAATGCCACTGTACGCAGTGTGTTGCTGAGCGTTTAGGGCCAGTTCAGCAAGCCGTATGGGACATCCTCTGTCCTGTGGGTGTGTAATGACTGGCCCTATAGCTTGTCAGGTAGAAATCCCTAGTCTGGTCAGTACACGGTTTTAAACGACTTACCCAGGAACTTCTTAAGATGACAAATGCGACTGCAATGACCACCGCTGCCAACGATCAGGATAATGCGTATGTGCATCAACTGGATCGCCGTTATGTTTTTCACTCTTGGTCCCAACAAGGCAGTTTAGACCCTATGGTGATTGCCGGTGCCGAAGGTTGCCGGGTGTGGGACTTTGCAGGGCGTACCTACCTGGACTTTAGCAGTCAATTGGTGAATACCAACATTGGCCATCAACATCCCCGTGTGGTGAGCGCCATTCAAGCTCAGGCAGCGCGTCTTTGCACCATCTCACCAGCCCATGCCAACCTGGCGCGTGGTGAGGCGGCCAAGCGTATTGTGGCAAAAGCGGGGGCCGGTTTCAGCAAGGTGTTTTTTACCAATGCGGGTGCTGACGCCAACGAGAATGCCATCCGTATGGCGCGTCTGTATACCGGGCGCACGAAGGTGCTTTCCGCTTATCGTTCTTACCATGGTAATACCGGCGCTGCGATTTCCGCTACCGGGGATTGGCGGCGTGTGCCTAACGAATATGCCAGTGGGCATGTGCACTTCTTCAACCCTTACCTTTATCGCAGTGAGTTCTGGGCACGCAATGAAGATGAAGAGTGTGAGCGGGCGCTAGCCCACCTGCGTCGTGTCATTGAGTGCGAAGGTGCCAATGCCGTGGCCGCCATTTTGCTGGAAACCATTCCCGGCACGGCGGGGATTCTGTTGCCACCAAAGGCCTATCTACAAGGGGTGCGGCAGTTGGCCGATGAGTTTGGCATTGTGCTGATTCTTGACGAGGTAATGGCGGGCTTTGGCCGCACCGGGCGCTGGTTTGCCTTCGAGCATTATCAGGTGGTGCCGGATTTGATTGTGTTCGCCAAGGGCGTTAACTCGGGGTATGTGCCCGCAGGTGGGGTGGTGATTGCCGATGCGATTTCGCGCTATTTCGATGACCACCTGTTTGTCGGTGGGCTGACCTATTCCGGCCACCCATTGGCGATGGCCGCTATTGTGGCCACCCTGGATGCCATGGAGGAAGAGGGCGTTGTCGAGAATGCCGCCCGTGTGGGTAACGGCCCGCTAGCGGAGGGGCTTAAACAGTTGACTGAGCAGCACGCGTTAATAGGCGAGTGGCGGGGGGTAGGCGTCTTTCATGCGCTTGAACTGGTAAGCGATCCTGTGCGCAAAATCCCACTGCCGGGTAGCGAAGTGCTCACCTTGAAGCAGTTGCTGATGGACGAGGGGCTGTTGGTCTTCACGGTGGAAAACCGGCTGCATATTGTGCCTCCCTGTGTGGTTACGCCGGCAGAGGTTCAAGAGGGCCTGGAGATACTCGACCGGGTGCTGACACGTTACGCTGCCACCCGTTAGCGGTTGAGCTGATTGAGAGTTAGTGGCTAAGGGCGTGGTCGTAAGCCAGCCCAAGGCGCTGTAAGCCTGGAGGGATGCGCTCAAAGCCGATGGCACCAAACCCCAGGCGGAAAAAGCGGCGGGGCGGTGCAGCATCGAAGAAGTGCTGAAACCCAGGCTCAATCAGTACGCCACGCTGAGCGGCATGCCATGCAAGGCGTTGGGTATCGACCTCTTGACCGGCCTCCAGCCAGAACGCGCTGGAACGCTGGCTACTATGGTTCTGACACCCTGGTAGCGCCTGTTCTATGGCACTGCGCATGGCATCCCGCCGCCGGTCGACCTCATCCACATGGTGTTTGAGATAACATTCGTAATAGCCCTGGGCGATAAACTGTGCCAACTGGTGCTGTAACGCGGCGGGTGGGTGGCGGTACATGAGTCGCCGCAACGCCCGTAATTCGTCGATTAGCTCCGCATCGGCGACCACATACCCCATACGTAGCCCAGGTGAGAGTGCCTTGGAGAGGCTGCCCATATAAATAATGCGTGCACTTTGAGCGCTCGCTTTAAGTGCAGGCAGGGCGAACTGGTCACCGTGGATTTCCGCATCGTAGTCATCCTCAATGACGATCTGATCGCGGTGAGGAAGCTGTGCCAGCAGCGCCTTGCGGCGGGCTCGGCTCATCGTGATGCCCGTAGGCACCTGATGACTGGGCATGACATAGAGATAGTTGCACTGTTGGGAGCCTTCAAGGCACATCCCCTCTGCGTCCATGGGCTGCAGTTGCATGCTGGCACCGTGCTGTGCAAATACGTTTAGCGCTTCGCGATAACCCGGCGACTCCAGGGCGACGCGAGTGCCTCGGTGGAAAAGCAGCTGGGCGATCAGAAACAACGCGTTCTGGGTGCCCATGGTGATCAGGATTTCGTCTGGGCGGGCAAAAATGCCCCGTCGCGGCAGGATACGTTTGCGCAACTGCTCTATCAGCAGTGGGTCGTCCTGGTCGATACGATCGCGAAGCCAGGGTTTATCCCGTTGGGAGCTGAGCAGCCGCCGCGATACATCGCGCCATTGGGCAAGTGGAAAAAGGCGTGTATCCAGTTGCCCATAAATAAAGGGGTAGGGATAGTCAGACCAGTTACCGGGCTTAAGAATGCCCTGATAGTTAGTAGGGCGCTGAATAATGCGTTTGTGCCAGTTTGGTGCAATTTGCTGGTTGTCAGTTGAGTCAGTTAAGACGGGTAATTGTGATAGTAGCGGCGAATTGGCCTCGCAGTAATCTGGGTGTAGATAATAACCACTGCGTGGGCGACTAATCAGATAACCATCTTCAACCAGCTTTTCATAAACAATGGCGACCGTATTGCGGGAAATACCAAGTTGCTGGGAAAGCTTGCGGCAGGAAGGGAGCGCATCGTCGCACGGCAAACTGCCCAACCGGATAGCTTCAAGCAGTGTGGCGCGCAGTTGTTCTTGCAGGCACATAGCGGCGTCTGGGTTAACGTCAAGACAAAGCGTTGTCATGAAATGCTCCTCAGGCCTCTTGCCGCTAATCCAGGGGAAAGGCCACGCTAATGAACAGATACATAGAGTCGTAGCAGTTTTTGTGCCAGTTTCTCTTTGGCTAACTGTCCTTTTAATTTAAAGGAACTGGCTCTAATCGCCTGGAACAGAAAAACCTAGGGTAAAGACAGCTTTAGCATCCAGCCAACAATGTGTAACAACAGCTGCTTGGCTGGCAGGTTGTTTATTTACTCTGGGAGTCTCAGGCAATGAAACAGAAAGTGTTATTACCCGCGTTAATCAAAACTCAGGCCCGTGCCTGTCAGCGGTTTGTGACGGCCACGGCAGTGAGCATCGGAGTGCTGGTGGGCATGGCACTTCCAGCGGCAGCGGCGGATTTACCCGAAATTGAGAGTCGTGGTTATTTGAGCGTTGCCACTGAAGACAACTACGCACCCTTTAACTTTATGAGTGGTAGTGACCCTGATGGCTTTATCAAAGATATCCTGATTGAGTTGGAGGAGTATGCCGATTTTGACGTGCGTCAGGATATCCTGCCCTGGACAGGGCTATTGGCCTCGGTATCGTCAGGCCAGTATGACATGGCACTAACCGGCGCGTCGGTTACCGATGAGCGCTTGCGGGTGTTTAACTTCGCGCCGCCGTTTGCCTCAGCCCAGCACTTTTACATCAAGCGGGCAGGTGATGACCGCATCAATAGTATTGAAGACCTCAGCGGTATGACGGTAGGCGTACAAGCGGGCAGCGCACTGCTATCGCGGCTGCCTGAGCTGGAGGTGATGCTGGCAGAAAGTGGTGGCACGTTAGGTGAAGTCGTTGAGTACGAAGCATACCCGGAAATCTATGCCGATCTGGCCAATGGCCGTGTGGACTACGTAATCAACTCGATTGTGCCGGTGAATGATTTGATTCGTGAACGGCCCGATGTATTTGAAGCCGGGCAGGCGGTGTCTGGCCCAGGGTTTATGGCGTGGCCCATGCCCAAAAGCAGCCCGGAGCTACTCGCTTACATTACCGAATTTCTGGATCACCTGCGCGATTCAGGGCGCCTGGCCGAGCTTCAGGAAACCTGGTTTGGCGAATCCTTTGATGACCTTCCCACCACTCCGATTACCACCGTCGAAGAGTTCCACGAAATGGCGGGCATGTAAGTAGTGCGCCGGCTGCCTAAGGCAGCCGGTTTCAAGGTAACAAGGAGGGGTGCGAATGGACAGCAGTGCATGGGGCATGCTGATGCAGGGGGCGTGGACCACCGCGTGGATTTCCGCAACGTCCATTGCCATTGGGGTGGTATTGGGGCTGCTGGTCGCTCTGGTGCGCCTGGCACGAATCCCTGTCGTTCATCAAGTGCTTGGGCTTTATATCAGTATCGCGCGCGCCACGCCGCTGGTGACGCTGGTGTTGTTTATCTTTCTCACCGCCCCGACCATGGGGATTCATCTCAACCGTAATGTGGCGGGCATTCTGGCGTTAACGCTGAATACCACCGCCTTCAATGCCGAAATATGGCGTTCGGCGTTCAATAACTTTTCCAAGGAGCAGCGGGAGGCGGCTATGGCAATAGGGATGACACCCTGGATCTATTTTCGCCGCATTATGCTGCCGCAAATTACCATCACCAGCCTGCCCGGTCTGGTTAACGAAATGTCGTTTTTGATTAAGGGCAGCCCGGCCATCGCTGTGATCGGCATTGTGGATCTAACCCGGGTAACCAACCGGATTTCAGCGGTTACCTACGATCCACTTCCCCCCATTCTGGCTGCGGCGGTGATTTATATGGGCATCATCAGCCTATTGGTGTGGTTGCAGCGAATAGCTGAGCGCAAAGCCAACCGCCTGGCAGTGTAAGGAGTCACAATGAGCAACTGGGAAATTCTGTGGGATTCCAGAGGTGTGTTTCTTAACGGCTTCTATACCACACTGCAACTATTTGGCATGTCAGCGGTGCTGGCCTTTCTGGCGGGCTGCGGCATCGTTTTTCTTCTGGAAGGCTCCCGTCCACGCCTACGGGTGCCTTTGCGAATCTTTATTGACGGTATGCGTATGCTGCCGTTTCTGATTCTGGCCTATTTGCTTTATTACGGGTTGCCCAGCACGGGCATTCGGTTGAGTGCCTGGCAGGCCGGCATGATCGCTTTGGTGAGCTATCACGGTGCGTATTTTGCCGAGATTCTGCGCGGTTGCAGGCTGACACTGCCCGCTGGACAGGTGGAAGCCGCCATTGCCCAGGGCTTTTCCATGCCAGGTATGTATTTACGCATTGTGCTGCCGCAACTGGTGCTGAGTGCCCGTGCATTAATCGGCAATCAACTGATTATCCTGCTTAAGGATACTGCGTTTCTGGTCATTATTACCGTGCGCGAGCTGACGGCTGCGGCCAACAGCCTGTCGAGTACCTATTTTATCCCCATGGAGGCATTTATTGTGGTCATTGGTTTTTATTGGTTGATTAGCATTGGGCTTGAACAGGGGATCAAGATCATCGGCCGTTTTGGCGCCAAGCGAGGGTTTAACAATGCATGAGCCAGCAACCAGTGAAACAACGATGGTCAGCGTAGCGGAAACCGCAGATACATCTGTAGTGGCGGCGGCAGTGAGTATTCGGGGCGTATCGAAAAGCTTTGACGGCACGGAAGTGCTGCGTGATGTGTCGATGGAAGTGGCACCTGGGGAGGTTGTGAGCATATTAGGCTCCTCCGGCTCAGGTAAATCCACCCTGCTGCGCTGTATTAACTGGCTGGAAACGCCGGATCGGGGTGAAATTCACATTGCCGGTGACCGCATTGGTATGAGCGACACCGGTAAGCCAATGTCACGACGCGAGCTAGCCGGAATGCGCTCTCGCCTGGGGATGGTGTTCCAGAGTTTTAACCTGTGGCCTCATTTAAGCGTGTTGCGCAACGTGACCGAAGCGCCGATTCATGTGCAGGGGTGCAGTAAGGCAGAGGCAGGAGAGCGTGCTATGGCACTGCTGGAAAAGGTCGGGATGGCGCATAAATGTGATGCCTTTCCCTATACGCTTTCCGGCGGTCAAAAGCAGCGGGTTGCCATTGCCCGTGCGCTGGCTATGCAGCCAAAGGTGATGCTGTTTGATGAACCCACCTCGGCGCTTGACCCGGAATTGGTGGGTGAAGTGCTGGCGGTGATCAAAGACCTTTCAAAAGAGGGCTACACCATGGTGATTGTCACTCATGAAATGGAGTTTGCCCGTGCGGTGTCCGATCAGGTGGTGTTTCTGGATAAAGGCATCATTATTGAAAAATCTCCGCCTGAAGAGTTTTTTGTTACCCCCAAAACAGACCGGGTAAGACGCTTTTTAGAGTTGGAAGCGCCCACTGCCTAATTGGGTAACTCTATAACAAAGGGGCCTATTGGCCCCTTGAGACTGCTGACAAAGTATTTTTCTGCTGATTACGCCATCCGAACAACCCTTGGCGGGGGCGCTGTGGACCCCTCCATGGGCGCTACTTTCGCCATCCATGGCGAAAGACCCCCGCTACGGGTTGATTCAGATGATGTTAAAAATGATGGCAAGAAAGTTTGTCATGAACCTCAAGGGGCCTGTTGGCCCCTTTGCGATGTTGGTTAACGGGTGGCGGCCAGCGCTGCCTCTTGTGAGGTGTCCATGGCATCCGCCAGCATTTCCGCAGTAATGGCGGAGAGTGTCCATCCCAGATGGCCGTGGCCAGTGTTATAGAAAACGGTGGGTAAGCGGCCTACGCCCACCTTGGGCATCATATTAGGCAGCATTGGCCGTAGCCCTGCCCAGGGCACCACCCGTTGGGTGCTGACGCCAGGGAAGCACGCTTCTACCCAACGCACCAGTGGCTGAACGCGGTCGTCGCGAATATCGCGGTTGGCGCCGTTAAATTCGGCGGTCCCTGCCACCCGAAAACGATCATTACCCAGCCGACTGGTAACCAGCTTTGTTTCGTCGTCCAGGAGGCTTACCGTAGGAGCGGCCTGCTGGGAGGCTGCATCATCCAAATGCACGGTGATCGAATAACCTTTGACTGGATAAATATTGACGCGGTCACCCAGCTTGGCGGCAATGGCGCGGCTGCCGATACCGGCACAGACCACTACGTTATCAAAGCGTTGGCGAACACACTCACCCCCAGCTTCCGCGCTGACCCAGGCGCCGGTTTCATCCGCACCGATATCCTTAATATGGTGCCCATAGTTAAGCTGCACGCCGCGCTTGGCTGCCGCTTGAGCCAGGCCGTTGGTGTACTTGTGAATATCACCGGTGGCATCACTTTGGGTATAGAATCCGCCGTAATAAGTACCTGCCAGTGTCGGTTCGATGGTCCGCATCTCTTCGGCAGTTACCGCCTGGCGCTCAAGCCCGCCCTTGGCCAGTAATTGTGATACCCGCGCAGCGTGGTCAAAGCCTGCTTTATCACGGTAGATATGCAAAATCCCTTGCTGTTTAAGGTCGAACTCAATCTGTTCGTCCTGTGCCCACTGAAACAGATGTTCCCGGGCGGCAATAGCCAGCCGGGCGGTTGCCTCTGTATTGTCTGCATAACGGGGGATTGAGGCGATAAATTCAGCAAACCAGCTGAGCTTATGCCAGTTAGGGCGTGGGTTGACCAACAGCGGGGCGTCACGTTTCAGCATCCAGCGGAGCCCTTTTATCACCGTTGGCCAGTGGTTCCACACTTCCGCATTCGATGCCGATAACTGGCCGCCGTTGGCGAAGGAGGTCTCCATCGCCGAATAGCGGTGTTTTTCAAAGACAGTAACGTCGAAACCGCGCTTCGCCAGGGCGTAAGCGCTGGTAATGCCGGTGATTCCACCGCCAATAACAGCAATGCGTTGCATGCTTCTCTCCAGGTTGTATGAGCGTCGGGCCATACTCCCAGCCATCGCAATGGCTGGGGGTACCCCTTCCGTCATGGAACCTGAGAGATTCACGCATCAATTATGAGGCGCTTGCTCCTTCGGTGGGCTGAGTGACGCAGTCATCAGCCGCTCTTCGGAACTTACTGGTGGCAATAGCGGTCCGGTGGCCTGAGAGTTTCCGGGGTCGTTGCTCCTTCGGCGCTGGTGGCTGGCACCAGTCTCTCCCGCTAAGGCATATGTATCACATCTGATCGTTTAACAGAACATTTGGCAATGCGGCAAAGGTCGTGGTGGGCGCATCAAGCATTATCCCAGCTGTCTTCGCCAGCGATTTTCTATGGTATCCAGCTCCGCAGGGCCGTAGTGAACACCCGGCTTGCCGGCGTAGTGCCCCCATAGCTGGTCGCCCAAGTCGTAATGCCACCACTCACTGGGCAGATTGGTAAACCCCTGTGCCTGCATGACGTGGTAGAGCAAACGTCGGTGGTCCCGTGCCTGGCGTTGTTGCGGTGTAAGTTCCGTTAGTAGCTCGAAATAGTCGGTATGAGAAGCCGGTAAGGCTTCGTCGAACAGCGTGCCCATATCCAGGGGAATACCGTCTTCATCGCATAACGTAACATCGACAGCACCTCCCGTTAGATGCGGGCTTGGTGCGTTGGGCGCACGGCTGGGTATCGACACGAATTCACGGGTACGTACCAGTAATTCGTCTTCAGTGAGCGTAGGGTGGCGGCTGCGAATAGCCTCCTGCAAGGTTTCGAATAGATACTGCTGAATCCGCCAGGGGCGCCAGCCATCCAGCACGATAATGCCGATGCCGGCGGGAAGGCTGCGTGCCGCTGCCAACAAGGCACGGTAGACACCCTCACGAACAAAACACTCGCCAATGGCCCCCGGTATACCAAGGCGTGCATAGGCGGGATAAACCCGGATGGGGGCAGGCGCAAGGCTCAGGGGCAGTAAGCGCTCACCATTATCGGTGATGGGCAGACAACGCACCTTCTCCCAATCGGGAGCCGGTAGGCTGGGGATGGGGGAGAGAGTGGTCGCGTAGGTTGAACGTAGTGGCATTGTCCTATCCAACACTGTTTGGCAGCCAAAGCGCCAATGAAGGGAAGATGATTAGCAGGATGAGTACGCCAATAGCCGTCAGCACGAAAGGCCAGATGGTTTTGAACAGTGACACGATTTCCAACCGGCTGACGGCGGCGGCTACGAAGACACAGGCGCCCATGGGCGGAGTAATCAGTGCAATCGTAATATTCAGGGTAATGATGACGCCTAAGTGGACCGGATCGATACCTGCCATCATGGCCACAGGGGCAAAAATTGGCGTTAGCAGCATCAGGGCCGATACCTCTTCCATGAACATGCCGGTAATAAAGGTAATGATGCTGAGGAGCAGCAAAATAGCGACGCTATTATCCACATAAGGGGAGAGCAGGGTGACAAACTGTGCAGGCACCTGGGCGTAAGAGAGCAGCCAGCTGATGGTCGCTGAAGCGGCCATGATCAGGAAAATGGCCGAGGTGAGTCGTGCGGTATCCATGATGGCTTTCCAGCAGTCCTTAATGCGTAACCCTCCCAGCACCGCACCGCATAACCCCACGTACAGTGCGGTTAGCGCGCCCGATTCTGTTGGGGTGACAAAGCCAAGCACAATGCCCGCCACAATGATGAACGGGGCTACCAGGGCCGGGAGGGCGGCCACAAAGGCAAGGCCCAGTTGCCTGACAGAGGGCAGGTTGCCGCTTTTTGGTAATTGATGGCGCCAGGCATACCAGGCATTCATCCCCATAAAGGCAATGCCAAGCAGTAGCCCAGGGACAATACCGGCCAGAAACAGGTCGCCCACCGAGGTGTTGGTGAGTGAGGCATACAGAATCATGAAGATACTGGGAGGTATGATTGGCCCTATTAATGAACTGCCTGCCGTCAGCCCCGCAGCAAAGGCGCGTGAGTAACCCTCCTTCTCCATTGCTGGTACCAGGAGCGAGCCCAAAGCAGAGGTGTCGGCGACGGCTGAGCCATTAACGCCCGCGAAGAATACGCTCGACACCACATTAACGTGGCCCATACCGCCACGCAGGTGACCGACCATTAAACGTGCCAATCCCATTAAACGTTCTGTCAAGCCACTGACGTTCATCAGGTTGCCCGCCAGTATGAACAGGGGGATAGCCATCAGTGAAAAGACATTGATTCCCCCAAAGAATTGCTGGGGCATCATGCGGGGAATCATCGATGGATCAACAAACAGAAAGCCGACAAACGCAGTGGTTAAAAGCGCCAGGAACAGCGGCAGCCCCAGCAATACGTGGGCGAGAAAAACACCCAGCATAGTAAGGGTCATGCGCTTTCCTCCAGGGTTTTGAGCGGGGCCGGGCCATAGAGCAGCACGTACCACGCCAGTAGTAAGAAGCCGATGGGGAGGGATAACAGCGGTACCGTTCGGCTGATGCCCAGCCCCGATGTGGTAAACATGCTGACCGACAGCGCATAGCGATAGCTGACCCAACTTCCTCCCAGCGCCAGTAACAGGGTGAGCACCCATTGATACAGGTTTAGCAGCCGGGCGAAGGGCGTTGGCAGCAGTTTTTCCAGCAGCCCAACGCGCATATGTCCCCCTTCTGCCCACACAGCTCCCGCTGCCAGCATGACGGTCGCGATGATCAGAAAGCGGGAGAGTTCATCTGTCCAGATAGGGGCTCCCCCTACCACGTAGCGGGCAAAAACACCGAATAGGATAGCGGCGACATTGATCGTCAGCAGGGCCCCTGCCAGTGTTAAGGTGATGGGCCGGCTGATAGCCAGTAGCCGGCATCGAAGCGTATTCAGCATGGCAGTTCCATTAAGTACAGAGAGCAGGGCCAGTGGTCACCAGCCCTGTATGGCAACGGTGGTGGGCGTTGTTAATCGAGCAGATCACTCATGCCGGCATCTTCCAGTGCCATATCAATCCAGCGCTGCTCAATACCCCGTTCTTCCAGCCAGGTGAGATAGGCGGGTTGCCCAATTTCTCTGAAGGCGGTCAGATCATCTTCAGAGGGGCGGATAACTTCCATACCCAGTTCCTCCAGGTGGGCGATACGCGCATCTACCTGAGTTTCGTTATGCTCACGGGCATTGTGGTTGGCTTCGGCGACCGCTTCCAGAAACGCATCCCGCAGATCGTCATCCCAACTGGCGATCATCTCGCTGTTACCGACCAGGAACTGGTTGGAGTACTGGATATTGGCGAGTGTCAGGTATTCCTGCACTTCATAGAGGCTGCCGAGGATAATGTACATTGGCGGATTCATCTGCCCATCAGCAACGCCAGTACGCAGGGCCATGTAGGTTTCTGTCCAGGGAATCGGTGTGCCAGATGCGCCAAACGCTTCGTAAAGAGCCACCTGGCTGGGGTCCATTGCACGGAAGCGCAAACCCGCAAAATCATCCGGGTGGGTAATGGGAACTTTGTTATTGGTAAATGCCAGGAATCCCCCTTCTTCCACGACTGCCAGCATGTCGATCCCGGCACGTTCATGCAGCGCATGGCTGATGTCCTGCCAATACTCGCCCTCATCGAAAAAGCTGCGAGCGGCATCAAAATCATCGAACAGGAAGGGAATGGCACTGACGAAAATCTCGTCAACGAGTGGAGAAACGCCTGCAAACGAAGCGACATTGAGCATCGGTGTACTCATGGTCTGCTCCATCCGGTCCTCTTCGCTCCCCAGCATGCTGTTAGGGAAAAGCTGGATTTCGATTTCATTGTTGGTCTTGTCTTCAACCAGCTCTTTTAGGTTAGTGGCAAAGACATGTACGGCATTTTTTTCCGGATCCGGGGCGCCGTTATAGCTCAAGTTGATCGTCGTGGCAGCAAAGACACTACCGGCCTGTAGGGCATAGCCGATCAAACAGGCTGAAATAAGAGGTTTAACAGCAAAACGATGAAATAGCATATGAAGTCTCCTGGTTTATTGTCGTGAGCTACAAGGCGCTTAGTCTGCTTTATTAGCGTTATTTGAACGACATCCTGAAAGACTATGTATTGAGGTGTTGACTATGCAATACCCGAAGTGTGGACTTTATTGCAACAACCTGGGGGCATCCGCAGAAAAGAAGCGCATCCCGTTTTGTAAGTGAGCAACGCAGGTGCTGGCGGCGACAGTAAGATCCTGCCCTTTTAAACTGACAATCTGGGCGCGCGCGCCATTAAGTACAGGATATTTCATGGGTAAAGCGCGGATTTCCCCCCGTTGAATTTCATCGGTTACGGTTAGTTCCGGCATAAAGGTGACACCTATGCCTGAACGTACAAAGTTCTTGAGTACCGCCACGGAATTCGTGCTCAAACGTGCTTCAAGGTGAATGCGCTCCTGATGGGCAACCATATTGACCATCTGGCGCATACCAAAAGGGTTGCCCATCAGCCCCAGAGGGAAGCCATCAAGGTCACCCAGTCCAAGAGGGCGCTTAAGCTGGCACAAAGGGTGGTTGGGAGGAACGATCAGATCCAGAGGTTGGCGGGTTTCCACATGAGACCACAAGTAAGGCGACACGGGTGGGGCATATAGTAGGGCCAGGTCTACTTCGCGCTCTTTCACCAAGGACATTGCTTCGTTGACGCCTGCCATACGTATTTCAACATTGATATCTTTGAACGTAGACATGAATACCCCCAGCGGTGCGGCGATCAGGTCGGCAATAAACCCCTCTCCCACTGCAATACGTACATCGCCACGGGTCAGCCCTTGCATTTCCATTAACTGGGAAAGCACAGCCTCTTCCTGAGCACGCTGAGCATGAAAGTGCTGTACCAGCAACTGGCCTGCCTGAGTTGCCCGCATGCCACCACCATGCCGCTCACACAGCTGAATACCCAGTTCCTCCTCCAGGGTTTTGATGTGGCGGCTTAATGCTGAAGCGTCAACATCAAGATAGGCCGCAGCACGGCGCAGCGAGCCACGTCGGATGACTTCATTCAGATAGGTTAACGCACGTTGATTGAGCATGTTGTTGGTTATGCCTGGTGAAGTTGAATCTGCAATTGCTCATGTAAGCAGTTTATCAATAAGTCCCGGCTTTCGTGTTGGGTATCCCGTTGCCAGATACAGTGCGACTGATGGCGGGTGCTGGAGTCGTTAAGTGGTAGGAAACTGACATCCGAAAATCCAGACTTGGCGAGAGATTGGGGCACCAGGGCGACGCCCATCGAATTGGCTACCAAAGCCAGAATGGTCAACCAGTGGGATACTTCATGACTAATCTGCGGCTCAACATCGACATGATGGAAAAGACTAATAATACGGTCGTAATAATGGGGGGCAAGATCGCGACCAAACAGTATGACGGATTCATTGGCCAGCTCCCTGACCGCTAAACTGCGCCGGGCAGCCAGGTGGTGATGAGTGGGGAGGCAGCAGAGAAAGGGTTCATCTGACAATGTCACCGACTCGATACATTCGGGCAGCGGCATTGAGTGTATGAATCCTAAATCGAGATGCTCTTGTGTTACTGCCTGTACCTGGTCGGCGGAGTTACGCTCGATTAACTGAATTTCAATGCCGGGGTAGCGGGATTGAAGCGTTTTGAGTAATTCCGGTAAACCGCGAAAGAGCATGGCGGGAGTAAAACCGACTCGCACTAACCCTGTGGCACTTGAGGCAATCCGTTGTACCAGCGTTTGTGAATCCTCTATTTGCTCAATGATGCGACGTGCTTGACCTTGAAAAGCCTCCCCTGCTGGCGTCATTGCTACACGCTTGCTATTACGCTCCAGTAAACGTACTCCCAGCTCCTCTTCCAGTTGCCGCAGGCTGGCGCTAAGAGGAGGTTGGGAGATATGCAGCCGGTTGGCTGCCCGGCCAAAGTGCAGCTCTTCCGAAAGCACAAGAAAATAGCGCAATTGCCTGAAGGTTAGCGCCACCGTTCAACTCCTTTTTGGCTTGTGTAGTCAGTCAATCATACCTAAAAGTGTATCAATGAATCCCAAATCAGTATTGGAAACGCCGCAATTGCCCGCCTAATGTGACGATAAAACCTATAATAAGTCCAAGAGGTACTCGCTGTGAGCGAAATGATCCATCGTAATATTCCCGATTCCTGGGGGCAGAATAGCTACTATCTTGACCCTAGCCTCGCACAGCTTCTCGATATTTATCTGCCAGTATCGCTGCGGCGGCATGTGGAGCCTTATTTCGCCCAAATGGGTGAACTGGCTGGTGGGGAGCTTGAGTCGCTGGCGCTTGAGGCAGATAAACACCCGCCAGAGTTGGTGCTCCGGCGCCGAAATGGTGCTGAGTCTCAGGCAATCCGCAAGCACCCAGCGTATCAACGGTTAGAAGCTTACGCATATGGTCAGTTTGGGCTGGCGGCTATGTCTCACCGCGGGGGAGTGCTTGGCTGGCCAGAACCCATGCCGCCTATGGTGAAGTACGCGCTGACGTATTTGTTCGTGCAGGCGGAGTTTGGACTCTGCTGCCCGCTCAGCATGACGGATGCTCTGACTCGTACGTTGCGTAAATTTGGCAATGAAGAGCTGGTCAATCGCTACCTTAATGCGTTGACCTCTCAGGATATGGAGCAGGCTTATCAGGGCGCCATGTTCATGACTGAGCAGGATGCGGGTTCTGATGTTGGCGCGATTACCACCGAAGCCAGGCTGGTAAACGGTAAGTGGCGTCTTTATGGCGATAAGTGGTTTTGCTCCAACCCAGATGCTGCACTGGCAATGGTGTTGGCGCGCCCGCAAGGTAGTCAGCAGGGAACGCGAGGCCTGACGCTATTTCTACTGCCCAGACAATTGGAAAACGGTGAGCTTAATCACTACCGTATTGTGCGCCTCAAGGAAAAGATGGGCACCCGCTCAATGGCCAGTGGGGAGATTCTACTGGAGGGAGCCGAGGCTTATGTGGTGGGTGAGCCGGGGCAGGGCTTCAAACAGATGACCGATATGATCAATATGTCGCGACTATCCAACGGCGTTCGTTCGGCGGGGTTGATGCGACGTTCTGTCAATGAAGCGTTATATATCGCACGTCATCGCCATGCCTTTGGAAAGCAGCTTGTTCAGTTACCGCTTATGCAGCGCCAGCTCAGTAAGATGATGGTGACTGCTGAACAGGCACGTACCATGGTTCTGCATACTGCCGAGTGCCTGCGGCGTGCCGATGCTGGCGACCTGCAGGCGGCCAGGTTGCTGCGTATTCTAACGCCGATGATCAAGTTTCGTACCACCCGGGATGCACGCAAGGTGGCGGGTGATGGCATGGAAGTGCGGGGCGGTTGTGGTTATATCGAAGAGTGGTCGGATGCCCGAGTGCTTCGTGATGCACATCTGGGGTCCATATGGGAAGGTACCAGTAATATCGTTGCACTGGATGTATTCCGCTCAATCCGGCGGGAGCAGACGCTCCCAGTGCTGACTGATTATCTACACCAGCGGCTACAGGCGTTGGCATTACAGGGCCATGAACGCCGACTGTTGGAGGGGGTGCTCAATAAAGCGGCTGGCAGTGCAGAAGCGCTTGTGCTGGACGCTGGCTGTGAGCGAGAGGCACGGCGGATCGCCACTGGTTTGTATCATATAACGTCGGCCATTCTGTTGGCGTGGGAAGCCTCGCAACTTCAGGATGACAAACGTCGGCTGGCATTCGCCTGGCTCGTTGTGCGTCACAAATTATCGCCGACTGACCCATTGGCGATACATCGTGAGCCAACCGAGGCGTTAGCACAGTTGCTTGCTGAAACGCCCATGAGTGCTGAGCAGGTAGACGCCTTGGCGAACACTACTGAGCTGGCCCACATGCACGGTGTGGAGGTGGCCCATGGATAAGCCAGATGGAGCACTGAACGGTGTCAAAGTCATTGACCTGAGCCGAGTGCTGGGAGGACCTTACTGCACACAGGTGCTGGGTGATTATGGTGCGAATGTGATCAAGATTGAACCGCCCAGTGGCGATGAAACCCGCGGCTGGGGGCCACCCTTTGAGGGAGATGCCGCTTCCTACTTTCACGGTTTGAACCGTAGCAAGCGGGGGATGGCGCTGGATCTTCGTCATCCCGATGGTAAAGCACTACTGCTTCAGTTATTGGAAGGCGCGGATGTTCTGGTCGAAAACTTCAAGCCAGGAACACTTGAGAAGTGGGGGTTGGGCTACCACACCCTGAGCGAGCGCTTTCCACGTTTGATTCAATGCCGTATCAGTGGTTTCGGTGCTGATGGCCCCATGGGTGGTTTACCAGGCTACGATGCGATTATACAGGCGATGGCGGGCCTGATGAGCGTCAATGGCGAAAAAGGCGGTGACCCATTGCGGGTAGGGTTGCCCATTGTGGATATCGTAACGGGGCTGAATGCTGTTATCGGCATTACCCTGGCACTCCATGAGCGCACACGCAGTGGTCAGGGGCAGTTTGTGGAGGCGGCACTGTTCGATTCAGGACTGTCGTTGATGCACCCCCACTTTCCCAACGTTTTCTATGGCGGTTCTCAACCACGCCGAACCGGCAATGAACATCCGAATATTGCCCCTTATGAAGTTTATCGTACTGCTACGCAGCCGATTTTTCTGGCGGTAGGCAACAATGTCCAGTTTGTCCGCTTATGCGAGCTGCTTGAGTGTCGCTTCGTTGCCGAAGATGAGCGCTTTGCCAGTAATCGAGTGCGCCTGGAGAACCGTGAGGCTTTACGTGAAGTGCTGGAAAGCGCTATGGCGCATTGGGAAGGTGAGCAATTGGCTGATCAACTGATGCGCACCGGTGTTCCCTGCGGACCAGTACTTGATACCTCACAGGCGTTGACTCATCCGCATACCCAGCATCGCGACATGGTCGTGAGAATTGGGCGGTATCAGGGAACTGGCTCACCAATCAAGCTGACCCGCACACCATCATGCTATGCGATGCCCCCGCCCCGCTTTGCCGAACATACCGACGCTATTCTGTTTGAAGCCGGGCTCACGCAACAACAAATCGAACAGTTGAGAATAAAGGGCGTACTACCTGATGTGCCGGTGGTTTAACCCGTGACGGAACTCCCCGGCCAGGCCCCTTTTTAAACAACAGTTAATAAAGCGAATGCTACTAATAACAACACAACATGAGAGCACAACCCATGACACGCACATACTTGGCTAATGGCCTGATCTCTGCAGCTTTTGTCGTTTTTGCAGGCACAGCTTCCGCCGCAGAGCTTCCCAACACCATGACATGGACAGCCTACGATGTGGGCGCCCAGGGTCACTCAGAAGCATCGGCGATTGCTGATGCCTTTGGCCGGGCTTATAACACCCGTATTCGTATCCAACCCGCAGGTTCAGCCATTGGTCGGCTACAGCCACTGGTGAGTGGGCGCGCTGACTACGCCTTTTTAGCGACAGAGTCTTTTTTTGCCACTGAAGGTATTTACGATTTCAGTGAGCGTCGCTGGGGGCCGCAAGACCTTAGGGCTGTGGCAGGGCGACCTTCAACATTTGGGGTGCCATCAGCGGCTGATGCTGATATCCAGTCGCTTGGGGACTTACGGGGGCAGCGGGTCGCCTATGTGGCTGGCAACCCCTCAGTAAACGTTAAGTGCGATGCAATTTTAGCGTTTGCAGGACTGAGCCGCGATGATGTTGATGCCGTGATGTTTCCCACTCATGGGGCTGCCATGAGTTCGCTGGTCGAAAACAGGGCCGATGCTACCTGTACCACCACGACGGCCAGTCAGCTATACGAACTGGAAGAGTCATCCCGAGGCATTCGTTGGGTCAATATTCCTGCGGATGATGAGGAGGGTTGGGCGCGAATGAACCAGGTGGCTCCTGTCTTCCAGCCGTTCCAGGAAGTGATAGGTGCTGGGCTTTCTGAAGATAGCCCCGCCAATATGTTGGCTTATCGTTACCCCATCATCGTTGCTATGGCCGAGCGTGATGAAGAGGAGGTGTATCAGCTCATCAAGGGGCTGGATGAGAGCTATGATCTTTACCGTGACGCGACCGCTGCTATTCATCGCTGGGCCATTGAGGATGCCGGTGTACCTCCCATTGATATCCCTTTCCACTCTGGTGCCATCCGCTATATGGAAGAGAAAGGGCTGTGGAGCGATGACATGCAGGCGTGGAATGATGCCCGTTTGGCCCGTTTGGAAGCGCTCAAAGCTGCTTGGGATGATGTGCTTGAAGAAGAGCCCGACCTGGCAGGTGAAGCACTAGCGGAACACTGGGAAGCTCGTCGTCAACAGGTACTTGACGAGCTTTAACAGCCAGATGGGTGCTTAAATGGGAGCATAGCCATGAGCAACGCAAGTCCAGAGCGTTTGGGTGGGGTGGCTCGGTGGGTCGTCATGGGGTTGGGGGCCATTGGCCTGTTAATGACGATCAACCAGACATTTGCCCTTCAATTGCTTGGTTTTTATCCGATCGGTAATGCCTTTATCTATTATTTGATTGGTCTGTTTCTGTCGGCAGCCTTACTGATCTTTCCTGCACGTAAAGCTGATGCTGGGCAACTGCCCTGGTATGACTGGATACTGGCAAGCGCGGCCCTTGGGGGCGCCATCTACCTTGGCCTGAATGGCTTGCGTATGACTCAGCAGGGGTGGGAGTACTTCGCTCCCCAGGAAGCCACGTTAGTAGCAACGATGATGATACTGCTGGTGTTGGAGGGCGTGAGGCGTTGCGGTGGCTGGGCAATTTTTGCCGTCGCACTGATATTTGGGCTTTACCCCCTTTACGCGGGTTATATGCCCGGTTTCCTATGGAGCAGCGGTTTCGATTTAGGTGAAACAATACGCGCCCATGTAATGGGGGCAGAAAGCATCGTCGGCGTGCCGATGCAGGTAGTGGCCAATCTGATTATTGGTTTTGTCGTGTTTGGCATTGCGCTCACTATTACCGGGGGTGGTGAGTTTTTTATGAACTTCGCCACCGCCTTGATGGGGCGCAGCCGGGGTGGCCCCGCCAAAGTGGCGGTTGTCTCCAGTGCTTTCATGGGTAGCTTATCTGGCAGCGCGGTATCGAACATCCTGACGACGGGCACCATCACCATTCCTGCCATGAAGCGCAGTGGTTACTCACGGGAGTATGCTGCGGCGGTTGAAGCGTGTGCCTCAACCGGTGGAACCTTGATGCCGCCTGTAATGGGGGCTGTGGCTTTCATCATGGCGTCCTTCCTTGGTGTGAGCTATGGAGAAGTCATGATAGCCGCGTTGCTGCCAGCACTGCTCTTCTATCTGGCATTGTTATTACAGGTGGATAACTATGCTGCCCGGAAAGGTTTGCAAGGAATGGCTGCCGAAGATATACCCAGGGTGCGTGACACGCTGGTTGCTGGCTGGCCCTATTTGCTCAGTCTGGCAGTATTGATCTACATGCTGTTGGTAATGCGCCTGGAAAGCCAGGCCCCCTATTACGCTACGCTGGTACTACTTGCCATTGCCTTGTTCAGGCGCCAACAGCGGTTACGCCTGAGTCAGTTGTTGGATTTCTTCTATCAACTGGCTCACGGGGTGGGTAACCTGGTGGCCGTGTTGGCGGGTATTGGGTTAGTGGTAGGCGGGCTTTCGTATACGGGCGTTGCAGGTGCTTTCTCCCGGGAGCTGCTACTGTACGCAGGTGACAGTATTCCTCTAATGCTCGCCGCAGGTGCGATGACCAGTTTTATTCTGGGTATGGGGATGACAGTAAGTGCCTGCTATATCTTTCTTTCTATTTTACTTGCTCCAGCGCTGGTCGGGGCCGGGCTTAATCCTCTTGGCAGTCACCTGTTTATCCTATACTGGGGCATGCTCTCTTACATTACCCCTCCTGTTGCGTTGGCCGCGATAACGGCCGCTGGCGTGGCTGGCGCTAGCAGTACTTATACGAGCTTACATGCGGTGCGTTTAGGCGGTGTGTTATTCGTACTGCCCTTCTTATTCGTACTCAACCCATCGCTAATTCTACAGGGCTCTTTGATGAATGTGTTGGCATCCGCGTTGACTGCAATGACAGCGATTTGGTTGGTGGCAGCAGTAATGGAGGGGTATCTCTATCGCATAGGCCCAGTAGGAAGAGTGATGCGTTGCGCGCTACTGGTGCCAGCCGCGCTGATGATTTATCCCGAATGGATCAGTGATGTCGTGGGCTTTTTAGCGCTCCTGGTGTGTTACAGTGTGGCCATACTGCAGCGCACTAAAGAGAACTCTAAAAAACAGTCACTTGTGAGAGGAACTCCATCCGTTTTTAAACAATGAATGGCCTGTGTGCAGCCTGCTCACAGGCAGCACATCGTGGCTTTGCTTTGCCCCCGGCACAAAATTCGTTGACAATGCCGAAAACCTTTTAGCAATGGACGAGACCCATGCAGGCAAACGGATTTTTTAATGAAGTGGGGCAAGTGATAGGCGACCTTATCCGAACGGTGGTGGAATTCCTGTTAGCCATTTTTACCAACTTCTTTGGTGCGCTGGAGGAGTTCGTTGATGGGCTGAGCCGTTCGCTGGGTATCAATGCTTCGTTCTTCAGTATTCTGGTGCTGGTGGTGGGCCTGTGGCTGCTGTGGCGAGGTATCCGGGCGCTACTGCGTGGCTCTCTGCTGGGCGCTATTGTACGTATCGTGCTGGCGCTGATTATCCTGTCGTGGCTAATGATGTAACCCCTGCTGGCGAACACGGGGGGGAGCGTCTGAGTCAGGAGGGTGAGTGTAACTGCTCGGCAAGGGCAAATACATGTGCATCCTCGGTGCCCAACTCGCGCAGTGCCTGGGCCAGATTTAGCAAATAGTCTCTGTTGGGCCCGCTTGGCCCATGGGCATTGGCGATCTGGTAAGCAATATCGGCGAGCGGTGCATCGCCCAGGAAGGCGGGGTTGTCTTCGGTGGCTAAATAAATAAGTCCCTCAGCTTCGCTGGCCACCCTGCCGCTATCACTCAGAAATGTCAGCGGCACCTTTTCCCGCAAATAGCCGTTTTTCTCCCGCACATCCAGCGGTGCCAGCACATCCGGTGTAATGCGGTACGCCATACCGTGGCAGACCGTTCCAGGAGCACGAATCAGGGTTGCCACGCGGCCCGGTGCTTCAGGCGTACCGCGATGGTCGTGGGAGCCTTGCCAAAAGCGGCGTGCCCAGCCGGTAATGTAGGCTGGGCGGCGCTCAAGGTAGGCAAAGTCAGCTTTCCAAATCAGCGAGCCATAGCCAAACAGCCAAATATCCTTATGGCCATCGAAGAAGTTTCTTTGTTGGTTCAGGGTGGTGGTATCAAGCATCATCATCAACGAATGGGTAAAACGACTATCTTAACGTACGACACTTTTAGTGGAGAGTCTTGTGTTAGGAACTTGAGTCAACAATATTGCTGTCAAAGGAGCAGGCTGTGCGCGCAATTTTTCTGGTGGATAATGGCTCATTGCGACCCCAGGCTACCCTTAATCTGCGCCGGGTGGCAGCGGCACTTAGCCGTCAACTGGGTGAGTCCGTGCAGGCGACATCGTTGTTGCACTCCAATAAACTCCCCCCTGAAGCGGTTGACGGCATTCCCGCTACGACGCTGGGGCCTGCGGCAGAACGCAGTGCCGAGCAAGGCGCGACAGACATTATTGTACTGCCCTTTTTCTTCGGGCCAAGCAAAGCGCTAACAAGCTACTTGCCAGAGCGGATGGCCGCCCTGCAATCCCGCTTCCCCCACGTACGTGTACGCGTGGCTCAACCCCTGGTGGATGAGCTGGGTAATAACGACTTGCGGTTAGCCCATCTGTTGGCCGACAACGTGCGTGCTCAGTACTTGGAACAGTACGTGGAACAGCACCCGAAAAAGCACTTGAAACAGGGGCAGCAAAATGTGCTTCCCAAAGTCGCGCTGGTTGACCACGGCAGCCCGATTCCCGAGATAACCGCTGTGCGTAACCGGCTGGCGGGGCAGCTAAGCGTCGTGCTGGCGGATGAGGTGGGCTGTGTGGCGGCAGCGTCGATGGAGCGCCGGGAGGGCGATGCGTATCGCTTTAATGAACCGCTGCTAGAGCACTTGTTGGATACGCCGGAATTCTCCTCAGGATCGGTTATTGTAGCCATGCTGTTTCTTTCGCCTGGCCGTCACGCGGGAGAGGGCGGTGATATTGCTGTTATCTGTGAACAGGCTCAACAGCGACACCCAACCCTCAGCGTAGCCACCACCGCGCTGGTGGGTGAACATCCTGGCATCATCGATATTTTACACTCGCGCTTGCGCCAAGCACTTGGTGAAGAACGCTTTCTGTTGGAACTGCCTGCTATGCAACGCGGTACATATTAGGCGAAAAGGTGTAACGATGCTCAAGAGCGCGTAGAATCGCGGGCCTTTGCATGTGCAATCTCCACGCTAACCAGGGCTCATATCTTGATCGCAACCGCCAATATCACCATGCAGTTTGGGGCCAAGCCCCTGTTTGAAAACGTTTCCGTTAAGTTTAATAACGGCAACCGCTACGGCCTGATTGGCGCCAATGGTTGTGGCAAGTCGACCTTTATGAAAATTTTAGGTGGTGAGCTTGAGCCCTCATCCGGGCAGGTGATGCTCGATAGCAGCACGCGGTTGGGTAAGTTGCGTCAGGATCAGTTCGCTTATGAGCACGAGCGGGTGATCGACACCGTTATCATGGGTAACGCCGAACTGTGGAAAGTGGCCGCCGAGCGTGAGCGGATCTACTCCTTGCCAGAAATGAGCGAAGCCGATGGTATGGCAGTGGCGGACCTGGAAGTGCGTTTTGCAGAGCTTGACGGCTACACCGCAGAGTCTCGGGCGGGAGAGTTGCTGCTTGGCTTGGGTATTCCCATTGAGCAGCATACTGGCCCGATGAGTGAAGTCGCCCCTGGCTGGAAGCTGCGCGTGCTGCTGGCCCAGGCGCTATTTTCCGACCCTGATGTGCTGCTGCTCGATGAGCCCACCAACCACCTGGATATCAACACCATCCGCTGGCTGGAAGAGATTCTAAAAGCGCGCAGCAGCACCATGGTGATTATTTCCCACGACCGCCACTTCCTCAACAGTGTGTGCACGCATATGGCGGATCTGGATTACGGCGAGATCACCCTGTTTCCCGGCAACTACGATGACTATATGACCGCCGCAACCGCCGCACGGGAGCGTCAGCACTCTGATAATGCCAAGAAAAAGGCGCAAATTGCCGAATTGCAGCAGTTTGTCAGTCGCTTCTCGGCCAACGCCTCCAAAGCCAAGCAGGCTACCTCACGGGCGCGTCAGATCGATAAAATCAAGCTGGAAGATATCAAGCCCTCCAGCCGGGTCAGCCCGTTTATTCGTTTTGAGCAGAATAAAAAGATCCACCGCAACGCGGTAAATGTGGATGCGATTACCAAAGGCTACGACGGCGAGCCGCTGTTCAAGCGTTTCTCAATGACGGTGGAAGCGGGGGAGCGCATCGCGATTATCGGCCCGAACGGGATTGGTAAAACCACGCTGCTGAAAACCCTGGCGGGTGATTTACGCCCCGATGCCGGTGAAGTGAAGTGGACCGATGCTGCTGAGCTTGGCATTTTCGCCCAGGATCATGCCGACGATTTTGCCGTGGATGCCACGCTGTTTGAGTGGATGGGGCAGTGGACCAAAGGCGGCGAGCAGGTAGTACGTGGCGCTTTGGGACGGATGTTGTTTTCCAGTGATGACATTACCAAGTCGGTCAAAGTGATTTCCGGTGGGGAGCAGGGGCGGATGCTGTTTGGCAAGTTAACGCTTACCAATCCAAATGTGCTGTTAATGGATGAACCCACTAACCACCTGGATATGGAGTCTATCGAAGCGCTTAACCTTGCACTGGAAAACTATCCCGGTACGCTGCTGTTTGTCAGTCACGACAGGGAGTTTGTCTCCTCCCTTGCCACCCGTATTATCGATATGCAGCCCGATGGCATTGTTGATTTCAGTGGTAGCTACGATGAGTACCTGCGCAGCCAGGGGGTTGCTTGATTGACGCGCCAGGTTAGCCAATTATCTGTGTGTAGGTCGATTCGGTGGCGGGCTCTCTGTCGGCATTGAGCATGTCGCCGTTGAAGATCTCGTGCAGTTCTTTGGCAAGCGCCACGTAGACGTGCATCTGCTGGTTACGGCGTTTGTGCAGCGGTGGCTTCACCAGCAGGCTGACCCCGCGGATAGGCTCGTGCGATTCTCCGCGCAGAAGGTCAGGTATCTCTCCAGGCAGGAAGGCGTTGGCCACGGTGATCGGGTTTGAAGGCTGTTGACCGTCTATTAAAAACACCTTTTTAACGGCATCATAACTTGCGCCTTTGTTGCGCAGCCACTCGGTCAGGCGTTCATCCGTCGTGGTATCCGGGTGGGAAAAAATGACGAAAAGTGAATGCTGTTTCACCTTCACTGTTTGCTTGGGAGCTGGTGGGGTTTCTGGCTCTGGTGGTGGTGCTTTGTTCACTGGCGGTGGTGTAGCGGCCTTTGCCTTTGCCCGTCTTCTTCTTGGCACCACGATATAGACGAATATCGCCGCCGCCAGTATGCCTAATACCAGTGATGCAAACGCTAGTAAAACAGAAAGGGAGTGAGAATCCATAGTGTTGACCCCGATGTATTGGCGCTTTGGCCCGATGTAAACGCAGAATGGACACATTCAGGTCAGTGCCACCCACAGCCAATAAGGCACCATAGCCAGGTAGCCAAGCATGTTCACGTTAGCAAATATGCCAGCGGCTAAGGTAGTTAATCCTAACAGTATAACGATGTCCACTGGTGTGGCTGTGCCCTGCTGGCCCCCAGCGAATAACCACTCCAGGCCGTATTAGCCAGCAGTTGAAGGCCAGCGAGCAGGATAGACACCAATAGCACCCATAGTGGACCAGGTATTTCTCACCTGCTATTTCAAAACATAAGAATCAACAGCCTAGCAGCGTTTTCGTATCGCTAGGGATAAAAAAAGCACCACCTAAGTGATGCTTTTCTCTGTTAAGAACGAAATTCTTGGAATTTAGCTCAGTGGTGGTCGTAGCCATTATCCATAAACGGGTAATCGGTATAGCCTTTCGCATCACCGCCGTAGAAGGTCTCTGGGTTCGGTTTGGTGAGCGGAGCATTGACCCGGAAGCGCTCAGGCAGATCAGGATTGGCGATAAAGGGGCGGCCAAAGGCGACAGCATCCGTGGTGTTTTCTTTAATACGGGTTTCTGCGCGCTCGGCATCATAGTTGCCGCAGTAAATCAGACGCCCACTAAAGCGCTCGCGCATCTGCTCACGGAAACCGTCAGGGAAGGTGATATCACCGCCTGCCCAGTTTGGCTCGTTCAAATGCAGGTATGCCAGACCGCGCTTGGAGAGCTGCTCTGCCATGTAGAACGCCATGGCTTTCGGCTCATCGTCAGTTAAACCGAACAACTCGATAAACGGCGTCATGCGGATGCCAACCCGGTCAGCGCCAAAGGCGTCAACTACGGCATCGACCACTTCCAACGGGAAACGGGCGCGGTTTTCCAGAGACCCGCCATACTGGTCGGTGCGCTTATTGGTGCCGGTTGCCAGGAATTGGTTAAGCAGGTAGGCGTTGGCCGCGTGTACTTCCACCATGTCGAAGCCGGCACGCTTGGCGCGAATAGCTGCTTGACGGTAGTCATCAACAATACCGGGTATCTCATCGGTCTCCAGGGCACGGGGTGTGCTGGTGGGATGCTGCCCTGCGGTGCCATCTTCAAACTCAACGAAACACTGAGCCCCTTCACCTTTCAATGCGCTGGGGGCAACCGGTTGCTGGCCATTCGGCTGTACCATCTCATGGGAAACACGGCCTACGTGCCAGAGCTGCAGGGCAATGCGGCCACCTTTGGCGTGTACCGCGTTCACTACCCCTTGCCAACCCGCTTCCTGTTCGTCAGTCCAAATGCCGGGGGTATACACATAGCCACGGGCAGTGGGTGAGATATTGGTGGCTTCACTGATAATCAGTCCCGCACTGGCGCGCTGGCCATAATAGGCTTCCTGTATTTTTCCAGGTACGCTGTCGGGTGTGCGGGAGCGCGTTAATGGAGCCATGATGACCCGGTTGGGGATCGACAAACTACCAAGCCGGGTCGGGGTAAAAAGTGTTTCGTACGCCATTAAGCAAACTCCTTTTGAAGCGGTTAGTATCACAGTGGCGATTAGAATAGACCAGTTTACTAGTGTTTGCTAGCCAGGGATTTAAGCCGTATTTAGATGTTAGATAATTACCCTTAGAGCAACCAATTGCATATGCTTTTTTGGTACGCTTGAGGCTTATTGGTTAGGAAGTATTTAATATCATGTCAAAAAATACACCTCAACGCCGTCCTTATCAGGTGGCGGAAACCATTAAGTGCTGGATTGTGGATAGGCAGTTGAAGCCAGGGGACAGGCTGCCCAGCGAAGCTGAGCTAATGGACACGTTGCAGGTGTCAAAAGGCACGGTACGTGAGAGCACACGGGTGTTGGAAGCGCAGGGGTTGGTTGAAACACGCACAGGCCCTGGTGGCGGTGCCTTTGTGCGTGAAATGAGCGATGCTAAAGCAGTATCTCTGCTAAGTAATTATTTGTTTTTTAAAGATATATCAATCAAAGATATTTATCAGATACGTTTGGCGCTAGAGCCTGAGTTGGTCGCCTCGTTGGCGGGTAATGTGGTCGCCGATGATATGATACGCTTACGTGAAAGCCTGCATAGCTATACAAATCCCGCTGAAGATAGCGAGACTGAGCGTCAGCAACACCTAGATGCCTTACATTTTCACTTGATGCTTGCCGAGTTAGCGGGCGGCAATCAATTACTAACGTTTATTATTCGCTTTACTATTCAAGTGCTCACGGATCTGACGATTTACAACCGCCTGTATGAGCCAGTCACCTATGATTTTGGGCAAGTAGGTTGCCGTTATCATGCCAAAATCTTGGACGCTATTGAACTCGGCGATGCCGAAAGCGCTTATAACATTATGCGTGAGCATATGTTGGATGCCCAACGGGTGATGAATCATCAGGAGGCGCAAGTGCGCCGAGGCTTTTTACCTGAGCTAAAGACATAAAGCAGCACTATGGAGGCGTTAACTGCTTTAAAAATGCCATCAAAACCCGCGTTGCCGTTTCGCCATCATTCGCTGTAATGGTTTCGTCTGGGTGATGACTAAGCCCCGCTTTGCAGCGTACAAATAGCATACCAATATCCGTTAATGCCTGCATTGCTAAACCATCGTGTCCTGCGCCGCTAAACAACCGCTCTACCGGTTGGTCAACCTGGGTGCAAGCCTCTTCGAGAGATTGCATTATCCAGTCAGCGCAGGCAACGGCATCGGCGCTATACGTGTTTTCCATATCAAACGCTAATTCTCGGCGGGTAGCCACTTCCTTCACTATGGCTTCGACGGCATCTCGCCCCTGATGTCGAATGGCGGCTTCTGGTGAGCGTAGTTCTACTGTGAAGGTGACCAGAGCGGGAATTACGTTGACGGCATTAGGATGAATGTCGAGCTTACCGACTACTCCGACCAAGTCATCAGTGCCTTGCAACACGCTATCGATGGCAAGGACCATTTCCGCTGCGCCGACTAAAGCATCGTGACGCATGGACATGGGAGTAGTTCCCGCGTGGCCAGCTTTGCCAATAAGCGTAACCTGATGGCGTTCAATACCCGTTAATGCTGTGACGATACCCACCGCATGGTCACTCTGCTCAAGGATCGGCCCCTGTTCGATATGCACTTCTAAAAAACCCAGCGTGTTGACAGGATCGCGAGCGATAGCAGGGATATTCTCAGGAGAGCAGCCAAAGGTTATCAATGCCTCTTTAAGCGATATCCCTTGTGTATCCCTGGCTTCAAGCTGATTGGGCGTTATGCTTCCCGCCAGTGCTTTGCTCCCCACCAGAGTGGTGGGAAAACGCACACCTTCTTCATCGCCGAAAGCGACCACTTCAACTCCGTAGGGTAGTGTAATTCCTTCGTGCCTGAGTGCTTCTAGTGCTAACAGTGGTAGGGCAACGCCCAGCATGCCGTCATACTTGCCGCCCTCAATCACTGAGTCTTGGTGAGACCCCATAATAAATGTTTTCCCACCAGCTTGGGCTTTTGGGCAGCGGCCAACGAGGTTGCCTGCTGCATCAAGCTCTGGAGTAAGCCCTGCCTGCTCCATCCAATGGCTGATCAGTGGAAGTATATTGCGGTGCTCTGGAGAGCAAAACAGACGTGTAACGCCTGGGCCTGGTTCCGAGAATAGGGCTGCTTCATCAAGGCGTTTAATTAATATCTGCCCCAACTTACCCTTGGAAAACCCAGTGTGATCAGCGTTGTTGGTCATGCAATCTCCGGTAGGCGCTGGCATGAGGTGTCAGCAAAAGCGTGGGAACTCGATTAACGTAGCGGCAGTTGGCGCCAAAAGTCCTGAAAATCGTTGGCCATAAAGCGGTCGGCTAATGCCCATAACTCTCCTACGACGTTCTCCGACCAGTCGACACGCAAGTCAATAGGTGCTTGATGAAATGATTCAATACGCAGCGCTGCTGAGCGTGCACCACGTATATCACCACCCGCTTTTAGCGCGGCATCCAGAGCGCTAATAAGGTGTTCAAGTAGGTGGTGGTCGTGATGGTGGAGGTAACAGGGCGCTTCGCTATGTTTAATCACTGCGCTACTATTAACAGCAGTGAGGGCCAAAAAGTGTTCTGCAAAGACTTGTATGACCTCTCTGCTATGCAGCATGTTGCCAGCTGTTGCGACGCTTGGATAATGGGCTTCCCCTACCGCCTCCACATTCTCGACACCTGAGTGCACTGATGAACGACCATAACTATCCATCACCAAGCACTGGCGAAACGCAGCTTCGTGATCTTCACTAACCGCAGCACTAAGCGCGAGCTTGGCACTTCCGTTAGCGCTTAGTGCATCGTATACCCGAATTGGATACCACGGATTGGTAAAGCGTCCCTGGGTAACGCACGCTCCTATGCCGCGCCAGCAATGGTGAACATAGCCACCCACTGCCACTCCACCTGTGGCAGTGATAGTGGCGACGGTGCCTGTGGTGGGATGGCAGTGAACCAGTGAAAGTGTCATTACCGTTACCTGTGGTTAATAACCCACTAAGTGGCCAAGCACCAGCCCTGCCCAAGCCAAGATATATACCAGCACCATAAAGGGCAGAATTGCCTTCAACCACTGGGCGTAAGAGACACGACCGAGCGCCAGCATGGCCAGAGTGCCGCCTGAAGTAGGCACAATCAAATTGGTTAAACCATCGCCCACTTGAAAAGCGGTAATCATCAGTTGTCGGCTCATGCCAACCAGATCCGCTACTGGAATAAGAATCGGCATTGTGACTAGCGCTTGGCCAGAACCAGAGGGAATAAAGAGGTTAATAACACCCTGCACAACACTAGCCATTATCGCGGAAAATATCGACGGAATACCGTCAATTAGAGAGCTCAGAGAGTTAACGATGGTATCGATAATCATCGCTTGCTCGAGAATGACCTGGATGGAGGCAGCCACACCGATCACTAACGCACCAGCGGTAACACTGGAGGCACCTTCCATCATTTGTTTGACTATACCGTTAGCCGATAGACCATTTAAAACACCAATGATGATTGCAAGCAGCAAGAAAATCCCTGCAATTTCATTGATATACCAGCCACGAGTGAAAACACCGATAAGCATGGCAATCAAGCCACCGACAAACACCACCATGGTAAGAATATTGCGCCTAGTCAGGTGGTATTCACTAAGTGGTTTGCTCAATGACTCGGCATTGTCGGGTTCTTCAAATGACAAGGTTACCACTCGCTTGCAGATATATAGCGATAGAAGGCCTAGTGATGTCAGTACCAGTAATATGCGCAACCAAGCGCCAGAGAAGGTAGGTAGCTCGGCTATGCCTTGAGCAACCCCTACGGTGTAAGGGTTGATAGGCGAGAGGGCAAACCCGACACCAATACCGCCAACGGCCATTGCGGTGCCCACTAAACTTGAACAGCCAATGGCACTGGCGATCAGTACCGCAATTGGCACTAATGCAATGTTATTTTCAAACCCCACCGCGACACCAAAAAAGCCATAAATAAAGGTACCTATAACGATAATCATGTTGCGGCGTTCGACACCTACCCGGTTAACCGCTACGCCAATGGCATTTTCTAGTGCTCCCGTTTTTTGCAGAATATGAAAAAGTCCCCCAGCTATAAAAACGATAAATAAGTATTGGGAAGCAACGATTAGCCCTTCAGGAATGGCCACAAAGATATTGAAAAGAGGGATATTGGCGACGTCTTCCAGATAGGCAAAAGAACCTGGCACGACCACCGTACGTCCATCTTGAGTAGCACGCTCAAATTCACCTGCGGGGATAATAAATGTCAGTACATAAGTAGCGATGAGAATAATAAATATGAGCACCATGGGGTCAGGGACCGTCTGATACCACTTTTTACGCGGGCCGGAGGCTGCCGCGATATTTTGTTCAGCCATGAGGATACCCTTGCTTGTGATGTGTCTCAGCGTAAACGTTCGTTGTGACGTCTCACTTTAAATTTATCATGATAAATAGCAGGGTCAAGCAAGCTTTGCTCTTCGGAGGGAGAATTTGTCAGCTCAGCCTTCCTTGTAGCCTCAATCAATCTTGACGTTTAGTTGAAGGGAGAGTTAACCCCGTTGCCAAGGCCAGCGGCGTTTGGCTGGTGTGTCAATTTGCTGTAGCGCGCTGGAGAGCGGCAGCATAATAGCGGCCAACTGGCGGTAACAGAGGGCGCTGCTCAGCACACCAGGGCACTGTTTAAGCAGTAGATCGCACTGCTGGGAAGCAATATATAGTTGTTCCACCACTGGCGGGGAAAAGAGCGGCTTGGCCTGCTGGCAGCACCGGGTTAGCTCCCGGGATAGCAATGAGAGCATGCTGGTATCCAGCCAACAGGGCAGCGGGTCATTCAGGCGCCCGGCAATAGAGTGCTGCACGGCTTCGAAGGATGTGCGCAAAAACAGCAGAGTTTGGCGAAGCTGACGCTGTTCACTGGTCATGTTACTTCCCTTTACTTAAACGACTCTTCAATCGCCATCATACTGGCCAAAAAGATAGTGTTTCTCATTTGCATCTTTGTTGAAGATAGCGTCACTCAATCGTACTGTCAATCGTAGGCTATTAGCCGGCAGGCGTATCGCTTGCCTGATACAGCTGCCAGTCGTTATTCGTTAGCGGCTTCGCTCCCTGCTCGGTTACCACCACGGTGTCGCTTAGCCCAACGCCCCACTGGCCGGGCATCCGCAGGCAGAGCGGTAAATGAAATACCATGTTGGTTTCAAACAGACGATGCTGCCCTTTGGCAATATAGCCGGTACCTTCCACCCAGCTTGGCGGGAACTGCGCACCCACGGCGTAGCCGAACACACCTGAAAAAAACAGTTTGTCTCGCTGAGGGGCAAGCAGTGTATCGGCTGTCAGGGCTGCCTCTTCAAAGGTGTTACCTGGCTTCATGTTGTTGCACAGAGACTCAAACAGTGCTCGACACACGTCCTGGGTCGCCGATAATTCGGCATTCGGCTCTCCTGTCACCGCGGTGCGCATCATGGGTGCGGTATAGCGCTGATAAGCGGCGCCGAACTCTAAAAACACCGGTTCATGAGGCTGAATAACGCGGCGCTTATGGTTGACGTGAATCACTCCGATGCGATGCCCACTAGTGACGATGGGTTGCAGGCTCATAAATTCACTGCCGTTTTCCAGCAGCGCCTTGGCCCCTATGGCAGCAATATCGTTATCCGTCATTCCTGGCTGAATGGCCGCTATCGCAGCGTCTAGTCCGGTGGCAGTGATGCGGGCGCTCTCTTGCAGCATCTCAAGCTCGGCGTTGCTTTTGATTATTCGAATCGCATCCAGTAGGTCGCCCGCCTCGCAAAAACGCTTTTTGCCGACGGTGCTAGCCAGCGCGTCCATTACACCCACTCGCAGCCCGCTGCTCCAACCATCAATACCAATCTGCTGGCAGGGGTGAAGCAGATCGGCTAAGGGGGTGATGATTTCATCCAGGTTTTCCCAACGGTAGCCGATGATTTCATCTACTCGCGCCGTCACGACTGCGGCACCCGTTTCAATGGAGGCCACTTGTAACACTGAACGTTTTGGGGTGCAGACTAAACACGCATGCACCGAGACTTCAAAGGTGTGATAACCGGTTAGATAATTAATATCGGCGGGGTCGGTGAGCAGCAGTGCATCGAGGCCGCGCTGCATCATGGCGACGCGTACGTTATCCAGGCGTGTTTGGTATTCAGATGAGGGAAAAGGCAACTCACTCTGGGAGAGCGTTTCGGCAAGGGCTGTGCGGTAGTGGTGGTAGTCCATAGTGACCTCTAGGGACGAAATTGTCTGCGCTCGTCGACTTTTCGTAACAAGCCTATGGGGAGTATAGGCTTCTCTTAAAGGCGTGCTTTTAAACTTCTCAACGCTAGCGAGTGAGCCGTCCGATAACAGCGCCTGTTGCGACTTACCTCAAATGTCGCATATTGCTACATTTGAGAAAGCTCAACGTCGGAGGTAAAAATGGCTACGAACAGCATTCGCTTAGATCAAAACTTAATTGAAAAAGCTACTATTATAGCCAAGGCGCTTAACCGAACCCCGCCTAAGCAAATAGAACATTGGGCAAAAATCGGCAAAATGATGGAGGATAATCCCGATTTACCCTACGAGTTTGTAAGGCAAGCCATTATCGCGCAGGCAGAGCGGGACGCCGGAAAGCTGGAGGACTACGATTTTGGTTAAAACCACGCTTGTATTACAAACTCCTACATTTAAAAAAGCGGTGAAGAAGCTCAAGCCCAACCAGAAGAAAGACCTTGATGTGGCTGTTAAGGAGCTAATGCTCAACCCCAACCTTGGTGAGCAGAAGAAGGGAGATCTGGTCTTTCTGAGAGTCCATAAGTTCAAAATGAACAAGCAACTGACTCTGCTGGCTTACAGTGTTGATGATGGCGCCCTTGTCCTTGAACTGATGGCTCTCTGGGCTCGCACGAAAACCTCTATCGCGATATCAAGCGGACAAAGTGATGCAGTAACCGTTAATTATTAATGCGCATGCGTTTGGGGACTATAAACGAAAAAAATTAACAGCATTGCATTGATAGTAAAGGAAATAAAATATCTTTATATGGTACTTCCTGCGGTAAGTATGCGTGTGTACGCTATCATTGCTGGCAGGGCCGGACTACAAAATGTAGCGCTACTCAATCAGGAGGAGACGCCGCATTCCTGACGTGGTTGTGATGTGGCTCTAACATCGTGAGTTTGGTTACCATTGCGGCAACGCTAGCGGGTAAGCAGGAAGATCCCTTGAAGGAGGTAGAAAACTCCAATGCCGGTGACGATCCAGCGCGTCCAGGTGCGAAAGTTAGCGTCGGTGAGGCGCTGCAAAATACGGTTCCCCGTATGGGTGCCGAGCATCGCAAAGGGGGCTGCCAGCAGCACAATGGCCCACTCGCCTGCGCTCAGCGCCATGGCCGCGCCCAGGTAGAAGATAATTTTGATGCTATGGGCAACCACCTGAATCATTGCCTTGGTGGCGACTACCTGGCGGCGGTCCATGTGGGAGCGCACAAAGAAGATATCAATTAGCGGGCCGGAAACGCCGGCGGCAATTGTGAGTCCTCCAGAGGCGACCCCACAACCCAGTGCGTGGCTGGCGCGGTTGGCATCAAAGTGGAACCAGTGTTTGGGCATCCACACCAGTATCGGCATGCATCCAATCAAGAGTGAAACAGTGGCGGCATTAGGGCTGTAATTGAACAGCAGTAGTAAGCCAGCGGCACTTAACACGCCCAGTGTCATGCAAGCGACAATGCGCCAGACTATATAGCGCCGTGAAATCCACGCTCGTGAAGCATTGGCGGTAAGTTGAATAACCCCATGTACCGCCATAGCGGTACCTGCTGGAAAGATTAATAGCAGAAACCATAACAGTACCAAGCCGCCCGCCATACCAAATATGCCAGACAGCAGTGAGGTGCTGAATACGACTGCAATAAAAGCCAAACCAATTAGTAAAGGCAATGAACTACCTTGATGCGAAGTATTGGAGAGACCAGAGTATATACATTAGCGCGTTAATTTTCTCGCCGCTGTGGTGTCTAACCGTTAGCGCTTAATGTAGCGTGCGCAGTAGATTTACAGCCGCTATGGGAGCATCAATAATAGGAATATTGATTTCTGGAGCGAACTGGTGCGCTAAACCGGCCAATGGCCCTCCTCCTAGGATGATGCTGCGACATTCACCTTGTTCGGCAATATGCTTACAGAGTTCCAATAAAGGGCCCCTGACGGCGACCTGAATGGCACCTGGGTCTTCAGGCAATGGCGTTTCAACGACATGAATGCCGTTTAGCAAGTGCTGCATGCCATAACGCTCAACAACCTGTTGCATGGAAGGAATGACGGCAGGGGAAAAAGAGACAATGGCAAATGGCCCTCCTATGGCGCATGCAGTTAACAGGGCTGAATGCCCAATACCTATCACGGGGCACGTAACCCATTGGCGTAGGGCGTATACGCCCGTGTCTCCAAAGGAGGCTACGATGATGCCATCAAATTTATTTCCCAAATGTTTTACGGTGTCGACAACGGCTTGCTCAGCCTGACTGTTATCGTTTTCATTAATGATGAGTGCTGGGGCACTTGTGGCTTCGATAGCCAGAACGTCATACCGTGATGTAATAACAGAACGGATGGCCATCTCAATGCGTCGTGTGACGCTGGCGGAAGAATTAGGATTAATGACTAAGAGGCGCATAAAAGTTGATATGCCTTATTAAAGAATAATGGAAGGAAGCCAAAGAGAAAGGGCTGGGAAGAGATTGATAAACAGAAGTACAACTAGCATTGCGCCAAGAAACCACATTAAAGCGGGGATAATAGTACCAATACTAATTTTTGCTATGGAGCAGGTAACCAGCACGACAGATGCCACCGGTGGTGTTTGCTGCCCAATACCTAGATTGATCGTCAATATCAACCCAAAGTGAACGCGGTCAATACCAAGCTGGTCTGCGAGAGGCAGAAAGATGGGGACCAGCATGAGAATGGCAGGCGTGCCATGTACAATTGTTCCTGCTAACAGGAAAAAGACGTTAATAGCCAGCAGTACGACCCAATAGTTATCAGAAATACCTAAAATGCTTTCCGCTATTTCCTGGGGAATACCTTGATTTGTCAGGTACCAGCCGAGTAACGTTGAAGTAGCGACGATAAACATCAGCATGGCACTGCGTTTACCTGCAATACGCATCGTATCCATCAGAGAGCGGAATGATAGAGAGCGGTAGTAAAGCGTTGCCAATACGATAGCCCACAATGCTGCGACAGCACCTGCTTCAGTAGGAGTAAATACCCCACCTAAAATCCCTCCCAGAATTAAGATCGGTAAAGTGATAGGAATGATGGCTTCACGACCACTGCTAATGACTTTGCTGAAATCAAATTTTCCTTCAATCGGATACCCTTCACGTATGGAGATAATGTAGGCCGTCAGCATCAGGGCAAAGCAGACGATAAAACCTGGGACTATCCCGGCGGCAAACAGCTGTGCAATGGATGTATCTGAGACATAAGCATAAAGAATCAGATTGAGGCTCGGCGGCACGATAATGGCCATAGTCGCCGATGTAGCTGTGACCGCTGCTGCAAAGGCTACGGAATAGCCACGCTTTTTCATTTGGGGAATCATGACGGAGCCGATCGCGGCTGCATCAGATGTAGCGGTGCCTGATATTTCAGAAAAGAATAAAGAAGTCAGTATATTAACATGGGCCAGCCCACCCCGGATGTGCCCCACCAGCGAGCTGGCAAAAGCAATAAGCCGTTCTGCTATGCGGCCTTGGTTCATGACCTCTCCAGCAATCATAAACAGTAGTGCTGCAACTAGTAGATAGTTATTGGCTCCCCCAAACGGCACCATACCCATAATCATGGGCATAACATTAGGATCAAGGAAAATCATGATCATCGCTGTTACGCCCAGTACAAACGCAATGGGCATACCGCTCAATAAGAAAATCACTAAACACGTTAATATCAGATAGGCGGGATTGATTGACATCATCAGTCAGTCTCCGGGTAGAGGTCACTAGGATGAGTGCGACCGCTGATTAGTCCCACTATGCGATATGTAGAGATTACTGCGATGAGCGCAAAGCCTATGGGCATAGCCCATCGAAAGAGGGCTAAGGGCAAGTCGATAGAAATCAATGAACGCCCATGAAAACCTAAGCTGGCGATAGCGCCAAAATAGCAAACGGCAACAGCGAAGAGGAGCATAAAAAGGTAGTTGATACATAGCACCAGGCGTTGCCATGCTATAGGCATCAATCTAAGCACGCTGTCGAAACCCAAATGCTCGTTGATTTTTGTCAGGTAAGCAGCGCCAATGAAGGTGAGGACTGCCAGCAAATGAGCTGGCAACTCCTCACTCCAAGACACTGATGAGTTTAGAACGAACCGTGAAAATACTGCGTAATTGAGCAGGAGCAGTAGTAGTCCTGAAAGCAATATGACAGTGATATCCAGTAGCCGGAAAATCCACTGATCGAAACGTTTAAACCAGGTCAGTGACATGTTAGTACCTCAGTCTCTCTGCAGGGCATCAAGCGTGGCATCAATCATGTCTTGGCCAATCACATCTACAAAAACGGAATCCGTATAGAGCGGTAGGGCGGCTTCTTGAAACGCCTCAAAATCAATTTCATTAATTTCAAGATGAGGTGCTAGTTCCGCCAAGATAGATGAATCCGCTTCATCTCCCCAGGCGAATGTCCAGGTCGTCATATCCTGCGCTACTTTTTCGAGTGTCTCGATATCCTCAGAGGAGAGCCGGTTCAAGAAAGGTTCACCAAAGACGAGGAAAGTGGGCAAATAAACATGGTTAGAAACAGAAAGGTAATTCTGTACTTCATACAAGCGAGAGGTCTGTGCCACATGGGCGGGGTTCTCTTGACCATCAATGACGCCTTGATCAAGAGCTGAATACACTTCACTAAAGGCAAGCGGAGTGGCATTGGCACCTAATTGGTTAAACATGGTGACACGCTGTCGGCTGTTTGGAGTCCGGATCCTCAGGCCATCCATGTCCTCTGGAGTAACAATTGGCCGTTGATTATTTGTGATGACTCTAAAGCCGTTATCCCACATGGCCATTAGACGCATGCCGGTACCCTCAAACCCCTCTTGAAGCATCGTTCCGGCAGGACTATCAATGAAGTGCTGCACATCGTCACGATTTTCGAACAAATAGGGTAAGTCAAAAATAGAGGTGCGCTGATTGAACTGTGTCACTGCAGATGCGGCTAACGAGGCATGGTGTGTGCCCATGCCAAGACCCTGTAAAACATCTTCTTCGGTTCCGAGCGTTCCTCCCATAAACAACCGAACGTTAAAACGTCCCGGCGCTTCAGTTTCAAGACGCTCGCTAAACTCTTCAAGAAATGTATGTGCGAAAGATCCCGTGGGTAGGGTGTTATTTATTTGAATTTCTATTGGGTTGGCGTGAGCTGAGAGCGGTAACACCCAGCAAGCCAGTATGGCGGTGGCCGAAGAAAGATGAAGCTTCATGGTGTCATTCTCCTGATGTGCGTTGACATCAAAAGAAATACATTTTTCATGCCTTTGTTTTAAGAAAAATAATTTTCACCATATGGTACAGCTATTTACCGTTTTCAGCCGAAGAGTCAGTTTCATACTCAAATATTATTTTCGCTGAAATATGCACCTTCTTCGTACGAGCCGAGCACATTTTGCACTTATTTATTGCAGCTCATCCAAAAGTTCGTGAAGTGTTTCAATGCTAGTCAAACGACTGCGTCCCGCTGGACCGGAAAGCTCAATAACACGGGTGGCTAAAAAGTGGCAAAGAGAAAGGACAGTGACATGGTTGAAGAGAGGTCCAGGAGCAGCAGTACGGCACACCATATGCCACGTCACGTTGTTGTTGGTGGCAGCGCTTTCATCAGTAATGTAGAGATTTTTTGCGCCACGGCTAATGACTTGGGAAAGTAGATTATCCAAATCTGATGTACGCCGCTTCAGACCAAAAAAAATGACGCAATCCTCTGGTGAGATACTGGCGATGCTTTCGGCAAGTGTTTCTCCTGCCCTTGGTAGCAGCGTTGTATTTTCAACAGCTTGTAGGATTTGCCAGTTAAGGTAAGACGCAAACGCGTGGCTACTACGAAAGCCGATAATCCATACCTTGCGGGCTGACAGCATCGTTTGAGCGACTTGATCAAGCTCTTCAATCGAGAGGTGCTGACTTGCGTATTCAATGTTTTTAACGGCCTGGTTGAGGTGACGTTGCAATGCATTGTCTGGGTACGTTGGCTCTTGGCCTTCAACGCGTAAAAGTGCCGCTCCATCTTCTCTATTATCGCGTACATGCTGGCGGGCTTCCTCAAAAGACCGGTAGCCTAGTTTCTTAATGAAGCGAGTGACCGTTGAGTTGGAAACATGGGCTAAGCCCGCTAGTTCTGTTGCGGTGTAACTGGCAAGCTCCCCTGGAAAATTCAGAATAAACTCAGCAAGACGTCGTTCAGTAGGGTGAAGATCAGGCAAGGCCGCTTTCACCAAGGTCACGAAAGAAGGCTTTCTCTTACTCATTTTATAGGGCCTCACTCAAACCGATTAATGTCGCTACAAGGTCATTTGACATTTATGAAGAGCAGAATGGCCAAATTTGATAAAAGCGCCGACACTGGAATTCTGCTTCACAGCTATTGAGCTGAGCCTGATAACGATGGGCACGGGCGGCCACTTGGCTCCCTGCCTGTAATACCTGGGGCTTGTTACGATAAGTGCCCCGTTGATAGCCGCCAGCCCCTTCGTGATAGGCGTAATAGAGATGTTCAGGGTTATTTAGCGAGATGCCTGCCTGCTGTTGTGAACGGCGGTTGTACCAGCCAATAAAATCAGTGGCATGTTTCATATGTGTGCGCCGCGCAAACAGGCTGCCTGCTTGGTCTTGGTATTCTCCCCATACCGGGTCTTGTGCCTGGGCATAGCCCTTGGCGGAGGAGGGGCGAGGACCAGGGATAAAGCCTAAGTAACGCCTGCGCTCAGGGCGAATATGGCTGCGAAATGAAGACTCCTGCTGAATAAATGCCATCTGTGTGGCGATGGGGGTGCCCCATTTCTCTTGTGAGTCTCTCGCATAATCGTACCAGCTAGGTTGTTCGCGGAATATCTCGCAGATATTGCTCTGGTCCTGGGGAGGGTTGGGGGCAAAAGTGGCGCAACCCGCGAGTAACAGTATGGCTCCCAGTGCTGCCCACAGACGCAGGGTACAGAAAGCCGACAAATGGTGAGCGGTAAAACCATCAACAGGGCGATGCATGAAAAGTCCTTGTGGATAAGTTCTTATGGATAAGTTCTATGGGTACGTTCTTATCAATGTTGCTGAGTGAAATCATTATTGTTCAGACTCGTTGCCAGTCGCTAGCCTAAAAGCGCTTCCAGACAACGGCGAAGCCGCTGGGCCTCACGTACCAGCGTTTCCCCCGAAAGCATGCCAACACCCATCACCAGACCTGTTCTGGTGTCGCCTTTAATGCAGACCGGGCTTAATGGACGTACGATTAAATGCTCTTTTAATAATGCCTGAGCAAGCTGTACGTCATTGATCTTTGGCTCAAACTCAACGCATAAGCTGATAGCGCCGCTTGGTGGCGAAACGCCACGCACGTGAGGCAGAGAGCGTAATTGATCGTGTAGCACCTGTTGGCGGCCTAAATAATCACGCTGAATACGGCGACACCAGGTGTCCAAATCCCCATCGAAAATAAACTGCGCCAGTACCGCCTGGTCAAGCATTCGCCCTTCCCGAAACAGCTCACTCCGCAGTCGGTTCATTGGCCCTGCCAAATGACGCGGTACCACCAGGTAGCCCAGTCGCAAGCCGGGAAACATCATCTTTGAAAACGAGCCTACCAGCAAATGGCGCGCAGAGGTTGCATCGAATAACAGGTTGGTATGGTCATCGCGGTTAAATTCGTAATCATCCTCCACTACATAGGTGGGGGATAAGGCATCACAGAGTCGCTGTTTATGGGTGGCGCTGGTGGGCACGCTGAGCGGGTAGTGGTGAGAACCCGTTAAATACGCAAGGGTGACAGAACCGGGAGTGTCTGGCAGTACGTGGCCCTGGCCCGGCAGCCATGGCAGCATCTCAATATTGAGACCTGCTGCCGTGAAGATGTTACGTGCCCCCCAGTAGCAGGGCGACTCCATTGCCACTGTATCGCCTACATCAGCCAGAGCCATAGCGCACAACTGAATACCGTTGTGAGTACCGTCGGTGATAATAATTTGTTCGGTATCACAACGGATATTGCGCCAGCGTTCGAGAAAATCACGAATCGCCCTTTTTAATGGGCCATAGCCACCGGTGGAGTAGGAGAGGAGTAGAGCATTTTGGGGCACCGTGACACTGGAGTAGAGCTGCCGCCACTTGCGCATCGGAAATTGCGCAATATCAGGGATGCCGGGCACGAAGGCCCCGCTCTGGACCACGCTGGCCCCTGGTCCCTGCAGTACCTGCTGGGCGCGCTCGGAAAGCGGAGTGTTGGCGTGAGGCAGGGGGGGCGGAGCCACTGGTTTACAGGTCCAGGTGCCCTGTCCATGAGCGGTTTTCAGCAGTTGCTCTTTAAGTAGTGTTCCCACCGCCAGTGCCAGGGTTTGCCGCGCCACGCTGATCGCTTCAGACAGTGCCCGGTGGGAAGGCAAGCGCAGCCCGGTAGGCCACTGCTGGGTAATGGCTTGGCGCAGCGCCTGCTCAATTCGGACCTGCTTACTTAACCGCTCCGGTTGGAGTGCATAAAGTTGTACAAATTGGTGCAAGACCTGCTTGCGATCCATATAAACGCCTCATTTATCCCATTAAGCCAGCCACTACAGCGCGTACAGACAAAAACATTGCATAAATGGTGCACTGTTTTGGTGCTCTTCAAAAGTGGTCTAGTCGAACGCCAAAGTGGTGCATTCGTGTTCCCGGCAACGCCTGTTAGCGTGTCAATATTCCTTGACCGGGATCAGGATACCGCGCCTCAGAGCGCCGACGACAACATCCAATTAACTAGCAGGACACTGTACGATGACCACACCCTCTTCAGAACAGGACAAACTGGTCCGGGTACTGGCCCGGGGCGACGTATTAGCCCTTGCCTTCGGCGCGATGATTGGCTGGGGCTGGATTGTACTCACCGGCACGGCGATTCAGTCCGCTGGCAGCCTTGGTGCTATTTTAGCCTTTATCATTGGCGGATTAGCGATTGTGCTGGTAGGACTTACCTACGCGGAACTGGCTTCCGCCATGCCTAAAGTAGGTGGCGAACACGTTTATAGCTATCGTGCTCTGGGTCACCTGCCTTCCTTCTTATGTACCTGGGCGATTATTTTAGGCTATTTGAGTGTGGTGGCATTTGAAGCCGTTGCGCTCCCCACCGTGATCGAGCACTTAGCGCCCAATTACGCTGTTGGCCATCTGTGGACCATCGCCGGATGGGAGGTCAAGGCTACCTGGGTCGCCGTAGGCGTGGGTGGCTCACTCGCCATGATGATTATCAACTACTTTGGTGTGACCACCGCTGCGCTAATACAAAAAGTTGTGACGGGCATGATTTTGCTGGTTGGCGTGCTGTTTGTCACCGGGGCGCTGTTTGAAGGCGAAGCCATCAATATGATGCCACTGTTCACTCAAGCTGATACTGGCGTGGTGGCAGGCATTGTGGCGGTGCTGGTAATGGTGCCTTTTTTGTTCGTGGGGTTTGATGTCATTCCACAGGCTGCTGAAGAGATTAACCTGCCCTACAAAGCCATCGGCAAAGTACTGATGATGTCGGTTATTCTGGCAGTGGTGTGGTATGCGCTGATTATCCTGGCTACCAGCCTTGTACTCAACAGCAGCGAGCTTGCAGCGAGTTCCCTTAGCGTACCTGATGCCATGGGCAGCCTGTTCAACGCACCC
This sequence comes from Vreelandella olivaria, assembly GCF_023507745.1. GTDB lineage: Bacteria > Pseudomonadota > Gammaproteobacteria > Pseudomonadales > Halomonadaceae > Vreelandella > Vreelandella olivaria_A. The sequence continues at coordinate 3,975 of NZ_JALPZO010000114.1, read as the reverse complement.
TGGGCCAGCAACTTAATGGTACTGGCGGGTATTGCGGGTATTATCACCAGTTGGAATGCGTTCTACATTGGCGGTTCCCGCGCTATCTACGCCCTGGCCAAGGCCGGTATGTTGCCAGCGCCGTTTGCCAGGCTGCACCCGCGTTATAAAACTCCCACCAACGCTATTTTCCTGATGGGCTTTCTCTCTTGCATCGCTCCTTTCTTTGGCCGCCCTGCGCTCGTGTGGATCGTCAACGCGGGTGGCCTGGGAATTGTAATTGCCTACCTGTTTGTGGCGATCTCCTTCGTCGTACTGCGGGTTCGCGAGCCGGATATGCCGCGCCCGTTCCGAATTCGCCACGGCAAACTATGCGGCACGCTGGCTATTGTTCTCTCATTCGGCATGGCGTGCCTGTATCTGCCGGGTAGTCCCGCAGCGCTCAGCGCGGCGGAGTGGGCGATTTTTGCAGGATGGACGGTCATGGGTCTTGCGCTCTATATCCATGCACTGTGCACCTATGGTCGTGCCTATAGCGACCAACACATGCTGGCTGAACTGTAAACCATTCAACACGTTTCAAGGAGCACACCATGAGCTTTATCGAACAGTGGTTACACGAAGCAGTACCCGCCCTGGTGGGCGGCGAGTGGCGTACCAGTAAACAAACCTTTGCTGTAGATAACCCCGCTACCGGCGAGACGATTGCCCGCGTGGCCGATATGGGGGCCGATGACACCCGCGATGCCGTAGCTGCGGCTTACCAGGCCGCTGCGGCCTGGCGGGCGACGCCGGTTAAACAGCGCTCAGCCCTGCTGCGTCGTTGGTTTGAGCTGATTAACGAGCACGCTGATGATCTGGCCCGCCTGATGACCCTGGAGCAGGGCAAGCCGCTGGCAGAAGCCAAAGGCGAAGTGACCTATGGCGCATCGTTTATTGAATTCTTTGCAGAAGAAGCCAAACGCATGGCAGGGGAAACGTTGCCAAGCCACGGAGCGGATAAACGCCTGTTGGTACTGCGTGAACCGGTGGGTGTGGTGGCCGCCATTACTCCGTGGAACTTCCCGCTGGCAATGATTACCCGCAAGTGCGCCCCGGCTTTGGCCGCAGGCTGCACGGTGGTGATCAAACCGGCAGAAGCCACGCCGCTGACGGCTTTGGCCGCTGCTTATTTAGCGCTGGAAGCAGGCCTGCCCGCAGGCACTATGAACGTTGTTACCGCAGCGGCTCCAGCGGCGGTGGGTGAAGTGCTTACTACCGATCCCCGTGTGCGCAAAGTATCGTTTACCGGCTCAACCCCGGTGGGTAAACACCTGCTGGCCCAGTGTGCCAGCACGGTGAAGAAAACCGCTATGGAGCTGGGTGGTAACGCGCCGTTTATCGTCTTTGACGACGCTGATGTGGGTGCTGCTGTCAATGGTGCCATTGCCTCCAAGTTCCGTAACGCCGGACAAACCTGTGTATGCACCAATCGCTTCCTGGTGCAGGACGGTATCTACGATGCGTTTGTCAGCAAGCTGACCGAGCGCGTTAACGCCCTCAAGGTGGGTGATGGCTTGGCGGACGATAGCGTCATCGGCCCACTGATTAACCAGGCCGCAGTAGATAAAGTGCAGCGCCACGTAGATGATGCGGTTAATCAAGGGGCGCGACTGCTGTGTGGTGGCCAGCCTCACGCTGCTGGCGAGCGCTTCTTTACCCCTACGGTGCTGGCAGAGGTCACCACCAGCATGGCGGTTGCCGATGAAGAGACCTTTGGTCCCGTGGCCCCCGTATTCCGCTTCCAGCGTGATGAAGAAGCCATTGAAATGGCCAACAATACGCCGTTTGGATTAGCAGCCTACTTCTATGCCACGGATTATCGCCGCATCTGGCGCACCATGGAGCAGTTGGAGTACGGCATGGTAGGCGTAAATGAAGGGCTGATCTCAACCGAGTTGGCTCCGTTTGGCGGTGTAAAAGAGTCCGGGCTGGGGCGCGAAGGCTCCCATCACGGTCTCGATGAATTCACTGAACTTAAATATGTTTGCGTAGGCGGTCTATAAAGGAGAGCAATGATGACGAACCAAGAACTGAACGAACTGAAAAACCGCTACGTGGCCAACGGCGCCGCTACGCCCACCACCCAGTTTGCTGAGCGTGCTGAAAATGCCGAGCTGTGGGACGCCGACGGCAATCGCTGGATCGATTTCGCGGGCGGTATTGGCGTGCTCAACCTTGGTCATCGCCACCCGAAAATTGTTGCAGCGGTAGAGGCACAGCTGAAAAAAGTGATGCATACCAGCGCGGCGGTGATCTCCTACGCGCCCTACGTACAGCTGTGCCAGAAGCTCTGTGAACTCACGCCGGTGCGCGGCCCTGAGCGGAAGGCCATGCTGGTGAATACGGGTGCTGAAGCGCTGGAAAATGCTGTGAAGATTGCCCGTGCCGCCACGGGCCGCACCGGTATTATCACCTTCGACGGCGCTTTCCATGGGCGCACCATGATGACGCTGGCCATGACTGGCAAGGTACTGCCCTATAAAAATGACTTCGGCCCGATGCCCGGTGACGTATTCCGCGCACCGTTCCCCAACCCGCTGCACGGCATTAGCGAAGAAGCGTCGCTGAACGCCATTCGCACGCTGTTTAAAACCGATATTGCCCCACATCGCACTGCGGCTATTGTGATTGAGCCGGTCCAGGGTGAAGGCGGTTTTTACATCGCCTCACCGGATTACCTGAAAGCGCTGCGTGCGCTGTGTGATGAGCACGGCATTCTGCTGATTGCCGACGAAGTACAGTCTGGCTTTGCCCGTACCGGCAAATTGTTTGCCTTGGAGCACAGCGGCATTGAGGCGGATATTCTTACGACTGCCAAGAGCCTGGCCAACGGCATGCCGCTCTCAGCCGTGGTGGGGACCGCCAGGGTAATGGATGCCTCTGGCCCCAACTCCCTGGGCGGCACCTACAGTGGTAACCCGCTCTCTTGTGCAGCTGCTCTGGCAGTGATTGAAACCATTGAAGAGGAGGATATCCTGGCGCGTAGTGAACAGTTGGGCAACATGCTGGCCGAGCGCTTCGCGATATGGGAAGAGCGCTTTGCCGCTGTGGCGCATGGTCGCCAACTGGGGGCCATGGCCGCGTTTGAACTGCTCAATAGCGAAGGAAAACCTGATGCCGAGCTAACCCAGGCGTTGTGTGCCAAAGCACGCGAGAAGGGCCTGATCCTGCTCTCCTGTGGTTTCTATGGCAACAGTATCCGTATTCTGGTGCCGCTAACCGTCTCCTCTGCGGTACTGGAAGAGGGCTTGAGCATTATCGAACAGTCGCTGGAAGCGCTTAGCTAATACTCCCTCCCTCATCATCAAACCCGCCTGTCGTCGAACAGCGAAACTGCTGACGATCGGCGGGTCCGGTTAAAATAATGACTACGCAATTAGTCCAGCCTCGACGCCGTATCCTCTTTATCCTTTTGTCGCAAGTTAATATCAACGGAAACTCCTTTGGAGCAGAACAGGTGAACGTTATGCTCCGCAAAAACCATTATATCGGTTTAAAGGACAAGTGAATGGCGGGCCTGATAAGAGAGTACTACCAGGTAGATTGACCCTGCTTCAGAATTTTTCTTTTTAAAATAAATAATTAACCGGTTGTTCATGGTCGCTATTGAAAAATAGAAAGAAAAAATACTGCTTCATTTGAGATACCTATGAAGTATGGAGTGGAACTCAAACGATATTGGTCGGGTTGTTGAGACTTGGTCGATATTAGTGGCGAACACAACAATAACTGTCGTCTATAAGCCCTCAGTAGCCGTATCCCCAACTTTCCCTACACGCAATGACGCTATCGGCGGGCAGCACGACAACGCTAAAACCAACGATGATAGGGTTTCCCCATGACCGTGAAGATTTTCGACACGCCTGACGTTCAAGACTTCCTAAACGCCATCGCCGGCTTTGATCAGGAAGGCGGCAACGACCGCGCCAAACAGATGGTTCATCGCCTGGTCGG
>NZ_JALPZO010000113.1 GCF_023507745.1 Vreelandella olivaria | reverse complement strand
CGGCCTCAACGGTACTGGGCACCTTCTCGGCAGCGGGGCAGAACCTGTTCAGCAAGGCGCAGATGGAACTCGATAATCTGGTCAATCTCTACCAGCGCACGCTGGACCCAGCGATAGGCCAGACGCGGGAACAGTTTCATGCCCTGCGCGAGGCTGCGTTCCGGCGTATCGACTCCTCCGTGCCCGCTTGGCTGCGCCGCCCGCTGAACCTGCCCGCGACCGGCGAGGCGCTAAAGCGCAGAATCGGCGTTGAGGCGAGTCAGGCGGTGCACGGCCTACGCACCGCGACGCAAGGTTTCCGCCAGTTCGAGATACCCACAGTGTCCGAAGCGATAACGCGCGTGGGGCTGGCCGCCAAGCTCACCAGTATCGGCAGTGCCGTAGGGGTTGGGCTGGATACCTACGCGACCCGTGACACTATCGCCGAAGCCTGCTCCACAGGACGCGAAGAAGAGTGTCGGCGTATCCGGTATATCGAATATGGCAGGCTCACGGGGCGTACCGTTGGTGGGATCGTTGGAGGCAGTGCGGCTATTAACCGTGGTGTATGTTTAGCCGTCAGCCTTGATCCACGCGGTAAGCTGATATGTGGCGTGGTAGCTGCTGGCTCTGGGGCCTATGGAGGTTCCAAGACGCTGGAACCGTTCGGTGAGTGGTTAGGGTCGTTTGCCCACCGGGTCATACATGGTGACGAGAACGATGACAGTAACTGATATTATATTTGGTTTCAGTGGCATCTTTGCTGGGGCCATAGGCTTGGTTTTATTATTTATCGCCAGCATTGTAGCACTCTTCAAAATCGATGAAGCGGATCATTACTTTGGCGAGTGGGACTCCCTCGAACAGCTGTACCTTAAGGGGTTGCCCTTCAGCCTTTGGCGTATGACGCATTACGGTTTTAAGATATTGTTCAGGAAAAGCAAGTTCGTGCAGCGGGTTTTTATGAACGGTAAGCCGGAGTTGATCGACCAAGCACCGGTGGGATTAAAACGCCTGTTGGTATGGCTTTACGCAGGGGGGATGTTATGCCTTATTTTTGCGATAGCTATGGCTGGTGCAGGTATGTTACTTAGTGATCTATAAACTCGGCAGCGCCGTAGGGGTTGGGCTGGATACCTACGCGACCCGTGACACTATCGCCGAAGCCTGCTCCACAGGACGCGAGGAAGAGTGCCGACGTATCCGCTATGTCGAGTATGGCAGGTTGGTGGGGCGTACTGTTGGTGGAGCGGCAGGCAGTGCTGCTACTGTTAACCGGGGCGTATGTTTAGCCGTCAGTCTCGATCCACGCGGCAAAGTGATATGTGGTGTGGTGGCCGCGGGCGCCGGTGCTTATGGGGGCGCCAAAGCAGTGGAGCCGTTCGGGGAGCAGGTAGGGTTATTCTTTTACCAAGCACTACATAGAGATAACAATGATGACAATCGCTGAAGCCATTGTAGGTTTTGGTACTGGCATATTCGGCTTGCTCAGCTTGGCGTTATTATTTATCGCCAGTGTGGTGGCGCTTTTCAAGATTGATGAGGCGGATCGTTATTTTGGAGCGTGGGACTCCCCCGAACAGCTTTACCTCAAGGGACTGCCCTTTTCCCTTCATCGTATGACATTTTATGGGCTGACCATACTGTTCAAAGGTAGGCATGTTATAGGGCGCTTTGATCTACGAGGAAAAGAACACTTGATTGATCAGGCACCTGTGAGATTAAAACGTCTGTTAGTATGGGTCTACGCTAGCTGGATATTATGCGTTATTTTTGCGATGGCTATAGGTGGTGCAGGCATGCTGTTTGGTGTTTGGTAAGTGTCTCGGCAACGCGCAGCACTCCCGGTGATAGAGCCGTCGCGTGAGCAATTCCACGCCCTGTGCTTCACGCTGATCTGCGAAGGGCTTTTTTCGCTCAAACACCATGAAAAGTCGTAAAACTCTCGACGCTTTCACGCTCGGTAATAAAGGCATTTTCGGGGGCCTGGGTATCTTCATAGCCCAGCGCGATACCGCATAGTAGTAGCGAATTTTCATCCAGCTTTAGTTCATCGCGAATAATTGCGTGGTGCCAGGCAAAGGCGGCTTGGGGGCAGGTGTGAAGCCCCTGACCACGCGCTGCCAGCATGACACTTTGGATAAACATACCGCAATCCATAAAACTGCCGGTTTCCAGGCGGCGATCCATGGTGATGAAAAACCCCACTGGCGCATCAAAAAAGTGAAAGTTTCTCCGCGCCTGAGCCTGTCGTTTGGCTTTATCTTCACGGCCAATGCCAAGCGCTGCGTAGAGTCCAAAGCCACAGCGACGGCGGCGTTCCAGGTAGGGCTCAAACCAGTTTTGTGGATAGTAGTGGTATTCCGGTGGGTCGCTTTGCTCTTGATCAACGGCGTCTAACAGCCGTTGGCAAAGCTTATCTTTGTTGGTGCCAGCCACTACTTGCACCTGCCACGGTTGGATATTGCTACCGCTGGGCGCTCGGCTGGCAACCTGCAGTATATGCATTATGGTTGAGCGTTCGACGGCGGTGTCGAGAAAGCGGCGCACTGATTTGCGGCTGGTGATAGCGGTATCTACATGCATGCAAACGTTCCCTAAAAGTGTCGCGCGGCGCTTGGCTAGGGTGGTGCCGCGCGAAGGGGGGGATGATGTTATTGGGCCACTAGGTGGCAGCGGCTCTCCTCCAGCGATTGGAAAGCTTCTTCACCCGGTATGGTGCGTAGTATTTCATAAAGATCCCACTCGTTAGAGGAGGCTTCAGGCGTTTTCACTCTTGCTAAGTACATATCATGCACCATGCGACCATCATCACGAATGTAGCCGTTTGTGGCGAACATGTCGTTAATGGGCGTCTCCTGCATCTTGGCGCGCACGGTGGTGGAGTCGTCGGTGCCCGCCGCTTCAACGGCATTGAGATAGTGCGTCACACTGGAGTAGACGCCTGCTTGCACCATGGTGGGTTTTCGGCCAGTGCGTGCTTGATAGCGCTCTGCCCAGGCGCGTGAATCATCGTTTAAGTCCCAGTACCAGCCAGTGGTCAGTTGCATACCTTGAGTGCTTTCCAAGCCCAGGGCGTGAATATCATTCAAAAATACCATCAACCCGGCGAGTGATTGGCCGGACTGCGCTAAGCCAAACTGCCCTGCCGTACTGATCGCATTGACGGTGTCGGCGCCTGCGTTGGCCAGCCCAACGATTTTGGCCCCTGAACTTTGGGCTTGCAGTATGTAAGAGGAGAAGTCGCTAGTATTTAGCGGGTGGCGAACGCTGCCCAGGACCTCACCGCCATGTGCTTCTACGACGGCGGTGACATCGTTTTCCAGCGAGTGACCAAAGGCGTAGTCAGCGGTAATCATGTACCAACTGTCGCCGCCCTCTTCAAGAATCGCTTTGGCGGCCCCATTGGACATGGCATAAGTATCATAGACCCACTGCACATGGTTGGGTGTGCAGTACTCGTTAGTGATACTCAGTGCAGCGGCACCTGCGACCATCGCGAGCTTGTCATGGTCGGCGAGTAATTGGGTCGCGGCGATAGTCACCGACGAGGCCACCATGCCTGCGACCATATCCACATTACGCTGGTCGATCCATTCACGAACGATATTGGCCCCCACATCAGCGCTGTTCCGATCATCAGCACTAAACACTACAATGGGTGCACCGTTAATCTCACCGCCGTGATCTTCGACCGCCATATTGAGTGCTTTCAGGCCACCTGGACCGGCCAAATCCCGGTAGGGTCCGGACATATCGGACAAATAGCCGATGCGGATTTCGTTATCGCTGATGCTGGCATGAGCGCTACTTAAAGCACTGGCACATGCGAGGCTTAAAGCCATGACTAACGACTGTTTATGTAGAGCAAACATAGAACCCCCAACCCCGCGCAAGACGAGGCAAATTATTGTTATCGATATGGGTAGTGACGCTTGGTGTGCCGCATAAGCGGCGTTAGCTCGATGAGTTATAGTGTGTCCGTCATCTCCTCCTTGGCGTGTAGCGCGGTATTTTCCAAATCGTGCTGAAGTTTATTCAGATAGTGCAGCAGGCTTACGGTCTCATCGAAGGAGAAACTGCCAAGCCCATCACGGTAAAACTCATGAATTCGGGGCTGCAAACTCTCCCAAAAAGCGCGCCCTTGTTTCGTCAGTAAAATAATTCGGGCACGCTTGTCATTGGGGTGAGGAATACGCTCAACATGGGCATCGCGCTCCAAACGCTTGAGTACGCCGTCCAAACTTTGACGGCTAACCACCAAATACTCAGTCAGTGCATTAAACGAAATGCCCTCTTCAAAGCCTTTGCGCGAAAGGGCCCCCAGCACCGCCCACTGCACGGTCGTCAGGCCCACTTCGCTGATCGTCTGCTTTTGCAGAATATTACTGACCTGAAAAAGCCGAAAAAATAGTCGGTTTGCCACGCTTTTGTCGTCTTCACTTGCCATTGGCACATCCTTGACTGGGTCGATAGAATCAGCGTCCAGTCGATCAAGTGAGACAGGCAAAAAGCGAGCGTTCACGCAGAGACCGACTGACGCGCAATAATATTTTTCATAATCTGAGCTGTGCCATCACCAATCTGCAGCCCGAGGACATCACGCATACGCTGGGAAAAAGGCATATCTTCACCCCACCCCGTATGCCCATGAGCCAGCATGCACTGCTTAATCACATCAAAAGCCAGCTTAGGCCCCCACCACTTGTTCATTGCCGCTTCAGCGGTATGGGGTTGCTGGTTGTCTTTTAGCCACAGCGCGTAATAACACTGCAGCCGCGCCGCTTGTACGTAGGTCTGGTACTCCGCTAGCGGATGGGTCAAGCCCTGGAAGGCGGCTAACGGTTGGCCAAAGGCTTCGCGCTGGGTGAGCCACTGCCAGGTTTCATCCAGCGATTGCTGAGCAACGGCCAAACACTGTAAGCCAATCAATGCACGGCTATAGTCAAACCCCTGCATAACCTGTTTAAAGCCCTGTCCCTCGATGCCCAGCATATGATCGGCAGGCACACGTACATTGTCGAAGAAAATAGAGCCGCGGCCAATGGCGCGTTGGCCTGAATCCTCGAAGCGGCTGGTGGAGATACCTTGGCTGTCCATTGGCACTAAAAAGGCGCTGATGCCGCTGGCGCGCTGCTCTTGTGTGCCGGTGCGTGCAAACACGACCGCCACATCAGCCTGATCAGCCATGGAAATAGAGGTTTTTTCGCCTTTCAGTAGAAAGCTATCGCCGTCGCGGGTTGCTTTGAGCTTAAGGTTGGCCGCATCTGAGCCGCCGTGTGGCTCAGTAAGCGCGATACAGCAGATTTTACGGCCAGCCGTCATGCCTGATAACCACTCATGAGCCAATTCCGGTCGGGCGTGTTGAGCGATAATTTGACCATTAAGAGAGGCGAGCAGTGGTAAGTAGCCGACATTAAAGTCACCCCTGGCGATCTCTTCAACGATCACGCCAGTGGTCATACAGTCAAGGCCACTGCCACCAAACGCTTCGGGTAGCTCACCGCCAAGACAGCCCATCTGCCCTAACTCGGAGACGATCTCTTGCTCAATGTATGCCGCCTGCTCACGTTGCCGATAACGAGGGGCTAATCGTTCGTTGGCAAACCGGGCGATAGTATCGCGAATAGCGTCTTGTTGTTCGGTAAATGCAAAATTCATGGCACTTTACTCGCTCTCTTGAGTCTGCCCTTGGTAAAAGGGGAGTAACGTTTATGGCTGATACGTTATGACAGATAGTATTTGCGAAACTCGGGTTTACGCTTTTCTTTGAAAGCGGCCACTCCCTCTTTGGATTCGTCGGTGTTGTAGTAAAGGCTGAGGGCCTGCATGCCGAGAGCGCCAATACCGGCGATATTTTCGCTGTCTGCATTGAAAGAGCGCTTGGCGATAGAGAGAGCGGTAGGGCTTTTTTCAAGAATTTCGTCGCACCATTGACGCACCTCATCGTCGAGCTGTTCAGGCGGCACCACCGCATTGAGCAGCCCCCAATCGAACGCCTGCTGAGCCGTGTATTTGCGGCATAAATACCAGATCTCACGGGCCCGTTTCTCGCCAATCACGCGGGCCAGATAAGCGGTGCCAAAGCCGGGGTCGACCGATCCCACTTTTGGGCCCACCTGGCCGAAAATAGCCGTTTCTGATGCAATACTTAAATCACAGATCACATGCAGGACATGTCCGCCACCAATGGCAAACCCATTCACCCGTGCAATGACCGGCTTGGGAACTTGGCGAATAAGCGTTTGCAGTTCCTCTACCGGTAGGCCAATGATGCCGCGGCCATCGTATTGGCCCTCATGTGCACCCTGGTCGCCTCCGGTACAGAATGCTTTATCACCCGCACCGGTGAGCACAATGACGCCAATCGATTTATCCCAGCCAGCACGGTTGAAGGCATTCAGCAGTTCCATACAGGTTTGCCCGCGGAAGGCGTTATAGCGCTCGGGTCGGTTAATCGTGATTGTCGCGACGCCGTCGTCTACCTCATACAAAATGTCTTCATAGTGAGTGGTATGGCTCATGATGCAGCTCCTTGTTTTTATACGCGGCTTTTCGTTGTAAGCAATTTGTTGTTGTAAGCGGCTTGCGTTAACCCGCCATGGTCAGCCCGCCGGAGACGCTGATCACCTGCCCGGTAATAAAATTCGCTTCGTCGCTCGCGAGCATCACGATAATCCCAGGGTAATCTTCAGGCTGGCCTATCCGGCGCATGGGTACGGCGTTGCGGAAGGCTTCCAGTAACTTTTCAGGGTCGTGGGAGGTATCGGCTACGTCTTTTAAAAGGGCCGTATCGGTAGGGCCAGGGCAAACGACGTTGACCGTAATGTTTTTTGTCGCCAGCTCCCGGGCGAGGGTTTTACTTAACCCCAATAGTCCCGCCTTACAGGCGGCATAAACGGCTTCTCCGGATGACCCCACTCGGGCAGCGTCGGAGGCAATGTTGACCACTTTGCCGCCGCCGGCCTCAACCATTCCTGGCAGTACGATATGGTGCATATTGAGCGCGCCAGTGAGGTTGACGGCAATCAGCGCGTTCCACATGGCGGGATCGGTTTTAAGAAATGGCAGAAAGCGGTCAAACCCCGCGTTATTAATTAAAATGGTGGGTATGCCGAGTTCTTGTTCGATGCGCTTGACGGTCGCTTCGATGGCAGCGTAATCGGTGATATCAGTCGCGTAAGCACAAGCTTTACCACCCATTGCTAAAATGCTGTCGACACTTAGCTGGGCGGCGTGCTCGTCACGGTCAAGAACAGCGACCAGCGCGCCTTCCTGGGCAAAGCGTTGGCACACCGCGCGGCCAATGCCGCCGCCGCCTCCGGTCACTATGACGGTTTTTCCGGTTAAACCTTGCATATTGTCTTCCCATACTGGCTATGTGAGGCGTATAGCGACCCATCAAGCGTGCGAATTAAAATGGTTGGTCGCCTGGGCGCGAAGCTTAAATTTCTGAATTTTTCCAGAAGGCGTGCGTGGTAACTCATCCAGCACTTCAAGAAACTCTGGATGGTATTGGCGTGTAACATGCTGCTCGGTAAGAAACCGGGTGATTTCTTCAAGACTCAGGGAGGAGTAGCCCTCTTTAAGCACCACGTAAGCGACCAACCGCTCACCTAAACGCTCATCCGGGCGGCCAACCAGCGCCAACGCCTGAATAGCAGGGTGCTGATAAAGGGTGTTTTCGATATCCACAATGGGAATATTCTCGCCGCCACGGATGACCACGTCTTTGGAGCGCCCCGTGATGCGCACATAACCCGCTTCATTCAGGCGTGCCAGGTCACCGGTGGGGAACCAGCCGTCGTCATCCACCCCGTAAAGTTCAGGTTGTTTAAAGTACCCAACAAACAGACTGGCACCGCGTACCCATAGGCTGCCTTCTTGATTAGGTGGCAAGGTATTGCCCTCAATATCCGTTACTTTAAGTTCCATAAAGGGCAGGGGTACGCCATCGGTTTCGATCGAGCACGAAGGAGCATCATCCAAGCGGGTAGTGGTGACCGCTCCATTCTCGGTCATGCCCCAGGCGGAGATGATTTTGGTGGGTAAATGACGTGCTGCTTTTTCTATCAGCGGGCTAGGGATAGGGGCGCCCGCACACAGGAAGAGTTTCAGCGACTGCAGGCTGGAGCCATGGTCGATGGCTTGCTCGGCGATATCAGCCAAGAAAGGGGTGGAGCCCAGCATCAGGCTGGGTTGTTCCTGCCGTATGATATTAACTGCTTCAGCGGGCAGCCAGGTATCCTGAAGAACGGCCGTGGTCTGTAAATAGATCGGCATCATTAAGCCGTAGAGAAAGCCTAGCTGATGCGCGAGAGGCGAGGGCATTAAGGTGGTATCCGCAGCACCCAGTACCAGGCGTTCGGCTAGTGGCCGAATGTGGCTAAACAGCGTGTTTGAGGTATGCATTACCCCTTTCGGTTTACCCGTAGTGCCCGATGTGTAAAGCAGTTGCACCACATCGTCACCCGAGGGACGTCTCTTGGCGAACAGGGCGTTTGTATCGTGCGTCCGCTCACTATTGTGGGAGAGCAGGTGGGTCTCAAAGCTATGCTCACCTTCCCCCCCAATCACCAGTACATGCGTTAATGAAGGCAACTCGACCTGCAGCCTGGTTGCCATGGCGGCATGATCAAAACCGCGAAACACACCGGGCACTACCAGCAGCTTACTTTCAGCCTGAGCGAGCATAAAACATAACTCATGCTCGCGGAAAATAGGCATCAGTGGGTTAAGTATCGCGCCGATCCGAACGCAGGCTAAGTGCAGTGCGGTCATTTGCCACCAATTGGGCAATTGGCACGACACCACATCACCCATCTGAATGCCAAGCGAGACAAGCCCCACCGCTATCTGGTTGACCCGCCCATTGAGTTCACGATAGCTGAGCGCGGAGCGCTCACCAGAGGCCATAAGGTAGCTGACAATCGCTGGCTTATCAGGCACTTGCTTTACCGCTTTATCGAGATAATCTGTAATGATCATGTCGTTCCAGGCGCCTGATTGTTTCATGGCGCTACGGCGGGCGTTGGTCAGGTTTGTACTTATTGTCATTTCATAAGCTCCAGAAATAACTATGTATTTTGTTTTTTTAGGAGTTAATTAAGCCATTATTTTCTTTATATTGTCAGATGGAAAAGTAGATTGATCATTTATTTGTGTCAAGTGGTTGTCTTATTTTTATGATTTGGATGTATCTGTACGCGGTTAGGGAGTGAGAGAAGGGGAGAAAGAAAATTGCAGGAGGGTTAGGTAGAAAGCTTGTCGCAATTTAAACTATGGTACATGCTCATAACGTACTGTTTAGCCGCATTGAAATGCAGCGCAATGCGTTTGAGGAAGGCGTTTATAATCAGCTCTAGGGGTGGGCTATGCCAAAAATCTTGCAGGAATTTCGTGAGTTCGCAGTAAAAGGCAATGTCATTGATATGGCGGTAGGTATCATTATCGGCGGTGCATTTACGCTGATAGTTCAGAGCCTGGTGGCGGATGTAATGAACCCGCTGATTGGTTTATTGGTAGGCGGTATTGATTTCTCGAACATATTTATTGTGCTACGTGAAGGGGTGGTTGCAGGTCCTTATGCAACGCTTGGCGACGCCCAGGCAGCGGGAGCGGTAACGCTAAATGTCGGGTTGTTTGTTAATGCGGTAGTGAGCTTCACCATTGTAGCGTTTGTGGTCTTTCTGCTGGTACGCACGATCAATCGCTTAAAGCGCGAAGAAGCGGCTGCCCCTGCGAGTCCCGAAGAGAAGCCCTGCCCTTACTGCTTGATGGTGGTGCCGATCAAAGCCACCCGGTGTGGCCACTGTACGGCGACATTACCTTCATTAGAAGCGGAAGCTACGCTTGAAACGCCTGCTACCATGCCACCCGCCAACCCATAAACCAATATAAAGGGTGCCTCTTCAGGGCACCCCCTTGAGACTGCTGACAAAGTAGATAAGCGGTCTCGAATAACCCTATGCGGGGGCGCTGTGAACCCATCCATGGGCGCTACTTTCGCCATCCCTGGCGAAAGACCCCGCTACGAGTTACTCGAGACTATGTTAAGAAGCGAGGAAAGGGTTTGTTATCAATCTGCAGGGTGCCTCTTCAGGCACCCTGTTGGCTCCGTTTCAAAAGCGTTGTTACGCTCTTTGCTTGATCTTTTTACTGGTTGGCTTGGTACCGCTATCGCCAGCATCGCTGGGCTGGGGCAGCGAGGGTAGCGATTTAGCCAGCATTTCAACGCTGTGGCGGTAGTAGAGCTGGCTCTTGTTGTGCTCACCCAGGCTTGCGTAGAGGCGAGCAAGCTCCGCGCAGACTTCACCGTTGGGGCGTTGGCGCTGGCTGGCTTCGAAGTACTCAAGCGCTTTTTCCCACTGCCCGGTGCGTAGTGAAAGTCGACCACAGGCGAGCAACAGTTCAGGATCGTTGGGGCGCTCTTGCAGCCACTTTTCAGCTTTGACAAGCTGGCGGCCAGCATCAACGTTTAGCAGACCATAACGCTTCACTAAACGGGCGTCCCAGTGGTGATCCAGTGAGTGGTTGAGTAAGCGTTCAGCAATTGGCTCTTCGTTGGCCTGAATAAGCGCCTCTGTATAAAGCACGATCAGCTCTGTATTGCCACGCAGGTAGTCAGGCATATCTGCCCACAGCCCACGTACCCGCTCAATATTGGTGGGATTTTTAGCCTCGAATACGATCAGTTCGCGGTAAGCCTTGAACTCCAGCTGTTCGCGCTCTTGCTGAGTGATCAGCTTTTGGGCGGCCAGACGCGGAATCAGGCGGCGCAGCCCCTCCCAGTCATTAACACTGAGGTGAACCTGTTTCAGTAGTTTCAGCACCTGTGGGTGATTGGTTAGCTGCTTATCCAGGCGGTTAAGAATAGCGAGGGCCTCTTCAGGTTGCTGACGATCAATCATCAGTTGGGCCTGCATCAGGCCAATAGCGGTGTCAGCCCCCTCTGTTGTCAGTTGTGCCTGATTCAGGTGCTCTTGCGACTTAACGTGATTGCCCTGGTAGTGAGCCGCCAGCGCCGCCGAAAGGTAGTTCACCAAGGGGGTACTGGAGTCATCGGCGGCGCGAACCAGCGTTTTTTCGGCTTTTTTCCAGCGGCCTTCGGTCAATGCAACCAGCCCACGCACTGTGCGCTTCATGGCACGGCGGTTGCGGGCACGGCTGTTCCAGGTGCGAAAGCGGCCTACCGGGCGAATAATGCCGGTTAATAAGCGCAGCGCAAAGTGCAGCACAATAAATGCGCCCAGTAACAGTACCAACCCAAACCAGAATGACGTTTGTACCGAGGTGTCACCTACGCGGATTAGCCAGTAGCCGGGCACCGACATCATCAGATGCCCAAACAGGGCACCTACTGCCAAGCCTGCAACGATAAGGAGGATGAGTTTTCTCATGCATCACCTCCGTCCTGGCGGCGGGACTCAAAGCGATTTTCAATAAACTCCGCCAGGGCCTGCTGTGATGCGCTGATATCCGGCAGCTCAGGCTGGACCTGAGTCTGTTTCAGCTCTTGCAGGCGAGCGATGACACTCTGTGTCTCTTCACGCTCGGTATCGTAGTAGCCGTTGAGCAGTTCCAGGGATTTGTCGATACTGGCTTCATAAAGCTCCTGCTCTTCTTTGAGCAGGGCTAGCTGCGACTGCTCCAGCACCAGGCGTAGACTTTGACGCAGATAGGACTCTTGCTCTGGCGTTATCAGTGCTTCGAGTGCCTCGTCATGGTGGCGAATCACGATCAGGTCTTTTAACTCTTCGCCGAAACGCGCCAGCTGACGCTGGAAGTTGCCGGTGGGTGGCTGCTCGATACCTGAGGTGACCGCACGCTCTTCAATATCCTGAGAAAGCCGCAGGCCAGAGATGCGCTCTTGCTGAGCGTTCAGTGCAAGATAGATGCCGGTACGATCAACACGCGGTACGGCGTCCAGTGCTGCCAGTTCACTGGCAATTTCACGACGCACAGATGTCAGGGCCGGGTTATCGGCATCCACCAGACGGGCATCGGCGGTACGCAGCAGGGCAGCAGCGCCTTCTACATCACCTTCAAGCTGCAAGCGCTGGTTTGCCAGCCGCAGCAGATAGGCGGCTTCAGCGTGTAGCCAGTCTCGCTCATCGGTATCCTGCTCCTGGGAAAGTTGTGCAAGCACCTGATCCAGTGTGCCATCGACTTCACTACGGTAGTTTTCAAGCTCGCCACGTAGTTCGCTTAATGTGTTTTCGAGCGTCTGGCTGTGCTCAGTTTCACTGCTGTCGATACGCGACTCAAGATCGTTTACTGCCTGTTGAGTGGCGCTGACTTCTGCCTGCCGGGCAAGTTCATCAATACGCTGCTGCTGGCTATCAAGGCGCTGCCATCCTTGCCAGGCGACCACAGTGAGAGCCACTGCCAGAATAATAATCAGCACAATGGCAAGGACACCGCTCTTGCTGTTACTGCCGCCACCACGGGTAGGCGTTGAAGGCGGTGGGGTGCCCTTGTTATTACCGGAGGCACCAGCTGTTGGCCTGGCAGCCGAGTCGCTTTTGTTGGTACTGCTGCTTTGTGCTGTGCCATTGGAAGCAGGGTTACTTTGTGATGTGTTAGCGCTGGTTTGTGATGTATTGCTTGCAGCGACAGGAGGAGTGCTGGTAGCGGACTCTTGCTTAACGGGGACATTGCCACCTTTATGTCGACGGCGTGAGCGACTGTTTTTGGCAGCATAAGAGGAAGACGCTGTGGTAGTTGACCCTGCCGGTGCCTCGCTCACATGGGCGGGCGCTGCGGTATCGCGTGATGTGGCGCCGTCTTGGGATGCATCGGCAGACGTCTTTTGTACGTCTTCCTGATCGTTTGGTTGTTTGCTCATCTGTCGCTAGCCCTTATTAAGTTCCTTGATCGACATCGGCACCCTTTGGGTTGCAGGACCGATCCAACGCGGCTACCAGCGCAGCCGGCGTTGCTCCCGACGCCACCTTGAGGTCACAAAAACCCAGTTTACCGGCCAGTGTAGCTAAACGGTGACTGGAAACGATTAGCGGTTGGTTCAACGCTACTTGACCACACCATTTTGCCAGATATTCAAGCAGTTCGCCGCTGGTCACGATTAACGCCCGATAATCGCCTGAAGAAAGCCGTTGCTGCATGCCCGCTGATGGTGGCCGATACACCCGCCGATATACGGCAACGCGCGTGACGCGGGCACCACGCGCTTCCAGCGTATCGGCGAGTAGTGTGCGCCCACCAACGCCAGCTACCAGTAAGATCCGTTGGTTTGTCAGTGTTTTCAGCGAGGCAAGTGATAACAGTGCTTCGCTGGTATCCTCTCCGCTCTCTGGCAAAGGGGTATGTACTCGCACGCCCAATTGAACCGATAGAGTGTTAGCGGTGGAACGACCAACACTATAGTAATCAATACCTACAGGAAGCTGCGGCCAATAACGATCCAGCGCTTCGCTCAAACAGTAAGCGGCGAAAGGGCTGACTACCACTATCTTATGGTACTGATCAATATCCAGCCAGATAGCGCGCTGGGCCGGATCTTCAGGCAGTGCTTCAAGTTGCATTACGTCAAGTCGGGCCACCTCAGCGCCATGCTCGCGTAAGGCAGACGCCAGGGCATCCCCACGCTCGCCGGGGCGGCAGATCAATACCGGCTGGGTCATACGCTGTTGCCGTAAACCTCGGCCAGAATATCCCCGGCGCCCTGGTCAAGCAGGTCTTCAGCAATGCGAATGCCCAGTGCTTCAGGTTCGTGAATAGAGCCGCTCCCTTCAGCGCGCAAAACTTCCGTGCCTTCCGGGTTGCCGACCAGGCCACGTAGCCAAATTGTCTCATTGGCTTTATCAAGCACGGCATGCCCTGCAATAGGTACCTGGCAGCCGCCTTCCAAACGCGTGTTCATTGCCCGTTCGGCGCGTACACGTGTCGCTGTGTCGTGATCATCCAGCGGTGCCAATAAATTAATCAGGTCGGGGTCATGCAGACGGCATTCAATTCCCAGAGCCCCCTGGCCGCAGGCGGGTAAACAAATTTCAGGCGGCAGCGCCTGGGCAATGCGCTCCTCAAGGCCCAGGCGTTTTAGGCCGGAGGTGGCAAGAATAATGGCATCAAACTCGTCTGCATCTAATTTGGCCAGGCGCGTTTGGACATTACCGCGTAGATTAAGAATCTGAAGGTCTGGGCGTGCTTCGCGCATTTGTAAGCCACGGCGCAGGCTGGCAGTACCAATACGCGCGCCGTCGGGTAGCTCATCGATACTTTTGTAGTGATTAGAGACAAACGCATCGGTAGGGTCGGCACCTGCCAAAATGACTGAAAGACCGAGGCCTTCAGGAAAGTGCATCGGCACGTCTTTCATCGAATGCACAGCGATATCAGCGCGACCATCCAGCATGGCGTCTTCCAGTTCCTTGACGAAGAGTCCTTTACCACCAATTTTAGATAGCGGTGTATCAAGAATTTTGTCTCCTTTGGTGGAAAGAGGAACCAGCTCGACTTCAAGGCCGCTGTGTGCTGCCATCAAAAGGTTGCGGACATACTCGGCCTGCCACATGGCCAACTGGCTTTTACGCGTGGCGATGCGTAATTTACTGATGGATGACACGTTATTCTCCCTTTGCCGCTGACACGGCGCGTCGAACTATGATAAGTCTCATCATAAAGCACCCGGCCACACAGTAAAAATAACCGGCCGAATTTAAGGCCAACGTTGAAACGCGTCATACATGTTTAGGTAATGCGATGCCCTCTGTAGAACCGCAAGGCAAGCTCGACCAATTTTTCCTGCTATCGCGGGACTTATTCTGCTGTATCGACTTTGCGGGCACGCTACTGAATGTTAACCCCACATTCGAAGAGTTGCTTGGCTACAGCGCGGATGAACTGCTGGGCAGACCGTGTGGTACCGTCATTGACCCACGTGATTTTCCGGTGATTGAAACGGCATTGGCACGGTTGCAGAAGGGGGAAGCCATCGAGGCCTTTGATGTTCGCGCGTTAACGATGGCAGGGCAACGGTTGTGGCTGGATGTGGCGGCGTCATCGGATGGCGAGGTTATTTATGTCATTGCCCGTGATATTACCCGCCGCAAATCCTCAGAGCAGCAGCTCAAGCTGCTGGAGCGCAGTGTTGAGTCCAGCACCAACGGTGTTGTCATTGTTGATGCGCTTCAAGACGACCTGCCGGTGGTATATGCCAATGCAGCCTTTGAGCGTATCACCGGCTATGTGCGCTACTACGCCATGGGGCGCAATTGCCGATTCCTGCAGGGCGAGGGAACTGACCCTGTCACGCTGACGCAGTTGCGTAAGGGGATCAATGCTCAGCGTGAAGTTCATGTCGTTATTCGCAATTACCGTCGCGATGGGGCTCCATTTTGGAATGATCTCTACATTTCTCCAGTACGCGATGCAATGGGGGTGGTAACGCATTTTATCGGCGTGCAAAACGACATTACGGAGCAACGCGAGTCTCAGGCACAGCTCCGGCACAACGCCAACCACGATTCGCTAACAGGTCTACCGAATCGGTTGCTGCTCAACCAGCGCCTGGCGCAAGGTTGTTTGCTGGCCAAGCGTTACCACCGGTATTTAGCGCTACTGTTTGTTGATTTGGATGACTTTAAGCCGATTAACGATAGCCTGGGTCATGAGGTTGGCGATTTCCTCCTGATTGAAGTGGCTAAGCGACTGGAAGAGGAACTACGCCCATGGGATACCGTTGCACGTTTTGGTGGCGATGAATTTATTGTGCTATTGCCGGACCTGGCTCGTGAGCAGGATGTGCTCCAGGTGGTGGAGCGGCTGCTAACCCGGGTGTCGGCGCCTTATTGGTACCGAGGGAGTGAGCTGCGCATTACCGCCAGCATTGGCATTGCCACCGATGATGGCACCATCAAAGAGCCACGCCTGCTGATTCAGCGGGCTGACCTTGCGATGTACAAGGCCAAGCGGCGCGGACGCAACACCTATCAATGGTACACCGATGAACTAAACCGCAAGGTGACCGAGCGGGTCAGTCTGCGTCATGCACTACAGCAGGCCATAGAGCAACAGCAGTTTGAGCTGCACTACCAGCCGCAAATAAACGGGCCGACCGGGCGTGTTGCTGGTGTTGAAGCACTGATCCGCTGGAACCACCCAACGCGTGGAAATATTCCACCCGCACAGTTTATTAGTCTGGCGGAAGATACGGGGCAAATTATACCCATCAGTGAGTGGGTGCTGGCCACCGCCTGTCGGGATGCGGTGGCGCTTAACGCAACGGCTAAAGACCCGATTACCATGGCGGTCAATATTTCACCGATGCAGTTTCAGCGGCCGGGATTTTTGGCATCCATTCAGCAGGTGTTGGAAGAGAGTGGGTTGGTGCCTGAGCTATTGGAGCTGGAGCTGACGGAAGGAGTGCTGATGGATAGCGCGGAGCACACCATTCAGGTATTGCTGGATTTACGTAATCTCGGTGTACACATTGCGTTGGATGACTTCGGCACCGGATTTTCCAGCCTGAGTTACCTCAAGCGTTTGCCCATCAACAAACTCAAGGTTGACCGCTCCTTTGTGCGTGATGTGGTCAGTGATACCCATGATGCGGCCATTGTTGATGGTGTTGTCACCATGGCTGGTAAGCTTGGCTTGGAAGTCTTGATTGAGGGCGTGGAAACCGCAGAACAGTTTACTTTCCTCAAGGCACTGCATTGCGTTAACTTTCAGGGTTACTACTTCGCTCATCCCATGCCATTTTCCGCGCTTGATGCTTTTTTTCAAGCAGCCCAGGAAAATATCACTGATCCTGGCTCTCCCTCTGCTTAAAAGCAACCGGCGAAAAACGGCATGCCGCTGAGTGCAGGGACTCTGGTACACTTTCCCTCAACGACTCCATTAGTTTTGTCAGCAGGATATGCCTCCGATGAGCCAAGCTACGAACCAGTCTTGGGGCGGTCGCTTTAGCGAGCCCACCGATGCCTTTGTTGCACGCTTTACCGCCTCTGTGAATTTTGATCAGCGCCTGGCACGCCAGGATATTCAGGGCTCTATCGCCCATGCCACCATGCTGGCGCGGGTCGGTGTACTAAGCGAAGAAGAGCGTGACGCCATTATTACGGGCTTGACCGAGATTCAGGATGAGATTGAGCGGGGCGAGTTCAACTGGTCGGTACCCCTGGAAGACGTGCATATGAATATTGAGGCACGGCTGACCGACAAGATTGGCATCACCGGTAAGAAGCTGCACACTGGCCGCTCACGCAATGATCAGGTGGCCACCGATATCCGCCTGTTTATGCGTGACGAAATCGACGTGATTGAAGCGGAGCTGGTGCGCCTGCGCGAAGGGATGATTGAGCTTGCCGATCGTCAGGCCGATACCATTATGCCCGGCTTCACGCACCTGCAAACGGCACAGCCTGTCACATTCGGTCACCATCTGCTGGCCTGGCAGGAGATGCTGACCCGCGACCACGAGCGGCTGCTCGACTGCCGCAAACGCGTGAATGTGATGCCGTTGGGCGCAGCAGCGCTGGCGGGTACCACGTACCCTATCGACCGCCACGTCAGTGCGGCGTTGCTTGGATTCGAACGCCCGGCGGAAAACTCCCTGGATGCGGTTTCTGACCGTGACTTTGCCATTGAATTCACCAGCTTTGCCAGTATCCTGATGATGCACCTGTCGCGCATGAGCGAAGAGCTGGTGCTATGGACCAGCGCTCAGTTTGATTTTATCGACCTGCCTGATCGCTTCTGCACCGGCTCATCCATCATGCCCCAGAAGAAAAACCCCGATGTACCCGAATTGGTACGCGGTAAAACAGGCCGCGTATATGGCCACCTGATGGGGCTGCTAACGCTAATGAAGTCGCAACCCCTGGCGTACAACAAAGATAATCAGGAAGATAAAGAGCCGCTGTTTGATGCAGTGGATACGGTGCGCGACTGTTTGAAAGCGTTTGCCGATATGGTGCCCGCCATTGAGCCGAAGAAAGACAGCATGTACGAAGCGGCACGGCGTGGCTTTTCAACAGCCACCGATCTCGCTGATTATCTGGTACGCAAAGGCGTTGCCTTCCGTGATGCTCACGAAATTGTCGGCCTGTCGGTAGCGTATGGCCTGAAGACCAAGAAAGACCTTTCCGAAATGACACTGGAAGAGCTGCAGCAGTTCTCCAGTACCATTGAACAGGATGTGTTCGACGTTCTCACCCTGGAAGGCTCCGTGGCAGCGCGTAACCACATTGGCGGCACCGCCCCTGATCAGGTTCGGGCAGCGGCAAGCCGCGCCCGTGAGGCGCTGGCATCGCTGAAGGGGCAAGCATGAAAGTACTGGCCATCATCACTCTGATTGCCTTGTTGGTGGCGGGTTGCGGACAGAAAGGGCCGCTCTATTTGCCAGATGATGCTGACACCGCTACCGAGCAGGAGGGCTAATGGATTACTTTAACTACCGTGACGGTGCGCTCTTTGCTGAAGATGTACCGCTGACCCAGGTAGCGACAGCGGTGGGCACTCCGTGCTACGTCTACTCAAAAGCGACCCTAGAGCGCCATTTTCGTGCTTATACGGAAGCCTTGGGAGGTCACCCGCACCTGATTTGCTATGCAGTGAAGGCGAACTCCAACCTCGCCGTGCTCGGGGTGCTCGCCAAGCTGGGCGCCGGGTTTGATATCGTCTCTGTGGGTGAGCTTGAGCGTGTACTGAAAGCAGGTGGCGATCCGGCCAAAATCGTCTTTTCCGGTGTGGCCAAGCAGCCCCAGGAGATGGCAAGAGCGCTGGAAGTTGGCATTAAGTGCTTCAATGTTGAGTCCCGTCCGGAGCTGGAGCGGCTTAATGTAGTAGCGGGTGAGCTTGGCAAAGTAGCGCCTGTCTCGCTGCGCGTTAACCCCGATGTGGATGCAGGTACGCACCCTTATATCTCCACCGGCCTGAAAGACAATAAGTTCGGTATTCCGGTGGAGGACGCACTCGATGTCTATGCGCTGGCTGAAAGTCTGCCCAACCTGCGCGTCGCCGGGCTTGATTGCCACATTGGCTCTCAATTAACCGAAACGGCGCCGTTTTTAGATGCCCTTGAGCGCTTGCTGGTATTGATGGAACGGTTGCGTGAGCGTGGGGTTGAGATTGATCACCTGGATCTGGGGGGCGGTTTGGGTGTGCCTTACCGGGATGAAAAACCGCCCCAGCCCTTTGATTATGCCAGCCAACTGCTGGCACGCCTCTCTCGCTGGGAAGGAGGGGAGAAGCTGACCCTGCTATTTGAGCCGGGGCGCTCCATTGCGGCCAACGCCGGCATCATGCTGACCCGGGTGGAGTTTCTTAAGCCTGGCGAAACCAAGAATTTCGCTATTGTCGATGCGGCCATGAACGACCTGATTCGCCCGGCGTTATATCAGGCGTGGCAGGCCATTGTGCCGGTAGATACCCGCCAGGAGCGTGAAAAAGCGACCTATGATGTGGTGGGGCCGGTATGTGAAACCGGTGATTTTCTGGGTAAAGAGCGTGAGCTGGCGATTGCGGAAGGCGACCTATTGGCCGTGCGCTCCGCAGGCGCTTATGGTTTTGTCATGGCCTCCAACTACAATAGCCGTCCGCGTCCCCCAGAAATTATGGTGGATGGCAGCAGCTACCATGTGGTGCGTACCCGTGAAACGCTGGAAAGCTTATGGAATGGTGAAGCGCTATTGCCGAAAGGAGAGGGCTGATGCTGCTCCACTTCACTAAGATGCACGGCCTGGGTAATGACTTTATGGTGGTGGACCTGGTGACCCAGCGTGCACGGCTTCAGGATGAACAGATCCGCCAACTGGCGGATCGACGCTTTGGTATTGGTTTTGACCAATTGCTGGTCGTTGAGCCGCCCCGGAACCCGGATATGGACTTTTGTTACCGTATTTATAACGCCGACGGTAGTGAAGTGGAGAACTGTGGTAATGGTGCGCGCTGTTTTGCCCGTTTTGTCCGTGACCAGCGCTTAACCCATAAGCATGAAATTCACGTGGAAACCGCTGGCGGTCCACTGGTACTTAACGTTCAGCACGATGGCATGGTGCGTGTGGATATGGGGCGACCGCGCTTTAATCCCACTGCGTTGCCTTTTGATGCGCCGGGTGATCAGCCGCTGCATGCGATCGAAGTAGATGGGGAAACGCTGCATATCGGCGCTGTTTCCATGGGCAACCCCCATGCGGTACTGCAGGTTGAGAGCGTTGACACCGCCCCCGTTGAACACCTGGGTCCGTTGCTTGAAGCACACCCTCGCTTTCCCAAGCGTGTTAACGTGGGGTTTATGCAGGTGGTTTCGTCCAGCGAAATTCGCTTGCGGGTCTTCGAACGAGGCAGTGGGGAGACGCTAGCCTGTGGTACCGGTGCCTGTGCAGCGGTTGCCAGTGGTATCCGCCAGGGTCTGCTGAAAAGCCCGGTCAGGGTGACCTTGCCGGGTGGCCAACTCAGCATTGAGTGGCCAGATCCAGAAGCATCGTTAGTGATGGTGGGGCCTGCTACGCGGGTCTTTGATGGTCGTGTAGCACTCAACTAATTCGAGGAGAACGGCGATGTCTCAAGCCCCCGAGCCGCGCAAGACGCTCGACCCCGACCAGGTGGCGTTTTGGCTGGCCCGTCATCCCGATTTTTTTGTTGGCCGAGAAGGCTTATTGCAGCAACTGAAAGTACCGCATCCCAATATTGATGGAGCGGTATCGCTGCTGGAACGTCTGGTCATGGATTTACGCCAACGGGCTGAAACAGCGGAAGGTCGTCTTGAACACCTGCTGGAGACCGCGCGACATAATGAGGCCCAGTACCGTCGTCTGCGTGAAACGCTGCTGGCACTGGTAGAAGCGGAAGATCGTGATGCGCTGGCCCAGGCGTTGGCGACGCAATTAAACGAGCGCTTTGATACGCCCGCGATATCGCTGTGGTGCCCTGCCACCCTGAGTGACACGGAGCCGATGCCTCCCCAGCCACCGCGCCATGTGCTGGATCAGCATGCTGGTGTTCGTTTGGCTGCACTGTTGGATGGTCGCACCAGCCGTTGTGTCAAGCTCAGTGTAAGTGACTGGAAATGCCTCCTACCGCATACCAAGGCTCCTCGTAAAGCGGGCTCTTGTGCTATTTCGCGCCTTTCCGCAGGTGAGCAGCTGGGGTATCTGGTACTGGCCAGCCCGGACCCTGATTGCTACCGCGCCAGTATGGATACGCTGTTTACTGAGTATTTGGGGGATATCGTGGCGCGCCTGTTGATCCGTTTGGAACACCATGCCTAACAGGACGCTCGCTGATCAGGTGGAGCGCTATCTATCCATACTGTCAGCGCATGCAAGTGCTGCCACGGTGGCAGCTTACCGCCAGGATTTGGCAGCGCTGTGCCGCTTCACCGAGCAGCGTGGCATAGCAGACCCAACCGACCTGGACACTGCATTGTTGCGGGCCTTTTTAGGGGCCGAGCGCAGTCGTGGCCTGGCGCCCAGGAGTTTGGCGCGTAGGCGCGCTGCGCTATCCCGCTTTGCCGACTATCTGGTGAAAGAGGACATACTGGCTGATAACCCAGTGGGCCTGCTGCGCACACCCAAGCAGCCAAGCCACCTGCCCAAGCCTGTGGATGTGGATGCCCTGGCGCGCTTTTTGGATACCCCCCATGACGGCTCGCCGCTGGCTATTCGCGATCAGGCTATGCTGGAACTGTTTTACTCCAGTGGCCTTCGCCTGGCCGAACTGGCGGCATTGGATCTCGGCCATCTAACTGCCAATCACGTCAGGGTCATGGGTAAAGGCAGCAAGCCTCGCCAGGTGCCGGTTGGCCGGCGTGCTCATCAGGCACTGGCTGAGTGGCTGGCCTGCCGAGGCGGCTTGGCCCCCGACGAGGGGGAATCGGCACTTTTTATTGGTCAGCGTGGTAAACGCCTTGGGCATCGCGCTATCCAAAAGCGTTTGGCTCAGCTCTCGATTGAGCGAGGTTTACCAGAGCACCTGCACCCACACCGGCTTCGCCACTCCTTTGCCAGCCACCTCCTGGAGTCCAGTCAGGACCTCCGGGCGGTACAGGAACTGCTTGGGCATGCCAACTTATCCACTACCCAGGTCTATACCCGGTTGGACTGGCAGCATTTGGCGGAAAGCTATGACGCTGCCCACCCGCGTGCCAAACGCCGCCCTGTTCGGAGCTAACCATGTCCTCACTGCAAGCGATTACCTTTGATCTTGATGATACGCTATGGGACAACCAAGGCGTTATGCTGAAAACCGAAGAGGGCCACTACCGCTGGTTGTTGGAGGAGCTTGCCACGTGGCGTGAAATACGTGAGGAGCCTCCTTTAGCGTTGAACTATGAGCAGGGCGTGGTGGATTATTTGCAGCGACGCCGACGCTGGGCACAGCAGGTTCCCGAGCGACGCGGAGATTTTACCTGGCTTCGGCTGAGGGCATTGGAGGAACAGCTGGAAACAGAAGGCTTGTCACGTAGTACTGCACTGTTGTGGGCCGCCGCCGCGATGAACGAGTTTCATCGTTTGCGGGTCCAGGTCAAGCCGCACCCGGAGGCTGCTGGTTTGCTGGCAAATCTGGCTGGTCGTTACCAACTCGCCGCTATTACGAATGGCAATATACATTTGAAGCGCCAGCCGTTGGCGGCCTACTTCCCCGTTGCGATTGCCGCCGGTGAACTGCTGGCTCCCAAACCTGATCCCAAGCCGTTTCTCGCCGCTCTCGAGCGCCTTAATGTGGCCCCTGATCGTGCCATGCATGTGGGGGACTCCTGGCAGGAAGACGTGCTACCCGCTCAGCAGCTGGGTATGCATGCCGTTTGGGTAGCTGACCAGGGGGATCAGGCCTTACCCACACGCGTGCACCGGATTGCCCATGTCAAAGAGCTGCCAAGCCTGCTGGAGTGGATTGAAAAGCGTACCTGAGTGCTCAACAAGCTATTCCGGGGTATGCAACCACTGGTCGAGCTTTTGGGATAGCGTGTCAACGCCATCGCGCTTCAGAGAGGAAAACAGCTGCACCGATACCAGGTCTTCCCACTCTTTTAAGCGCGAACGAACTTTTTGCAGTGCGGCACTCGCCGGGCCCTTTTTCAGCTTATCCGCCTTGGTGAGCAAAATATGTACCGGCATTTCCCGCTGATCGGCATAATTGAGCATCATTTGATCGAACTCAGTAAGTGGGTGGCGTACATCCATTAAAAGTACTAAACCGCGCAGACTAAAACGTCCGCGTAGATAGTCGGAGAGGTGCTGTTGCCACTCTATTTTTACTGCCTCGGGCACTTTGGCGTAGCCATAACCGGGTAAATCCACCAACCGGCGTGACTCATCATTCATTACGCTGAAAAAATTGATCAGTTGTGTACGACCTGGAGTGCGTGAGGTTCTTGCTAACGCATTTTGCTGGGTTAGCGCGTTGATAGCACTGGATTTTCCTGCGTTGGAGCGTCCAGCAAAGGCAACTTCCGCGCCCGTGTCATCGGGGCACAGTGCAAGCGTTGGCGCGCTGATTAAAAAGCGGGCAGTGGGGTAGTTCAGTCGAGTGACTGGGCTATCATAGGGGGTAGACATGGGATCAATCCTGGCAAACGAACGATTAAGACGGCCCGCTTAATCTTCTCTGGAGAGTAATAGAAAGCGGTACCGCGACGAATTACCCCTAAAGCAGTCCTGGACTTGCATTCCCGCCGCTAGGGTGATTCGTTATAATGCAAGCGGTTTATAACTGCGACCTGGGGCGCTAGTGTACCATTGCGCTCTAGCCAGCAGCGACCAACACGACATGTTGTTCGTTTTGGCGGAGCTGTCCCTGGTAAAGTGCTGAACCTGGGAAGCGCCCAGGGTGCGTACCAGTCAATAATCAAACGGCATAGTGGAATAGCAATGAGAAAGTTACTGGCAAGCCTGGCAATTACCATGGGTGCCGTTGGCACCGCCTATGCGCAAACCGACCATCAAGCTGATGCAGATGCAGCAGCTGGTCGTGAACTCGCCCAAATCTGTGCGGCCTGCCACGGTCAAACAGGTATCAGCCCTGCGGGCGCTTTTCCCAACCTGGCAGGACAGCAGATGTCCTACCTCGCCAAGCAAATTATCGATATTCGTGATGGCGACCGGATGGTACCTGAAATGGCGGGTCAGGTTGATAATTACTCTGATCAGGATGCCTGGGACGTTGCGGCCTTCTTTGCTGGACAGGACGCCAGTTTAGGGCAAACCAGTGATGAAGACGCCACATTACTGGCACGTGGTGAGGAGCTGTACCGTGCCGGTGATATGGCGAAAGGCATTCCAGCCTGCAGCGCCTGCCATACACCAACAGGTGCAGGCATCGGTAGTGCCGTATATCCGGCGCTTTCCGGCCAGCATGCAGAATACACTATCGCAACCTTGCAGGATTTCGCTGCTGGTAACCGGGCCAACGACCCGGGCAATATCATGCGTGACATCGCTGCAAAAATGAGCGACAACGACATGGAGGCGGTGGCTAACTATCTGTTAGGTCTGCACTAAGTGCGATACTTTAGGTTCCTCAATCTATTGAATTAAGTTGGCGGGTTGGGGAACCTGCGTTTCAGCCGAAGGTCATAGCATCTACTTATATTCCCGGAGAATTATCGCTATGTTGAAAACGTTAATGGTCGCATTAGCTGGTGTGGGACTTTCTGCAGCTGTCAGCGCTCAAGAGCTGGTTGAAGGTCAGCACTACACGCTACTTGAGTCGCCCGTGGCCACTCAGGTAGAGGAGGGGCAGATTGAAGTGACCGAAGCGTTTTGGTATGGGTGCCCACACTGTTATCGCCTGCAAACGCCAGTAAATGAGTGGTATGAGACGCTTGAAGATGATGTCAGCATTGTGCATATGCCAGCGACCATGGGTGGCGACTGGAATACCCATGCAACGGCATTTTACGCTGCTGAGTCGCTGGGTATTGAAGACGCACTGCATACTGATTTTTTTGATGCCATTCACCAGGATGGTCGTTCGCTGACTGACGCTGACGAGATAGCTGAGTTTTTCGCTGAATACGGTGTTACTACAGAAGATGCAAAGCAAGCGTTGACGGCTTTTAACGTGCGTAGTGAGGTAAACAAAGCAAACGGCCGCATGCGTGAAATGCGTCTGATGGGCGTTCCTGCGCTGATTATTGATGGCCGCTATGTTGTCACGCCCAGCACGGCTGGCAGCCTGGAGAATATGCCAAGGATTGCGGATGCCTTGGTAGAACGTGTACGTAACGAGCGAGCAGAATAACACGGTGCTAGAGCAAGGCCATCTAGGTGGTTTGGAGGAGGGTCTGTCCAGCAACGCTCCATCGTTGCTGGATAGGGGGGTTTTACACCTGCTAACGTTTAACTTGCAGGTAGGTATTCAAACCTCTGCCTACCACCATTACCTGACCCGCAGCTGGCAGCACTTCTTACCTCATCCGCGCCGCTTGCAGCGTTTGGAGATGATGGGAGAAGTGCTGGGCCAGTTTGATGTGGTCGGGCTTCAGGAAGTGGACGGTGGCAGCTTCCGCTCCAGCCGTATTAATCAGGTGGAATACCTCGCTTCCCACGCCGGGTTCCCTCACTATTTCCAGCAGCTAAACCGTAATTTAGGGCGCATTGCCCAGCACAGTAATGGTCTGCTTTCCCGTTTGGTGCCCAGCCGAATTGAGGAGCACCGCTTGCCCGGTACGCTGCCGGGGCGCGGGGCTATCCATGTGCGGTTTGGCAACGGACCTGATGCCCTGCATATCTTCATTGCGCACTTGGCGCTTAGTCACCGTGGCCGGGTGCGTCAGCTCAATTATTTGAGCGATATCATTCAACCTCTGCGCCATGTAGTGGTGATGGGGGATCTTAACTGCACTCCAGAGCAGCTTTTTGCTCATGAGCGGTTTAGCACCTCATTGCCCTTGCATCCCGTGAAACCGCTGTTTAGCTACCCCTCCTGGCAGCCGCGCCGCGCATTGGATCATATTCTGCTTTCTCAAACCCTTGAGGCTGCTGAAGTGAGGGTTTTGGATCATCTGTTTTCTGATCACCTGCCGATAGCGGTGGATTTGCCGCTTCCTAAATCGTGCCTTGATGCTTTGGCCGAAGCTGACGCCGAGCGTTCAGCAAATTGAGCCTCATAAGTGGTGTTTATACTGACATCATTAACCCAATAGACGTATAAAACGCGTTTTAACCCCGAATAGCGTGCTATTGGGGATGACGTCTGGCCCAGAATCAGCGATGATTCTGGGCCGTTTTATTAATGCAGGACATTTTCCAATGCACGCAAATGCCCAAGAGCCACGCTTATTGCGCTGGCTTGACTGCTTTACCGAGGGGGTGGGCCGGGCCATTGCCTGGTTAGTGATTATTATGATGGTGATTCAGTTTGCCATCGTCGTGTTGCGTTACGTTGTGGGTATCAACAGTATTGTGATGCAAGAGTCGGTGATGTATATGCACGCTGCGGTTTTTATGCTGGGCGCCGCATGGACGCTTAAACGCGATGGCCATGTGCGGGTGGATATTTTTTATCGGCGTTTTTCTGACCGTGGCCGCGCGTGGGTGGACCTGCTTGGCACTCTGTTTTTACTCATTCCCGTATCGCTATTTATCGCGTTCAGTAGCTTCAGCTATGTGCGTAGCAGTTGGGTCATTATGGAGCGCTCGCCCGACGGAGGCATCCCCGGTGTATTCCTGCTTAAAACGCTGATTCTGGTGATGGTAGGCCTGTTACTGCTACAGGGAATTGCGCAATTAATGCGTCAAACACTGATTATTCGCGGCAAGTTAACGAACACAACCCACGCCCATGAGGAGATTGTCTAGTGCTGGCGTCCTTATTAGATTTTATGCCGCTGGTGCTGTTTGCTACTGTATGTGCAGTACTGATGCTGGGTTATCCGGTTGCCATGGCGCTGGCGGGCACCGCCCTGGTGTTCGCAGGCCTTGGCCTGATGCTTCAAGCCATGGGGGTTGCGGTACCCTTTGAATCCCGCATGATGAACGCTATGCCTAACCGGCTTTACGGCATCATGACCAATCAAACACTGCTGGCGGTGCCTCTGTTTGTGTTGATGGGGGTGCTGCTGGAGAAGTCCCGGATAGCGGAGACTTTGCTGGATGCCATGGCAATGGCGTTTGGTGCTTTACGTGGTGGGTTAGGTATCGCGGTTGTGATTGTGGGTATGCTGTTAGCAGCCTCTACCGGCATTGTGGGCGCCACTGTTGTGACGATGGGGCTGTTATCGTTACCGACCATGCTAAAGCGAGGTTACTCCCCTGCGCTTGCCACTGGTACTATCTGTGCCACTGGTACGCTTGGACAGATTATTCCTCCTTCCATCGCACTGGTACTATTGGGCGATGTGTTATCGAACGCCTATCAGCAGGCGCAACTGTCGATGGGGGTTTGGAGCCCAAAAACACTCTCCATTGGTGATCTGTTTATTGGTGCACTGGTGCCAGGGTTGTTGCTGGTCGTTGCCTACATTGTTTATTTGCTGATAGTTGCCTGGCTAAAACCCTCAGCAGCGCCCGCAGCGGATCGCTCTGCATTGAAGGCTGAACTGGGGCATACCGGTAGTATTTGGCCGTTGTTGATAAAAGGCTTAGTCCCCCCGGTACTACTGATCGTTGCGGTCTTGGGTTCTATTTTAGGCGGCTTTGCCACGCCTACGGAAGCCTCCGCCGTTGGTGCGTTTGGTGCATTGCTCCTGGCGGCAGCCAACCGCCGACTGAGCTTCTCCATGTTAAAAGAGGTGCTGCACTCTACCGCGCAAGTTACCAGCATGGTGTTTCTGATCCTGATCGGTGCCACGCTGTTTTCGCTGGTATTCCGCGCCTTTGGTGGCGAGGAGTTGGTTATAGAGTTGTTTGAAGCATTACCAGGCGGAGTGGTGGGTGCCACGTTGATAGTGATGTTGGTGATTTTCCTGCTGGGCTTTATTCTCGACTTTATCGAAATCACCTTTGTCGTTGTGCCCATTGTGGGGCCGGTACTACTGGCGATGGGGGTTGATCCTATTTGGCTTGGCATTATGATCGCAGTGAACTTGCAGACATCCTTTTTAACCCCACCGTTTGGCTTTGCACTGTTCTATTTGCGCGGTGTCACGCCTCATAGTGTGCCAACCTCGGCAATCTATCGTGGAGTTATTCCGTTTATTCTACTGCAGTTAAGCATGTTGTTGGCGCTGGCATTTTTCCCGGGGCTGGCAACCTGGCTGCCATCGATCATGTAGAGGGTTTATGACGGACATCGCCAATGTACTGACGATCGCAGGCTCTGACCCTTCAGGCGGCGCAGGGCTGCAGGGGGATCTTAAAACCTTCTCAGCGCTTGGGGTGTATGGCACCAATGTGATCACCGCCGTTATCGCTCAAAATACCTGTGGTGTGGCATCGGTTTACCCTGTGCCACCCCAGGCTATTCGTGAGCAGTTGGAAAACCTGCTGAGCGATGTGGCGGTGACTGCCGTTAAGATCGGCATGGTCGCCAGCCGGGAGGTCGCAGAGGTCATTGCGGATGTACTGAGCCAGCATCGCCCCCGCTGGATTGTGCTTGATCCGGTGATGGTGGCCAAAAGCGGCGATACTCTGGTAGACGATGCCGGGATTCGGGCTGTGCGTGACATCCTGGTGCCACTGGCGGATGTCATTACGCCAAATCTGCCAGAGGCCGCTGTGCTGCTGGATACCCAATCGCCCACAACGCTTGATGAGATGGAAGCGATGTTGCCAGGGCTCAGCCAGTTGGGTGCGCCTTACGTGGTGCTAAAGGGCGGGCATCTGCGCGGGGAAACCTGCCCTGATTTGCTGGCAACTCCTGACGGTCATACTTGGTTGCCCGCCTCACGTATTGCTACCGACAACTTGCACGGTACCGGCTGTGCGCTCTCCTCCGCTATTACTGCCTGTTTGGCGAAGCTGCCCCAGGAAGTAGCTGCTAATGCGCCTGTACAGGCTATCAGCGAGGCGAAGCAGTGGTTACATGCCGCACTGGAAGCGAGTGAGCGTTTAGGCGTTGGCAAAGGCCGTGGCCCGGTGCACCACTTTCACGTCTGGTGGTAATGATGTTGACAT
Source organism: Vreelandella olivaria (assembly GCF_023507745.1). GTDB lineage: Bacteria > Pseudomonadota > Gammaproteobacteria > Pseudomonadales > Halomonadaceae > Vreelandella > Vreelandella olivaria_A. Next base: position 26,204 of record NZ_JALPZO010000113.1, on the reverse strand, counting down.
GGCTCAAGGATTAGCGCGGAGCCGTGTGAGTTGGCAAATAGACTTCTTGCGGTATGCGCCTTCGCACACCATGCTGAAGAGTGCCCGTACGACTGCCTACTGCGCCGACCTGTTCGGATAAGGAGTGACGCCATGCCTCGGACCCTGCTGTTTGCCACGGATCTTTCCCAGGATAACCGAGCTGCTTTTGCCCGGGCCCTTCGCCTTGCTTATATGCAGGGCGCCCAGCTCGACATTCTGCATGTCCTTGACCCCTACCTGCCCCGTCGCGTTCTACAGGAAGTGGAGCGGGCGGTGAATGAAGACATTAGCGCCACGTTAACCGACCTACGCGAAGATTATGCCCTGGAAGCGCCGTCGTTAATGATTCAGAGCGTGGTGGGTTCCCCCCATGTTGAAATCGTGCGTGAAGCGCATGAGCGTAATGCATCGCTGATTATTATGGGGATGCACCGTAAGCGTGGCCAGAAGGACCTGCTTCCAGGAACGACGGTGATGCGGGTATTGCGCAGCGCACCCTGCCCCGTAGTGATAGCCTCATACCTGCCTACCCAACCATGGCAGCATATTCTGGTGCCGATCGACTTTTCGTTGACGGCCCGCCACACCTTGAAAGAGGCGTTGGTGCGCTTTCCGGAAGCCAAGTTGACGTTACTTCACGCCTGGAATCTTCCCGGTGAACGGGAACTGGGTTCACAGACGTACTACGCCCAGTGGCGTGACCACGAAGTTGCCAGGCTACGAGGCGCGCTGAATAGTGAAATAGAGAGCCTGATGCGTGAGTTGGACGGTGTGCCCGATATCGAGCTGGTGTTAGAGCAAGGCCATCCCTGTGACATACTGCAAGACTATATGAAGCGCCACTCGCCTGATCTTGTCATGCTGGGTAGCCGTGGTCAGCCCCACCATGCCAGCCAATTGACAGAGATGCTGCTCAGTGAGCCCCACTGTGATTTGATGCTATGCCGTTCATGGTAAGTACGCCTGTGGATTAAGATTGGCACTAATAACCGATACTGCTTGCCAGCAAAATGAGGAAATAGGTGAAAGCGCTGATTCAACGGGTAAAGCATGCCAACGTCTCGGTCAAGGGTGACGTTGTGGGCGCCATCGACCAGGGGCTGTTGGCGTTGGTGGGTGTCGAACGGGGGGATAGTGAGGCGGATGCCGATAAGCTTTTGCATAAGTTACTGCACTACCGGGTATTCAGTGATGCTGACGATAAAATGAACAACAATCTTCAGCAGGTTGAAGGGGGGCTGCTGCTGGTGTCCCAGTTCACCCTGGTCGCTGATACCCGGAAGGGGCTACGCCCCAGCTTCTCCAGCGCTGCGCCTCCTGCTGACGGAGAGCGCCTGTTTCATTATCTTTTGGCTCAGGCACGCGCTGCATGGCCCAAGGTGGCTACCGGCGAATTTGGTGCCGATATGCAGGTGGCGCTGGTTAATGACGGGCCGGTAACCTTTTTGCTGGAGAGCTAGCGGCGTCGCTTGATAGCTCCTGCCTAAGCTTCACTGGCCAGTAGCTCAGCCTCCATGGCTTCCAATTCTTCCTCGGCGGCGAGCCATGTTTGTTCGGCGTTATCCAGCCGGGCTTTGACCTCTGCCTGTTGGGCAAGGGCATTGGAGAGTTCTGCTTTCCGTGTACTGTCGGTATAGAGCGATGGGTCGGCAAGTATGGCTTCTACACTTTCGAGGGCCTGCTGGGCCTGCTCCATGGCCTTTTCTGCCTGATCGCGCTGTTTTTTCAGTGGGCGCAGTTTTTCTCGCAATTCAGCGGCGGCTTTCCGGGCTGCTTTCCTGTCGCCGCTGGGCTGCTGGTTTTGGCGTTCGTTTTTCTCGCTGCGCGAATCACGGCGGTTCTCTTCCAGGCGGGCTTTTAGCCATGCCCGGTAGTCATCCAGGTCGCCATCAAAGGGCTCTACCTTATGGTCGGCAACCCGCCAAAATTCATCGACGGTGGCGCGTAACAGGTGGCGATCATGGGATACCAGAATGACGGTGCCCTCAAATCCGGCCAGCGCTTCGGTCAGTGCTTCGCGCATCTCCAGATCCAGATGGTTGGTCGGCTCGTCCAACAGTAGCAGATTGGGCTTTTGCCAGGCCACCAGTGCCAGCGCGAGACGTGCTTTTTCGCCACCTGAGAACGTGGCGACTTCGCCAAAGGCATCATCGCCTTTAAAACCAAAGCCGCCCAGGAAGTTACGAATTTCCTGGTCACTGGCGGTGGGGGAAAGGCGCTGTACATGCACGAACGGTGTGGTGGTGACATCCAGTCCTTCCAGCTGGTGCTGGGCAAAATAACCGATAGCCAAATGCTCACCCGGTACGCGTTTGCCCTCCAGTAGCGCAAGCTCCCCCGTGAGTGATTTGATCAGCGTTGATTTACCCGCTCCATTGGGGCCTAACAGGCCAATACGACTGCCGGGCAGTAGCGTGATGTTGACGTTTTGCAACTGGGGAGTATCCGCCGACTCACTGCGGTAGCCCAGCGTGGCCTGGTCAAGTACCAGCAGTGGGTGGGAGGTTTTATCCGCAGCTGGCAGGGTAAAGTGAAACGGGGAATCCACATGCGCCATGGCGATATCTTCCATGCGCTCCAACATCTTCACGCGGCTTTGTGCCTGGCGGGCCTTGGTGGCTTTGGCCTTAAAGCGGGCAATAAAGCGTTCTATCTCTTCCCGCCGGGCCTGCTGCTTGGCAGCTTCGGCCTGTTGCAGGGCCAGCTTTTCGGCACGGGTACGTTCGAAGCGGGAGTAGTTACCGCGATACAGCTCCAGCGTTTGATGATGCATGTGCACGATGTGGTCACATACCGCATCCAAAAAATCACGGTCGTGGGAAATCAGCAGTAGCGTACCAGGGTAGCGGGTGAGCCACTGTTCCAGCCACAGCAGAGCATCAAGGTCCAGGTGGTTGGTGGGCTCATCCAGCAGCAGCAGGTCAGAGGGCATAAACAGCGTGCGCGCCAGGTTAACCCGCATGCGCCAGCCGCCTGAAAAGTCGGATAGAGGCCGTGCAAGGTCTGCCTGTACAAAGCCGAGTCCCACCAGTAATTGCGCCGCCCGGGATTCCGCACTGTAGCCATCGAGGGTTTCAATTAATCCATGCAGTTCGGCTTCCCGGTGGGCATCATCTGATGCACGGGCAGCGGCCAGCTCAGCTTCCGCCTGACGTAAGGCATGGTCACCATCCAGCACATACTCCACAATGGGCCGGTCCAGGGCTTCAACTTCCTGGGCCATATGAGCAATGCGCTGGCCACCACTCATTTCAACATCGCCCTGGTCGGGGCCCAGTTCTCCCAACAGGAGTTTAAACAGGCTCGACTTACCGGCACCATTTGCCCCGATAATGCCAGCCTTAACGCCGTTATGCAGCGTAAGGTCTGCGTTATCGAGTAGCGTTTGCGTGCCCCGTTGCAGAGCGACTTGGCGCAGTGCGATCATGCTTTCTCCCGGAAAAGTGGGTAAATCCATGCACGATTCTAACCGATTGCAGCGTTTGCAGCAGACACCACTGTGGGATTTTGCGCGGCTATTTTATGCCAGGCCGAAAGTAGAGGAAGCCTGCCTTGCCTTGCAGGACGCTGCGGGCATCGACGTGTGTGAGTTGCTGTTCCACTGCTGGCTTTATCGGCATGGCTTGCAGGCGGAACCAGCGGCGCTGGCAGAGGAGCGCAATACGCGTTTGCGTTGGCAGCGGGAGGTGACAGCGATATTGCGCCAATTGCGCCGTGACTTAAAGCCTCAGGCTGTTGAATGTGAGTCCATTGCCGCTCTGCGCAACACCATTCAGCAGGCAGAGTTACAGGCTGAGCATGAGAACCTTCAACGCTGGGAAGCGTGGGCGTTGCAGGCCACAAAAATTAACCAACGGTTAACAAAAATAGTCATAAGTTCGCAGGAAGTTGCAAGATGGCTGCAAGATACGCTTCTTTACAGTGCATTTGACGCTTGTACAGTAAGTGAGCAACGTCTACCCGAAAGCACCACACGTGCTTTTGAGGTGCTGGCGCGCCAACTTGACCGCTTCGAGTGACCGCGCTAGCCTGAATTTAAGCTGTTTTTGAATAATGCGTGTTGGCCACATAAAACTCGCCTGTTAACCCATCGTAATAAACAACGTTTTTGGGTTTAGCGGATGATGCCAAAGTAACAGGCGATACGCGTTGTACAAAAATCAGATTCTTGCGCACTCGTATAGCGCGCTTACCACTGCAAGGGGAACTCTGCATGAAGGCAAGCAAGTCTGTTTCGACTCGTTCAGTAACGACTAAGTTAATGACGACGGCTAGCGTTGGCGCACTATTGCTGGGTATGACTGCGGCCGCACAGGCGGATAACTGGCGTTACGCTCACGAAGAGTACGAAGGCGATGTGCAGGATGTCTTCGCCATGGCATTCAAGGAGTACGTTGAAGAGAACTCTGACCACACTGTTCAGGTATACCGCTTTGGTGAGCTGGGCGAGTCTGACGACATCATGGAGCAGACCCAGGCGGGTATCCTGCAGTTCGTCAACCAGTCCCCCGGCTTTACCGGCGCACTGATTCCAGAAGCACAAATCTTTTTTGTACCCTACCTGCTGCCCACCGATGAAGAAACCGTCATTGAGTTCTTCAACACCAGCACCGCGATTCATGAAACCTTTCCCGAACTCTACGCCGAACAAGGGCTGGAACTGCTGAAAATGTATCCGGAAGGTGAGATGGTGCTCACTGTTGATGAGCCGATCACATCGCCAGAAGAACTGCGCGGCAAGAACATCCGTACCATGACCAACCCGCTGTTAGCGGAAACCTACCGTGCCTTTGGTGCAAGCCCAACCCCACTGCCTTGGGGTGAGGTCTATGGCGGTCTGCAAACGAACATTCTGCAGGGGCAGGAAAATCCTATTTTCTGGATTGAGTCTGGTGGCCTCTATGAAGTATCCCCCAATCTGGTGTTCACCGGTCATGGCTGGTTCACCACCGCTATGATGGCGAATCAGGACTTCTTTGATGGCCTGTCTGAAGATGACCAGCAACTGGTACGTGACGCTACCGAAGCGGCTTACGAGCATATTCTTGAGCATATTTCAGGTTTAGCTGATGAGTCACTGGAGAAAATCCAGGATGCTTCAGACGAAGTAACTGTCACCCGCCTTGATGAAGAGCAAATCCAGGCCTTCCGTGACCGTGCTCCACAAGTAGAAGAGCGCTTCGTCGAAATGACAGGCGAGCGTGGTGCTGAGCTGTTGGAGCAGTTCAAACAAGACCTCGAAGCTGTTACCAACGAGTAAGGCATAGAAGTACCGTTACTCATGGGGGTAGCCATCGGCTGCCCCTTTTTTGTTACCCCGGGCTTCGGCTAATAAGCGTTGAATACTTACCGGTGGTGATTCGCTAAAGTGTTAACAAGCTTACCAAAGTGTGCTGAAGACAACACTGCCTGTGCTATTTGGCAGTTATGGTGTGCATACGCTAGGGCATAATAAGGAGCAACCGTAATGGATATGAGCGAAGACGATATTGCTGAGAAAAGCTATCGCTCGATGCTACCAGGGCCATTGGGCGTTATAGACACATGGATCAGTAAAGGGGAAGGCATCATTCTCGCCATGGGTGTCATCCTGATGGCGGTCAATACAGTTGCTAACGTGATTGGGCGTTTCGTATTCGGGGAAAGTTTGCACTTTTCCGAAGAGGTAAACCGAATATTGATCGTTTTGGTTACTTTCGCGGGTATTGGTTATGCCGCCCGCCATGGTCGACATATCCGCATGTCGGCCATCTACGATGCCCTGCCAACGGGCTTCCGCCGTGGGTTAATGATTTTGATCTGTTTGTTTACCGCGTTAGTGATGTTCACGCTGTGCTATTACTCAATTGGTTACATCATGACCATCATGGGGCGTGGTCGCAGCCTGCCTTCTACCGGTATTCCAGCGTGGTGGATGTACGTGTGGGTACCCCTGGGGTTTGCCGTTACAGGTATTCAGTACGTTATGACGGCCTATACCAATGTGATCTCGCGGGATGTCTATCTCTCGACCCATGTTGTAGATGGCTATAAAGACACGGAAACGGAAGTTTAGGCAGTGAGGAACTATCCATGACGGCAACGATAATTACGATCATGATCGTGCTGCTGCTACTTGGCTTCCCGATGATGATTCCCTTAATGACTGCCGCCTTTGTCGGCTTTTTTATGAGTTTTGGCGGTCTGGGGCAAATGGAAACACTGATTCAGCAGATGATGCGGGGGGTTAGTCCCACATCACTGATTGCAGTACCCATGTTTATCCTGGCAGCCGATATCATGACTCGTGGACACTCCGCGAACCGGCTCATTGATATGGTGATGACCTTTGTCGGCCACATTAAAGGCGGGCTGGCAGTAAGTACCGCTGTATCGTGCACCCTGTTTGGTGCTGTTTCCGGTTCGACTCAGGCAACCGTGGTCGCTGTGGGTTCGCCTTTGCGACCACGGATGCTAAAGGCGGGCTATAAAGACCCCTTTACCCTGGCACTGATTATCAACTCCAGTGATATTGCCTTTTTGATTCCGCCGAGTATCGGCATGATTATCTACGGGGTCGTATCGCAGACCTCCATTGCCGAGCTTTTCATCGCAGGCATTGGCCCAGGGGTACTGATTCTAGCGATGTTTTCGGCCTACAGTATTGTATATGCCATTGTAAATAAGGTGCCCACCGAGCCTAAAGCCAGCTGGAAAGAGCGTGTGGTTTCAGTGCAAAGAGCCCTTTGGCCGCTTGGCTTTCCTGTGCTGATTGTGGGCGGTATTTATGGCGGCATCTTTAGCCCAACGGAAGCCGCTGCAGCCTGTGTGCTGTATGCTGTTCTGCTGGAGTTTGTGATTTTCCGCTCCTTAAAGCTGCCTGATATCTTCACGATTGCCAAGTCAACAGGCTTAATAACGGCGGTGGTTTTCATTCTTGTCGCCGCAGGCAATGGGTTTTCGTGGATTATCTCGTTTGCACAGATTCCACAGGCGATACTGGGTACCTTTGGTATTAATGAAGCAGGGCCTGTCGGCGTCTTGATCGCTATTTCGATCGCTTTCTTCGTCGCCTGTATGTTTGTTGATCCCATCGTGGTGATTTTGGTGCTTACACCCATTTTCGCACCTGCGATAGCGGCTTCAGGTCTGGATCCGGTATTGGTCGGTATCCTTATCACGCTACAGGTCGCCATTGGGTCAGCAACGCCGCCATTCGGCTGCGATATATTCACGGCCATAGCGATTTTCAAACGACCCTACTGGGAGGTGATTCGGGGTACCCCTCCGTTCATCTTCATGCTGATAACAGCCGCAGGGTTAATCATTGCTTTCCCACAAATCGCGCTGTTCCTGCGTGATGTTGCCTTTCGCTAAACAGCCATAGGGATAACGCGCATGTTCAACCGCATTTTAGTGCCCGTGGATGGTTCAAAAGGGGCAATTAAGGCTCTCGATAAAGCTGTCGGCCTACATATGTTAACTGGCGCAGAACTTTACTTACTGTGCGTATTTAAGCACCACAGCCTGCTGGAGGCGTCACTTTCCATGGTGAGGCCTAATAAGCTCGACATTCCCGATGATGCGCTTAAAGAGTACGCTACCGAAATCGCAGTGCACGCAAAGTCTCACGCGATTGAGATGGGAGCGGAGAGCCTCAGGGTCAGAGCGTTTGTTAAAGGGGGGCGTCCATCGCGCACTATTGTGCGGTTTGCCCGCAAACGTGAGTGCGACCTTATCGTTATTGGAGCCCAGGGAACCAATGGTGAGAAAAACCTGCTGTTAGGCAGTGTCTCCCAACGTGTAGCGGGTGCGGCACACTGCCCTACACTTGTGGTGTAACACGTTAAACCTCTGGTCTGTTATGTGGTCTGATGATCGCCCGCCGCTTCAGGTAATGCAGCCTGAGGCGGCGGGTGTTAGTCTTTAAGGTACCAACATTTTGGCGTATAGCGCCGCAGGATAAGGTTTTTTTCATGAAAGCACTGATCTCTTCCACGGCCCTGACGGGGTTGCTACTGGTGGCTCCTTTTGCAGCGGCAGCCCCTGAAACTGATGAGCAGCGTCTGGCCTATAGCCTGGGGGTTACCCTGGGCGAAAGCATGCAGGCGGATATTGAAGACCTTGATATTGATGCCTTCACTGACGGTATGCGCGACGTATTTGAAGCCAATGAGCTGGCGCTGAGCGAAGAAGAGATGATGGAAGCGCTCATGGCCTTTCAGGAGCGCTCAATGCAGGCACGTGAAGCAGAAGCGGCAGAAATTGCCCAGCTGAATCTGGAAGAAGGTGAAGCTTTCCTGGCGGAAAATGCTGAGCGCGAAGAGGTTGAGGTGACTGACTCCGGTTTGCAGTACGAAGTATTGGAGTCTGGTGATGGTGCAACCCCTGGTCCAGAAGATATGGTTGAAGTGAACTACGAAGGCATGCTGCTGGATGGAACCGTGTTCGACAGCTCCTTCGAGCGGGGCGAGTCGGTGAGCTTCCAGGTTGGTCAGGTGATTGAAGGCTGGCAGGAGGCGCTGCAGCTAATGAGTGTCGGCGATAGCTGGATGCTGTATATCCCTGCTGAGCTTGCTTATGGCGAAGGCGGCCAAGGCCCCATTGGCCCTAACGAAATGCTGACCTTCCGCGTTGAACTGCTGGGTGTCGAGTAAGTTATGAGCTCAGCCCCAACCACCGCCTCCATGCGCAGCCTGATGGGTGCGCTTGTTATAATGTTGGCAGCAAGCAATGTGTATGCAGATGACACACTTGATGATTTGCCCGCGTTAGGTGCTGCCAGTGATCAGGCAAGCGTCGTTGGCGTTTCCTCCGGCGGGTATATGGCAGCACAACTGGCGGTGGCATGGCCTGAACGCTTTAGCGGCGTCGGGGTAGTGGCCGCCGGGCCATGGGGCTGTGCACAAGGTGCACTAAGTCTAGCCCTTAATCAATGCATGATGACCCGCCGTGGTTTGCCATCCTTGGAAGAATTGGAGGGACGGTGGGAAAACTATGCATCCCAGGAGCAGGTGGGCAGCCAGGATGCGCTTAGCCAGCTGCGTGCTTTTGTGTGGCACGGTAATGAGGATGATGTCGTCGCGCCTGAACTTGGCAGCCTGCTGGCCGAGCAATGGCAATCATGGCTGGCAACGCCGGCACAGCTGCGTTTTGTCAAGGGTGAGGATGCCGGGCATGGCTGGCCGATACGTTTGCCCAAAGAGACGGCGATTGACCCTGAGTCGCTGGGTGGCTGCCGCCAGGGTGGCGGAAGCCATATATTGGCGTGTGGTGAAGATGTGGCGGGTGAGATGTTGGAGTGGCTCTATCCTGACCGCCAGTCTATCCCGGGTGAGGGTGAGTTGCTTGCGTTTGATCAGTCTGAATTTGCGGTAAAGGGACTGGCCAATATGGGCTATGTTTTTATCCCCGAAGTATGCGCGGAGGGTGATTGCCCTGTCACCATGGCACTGCACGGGTGCCAAATGAGTGCAGAGGCCATTGAGGATACCTTTGTTCGCTATAATGGCCTTAATCGCTGGGCGGCTGAGCATGGGCAAGTGGTGCTTTACCCTCAGGCGGAAAGCAGTATGGCGAACCCCCAGGGGTGTTGGGACTGGTGGGGATTTGCGGAAAGTACCTGGCAGTTAAGCCCGCTTCATGACTCACGGGAAGGTAAGCAAATAGGTGCACTAATGGCGATGCTGGACCGCTTACAGAGTTCTTCGGGGGACTAGTCCCCCACTACAAACATGCGTGAGTCAATCAGCTGTCCAGCTCTCTCTCCAACGCAGCTATTAAGCCATAGGCGGTAGGAGAGTAGAGCACACGTTGTAGAATTTTCCCGTGTCGGTTTACCAGAAACAGTGATGCGGTATGGTCAACGGTGTACTCCATCACAGAATCGGGCGCCTCTACTCGCCGCCAAATCACGCCATAACGTTCCGCGACATCTTCCAGTTGCTCCTGGCTACCCACCAAGCCGATAAACTCACTACCAAAGAACTGCATGTACTCTTCCATACGTGTAAGCGTGTCGCGCTCCGGGTCGACAGTAATCATAACGGGCACCACGCGTTCACGCTGGGTTTCACTTAACTGGGCCAGCGCCTGCCGTTTAACGGCCTGGTTCATCGGGCATACGTCAGGGCAGTAGGTATAACCAAACGACACAATGGCAATGTCATTTTCATCAAGCTGGGTTAGTGAGAAGTCACCCTGGGTTGCAGGCATCGCAATAGGGCCGCCTCTGGGTTCATCATTATCGGCGTTAAGAACGAATTGATAGAGGCTGATGGAGCCGATGATGAGCAGGATGACTAATGCCCCCAGGCCCAGCCAGAGTGGTTTGCGTTTGAGAGGTTTAGCTGCCATACCCATTAACTCCGAATGACGTCAAAGTCGAACCAACTGCCTAGTTTACCTTCTGGAGTATCCAGTATGACACGTGCGCGCCACGGCATAACGGCTTGAGTGCAAATACCGACCTGACCCTGCCCGCGAAAATGTCCGGGTGCCGTTGCGGATAGCGCAAAACGGTGCAAGCCTAAATCCATATCACGACCGATAAAGTCAACGCTAACATGGTGTACTTCCAGGCCTTCTACCTCCACATCCAGTGGCAGGATGGTCAGTGCTTCGATGCGTCCGTTGGTGTCAATGGTAAGGGTGATTCGGCCTTTATCTCCCAGCGTGGCAGCACACGCCTGGGTATGCAAATTACAGGCTGTGTTGGGGGCAAACCACGTTATATCATTATCATCTCTCAGCCAGTTGGCCAGGACGTACCACGAACAGGCCGCCAGCGCTAAGCCGGTTACCAGAATAAGCACTTTCAGCACTGGAAAACCCGTAAGATAGACAGGTTTAGACAGGTTCTTCATGGCAGAATAGTCGCTAAGCAAGCCGTGAGGCGGGGAGTTTGTTTAATGGTAACAGCTATTTCGCAGATGTCGCTGTGCTGGGATGTCGCACTTAAGAAGGAATAACAATGGAGAGCATTACCGGGGCGCTTGGGCCACTGTTTTTACTCATTTTGCTGGGCGCGGTTATTGGCTATGGACGATGGCCAGGTGAGAACTTTTGGCCGCAGATGGAACGGCTAATCTACTTTGTGCTGTTTCCAGCCATGCTGGTGGGTACACTTGCCACTGCGGATGTCAATCAGGTGCCAGTAGGACGTTTAGCGATGGTGTTGCTGGGGGCGATGGGGCTGTTCGGCCTGTTGCTATGGCATTTTCGGGGCTGGTTGGGGCTAACACCGGAAGCGTTTACTTCGGTCTTCCAGGGGGCGGTGCGTTTCAATACCTATGTGGGGGTGGCCGGTGCCGTCGCGCTACATGGCAGTACTGGCGCGACGACGGCAGCGGTAGCGGTGGCATTAATGGTGCCGGTGGTGAATGTGATGTGTGTTGCAAGCTTTGTGGCAGCGGGCACCCTAGGTGGTTCAAGCCTGGGTAAAAGCGCGTTGGCTCTGGCGAAGAATCCGCTGATTTTAGCCTGCTTGGCTGGTATCGCCCTGAACCTGACCGGAATCGGGTTGCCGGGCTGGAGCGAGGATACGGTGGAACTCCTGGGACGGGCCGCCCTGCCGCTAGGACTGGTTGCCGTAGGAGTGGCTTTGCGGCCGGCGGCGCTGTTGCGTCTTGACCGTGGGGTGGTGGCGACCAACAGCATAAAACTACTATTAATGCCTGCTTTTGTGCTGCTGCTGGTATGGATTGTGGGCCTTGATACGGTGAGCCGCGATGTAGCGCTGTTATTTGCTGCGCTACCCACGGCTACCTCTGCCTATATTCTTGCCCGCCAGTTGGGAGGGGATGCTGAGTTAATGGCGGCGATTATTACCGGCCAAACGCTGCTGGCGATGGTAACCCTCCCGCTGTGGCTACAACTGGTCAGCTGATACAAAAGAATAAATAAAAAGTATTCGCATTTGTGTTGACGCGGTAAATGAGAATGATTATATTGTGATGGTCAGCGTTTGATGAGACGCTGGCAACCACGACAGAAACCGCCAGTTTCCTGTCATGGTTTCTCCCTCTCATTGCTAGTCACGGTCTTTTGCCGCTCCACTGGAGCGGCTTTTTCTACTACTTTTCCCCCGCCATTTCTCCTGTTGTCCTTGGACAACGACTTCCGGTGCCGTTTGGACAGATAATGGGCGGATTGCCTATGCTGACCATGAATTCACTGCCAGGAAGAGCCGCCATGCGCATTGCTGTGTTTAGCGCCAAGCCTTACGATCAAACGTTTCTGTCCCGTGCCAACGCGGCAATGCGCCATGAGCTGAGTTTTTTTGACGTGCGGCTAACCGCTGAGACGGCGCCACTGGCGAAAGGTCATGAAGGTGTGTGCGCCTTTGTAAACGACCATCTGGATGCCGCCGTGCTTGAGCAGCTTCATGCAAGCGGTATACGGCTGGTCGCTCTGCGCTCGGCGGGGTTCAACCATGTTGACCTGGCGACGGCCGAACGACTGGGAATCACTGTGGCGCGGGTGCCTGCCTACTCGCCTCACGCAGTGGCCGAACACGCAGTGGCGTTGGTGATGAGCCTGAATCGTATGACATTCCGTGCTTATAACCGGGTGCGCGAAGGCAATTTTTCTCTGGATGGCTTGCTTGGGTTTGACCTGTATGGAAAAACCGTCGGCGTCATTGGCACCGGTCATATTGGGCTCATTTTCGCCGACATTATGCATGGTTTCGGTTGCCGGGTTGTGGCTCACGACCCCTACCCTAACCCAAAGGCCAAGCCGTTTGTGGAGTATGTGTCACTGGAAGCGCTCTATGCACAGGCAGATATCATCTCGCTGCACTGCCCTCTGACTCCCGACACCGATCACCTGATTAACGCCGATGCCATTGCTCAAATGAAGCAGGGTGTGATGCTGATCAATACAGGGCGAGGGCGGGTAGTGGATACCCATGCGGTGATAGCCGGATTAAAAAGCGGCCATATTGGCCGCCTGGGACTGGATGTGTACGAAGAGGAGGAGCAGCTGTTTTTTGAAGACTTGTCGTATAAGGTGATTGATGATGATCAGTTTATGCGCCTGACCACCTTTCACAACGTACTGATCACTGGGCATCAGGCATTTTTCACTGACGAAGCGTTGACCAATATTGCCGATACCACCTTAGCGAATATCGATGCCTTCGAAACTGGTAGCGGTACACTGCATCGGGTTGTTTACGAAAAGCGGCCCTAGCGCGGCGCCACCGCTCCAGTACCTGATTTAGCCTTCCCGGCGGTAGATCAGGTCCCAGACGCCGTGGCCCAGTTTTTCACCGCGAGCTTCAAACTTGGTCAGCGGACGAAAATCCGGACGCGGAACAAAGGGCGCGGTGTCGGCACTGGCGGTATTGGCGTAGCCGGGGGCGGACTCCATCACCTCGGCCATCCACTCGGCATACGCTTTCCAGTCGGTCGCCATGTGAAACGTGCCACCAGGTTGCAGGCGGGTACGAATCAGCTCCGCAAAGGCGGGCTGCACAATACGCCGCTTGTGGTGCTTCTTTTTTGGCCACGGGTCGGGGAAAAACAGTTGCAGGGTAGTGAGCGAGCCTTCCGGCAGGCACTGTTCCAGTACCGCCAGGGCGTCTTCACGGTAGACACGCAGGTTGGTTAAGCCGCGTTTATCCACTTCATCCAACAGCTTGCCAACGCCGGGGGCGTGCACTTCGATGCCGATAAAATCGGTATCCGGGTGGCGCCCAGCCTGTTCAATCAGTGAGTTGCCCATGCCAAAGCCAATTTCCACCACGCGGGGAGCCCGGCGACCAAACAGGGCGTCCAAATCCTGGCGGCCATCGGCAATGGTTAATCCCAAGCGCGGCCATACCTCTTCCAGGCCACGCTGTTGGGCTTGGGTCATGCGTCCTGCGCGAATCACATAGCTTTTAATCCCACGGCGATGCAACGGCGCATCGGCGCTTTCGGGGCCAGTGGTGGTGACGCTATTGTCGGGCGCGGTGTCGTTCGTATCGGTCATGGTGTCTCTGTATCAGCCGTTAATCCGGCCAGCAAAAGGCGAAGAGGGATCAGCGCTCTGGCGGCGCGGCATGCGGCCTGCCAAAAACGCATCGCGGCCTGCTTCTACGGCAAGTTTCATGGCGTTGGCCATGCGTAGTGGATCGCGGGCGTAGGCAATAGCAGTGTTGAGCAGTACGCCATCGCAGCCTAGCTCCATGGCCATCGCCGCATCGGAAGCGGTACCAATGCCTGCATCCACCAGTACCGGGACGCTGCTTTGTTCAACAATCAGGCGTACGTTGTGCGGATTCTGGATACCGTGACCCGAGCCAATCAGCGAACCCAGCGGCATGATGGCGCAGCAGCCCATGGCTTCCAATTCCCGTGCCACAATGGGGTCGTCGCTGGTATACACCATTACATCGAATCCATCGGTCAGCAGTGTCTCGGCGGCTTTCAGAGTCTCGACCACGTTGGGGTAAAGCGTGTGATCGTCGCCCAATACTTCCAGTTTGACCAGATTGTGGCCATCCAGTAGCTCACGCGCCAGACGGCAGGTGCGCACGGCATCTTTGGCGGTGTAACAGCCTGCGGTATTGGGCAGCAGGGTGTAGCGTTGTGGTGAGATCACATCCAGCAGGTTGGGTGCGTCGGCATCCTGGCCAAGGTTGGTGCGGCGAACGGCAAAGGTGACGATTTCAGCACCGCTTTGGGCAATGGCGGCACCGGTTTCAGTAAAGTCTTTATACTTTCCGGTGCCCACCAACAGGCGGGAGTTGAAGTTGCGTCCGGCGATGGTGAGCGGTGTATTGGTCAGTTGCGTCATAGCGATTCCTTGAAAAAGCACCAGCGGCAGTGTTAGCCGCCACCGATAGCGTGGACCACTTCGATCTGATCGCCGTCGGCGAGCGAGGTTGCAGCCAGCTGGCTTTTGGGCACAATCTGTTCGTTGATTTCTACGGCGATGCGGCGCCCGCCAAGACCAAGCTGTTCAACAAGGTCAGCGGCTGTCAGCCCTGGGGCAATGGCGTAGGGTTCGCCGTTGAGCGTAAGCTGTGTCGACTCGTTGAAGGTAGACATAAACGTTGAGTGTCCCATTGGGTGATGCAAAACGTACTCTATTGTAGCGGTTTCGTGCCGCGCAAGGTATGTAGTGGCGTGAATATCTGCAAGGTTGGATAAGCCGGTGACAGTGACGAACACCGGCGAAAGGAGCAAGGCATGCAACGATTAGACAAGCCGTGGTGGTGTTTGGCAGCACTTTCAGGAGCACTGATGGTGATGTTAGGGGCCTATGCAGCCCACGGGCTGGCGGCGAGAACCAGCGCTGCCATGGTCAGTGTGGTTGAAACCGGTGTGCGCTACCAGGCGTGGCATACCCTTGCCATGCTGGCAGTGCTTGCCTGGCGCAGCCATTGGCAGCATCCGGGGCAGCATATTGTGTTGATGTTATGGGCGTCGGGTATCGCGGCGTTTTCAGGTTCGCTTTACCTGATGGCGCTGGCCGGGCTAAATGTGGGTATTGTCACGCCCATGGGAGGCCTGCTACTCATCGCGGGCTGGCTGGCACTCGCCATCGTTGCTCTGATGGGGCGCTCTGCATAAACAGGTGGTGCTTCGTTCCTGTTATGTTACTCAACTATCAGCCCGGTGACAGCAGTGATGCTGTTTAGCGCTTAGGCCTGTTCAATGCTACGGTTATTCACACACGCGATTTCCTCTGGTGTGTCGATATCAATCAGCGTGCCTGCGTCCTGCACGTCATACATACGGTAGTGCGACGGGTGGCGCCGAATCAGTTCTTGAGCACCACTATTGCCGCTCAACGATGCAAATGCTGGCCAGAGAGTACGTCCAAAAATGACTGGGTGGCCCTGTTTACCTGCATAGCAGGGCCGCACGATGGTGTCGTGGGTAGCTAGCTGCTGTAACGTCAGTAGTGTGTCTTGCTGCAGGCAGGGCATATCGCCCAATAAAATGGCTACCGCTGCTACGCTGTTAAGGCAGGAGTCATTGCTGAGTGCCTCCACCGCTTCGGCCAGACTCGACCCCAGCCCCTGGTGTGCCTGCCGAAGTCGAATCAGGGGTGTGCTCTCTGGAAGGCCGAGCAGGGTTGTGTCGTCCTCTTCGCGAATCGCCACACGCAGCACAGGAAAGGCTTGCTTTGCATGGGCGACAGAGGTTGCTAGCAGCGAGCACCCGTTGGCGAGAGAAGCGCAGCGTTTGTCACGCTGACCAAAACGCCGGGAGTAGCCGGCAGCCATCACTAAAGCGACAACGTTGCTAGAGATCATCGAGGTTTTTTTCCATGCTGTCCCCTGACGGTATCTGTTGTGGTGGCTGAGATAGCCCGATGTCAGTTGTTCTCAGGCCACGGGCAGTGCATAGCTGGCGGTAACATGCACCACTGGGCGTGTGTCATCGCTGGCTGAGAATACCTGTACTTCACCTACCGCCAGGCGGCGACCCAGTTTGATCAGTCTGGCATGGGCGATAATGTCGTGATCGCCGGATGCCGCGCGTAAAAAGTGGCAGTTTAAGTCGCTGGTAACCGCCATGGGTTCTGGACCAATTTGCGCCAAAATGGCGACGTACATGGCGACATCCGCGAAGCCCATCATGGTCGGGCCAGAGACCCTTGGGCCAGGGCGAAGATGCTCATTGCCAATTGCCAGGCGCATGGTGGCGGTCATTTCGCCTACGTTCACTATTTTTCCCATCCGTTGGGGGAATACCTCATCCAGGAAATACTCAATCTGCTCGACAGTCATTACGGTCATTGTTGTTATTCTCCTTAACGTCAACGTAAGCAAGCATAATGAAAAAAGCCCCAAGGAGCGAGCCTTGGGGCTGGTTGGGCCAGTCAGCGGGATAGCTTATTTGGCCTTGTGTACCTGACGCCACTCATGCAGTAGCGGCTCGGTGTAGCCAGACGGCTGTACGCGCCCTTTGAATACCAGATCAGAAGCGGCCTTGAAGGCGGTAGAGTCTTCGAAATCAGCACTCATGGCGGTGTAGGTTGGATCACCTGCGTTCTGCTCATCCACCACTTTGGCCATACGCTTGAGGGTCTCTTCCACTCGCGGTGCATCGACAATGCCGTGGTGCAGCCAGTTGGCGATATGTTGGCTGGAGATGCGCAGGGTCGCGCGGTCTTCCATCAGGCCAACATTGTGGATATCCGGTACCTTGGAGCAGCCCACGCCGTGCTCCACCCAGCGTACGACGTAGCCCAGAATACCCTGGCAGTTGTTATCCAGCTCTTGTTGAATTTCCTCATCAGACCAGTTTGCGTTTTCCGCCACCGGCACGGTTAGCAGATCGTCCAGAAAGTCCGGCTCACCCTGAGCCTCCAGTTCACGCTGGACATCGCTCACACTCACCTGATGGTAATGCAGTGCATGTAGGGTTGCTGCTGTGGGCGAAGGTACCCAAGCGGTGTTGGCACCTGCTTTCGGGTGGCCGATTTTCTGCTCAAGCATACTGTGCATCAGGTCCGGCATGGCCCACATGCCTTTACCGATCTGGGCGCGGCCACGCAGCCCACAGGCAAGGCCCACTTGTACGTTGCTCTTCTCGTAGGCCTGAATCCAGGCGGCGCTTTTCATATCGCCCTTGCGCACCATCGGGCCCGCTTCCATCGCGGTATGCATCTCGTCCCCGGTACGGTCGAGGAAGCCGGTATTGATAAAGGCAACACGGGAGGCCGCTTCAGTAATACATGCTTTTAGATTCACCGTGGTACGGCGCTCTTCATCCATGATGCCCATTTTCAGGGTATCGCGGCTCATGCCCAGAATGTCTTCCACCCGGCCAAACAGCTCGTTGGCAAAGGCGACTTCTTTAGGGCCGTGCATTTTGGGTTTCACGATGTACACAGAGCCGGTGCGCGAGTTGCGTGGCTGGTCGGCATCTTTCTTCAGATCGTGCAGGGCTATCAGGGAGGTGACCACCGCATCCAGAATGCCTTCCGGAAGTTCGTTGCCATTTTCGTCCAGCATGGCTGGCGTGGTCATCAGGTGGCCCACATTACGCACGAACATCAGTGAGCGCCCTGGCAGGGTGATGGAGCCGCCATCGGTGGTCTGCCAGGTGCGATCAGAATGGAGCTTACGAGTGAAGGTTTTACCGCCTTTCTCGATGTTCTCTTCCAGGTCGCCCTTCATCAGGCCGAGCCAGTTGCTGTACACACCTACTTTGTCTTCTGAATCCACTGCGGCGACAGAGTCCTCGCAGTCCATAATGGTGGTCAGGGCTGCTTCCACCACGACGTCTTTCACGTTCGCCGGGTCGGTTTTGCCAATCGGATGGCTGGCATCAATCTGAATTTCCAGGTGCAGACCGTTATTGGCCAGCAGGATCGACTCAGGAGCTGAGGTGTCGCCGTTGAAGCCAATGAGTTTGCCAGAGTCCTGCAGGCCGGTTTCACGTCCGCCTTCCAGGCTAACCACCAGATGTCCATCGCGAATGGCATACTTTACGGCATCCCGGTGGGAGCCAGTGGCCAGCGGCGCGGCACGATCCAGTACGCCACGGGCATAGGCGATAACTTTTTCACCCCTCTTGGGGTTGAAGCTGGCCCCTTTTTCAGCGCCATCTTCTTCCGAGATCGCATCGGTTCCATACAGTGCATCGTACAGGCTGCCCCAGCGTGCATTAGCCGCGTTAAGTGCGTAACGGGCGTTGCTGACCGGGACGACCAATTGCGGACCTGCCTGAGTCGCCACTTCCCGGTCAACATTAGCGGTCGTGGCTTTGACATTGTTTGGTGCTTCAACCAGGTAGCCAGCCTCTTTCAGAAAACGGCGGTAAGCGGGCATATCGTTCACCGGGCCGGGATTTTCACGGTGCCAGACATCCAGCTTCTCTTGCAGCGTATCGCGCTCTTCGAGTAGTTGGCGGTTTTTTGGGGTCAAATCGTGGAACAGGGCATCGACACCAGCCCAGAAGGCGCTTTCATCGACGCCAGTTCCCGGCAGAGCCTGCTCGTTGATGAAACGGTCTAGGTCGGCTGCCACCTGTAAACGGTGACGCGTGATACGCTCGCTCATGGGGTTTCTCCTGTGAAGGTGCCCGTGGGTTGTTAAAGAACCACGGTCAGGGTAAAAGTGGATTTATGGAAAATACTTCCACACCTGAGGAGGCATGTAAACAGCGTAGACCCTAAAGCAGCAAAATGCTCGACCAAATGATGAGAGAGGCAGCCGCTGCTGGCCTGCCTGGGCCCATGGAAGAGTGGCGTTCACGGAGAGACTTTGATGCATGATTTCCAGCATTTGGAAGGCTTGTTCAGGCAAGCAGCGGGCGAGTTACCGCTCTCCCGGTTATCGCCGGGGGAAGCGTTGACGGAGGCCATGCATGACTACTTTCGCCACTACGGTCTGGAAACACTACTTAACGATACCAGCGAAGTGCATGCCGGGTTTATTGATACCGGCCGTTTTGCCCTGTGGTGTCAGGTGTGGAGCCCCCCTGCTCCCACCGGCACTGCTTTTGTCGTTCACGGTTACTTTGACCACCTGGGGCTTTATCGTCACCTGCTTAGCTGCCTGTTGGCAAAAGGCTGGCGGGTAGTGTTATGGGATCTGCCAGGCCATGGTCTTTCCAGTGGCCCACGAGCAGAAATCGAAGATTTTGACGATTACCAGCACTGTTTAATGTATGTGCAGGAAATGTTGCGAGCGCAGGGCATGGCTCCTACACCGTGGCTGGGTGTCGGGCAGAGTACTGGGGCAGCCATACTATCGACCGACGCGCTTACCCGCCGTGAGGCCGCAGGGTGGTCTGGCCTGGTGCTATTGGCGCCGCTGGTGCGTCCCTGGCGGTGGAGCCAGGCCAGTTGGCTACACTTAATTGCAAGCCCGTTTGTGAAAGCGCTGCCGCGTAAATACCGGCCCAACTCAACCGATGAACAGTTCACGGATTTTTTGCGCGACCAGGATCCGCTGCAACCCGAACGTTTAAGCATTGCCTGGATTACCGCGATGCGGCGCTGGATGCCGCGTTTGTTGGCACTGGAGCCCAACCCGCTGCCGACATTGATACTGCAGGGCGAGCAGGACTTAACCGTAGATTGGGAGTGGAATCTGGCGATTCTGGCGGAGAAGTTTCCCAATGCCGAGATTCACCGCCACCCGGAAGCCCGCCATCACCTGGTCAACGAGGCCGAGCCGATAAGAGATGAGCTGTTTAGGGCGTTAGATAGCTTTATTGAAAACGTGCATTAATACGATTGAGTTTGACCAGGAGGATGAGATGACAGCCCCCAAAATACTTGTATTTGCTGGTAGTGCCAGAGCAGGTTCGTTAAATAAACAGCTAGCGAAACTGGCAGCACAGCGCATTGAGGCCCAGGGTGGGCAGGCCACCTTTGTTGATTTAAAAGACTACCCCTGCCCGCTGTTTGATGGCGACATTGAAGCCCAGGGTATGCCGGAGAATGTGCTTAGGTTGCGCGAGATTCTTGCCGACCATCAGGCACTGCTGATTGCATCACCGGAGTACAACGGTTTTATTACGCCGCTGTTGAAAAACACGCTGGATTGGCTTTCGCGCCCCTATGGGGGGGCACCTGGGTTAGGGCTTTTTGCAGGTAAATGGGCAGCGCTGGTAGCGGCTTCCCCCGGTGGGTTAGGGGGCATCCGTGCACTGCCGATAGGGCAACAGTTACTGGCGAACCTGAGTTTAACCGTCTTGCCACAGCCCTTATCGCTAGGGAAGGCAAACAGTGCGTTTAATGAAGCCGGCGGACTGAAGGATGAGACGACCGGTCAAAAGCTGGATGCTCTCTGCAAGCGGCTGGTGGATACGCTGGCGGCTCATTACGGTTAAGCCCCCTTCAACAGCCTATCCAACTGCCGGTAGCCAATAGCTTCGATAAAGTGCGGTTGGCTGGGTTTGGGTTCGCCCTGTAAGTCGGCCAGGGTAAGTGCTACCCGCAACACGCGATGGTAGGCGCGGGCGGAAAGTTTGAGCTTTTCCAGTACCCTTGCCAGCCAGGCGCGTTCTTCATCGTGCAGTGCGCAGGCGGCTTCCAGGGCTTTGCCGCTTAGTTGGCTGTTCAGCGCGCCCCGCGCCATCTGCCGTTCCCTGGCGGCCATTACCCGTTCGCGCACCGCGCTGGAAGGCTCGCCTTGGGTTTGGGCGGTGAGCTGTTCCGGTGGTAGCGCGGGGACTTCAACCTGGAGGTCGATGCGATCCAACAGTGGCCCGGAAAGTCGCGCCTGATAGCGCTGAATCTGGCTGGCGGTGCATTGGCAGCGCTGGCGTGGGTCACCTAGATGGCCACAGGGGCAAGGGTTCATGGCGGCCACTAACTGAAATTGTGCTGGGTAACGGCGTTCGTGGCTGGCTCGCGAGAGGTGGATTTCTCCTGTTTCCAAGGGTTGGCGGAGGACTTCAAGCACATGGCGGGAAAACTCCGGCAGTTCGTCTAAAAACAGCACCCCATGATGCGCAAGGGATATCTCTCCCGGTTTCGGTTTTGAGCCACTGTCATTTTCGGCAATTAATGCGACGCTTAAAGCGTAATATCAGTCTATTATGGTAATCTATTTAAAATTGAATGCGACGAAAAGTATGCAAATAGCTGCGACAAGCCATTAATTTTTCAATATTTGGTGCGACAGTCCATGACACTTCCAACATCTGTTCGTAAAATCGGCCCTACTCGCCGGAGTGTGTCTGGCTTCTATGCGTTTCGAGGCGAAGAATCTATCGCTTTCGAGTCGACGCTTGAACGTGACTTTCTTGTGAAGGCTGACTTTGACCTGAACGTATTGGGAGTGATTTCTCAGCCATGTGAGATTCCGTTCCACCATCCAGTTACTGGAAGACGTTACACCTATACCCCAGATTATTTGGTTTATTACCGCCTCGGCAGTCGCCATTACGAGGACTACCCGAAGCCATTGTTGGTTGAGGTTAAGCCACAGGCAAAGTGGCAAGAGCATTGGCGTGATTGGTCACCGAAATGGAAGGCTGCTCTGCGGCATGCCCAAAACGAAGGCTGGTCTTTTCGCATTCATGATGAAAGTCGCATTAGAGACAAGACGTTTGAAAACATCACTTTCCTAACGCGATACAAGCGAATGGTCTTTCCTCATGAAGAGAGCCATGAAGTGTTGAAAACGGTTAGAGAGATGGGCGCAGTGTCATTAGATTATCTGCTTGCCCGACACTTTATGGGTATTTACCGCGCAGAGGGCATCTCTCATTTATGGCATTTGTTGGCCACAAGGCAGATAGATTGCGATATAGCTCAACCATTTAGCCCCTTTTCGGAGGTATGGATACCAGATTATGAGTGACTATCGTTCCAATACCCCTAAACAAGAATCTGTCGTCACGCTAACACGCCAACAAGTGCAAATCGTGGTGGGTGAGCATGTCCAAAAGGGAGACATAATCTATCGAATCACGCAGGTGCTCGATTTTGAAACTGTCATGGGCATTGCAGTTGAGTCTGGGCGTAGTAGTCCACTGCGAATAAAAGAGTTGATGCCCATTGATAGCGTACCTACCAGACCCGCACCTGACTTGTCTGATGTAGGTGATTCGGACTGGCGTGAGGCAGAGCATCGTTTCTCGATCATTAAGCCATTAATCGATCGGGATACCATCGGACGTGAGGCGGCTGAGGAGCGTGCCAAAGAAACAGGGATCGATACGGCCACTCTATATAGATGGTTGAAACGATATCGAGCTACTGGTTCTGTACTTGCTCTGATACCTCAGAAGCGAGGGTGGAGAAAAGGTAATTCACGTATACCCGCTCATGCAGAGGCAGTCATTCAGGAGGTTATCAAAGAGGTTTATTTGACGTTACAGCGCCCTTCAGCCCAAAAGGCTGTTCAGGAAGTAATGCGACGTTGTCATGAACGACGTATCGACCCTCCTAGCCCTGGCACTGTGCGAGCTCGCATTCGTTCCATACCTGAGCGTGATAGGTTGCGTGGACATGGCTTTAGAGAAAAAGCCATCAACAGGTTTCAGCCGGCCGCTGGAAAATTTCCGAATGCTGATTATCCGTTAGCCGTGATGCAAATTGACCACACACCCGCCGATATTATTTTGGTCGATGATGTTTATCGCAAGCCCATTGGGCGACCATGGATAACACTCGCTATGGACGTTTGTAGCCGAGTAGTCACTGGTTACTATCTTTCATTTGACCCTCCCTCTGAGACTTCGGTAGGCATGTGCGTGGCCCATTCCATGCTCCCCAAGGATGAATGGCTGCTGTTGCATAATGTTGAGGCTGACTGGCCGGTATGGGGTACGCCAAACACGATTCATGTCGATAACGGTCCTGATTTCCGTTCAGAGACCTTTCGGCGTTCATGTTTAGCCTATGGGATTAACCTTGAATTTCGGCCCGTAAAACAACCTCGCTACGGTGGTCACATTGAGCGAGTGTTAGGTTCGCTTCTTAAGGAGATTCATAATCTTCCAGGCACTACCTTCTCTTCAATCAAGGACAAAGAGGGGTACGACTCGGAGAAGCACGCCTCTATGACTAAGAGCGAGTTTGAAGAGTGGCTTGTGGCGTTAATCTGTAAGGTTTATCACCAGCGCTTACATACCGGAATCGGTATGTCGCCTATGAAAAAATGGGAAATCGGTGTGTTTGGCAATGCCGACGTGCAGGGGGGTGGTTTAGCTCCAAGGCCAGCTGATAGGCTCTCTGTGTTGCTCGATTTTTTGCCAAGCTTTCAACGCACGATTCAGACCTTTGGTGTGACCATCGATGGCATCAACTATTACGATGAAGCAATAAGGCCTTGGATCAATGCAAAAGATCCAGACACCCCAAGCAAGAAACGAACCTTCGTTTTTAGGCGTGACCCACGCGACATTAGCTCAATTTGGTTCAAAGACCCGGAACTGGGGCAATATTTCCGAATTCCTTTTGCGAATCTAGCACTTCCATCGATGAGTGTATGGGAATATGCCCAGGCCAAAGCGCGTCTTCGCCAGGAAGGAAGAAACTCAGTTAATGAGACAGAAATCCTACGCGCTATTAGTGAGTTACGAACCCATGTTGAGGAGTCCCAGGCGCGGACTAAAAGAAGCCGGCGGCAAGCTCAACGACGTAAAGAGCATGAGAAAAAAGTGACACCTGCAGCTCCTCTTTCGAATACGCCTGAAACTACTGCACCTCAAGAAGCACTCTCCAATAGTGATGGGCTGTTAACAGGTGATATCGATGTGAACTGGGATATATCATGAGCACACACCTCCATCCTGCCCTTCGGCATATCTTGGGGCTTTCAGCGAAAGAGCGAATTGATTTTATGGATCAGCCAAGATGGTTGGGCTATCCGTTGGCAAATCGTATTATTGAAGCCATGCGAGGTTTGATGGAGAAACCAAGCCGGCCTCGAATGCCGAATCTACTTATCGTTGGAGACTCTAATAACGGTAAGACAACCATCGTCCAGCGTTTTCACAAACAGTACGGAGAAGGTTACGTCAATGAAGACGCTGAGCCGGTGAAGCCCGTTATTGTGACTCAGGCCCCACCGAGTGCTGATGAGAAAAGCCTTTATATCGCGGTGTTGGAGAGTTTTTGGGCTCCCTACCGTCCCACAGATCCTGTTCCCAAGCTGCGCTACCAGGTAATCCATCAACTTCGAGCCTGCCATACTCGTTTACTGATCATCGATGAATTTCACTCACTTTTAACAGGCGGGGCCGTTAAACAGCGCGAAACGATGAATGCCATCAAACTCCTGTGTAATGAGTTAATGATACCGATCGTTGGCGTTGGGACGCAGGATGCGGTGCGTGTACTTCATTCAGACCCGCAGCATGCAAGTCGCTTTGACGTCGTAGCTTTACCTAAGTGGGAGCTCAATCAAGATTTTCAGAAACTGCTTGCCGGATTTGAGAAGATTTTGCCGCTCAAAGAGCCCTCCCATTTGCATGAACCACAACTGGCCACACAACTCCACGCGATATCCGGGGGTAACTTTGGAGACCTGCACCGGCTGCTTATCGAATGTGCTAACGCCGCTATTCTTTCCGGTGCTGAGCGCATTGATGAGAAAGTCATTAAGAGCAAGTCCTGGGTGCGGCCAACGCGCGGTATTAGGGAAATAACGCTCTAATGCCGTGGGCACTCAATGTACCACTGCTACATGATGAGTCTCTTTCGTCATGGTTAGTCAGGGCGGCGTTGAGGCAGGGTTGTGATCCTTTGGTGCTTACGGGGGCTATCTGGCCAAAATGGCGCGTTTGGACGCGGGATATCGATAGAGAAATTCCTGATGTAAGAATGAGTCCATTAAAAAACGCTTCAGGCATCTCATCCTCCGAGTTTCAGAAATCTGCATTACGCTATGATTGCGAAAGAATTGCTGGTTACTCTTTACCGGAAACACGCACCTGGCCATGGTTGCTAGCACTGGGCACCAGAAATCGGACACACCGTGGTGGACAGCAATTTTGTCCTTTGTGCTTTATGGGGGATTTAGTCCCCTATCTTCGCCGACACTGGCGGCTTGCTTGGCATACAGGTTGTAGCGTGCATGGTGTACAACTGGTCGATGAGTGCCCTGCCTGCAAAGCACCTATCGAGCCCCATCGGCTGATAGCCGAGGATGTACATTTAGCTCAGTGTAGTCGGTGCAAATACGATTTTCGTAAGACCATGTGTACAGCTCTTTCGCTTGAAGAGTTAGCCTTCCAGAAGATGGCGGATCGCGTTTTAAAGAACGATATAGCCACGGTTGGTGGTAACTCTATCGCCGTTGCAGAATGGTTTTCAATTGCTGGTTTTTTCCTCAGCGTGGTACGGCGCGCAAGTCGACGTCCTGAGTCAGCATTTGCTGATGCTCTAGGATCTTTAGGTATACCAATTACTGCTAGCATGATGCCCTTGTCAGGATTGTCGTTTGAGCTGCTGCCTGCTTCTGAGCGTAGAGAATTACTCGTTGCGGTAAAACGTTTGCTGAGTATTGATCTAGAGGAAACTGTTAAAACTTTTATTAATGCTGATGTAAAGGCTACAGCGCTTCATGACCAACGAAAACCACCACCGGTAGCTCTTTTGCCGATGATAGCCCTCTTATCCGATAGCCCAGCCGTAACTC
This sequence comes from Vreelandella olivaria, assembly GCF_023507745.1. Classification (GTDB taxonomy): domain Bacteria; phylum Pseudomonadota; class Gammaproteobacteria; order Pseudomonadales; family Halomonadaceae; genus Vreelandella; species Vreelandella olivaria_A. The sequence continues at coordinate 151 of NZ_JALPZO010000113.1, read as the reverse complement.
ATTGCTATCGCACACCACCAAGCCATGAACCGCCCCGGATATTCTAGACACCTGTTAGGCTCTTAAAGTAACGCCTTTCATACTCAACCGGTGACAAGTTATCACTTGTGCCGTGTCGGCGCTTTGGGTTGTAAAACATTTCGATATAATT
>NZ_JALPZO010000112.1 GCF_023507745.1 Vreelandella olivaria | reverse complement strand
AGCATGGCAGCGTTTTCGCCAACCCTCTGACAAACCAAGGTTTTTTCAACCTTATGCACCGCTGGCAACGCCATGCGTCCCCGGCAGCGGATGCGTACTTTACGGATTCGCTGCCGGCTTGGCAAGGTTTTTTTAAAATAAAAAAGCGGCAGGCACCATTCATAGAACAGACCTGCCGCAAACCACCGATCAGGACTCCTGACCAGAGAGTGCTCTGTTAAGGATGTAACGACATCAAGCTGTTGACATCGAGTGGTTTACATCCATCAAATTTCAAAACCCAAGCCGAAGTCTTCGCTAGAAATAGCCATAAGGCTTTCAGCCCCTGCACGCATCATTTGCGCATGCGCCTTGGTACGGGGTAACAAGCGCTGATAATAGAAGCGCGCAGTATTTAGCTTGGCCGCATAAAAGGCCTTGTCGTCACTGTCTAAAGAGGCTGAGGCCTGCCTGGCTGCACGAGCAAATAGATAAGCTAGCGTGACATAGCCGGAGTACATCAGGTAATCGACGCTGGCCGCCCCGACCTCCTCGCGCTCCTGCATGGCCTTCATACCCACGCCCATGGTCAGCTCGCCCCACTCAGCATTGAGCTTGCTCAATGGCTCAACAAACTCCTTAAGCGCTGGGTTATCTGCTTCCGACTTACAGAATTTATGAATCTCTTTGGTAAATACTTTAAGCGACTCTCCCTGGCTCATCAGCACTTTACGGCCCAACAGATCCAGTGCCTGAATACCAGTGGTGCCTTCATAAAGCCGGGTAATACGAGCATCCCGCACTAACTGCTCCATACCCCACTCTTTAATAAAGCCGTGGCCACCAAAAACCTGCACACCTTCGTTGGTGCACTCAAATCCAATCTCAGTAAGAAATGCTTTCACAATAGGTGTCAGCAGACCCAGCAGCGTTTCTGCACGCTCTTTCTCCTCACCCAGCTTGCCCTGCTCAACAACATCGAGCAGCTGAGCAGCGTACAGCACCAACATACGCCCCCCTTCCGCAAAGGCTTTTTGGGTTAGCAGCATTCGCCGCACGTCCGGGTGCACAATAATAGGGTCTGCTACCTTTTCGGGCGCTTTGGGACCAGAAAGCGCTCGCATCTGTAAACGGTCACGTGCATAGCTCAGTGAGTTTTGGAAACTGGCTTCCATTAACCCAAGCCCCTGGATACCCACCCCAAGGCGTGCTGCGTTCATCATCGTGAACATACAGGCTAAACCCTTATTGGGCGGCCCCACCAGGTAGCCAATAGCACCATCAAAGTTCATTACACAGGTGGCGTTACCGTGTATGCCCATCTTGTGCTCCAGAGAGCCACAACTGACGCCATTGCGCTCACCTGGATTACCCTGGGCATCAGGTAAGAATTTAGGCACTACAAACAGTGAAATACCTTTGGAACCCTCCGGCGCATCAGGCAGCTTGGCGAGCACAAGGTGGACGATGTTCTCAGCCAGATTATGGTCGCCAGCGGAGATAAAGATCTTGGTGCCGGTAATAGCGAATGCATCGCCCTCCCCAGGTTCGGCACGGGTTTTAATTAACCCAAGGTCGGTACCGCAGTGGGGCTCGGTTAAGCACATGGTGCCTGTCCATACACCCTCCACCAGCTTGGTAAGATAAGTCGCCTTTTGCTCATCGGTTCCATGGTGCCTGAGTGCATCCGCCGCACCGTGCGAAAGCCCAGGGTACATTCCCCATGCCAAGTTAGTGGCGCATATCATTTCTGAGAGCACCATGGCCAAGGAGTGAGGAAGTCCTTGACCTCCATGCTCCACATCGGCTGCCAGGCTTGGCCATCCGCCCTCAACGTACTGCTGATACGCCTCTTTAAATCCTTGAGGCGCTTTTACTTCCCCTCCCTCCAACCGACACCCTTCCTCATCACCACTTTGGTTAAGCGGCAGCAGGACATCGCGAGTAAAGCGTGCTCCCTCTTCCAAAATAGCGCTCACCACATCGGGGGAGGCGTCATCCCCATTGGGTAGCGCCGCATAGTGGCTGGGATAGTCAAACATTTCGTCCATTACGAAACGTAAGTCACGCAGGGGGGCCTGATAGCTGGGCATGTCACTTCTCCTAAACAGGGGGCCGAAAGCCGCTTTTAACATCAAACAACTTTCAAACACATGTTTGAAAACTAGCGCGCACACCTTGCCGAGTCAAGCGAGCGTTTGAATTAATCGGAACAATCACCTACTACTTTAGTAGTTTGAAAAATAAATATTTGATTAAAAATAGAAAAACCTGCCAGCAAATCGCCAGCAGGTTGTTTATATGTGCGCACAAAAGCCTGTTTATTACTGCATGCGTATACCACCATCCAAACGAATCACTTCTCCGTTAAGCATGGGGTTAATAATGATTTGCTCAGCCAGTTGGGCAAACTCATCAGGCTTACCTAACCGCTTAGGATAAGGCACAGCTGCTGCCAGTGCCTGAGCAGCCTCATCAGGAATCTCGCTCATCATGGGGGTTTCAAATACGCCAGGTGCAATTGCCATAACGCGGATAGCGTGGCGCGACAGCTCTCTTGCTGCGGGCAAACTCATACCGACAACACCTGCTTTAGAAGCACTGTAGGCACACTGACCAACCTGACCATCAAAGGCAGCAATGGATGCCGTATTAATAATCACGCCACGTTCACCACTGCTTTCCGGCGTGTTTTTGGCCATCGCCGCAGCGGCTAGACGCATCACGTTAAACGTACCGACCAAATTGATATTGATGGTTCGAGCATAGCTTTCAAGATCGGCTGGCCTTCCTTCACGATCAACCAGCTTTGCAACGCTCACCACACCCGCGCAATGAATGACACCTGAGAGGCCGCTGTCGCCTCCCATCTTCACCGCCACATCAATAGCCTGCTGCATCTGCTCTGAGGAGGTTATATCTGCCATGCACGCGTTTGCGCGCTCACCAAGCTGATCGGCTTGGGTATTCATACCGTCACTCAAATCGCAAAGCACCACACAGGCACCCGCCGCTATCAGGCGTTCTGCCGTTGCCGCCCCTAAGCCCGAAGCAGCTCCTGTAATCAAAAAAGTACGATCCTTTACCTGCATTGCAGTTTTCCTTTTGGTTACTTATCGGTGCGCACTTGCTCAGCGGCTTGGGCACGCAGTTTGAAGCGCTGAATTTTACCGCTGGGGGTTTTGGGTAATTCATCGACAAACTCTATCACCCGCGGAAACGCATGGGCCGATAGTCGCTCACGCACTTGTTGGCGTATTTCCTCGGCCAGAGCTTCGCTTGCCTGATACCCCTCGCGCAGCACAATAAAGGACTTAATGATTTCACCACGAATCTCGTCTGGCTGACCGACAGCCGCAGACTCCGCCACTGCTGGGTGCGTCATGACACTGTTTTCAACATCCGTAGGGCCAACCCGGTAGCCAGCGGTAGTGATGATGTCGTCATCGCGCCCGGCAAACCGGAACGAGCCGTCTTCATTACGAATGACTACGTCCCCCGTCAAATAGTAGCCTTTTACAAAAGGATCTTTTTCCTGCCAGGTATAGCCCTGAAAGAAATGCGCAGGTGAGTTCTTGATATCCACCGCCAGCACACCCGGCTCACCGGGTGGCAGTTCGTTATACTCGGCATCCAGTATCGCCAACCGATACCCCGGCATGGGTACGCCCATGGCTCCAATGTGCTTAGGGTGATCCAGAGAGTGGTGGTTATTACAGGTCATCCCCGTTTCGGTTTGCCCGTAGTGATCCATCACCGTACAACCCAGGGATTTCTCAACCCAGGTAACCACTTCCGTATTAAGCGGCTCCCCTGCGGAACTGGCGACACGCAGCGACAATGTTTGGTAAGCGTTATCAAACAATCCTGATGCTTTCATCAAGCGATAGGCAGTCGGCGCCGCGGCAAAATTGGTAATCCGATGGCGCTGCATAAACGCCAGCGCCTCTTCAGCACTAAAGCCCGTCTCACAAAAATGCGTTGTCACTCCCAGTAACAACGGCCCGGCAATGGCGTAATAAAGGCCATACGCCCACCCTGGGTCCGCCATATTCCAAAACCGGTCGTCTTCACGCAAATCGACCGCCAATTCCATGTAGAGTGCAAAAGCAACCATACCGGAAAGTGGTACCGCCACACCTTTTGGCTTGCCAACCGTGCCAGAGGTAAACATCTGCAAAAAAGGCTTTTCGGGTGCTAGTCGTGGTGGCGTTTCGCTCATTGACGTATACGTCAACGCAGATTGCCAGTGATAATCGTCAGGATGTTCACTGGTCGGTCCACCCACTGCCAAGACCGATGGGCACTGGCTCAACCCATCAAACTTATAGCGATTGGCATGGTCGGTAATCACCAGCCTGGTATCCGCCCGGCTTAAACGATAGTCCACCGCATCAGGCCCAAACGCGGTAAACAGTGGCTGGTAAACCGCGCCTATGCGCCAGGTGGCAAGCACCGCCACGAGTAGTGCCCCCGAGCGCGGCAGCATGCAGGCGATACGGTCCCCCTCACCTAACCCTTGTGCTTTGAACCACCCAGCCAAGTGGCTGCTTTGTTCATCTAACTCAGCATAGGTCAGGGTATGCGTTTGCCCTTGCGTATCTTCATGCACCAGCGCCAGTGTGTTGCCTTGCCCCTGGCGTACATGCCGCCCACAGCATGCCTCGTACGCATTGAGAAGGCCATCCTGATGGTCATCCAACCTGGCAATCATGGTGTCAACCGAAAAACTTTCTAGAAATGTCGAGTACTTGGGTAGTGAGGCTGAAGCTGCTGTCATGATGGCTCTCTTATGTTGTTAGTCGTGAGCAGATGAATGACGGAGGCTTTTAATTAACAGTTTTATTATTATCCGTTTACGTTAACGGAAGCCTACTGTTACAACCAACGCTAAAAGCATTTGCACATAAGCGCAAGTAGCCAGCCAAACAAAAGGGTTAGACGTTGGTCGATCAACGTATACGATTAACGAGCGGTAATCATCGCCACCAGTTCGTCGGCGAGATCATCGGGCGTACGCGGGCCGTTAGGGTCATACCAGCGCACCGTCCAGTTCAGTGCACCCAGGATAAAACGGGAGACGAGAAAGCAATCACCGCGAACCAGCCCGGCATTTAACGCATCATCAATCACATCTACCCAAAGCGCCTCGTAGGCATCTCGAAGGTGACTCAAGTGTGCACTGGCGGCAGGGTCCAGTCGGCGCCACTCAAATAGTGCAACCACATGGGCGTTGCGATCGGCAAACAATGTTTCCAGATGTGCCCGTGCCATGGCATGTAAGCGTGCTTCAGGGTTCGCATCGCACTCGCTTAGGGCTGCTCTGGCAATGTTCAATGCATTTTGAGTGCCCTCCTCAATGACCGCCGCCAGAATTTCCTGCTTATCCTTAAAGTGATGGAACAAGCTGCCGGACTTAATACCCATTTCCTGCGCCAACATACGCACCGTGGTGCGGTCAAAGCCTTCTTGAACGAATAGCTGAGCAGCTAAACGCGTCAACTCCTTGCGGCGAGGGGATGCATTCATTACATTCATGTCATTCACACTAGCGCTTGCTTGGTTATTTAGGAGAAGACCACAGCCCTGACAACGGGTCAACGCATCACTGATCACTCAGTAAGATAATCACAATAAATTCAGCAGGAGATGAACCATGAGCACCACCACCGACGTTGTATTTTTAGCCGCAGCCCGCACACCCATGGGCGGTATGATGGGCAGCCTGTCCAGCATGAGCGCCCCAGAGCTTGCAGCCGTGGCAATTCGCACCGCGATTGAACGTGCAGGTCTCGAACCCACCACGATTGAAGAAGGCATTATGGGCTGTGTGTTACCCGCCGGGGTTAAGCAAGGCCCTGCACGTCAGGCAATGCGCCAGGCAGGTATTCCCGATGCCAGTGGTGCCACCACCATTAACAAGCTGTGCGGCTCTGGCATGAAAGCTGCCATGCTCGCTCATGATTTGATTAAAGCAGGTACGGGCGAAATACTGCTCGCAGGCGGCATGGAATCCATGTCCAATGCGCCCCATGTATTGACCAAAGCACGCAGCGGCTACCGTTTGGGACACGGAGAGCTGAAAGACCACATGTTTCTGGATGGATTGGAGGACGCAGAAACCGGCAAGCTAATGGGTGTTTTCGCTCAGGAAGTGGCTTCTGAACGTGGCTATACTCGTGAACGACTGGATGATTTCGCTATTGCCTCGCTTGAGCGTGCCATGGCGGCTACCAATAGCGGCCACTTAAAGGCTGAAATGGCCCCTGTAACCGTTACCTCCCGTCATGGTGGCACCCTGGTAGAGCATGATGAGCAGCCTTTTCAGGCCAAGCTGGATAAAATCCGCCAACTCCGTCCCGCCTTTGCCAAAGACGGCACTATTACCGCTGCCAATGCCAGCTCCATTTCTGATGGCGCCTCTGCACTTATTCTGGCCAGCCATGAATCCGCCAAGCGTCACGGTGTAAAACCACTGGCAAAAATGCTCGGGCACACCACGCACTCGCGCCACCCGAGTGAATTCACCATCGCGCCGGTCGGTGCCATTGAAAAGCTGATGAAAAAGCTTGGGTGGGGCGTTAACGACGTTGATCTGTTCGAGATTAACGAAGCGTTTGCCGTGGTGACCTTAATGGCAATGGACGACCTGAGCCTGCCCCATGAGAAAGTCAATGTATTTGGGGGCGCCTGCGCCCAGGGCCACCCCATCGGCTCAACGGGTTCACGCATTATTGCCACACTGATTCATGCTTTACGCACTACAGGTGGCAAGCGCGGTATTGCCAGCCTTTGCATCGGTGGCGGTGAAGCCACCGCTGTCGCGGTTGAGCTAATCGATTAATACCAATGATGCGCCTGACAGCTGTGCCTAGCATCTCTGACATACGGCTCGTCAGGCGCTTTATATAAGGCATATGAAAGTAACTCAGCCGCCACCCCCACAAACACGCGCCAGCATTTTCCAGAACCGGCGGTTTAACGTATTCATAAAGGAAACCACATCATGGTAACCATCTACCACAACCCACGCTGCAGTGCTTCTCGCAATACACTGGCGATGATCACAGCATCAGGCGAAACCCCTGAGATTATCCACTACCTTGAAACACCTCTCAGCCGTGAGCGGCTGGTGACATTGATGAGTATGATGAAAATCTCACCGCGGGAACTGCTACGCAGTAAAGAGGCCATCTTTACTGAACTGAATCTTGGTGAGCCATCGCTACACGATGATCAATTGATTGATGCCATGGTGGCTCACCCAATTCTTATTAATCGCCCTATCGTCGTTACTCAAAAAGGTGCGCGACTGTGCCGTCCACCCGAGCAGGTATTGGGTCTGCTAAGGCAACCCGTCTCACACTTTACTAAAGAGGATGGCAAAATCGTTTACTATTCAGCGCGTCAGGCGTAGTAACAGGAAAGCAAGCATGAATAAACGATAACGCTAAAGCCAAGAATAGCATCCAACCAGTTGTTAACTATCTTGCCCAGGCAGAGCCAATGCCATCACTGAGCTTACTGCAACTAACCCAGCAGCCACCCATAGGCAGGTGCTTAACCCATACGCCATATATAGCCAGCCAGACAGTATCGTGCCCACTAAACGGCCCATGGCGTTAGCCATATAGTAAAAGCCGACATCCATCGAAACACCATCCGCCCGTGCATAGTGAACAATCAAGTAGCTATGCCAGCTGGAGTTCACCGCAAACAGTACGCCAAAAACAAACAGCCCAACCACCAGCCAGCCCACCTGAGCCAGCGGCAACACGGCCAGTAAAATAGCCACCATAGCCAGGGCCGCTGCCCAACCTGCCGTCAACGTGCGGACATCACCTTTCACTAAAGCAGTCAGTTTAGGCGCCTGGGTTTGTACACCGCCATAGCCAATAATCCAGGCGGCTAGTAGCCCACCTACTGTCCAGTGACTCCAACCATGCTGGTCGTAGAGAAATACCGGCAACGCCACCACAAACCACACGTCTCGAGAGGCAAACAGGCAAAACCGCGCGGCAGACAGCACGTTAATAGCGTGAGATTTAGAGAAAATCTCCGAGAACTTTGGTTTCACTTTTTGCTTGCCAAGATCGGCTTTTAAGCGCCATAGCGACAATAGAAGTACCGCACAGAGCATGACCGCCATGGCTATCACCGCTCCTCGAAAGCCTATCAGCGTCAGCAGTACCCCGCCTACGAAGAACCCAAGCCCTTTCAGAGCGTTTTTAGAGCCCGTCAGCATTGCCACCCAGCGATAAAGCGCGCTGTTGACATCTACACTATCAGTGGGCACCAGCACTTTTACCGCGCTTTTCGCGCTCATCTTATTGAGGTCTTTTGCAATCCCTGACAGCGCCTGGGCAGCCATGACCCAGACTACGGTTAGCATTCCCGCAGGCACCATCAGCATTGCCAACGCAATGATCTGCAGCCCCAGCCCTACGTTCATGGTACGGTTGAGTCCTAAACGGGCTCCGAGCCAACCGCCAACCAGGTTCGTCACCACACCAAACACTTCATAGAATAGAAACAGCATGGCGATCGCGAGGGGCGAGTAGCCCAACTGGTGGAAATACATCACCACCAGCATGCGGAGTGCGCCATCGGTAATCGTGAATGCCCAATAGTTACCAGTAATCAGCATATACTGGCGTACTTCGAACGGCAGCGCCTTGACTCTCCCCAACACTACGTTACCCACCTAGCACCTGCTTACCCCCTACCATAAGGGCCAGCTCGGCAGTGCGGTTGGCATAGCCCCATTCGTTGTCATACCAGGCGTAGAGCTTCAACTGGGTACCATTGACCACCATGGTAGAGAGCGCATCAATAACCGCGCTGCGTGGATCGCTACGGTAATCAATCGACACCAGCGGGCGCTCCTCATACCCTAAAATTCCCTTAAGCGGGCCATTGGCAGCGGCTTTCAGCGTCTCATTGACTTCCTCCGGCGTTACTTCACGCTCAAGCTCAAGCACTATATCGGTGAGTGATGCATTAGCTAACGGTACGCGAATCGCATGGCCGTTGAGCTTGCCTTCCAGCTCCGGAAAAATTGCCGTAATCGCCTTTGCCGACCCCGTCGTGGTGGGAATCAGGCTCATACCACAAGCACGGGCACGGCGCAGGTCTTTATGGGGAGCATCCAGAATGGTTTGGGTGTTGGTGATATCGTGTACCGTGGTCATTGAACCATGGCGGATGCCAAAGTGCTCCAAAATTACTTTGACCACTGGCGCCAAGCAATTAGTGGTACAGCTGGCCGCCGTTACAATATGGTGTCTAGTGGGATCATAAAGGTGGTGATTAACCCCTACGACCACATTTAAAACGCCCTCTTCTTTCACCGGGGCACTCACCACCACGCGACTCACGCCTTGGTCGAGATAGGCCTGAAGCCTGGTGGAGCTTTTCATCTTGCCGGAGCACTCGATCACCACATCGCAGCTGGACCAGTCGCTATCAGCAATCACTTCATTTTTGCTGAAGGGCACTTTATGGCCATCAATCATCAGGGCATCCTGATGGGGCGCTATCCCCTGCCCCGGCGACCACTGTCCATGTACTGAGTCGAACATTAACAGGTGGGCAAAGGTAGCCGTATCGCCACCCGGGTCGTTGATCCTGGCCAGTGCCACCTTTCCACTCGCTATCTGCTCCCACAAGGAACGCAGCACCAGCCTGCCAATACGCCCGAATCCGTTGATACCAATACGTAGTGCCATAAGATCACTCCCTGCCATTATCAATCCAAAACATATGGAAATTCATATATAAATAGCCAAAAAAATACAGCCAGAGATGTCGAAGGCCTGCTAATACCTTCGACATTCACTACCTGCCACATCATTCTGAACGATCTATCCGAAACGTCCGGTAATGTAATCGTGGGTACGCTGGTCCTTGGGATTGGTAAAGATTTGATCGGTACTGTCAACCTCGACCAGATCACCCAGATGGAAGAATGCGGTGCGATCAGCAACCCGAGCCGCCTGCTGCATATTGTGAGTCACCATCACAATGGTATAGCTTTCACTCAGTTCATCTATGAGCTGTTCTACTTTTGCCGTTGCAATGGGGTCGAGTGCCGAACATGGCTCGTCCATTAGAATCACATCCGGGCTCACTGCAACCGTTCTGGCAATACAAAGACGCTGCTGCTGTCCACCCGACAAACCTGTGCCGGGCTGATCCAGGCGATCTTTCACCTCATCCCATAACCCTGCTCGACGCAGACTGCTCTCAACGATATCGTCCAGCTCAGCCTTGCGCCTGGCCAGCCCATGCAAACGGGGTCCGTAGGCAATGTTTTCATAAATCGACTTGGGAAACGGGTTAGGTTTTTGAAAGACGATACCCACCTGCGCGCGTAATAGCACTACATCACGGTCGGGTGCATAGATATCGTTTTTATCCAGCGTGATCTTACCTTCGACCCGGCAAATATCGATGGTGTCATTCATACGGTTCAAACAGCGTAGAAACGTCGACTTTCCGCAGCCAGAGGGGCCAATAAAGGCCAGCACCTCATTTTCGTAAATATCCAGATGGATACCGTTAATCGCCTGAGCGTTGCCATAAAACACTTTGACGTCTTCGGCACTCATTTTCACTTTATCTTTGGCTTTGCTGGTGCGGCTCTCTCCGCTTCCAACACTTACCAGCGGTGATGCTGTCATAGGCTCTGCTGAAGTATTCACTTACCACCTCGTCTCGAATTTTTTACGCAACCAGATCGCCAATGCATTTAGGCTCAGCATCAGTCCCAGCAACACAATGATGGCTGCCGACGTGCGTGCTTCGAAAAAATTGCGTAACTCATTACCCTGCCAGAGGTAGATCTGTACAGGTAGAGCTGTCGATTGCTCCAATGGGGTTCCAGGCACATTCGCCACAAAGGCATTCATTCCAATGAGCAGCAGCGGCGCCGTTTCGCCCAACGCCTGGGCGACACCCAAAATTGACCCAGTCAGAATTCCAGGCAATGCCAGCGGCAACACATGATGGAAAACTGTCTGCACCCGCGATGCACCAATGCCTAAGGCAGCCTGACGTATGGAGGGAGGAATGGAGCGTAGCGAAGCGCGCGTTGCAATAATAATGGTCGGCAGCGTCATCAATGTAAGTACCAAGCCACCTACCAGCGGTGCTGAAAGCGGCAATCCCAAATAACCGATAAAAATCGATGCACCCAGCAAGCCGAACACGATCGACGGTACCGCGGCCAAATTGTTAATGTTGATCTCAATCAGATCTGTCAGGCGATTTTTAGGGGCAAATTCCTCAAGATAAATAGCACTGGCAACGCCCAATGGCACAGAGAGCATAATCACCACCATCATCATGAACAACGAACCCATAAAGGCCCCGGCCAGACCCGCTGAGGCGGGCGAGCTACGAGAATCGGTATTCAAGAACAGTGCTGTGCTAAATGCATTTTTGATGATGCCGTCATCATAAAGCTGGTCGGCCCAGGCACGTGTCTGCGCACTTAATTGCTGGCGTGAATCATCCAGGTTCCGATCAATATTACCCTTGATCCATACATCTACATTAGCGCTGGCGAGCATTTTGAGCTCCACCGTTTGGCCAAGCAGTGAAGGGTCTTCCACAAAGCGGTTACGAAGGGCAAAGCGTTCGCTTGAAGAGACCAAGGCTCTCAGATCGCGCAATTGGCGCGATTCAACCTCGTCGCCAATGGCATCTTCAAGCGCACTATCAATCAAGGCCTGCCAATTCACCAAGCCTGCCTGAGACTGCCATGCAGCATAACGCTCCTCAAACGCCGACTGGCTCTCGCCACTTACCTTCTGAGGTTTCTCTTCCAGCTGAATGACGTCCGGGTCAAAATAGACGTCTACAAATATAGTGGCTTGCCAAAAGGCAGGGACCCCTCTTATCAAAATACTGACAAACAAAATAGCCACGAGCGTCATTCCTGTGACAACCGCCGCCAAGCCAGTACGGCGAAAACGCTTTTCTTGGCGATGCCGTTTTGCCAGCGATTTTTCGATTGTCATCAGGCGATGCTGACGGCGCTGCTCAATCGTTATGGACATAGTCGCTTACTCGTATTGCTGGCGGTATTTACGCACCACAATCAGTGCGATGACATTTAAACCGAGGGTAATCACAAATAACGTCAAACCGAGTGCGAACGCCACCAACGACTGAGGGCTTGCAAAGTCCATATCACCCGTCAACTGATTGACGATAGTCACCGTAATGGTGGAAACAGCCTCGAAAGGGTTACCGTGTAACACAGGGTTGTTGCCCGCAGCCAATACCACAATCATCGTTTCCCCAATGGCACGGCTGGCGGCGAGCAAAAAGGCCCCGACAATACCCGGCAATGCTGCGGGTAACACCACCTGACGAATGGTTTCCGATTTGGTCGCGCCCAGGCCCAACGCCCCATCCCGGAGCGACTTGGGTACTTGGGTAATGATGTCGTCAGAAAGCGAGGATACAAACGGGATGATCATTATCCCCATCACCAATCCCGCTGTTAAGGCGCTGGTGGTGCGGATATTAATACCGATCATATCCCCTAGGTTCGACAGAAACGGACCAATGACAATAAGTGCAAAAAAGCCGTAAACAATGGTCGGGATACCTGCCAAAACCTCAATAATCGGTTTTGCCACATTGCGCAGCCATGGAGGTGCATACTCAGCCATATAAATAGCGGTCATCAAACCCACCGGAATGGCCACCAGTAACGCAATGATGCTCACCATCATGGTGCCCCACAGTAGTGGAAGCAGCCCGAACTCTCCCTGGGCATCGGCACCGGAGGTGCTAAAACGGGGATTCCAGGTGGTGCCCAGAAAAAACTCTGCCGGGCTGATAAAACTAAAAAATTTCAGCGCCTCACCCAGCATGGAAAGCACAATGCCAACCGTTGTAAAAACTGCAACGGCTGAGCTTGCCGCTAATGCCCAGGTAATCACGCGCTCTACGTGGTTCCGTGCACGCCATTGAGGGGAGATATGGCGCCGTGCATAAACCAGCCCTCCCACTGCCATCACGGCCATCACAGCCACCAGGCTATAGAGCTCAAATGTCTGAAGGCGAGCCATATGGTTTGCCGCCAGCAGCTCTTCTGGTGTGGCTCCTCCAGCGACATTGCGCCCCTCCGCGACGGCAGATATGCGGCGTAACATCGTTGTCAGCTCTCGATCACTCATACTAGCCACAAGTTCGGTGGGCAGTTGTTGAGTGACCAGCATCTCAATAAGCTGAGGCGCCAAGAAAGACCACAATAAAAATAGCCCAAACGCTGGCAACCCACACCAAAGCGCAACCAGTGCACCATAGTAGCCGGGCCGCGAGTGCATTCTGACATCTTGCTCTGCCGCAACCGCACGGCTACGTGTAAGGCCCAGATGGTACGCCATGGCCATTATCAGCAGCAGTGTGGCGATCAAGGCAAGGTTGCTCATATTTCTCCGCCTTCGATTTCCTACGTTTAAACGCCAGCATCAAACAATTGATGCTGGCGCAATAGCTGTAACTACTCTGGCTGTCAGCAGCCGTACACCTACTCTGGGTTTACCACCGTACGAGCCTGAAATTGCTCAAGAGCTGACGCACGCTCCTCATCATCCATCGGAATCAGGCCCGCATCTTCAAGCGGACTGCCGTAGCCGGAAACCATCTCGTTCAGGAAGAACTCAGTGTATTCCGCCAGGCCAGGAATTACATCCAGGTGCTCACCTTTCACGTAGAAGAACAGCGGACGGGAGACGGGATATTCACCGGAACCAATGGTTTCAAGGCTAGGCGTTACACCATCAACGGTTGCGACCTGTAGGCGGTCACGGTTTTGGTCATAGAAACTCAAACCAAATACACCAACGGCATCAGCCTGGGCATCCAGACGAGCCAGTGTTTCAGTGTAATCGCCAGCAATTTCTACGATACGGCCATCGCCACGCAGGTTATTACAGGCATCGCCTTCAATCTCGGCAATGCTTTCACAGCCGGGATGAATGACTTTTTCTTCAAACACTTCTCGGGTGCCGTGGTTAGAAGCCGGGATAACCAACACAATCTCCTGATCCGGCAGACTGCTGTCAACTTCGTTCCAGCGGGTATAGGGGTTGTCGATCAGTTGACCATCCTGAGATATCTGGGCAGCCGCTGCCTTGAAGACATGTTCAGGCATCAGGGCAAACTCTTCACGGTCGATGCGCGACGCAAACACAATGCCGTCGTAACCAAACATGACTTCCAGAATGTCGTTAACACCATTCTCATTACAATTAGCCACTTCGCCACTGCGGATAGCGCGGGAAGCATTGGCAATATCAATGGTGTTTTCACCAACACCTTGACAGAACTGACGCAAACCACCACCCGAGCCACCAGAACCGACCACAGGCGTATTGAACTGGGAGTAGGTATTACCGAATTCTTCAGCGACGATACTGGCAAACGGAAGCACGGTAGAAGAACCAGCCATCTGGATGGTTTCGCGAGCCATGGCAGCCGTGGAGACACCTGCTGACAGGGCAGCCACTACAGCGACACCTAATGCTTTTTTGGTTACATTCATCGTCATATTCCCCTCTGGTATGAAGTCCGGTCAGCATCGGCTTTCCGGAAGAGTCGGCCTGATGACCTTTTACAACGAGGAGTCTGCACATGAACGATTGCAGAAATATGACAGCGTGAAATTTTTGCCTATATAAGCGATACAGCGTTAAATCAGCAGCCCCAACGCTGCCAGGGTGCAGAGGGCTAACGAAGCGCCTTGCAGCAACCGTCTATCCAAACGATGCGCTATCGCATCCGCTAAAGCATTACCGATTAACACCGCAGGAAGGAAGGTTAAGGCAAGCTTGAAATGCCATAGGCTGATTTGTCCCGCAAACGCCAGGGTAATGAGGGTGAGCGTAGAGGTAAGAATAAAGAAGGCAGCCAGGTTACCTCGCACACGGTCAGGTGGCAGGCCATGCATCAAGAGAACGATGGGTGGACCACCAATGGCCGCAACAGTGCCAAAAATCCCAGAGAGCACCCCGGCAATAAACAATGAAACGCGGTTAACCGGTAACCGAAAGCGGCACAGGGTTACCAGTACAGCAAATAGCACAATAGCGGCAATCAGCTTTTCAAGCACTACCATCGGTGCGGCCAATAGTAACCAAATACCCAATGCATTGCCGGGTAATCGACCGATTAACGCCACTCCGATAGCATCTAACCGAACGTCATGCCAATAGTGGCGCACCATCATCAGCGACACGGTTAGCCCAAACAGCACCAGCACAACAGGTACCAGCCGTGGCTCCAACATCAATAGCAGTGGTGCCCCCACCACTGCGAGACCAAACCCCGTTGCACGCTGCACAAATGCACCCAGTAGCAACACTGCTGAACAAGCCAGCCAAATGTTCAGGGGCATATCAATCCACTGCTGCAGGCTACTCATCTGCACTATCCATCAATAACTATCCATCAACAGTGGGTGCCTGCGTCAACTTTCTAACACCGATATTGCCCAGCAACGCCGCTGCAAGCATCGTTAAGACCATCGGCCACAGATTCTCCACTTGAAACACGCCTACCAGTACGCCTGCCAGCGCGCCACAGCTAAACTGAATTCCACCTAATAACGCTGTGGCCGTGGCACTAATATGGCCAAAGTGGTCCAACAGCGATGAAATCGCATTAGGCGTAATTAAACCAATCATACCGGTGAACAACATCACCAGTGGCACCACTACATAAAGTGAGGCGAGATTGAGCGCCGCAGCTATCACAAGCCCCAGCGCTGCAATAAACTGCACTGCCAGTCCCAATCTTAAGTTTTGTTGGGGCGTGCGCTTACGCAACAGGTGGATATTGACGCGGTTAGACAACGCAATCATTACCACATTAACGCCAAATACCAGCGGGTAAACGCCTGGCGATAAGGAGAAGTAATCTAAATAAAGGAACGGTGATGCCGTCACAAAGGCAAACAACCCAGCAAACGAGGCAGCCACGGCGCAGATGTACCCCATTCCCTCCCGATGACGCAATACACTTGCATAATTGCGCACAACTTGCCGAGGAGACGAAGCAGGCAAACGGGTATCCCGGGTTTCAGGTAACCGGGTACCCAACAGCCAAAGTAAAAAGCCCGCATAAACCGCCAGGAAAACAAAAATTAACCACCATCCCGCTATGTGTAACAACACACTTCCCACGGCCGGCGCCACCAGCGGTGCCAGCATCATAATCATGGCCATGGTAGACATCACCTTGGCTGCTTCACGCCCACTGAAGCAGTCTCGTACAATCGCTGCTGAATTGACCACACATGCCCCGCCCCCCAGCGCCTGGACAAATCGCCATACCAGCAGAGAGGTTAAACTATCGGCGGTGGTGATCATCAGGCTTGCCAGCATAAAGACCACCAAGCCACTTAGCAGGACAGGCTTACGGCCAAAGTGGTCCGACACCGGCCCAAAACAGAGCTGCCCCAGCGCAAAACCAAACAGGAACATGCTAATAGACAGTTCAGTATGGTGAATACTGGCATTAATACTGTCCGCCATGATGCCTATCGCAGGTAGATAGGCATCAATTGCAAACGGTGCAAGCGCTGTATTGGCTGCCACCAAAAGCGCTACCCGACGAGGATTCAGGTCCATAGGGATCCTTGGTGTCTCTAAACGCGAATACGGAGAAAAGATAGGCCGCTAATCATACACTCAACGTGAACGGCGCGCACCGGGCACCAGTGCCGACAAACGATATTCAACGAGAGCCAGCCTTGCTAGAGTAGTGTTAACACAATGCAAGGAGCTCAGCATGGCTACCAGCCTACTAACCCAATTAAAAGAAATGACCACCGTGGTTGCCGACACAGGCGACCTTGAGGCTATCCGCCGCTTCCAGCCACAGGATGCTACCACTAACCCATCACTGATCCTGCAAGCAGCACAGCAGCAAGAACGCCGCGAGCGTTTAGCCAGCATTGCAAAAGAGAGCACCGACATTGATGAAGCGGTTGACCGTGTGGCGGTGGATATTGGCAGCGAAATCAGCGAACTTGTACCTGGTTACGTCTCTACTGAGGTTAGTGCGCGATTATCGTTTGATCGTGATGCCACCATTGCCAAAGCACACTCCCTGATTGATCGCTATGCCAAACACGGGGTAGGTGTTGATCGCATCCTGATAAAAATGGCTTCGACCTGGGAAGGTATCCAAGCTGCCCAACAACTTGAGCGGGACGGTATTCGTACCAATCTGACATTGCTGTTCGGCTTCGCCCAGGCACAAGCCTGCGCCGATGCAGGTGCAACGCTGATCTCCCCCTTCGTAGGGCGCATTCTGGATTGGCATAAGGCAAAAGATCCCAACGCTGATTTTAGTGGCGCCAATGACCCTGGCGTTCAATCCGTTAAGCGTATTTACGACTACTACAAAGACCACGGCTACCCCACTATTGTGATGGGCGCCAGCTTCCGTAACGTAGGTGAAATTCAAGCCTTGGCGGGCTGTGACAGACTGACAATCTCCCCCGCACTGCTAACCGAGTTGAATGAGCAACAGGGAGAACTACCCCGTCAGCTTACCCCCATGCAAGCCAGCAGTTTACCCAGCGAGCCTTTGGCACAGGCAGATTTCCGCTGGGAGATGAACGAGGATGAGATGGCCAGCGATAAACTGTCAGAAGGCATTAGAAAATTTATGGCAGACCAGCGCAAACTTGAAGAGCTGCTAGGTGCCTTGCGACAAGGCTAAAGGGTAGCACTGCCCCCTGCATTGCAACCATATGCAGGATAGCAATTTTACAGAGTTGCGTAGGGGGCCAGGTTTAGGGTGCAGGTCAGTGGTGAGTCGCCGCATTTTGCGCTTCAAGCATTTCAACCAATGGCTGAAACTGCTCACGGTTATGCTCATTCATATGCATCAGAATACGGTGTGCCTCCAGTATTCTGTCCCGCAGCCCCTCTTCATCTGCGGGTTCCTCAGGCAGCTCTTCAAGCGCATCGTTGAGAGACGCATCTTGCTGCAAAGGCGCTTCCATCAATGTAAAAAACCGTGCAAAGCCCATCACATCAAGCATTTTCCGGACGTCTGGGTTGTCGGCAATGATCGTTGGCGGCTGCTCCAAGCGCCCTTTTACCGCCATCGCAACCTTGGCAAGAAAACCCAACGCAGTGGAGTCCACGTTAGTGGCCTCACGGAGATCAATCATCACCGCCTGCAAACCCGGGGTTTCAGCCAGGCGCTGCGCTTGGGTATCAAGAGTAGTGCATAGCGTTAGACGCACATCGCCACACAGCTTTAGAACAAAAACACCAGAGTCGAACGCCGCCTTAATACGGCCTTCTTCAATCAGCATGACCAAATCCGCTCACCATCATGATTGTCAGGTCATCGGGTAAAGCATCGCGGTCCTGGTTTGCCTCACTCTCTACGCTCCCTTCCATCAGAAGCGCATTCGTTAGGGCTAGCCGGTCGCGCAACTGCTCAAGCGTGACACTCTCGCTTACTAATTGCTCAAGTTCCGTGAGCCGCGTGTCGAGCGTTTTACCCGGCAAGCATTCCAGTACACCATCTGAGCATAGCCATAAACGAAACTCCGATGGTAGAACACAGCTAAGCGAAGGATACTCCACATCAGGGAAAAGGCCTACTGGCATTCCCTCTCCTGCCAAACGCACCAGCGAATCCTTCGTGGCGAGTAGCGGCATGGGCAGCTGCGCACCGAGCGAATAGTGCAGAGTCTTTGCCTCATGGTCAATAACACCAACAAATAAGGTGGCATGTTTACCGATATCGGTATCTTGCAGTTCGCGGTTCAAAGCGGCCAGCCAATTAGGTGCCAAGCGCTCAGGCTCACGGCCATCCCACTCGCTAAGCCACCGATTACATAGATATTTCAGTAACACGGTTACGAAAGCCGAAGAGGCTCCATGGCCTGATACATCGGCAAAATAGAAGGTGCTGTAACGTTCGTTGTAACGTTGATAATCGAGAAAATCTCCCGATAAATAAAGCGACGGGGCAAACCAATAGTCGTAATAAACACCATTGATCACCTTGGGATGCACCGGTAACAGGCGGCGCTGAATATGGCCGCCGCTCTGTTGATCCATGCGCAGCAGGGCAAGATGGGTTTCCAGGCTTTCGTTTAATTCTGCTAAACGCTCACGGTCTCTATCCCGTTCCTGAGCAACCAGGTGCAGCTCTATGGCTTTGCGAATCATTCGACGCAATAGTTCAGCATGGCGAAGCGGGTGCACAATATAATCCACCAGCCCCACATCAATCGCTTTGATAAGATCAGCATCCTGGCGGGAGTCACTCACCACCAGCGTTGGTAAGCGGTGAGCCAACTGAGACCACTGCTGACGCGGCACCGTGCGGGCATGGGCCACTATCAGCGCGGTATTATCAGGCAGATGCTCAATATTTTCTGCCGCAAATACCCCCATGCCATCACAGGTAATCGCTTCTGCAAGCGCGTTACGTTCCGCTCCAGGTTCATCGATTACCGCGATCAACTGCTTGGAATGATCCATGTTAAGCCTCAATCGGCGAAATCGTCGTCACCAAAATCGGTATCGTCGAATTCAAAATCGTCCATGGCAAAAGGGTCATCCCCTAACTCACCATCATTAATCTCGAACTGACGGCGCTGCAAAAAGGCATCACGTATAAACCGGTATCGATCACCACGGATTAGCTCTTCCTGGTCAAGATAACCTGCGCGTATATCGACAATATCCAATGCCGCCAACCCCACACGTGCCACATCATCCTCCAGGTAATAGATAGGGTGAGCCGCTATATCGAACGGTAACCCCGAAGCATCACGCAACGTACTTGGCCCCATAAATGGAAGCACCAAATAACGTGAGTCATCCCACCCCCAGACGGCCAGGGTCTGACCAAAATCTTCATCATCCGCGGTAATTTCCATCAAGGTAGCGTAATCCAATAAACCGCCAACCCCTACCGTTGAGTTAATCAAGAAACGTGATGTGGCAAGTCCCGCGTTAGCAGGCTTACCTTGCAGCAAGCTATTAATTGCCGTACGTAATTCACCCAGGTTGGAAAAGAAATTGCCAATGCCTATTTGAACAGGCTCTGGAGTCACATGGCGATAACCTGTGGCCACTGGTTTCAACGCGTAGCGATCAACCACATCGTTAAAGGCAAACACGCGACGGTTAAACCCTTCCCATGGATCCTCTGGATGGGCTTCTTCGGCCATTTGTGAACCAGTACTAGCGCACCCCCCCATGCCTAGCGTGGCTAGCAGCAATATAGGCAGCACCCCTTTACGCATACCACAGGCAGGCGCTTGCTTCGCTAACAACCTCAGCATGACTTTTCCTCTTTCAACTTGTTTTACGCTCTCACGCATTCTGTACCAACCTAGCACCTATCACTGACAACGGATGACCACACTGCCAGCACTGTAACCTGCTCCAAACGAACAGATAACACCGATATCACCTTCTTCAAGTTTTTCACGGTGAAGATGAAAAGCAATGATAGACCCTGCCGAACTTGTATTCGCGTAGCGATCAAGAATAATCGGCGCCTGTTCTTCACTGGGTTGGCTACCCAACACCTTACGGGCAATCAGGTCGTTCATATGCCGGTTGGCCTGATGAAGCCACATCCGCTTTAAGTCGCTACCCGACAGTTCCAGCGATGCCAGATGCTCAGAAATCAACTGAGCCACCATGGGGCACACTTCTTTAAAGACGCGGCGACCTTCCTGAACAAATAGTTTATCGACGGCAAGGGGATCGCTATCCGTAATTCTATTTAAAAAGCCAGCATTATTACGGATGGCATTAGAAAATTTAGTGGCCAAGCGAGTACCGAGAATCTCGTATTGCTGCACAGCGACAGCACAAGCGCTATTTTCCAGCACTAGCGCAGTACAAGCATCGCCGAAAATAAAGTGGCTGTCACGATCTGTAAAGTTTAAGTGTGCCGAACAAATTTCAGGGTTGACGACCAAAGCCCGCTTTACACTTCCGGAGGCGATAGCATTCGCCGCCGTTTCGAGCGCAAAGGTGGCAGAACTACAGGCAACATTCATATCAAAACCATAACCGCTTGTACCAAGCGCCTGCTGCACCTCCACCGCGACTGCCGGATAAGCACGCTCCAAGTTTGAGCAGGCAACGATCACCAACTCAATATCGGCTGGATCGACATTTGCCATTGCCAGCGCTTCCCGGGCCGCTGCAGTCGCCATCTCACACTGAATTGAGGGTTCATCATTACCGCGTTGGGGAAGTTTAGGCCGCATACGCTCAGGGTCAAGAATTCCAGAGGCATCGAGCACATAACGGCTTTTGATCCCAGACGCTTTCTCAATGAACTCACTGCTGGAGTGAGCTAATGGCAGCCGTTCGCCCCGGGCGATGGCATCTGCACTGCGCAAATTCTGATTATCTACCCAAGTATTAAATGCGGCGACCAAAGCCTCATTATCGATGGCGTGTTCCGGCGTATAGAGTCCTGTACCGGTTATCACCACATGTGTCATGCCTATCTCCTTTTAGCGACCTGCTGCTGATCTTCGGCACTCGATCATTAGTAAAATAGCGTGTGGGCCTAACGCTCACTGATAATATTACTGTGTGTGTTAACTGCCTGTTTTGCCACTCTGCCCCTAAACACTGGTTATCTCTTGCCAACGTTTTTCAAGACGTTTCACCGATACGGGGAGCCTGGTACCCAGTTGCTGCGCAAATAATGAGACCCTTAGCTCCTGTATCCACCAGCCAAATTCCACCAGCGCAGGGTCTTCCGCCTTACCTCTACGCTCACTTTTGCGGCGCGCATCAAATTTTGCCTCTAACGCTTGGACATCATGCATCAGCATTTGGTCGCGCCCACGCTCTCTTGCGGCCTTTTCAAGCCGAATCAGAGCCGCTTCTGTATAACGGGGATACTCTGTAAGCCATTCGCCCGCATCCCAAATGAAGCCAGGATAGACCAAGCGCTGCATCTGTGCGCTAACATCGCTATAGACCAACGCCAATGCAAAGTTAAGCTTCCCCTTGAGCAGCTTGCTCACGGCCAGATGTCCCTTTAACGCGTTTTCTACTTCCTGGAGCAGCGTCGCTGCATGATCAACCAACCTGCTGTCAGTTGCTTTAAGGCGTTCTTCGAGGGTCCCTGATGAACGCGGCAATGGTGGTTGAGCCACCACCTGCGTAAATACCGCCAGCAGTAGATCATCAATCAGGGCCTGCTTGCTACCCACTTTGGCAAAGAGCAGGGCGCATTTTTCCACATCTGCCAGACGCTTGATCGCTTTTACATGCTCGGGCCGCTTGGAGATGGCCAATCGGGCAACACCCTCTTGGTGTGCCGCCTGTGCTTTTGCCGGGTGGTCAAAGAGCGTCACTTTGAAATCACTTTCAGTTGCCACTAGCGCCGGGTACGCTTCTACACGAATACCGGCCTGGGTAGTAACACGGGAGTCGGGTAACGGTTCGTCTGGCAAGCCTTCAAGCGTTGGGGCCTGGGTAGCCTGCTCGGCCAAGGCTTGTGCACCAGCGCTGGCGGCCGCTTCAAAGCGTTTTTCCATCACACGCACGTCACGCCCCTGCCCGAGCATCTTGCCTGCGTGGTCAACCACACGAACATTCATGACCAGGTGGGGCTCAAGTAAATCCAGACGCCAGTCATCGGGATGTACGCGGGTACCAGTGCGGCGACGCACAAATTCGCCCAGCGCCTCCGTTAGCGGGCGCTGATCAGGCACTAACGTTTCCAAAGCAGCGTCCACCCAATCTGGGATTGGAACGACCTGCCGGCGAATGCTTTTAGGTAACGACTTTAGTAGTGCAATACACTTCTCACGCAGTAATCCAGGGACGAGCCACTCAAGTGCATGTATTGGCAACTGAGGTAACATCGCAGCGGGCACCGTAATGGTGACACCATCATCCTCAGCATCAGGTTCAAAGTGGTAGCTCACCGGATAGGCAACACCTGCCAATATCAGATGGTTGGGATAAGAAGCCTGGGTAATATCGGTCGCTTCGCGTGCTTTAAGAGCGTCAATATCAAACTTTAGCAATCCTGGGTTTTGATGCTCAGCCTGTTGACGCCAATGTTCGAAACCTTTGCCATTGACGATGTCATCCGGAAGCCGCTCATCATAGAACGCAAACAGCGTCTCCTCATCCACCAGAATGTCTCGCCGGCGGGCACGGTCTTCTAACGCCTCAACCTCCTCTATCAATGCACGGTTATGGGCAAAGAACCCCCCTTTGGTCTGGAACTCTCCCTCAACCAGAGCACGGCGAATAAACAGCTCCCGGGACTCCTGGGGAGCAATGGAGCCATAGTGCACACGGCGACGCGCCACGATAGGCAGGCCAAACAGCGTGACCTGCTCAAAGGCCACAACCTGCGCCCGCTTCATTTCCCAATGCGGCTCGCTATAGGTACGCTTAACAAGATGTTGCGCCTGGGGCTCTATCCACTGAGGGTCAATCCTGGCGACCGTACGTGCAAACAGTTTGGTGGTTTCCACCAGTTCAAAGGCCATCAGCCATTTGGGGGTTTTCTTAGCCAGCCCAGAGCCTGGGTGAATCATAAACTTTCGGTTACGCGCTCCCAGGTATTCCCGGTTCTCCAGTAGCGTTCCCAGATTGGATAGCAGACCGGAGAGCAGCGCCTGATGTAACTTTCCGGAAGTTTTTCGACGGGCTTGCCGTGCCTGCTCCTCACTTTCGCTCTCATCCCTGGGAAGCGGCGCTGGGACATTGATGTCCATGTCACGTAACAGCTGGCGAAGCTGGCGGAAGGTATCGTGCCACTCCCGCATACGCAGATAATTGATGTAGTGCTCGCGGCACCAGCGGCGCAATTGATTGCCAGACAGCGCCTCGCGCGCATTTTCAATGCCGTGCCAAAGATTTAGCAATGCAACAAAATCGGAGTCCGGGTCATGCCAGCGCTGATGGGCCTGATCAGCGGCCTGGCGCTTGTCAGCAGGTCGATCCCGGGGGTCTTGGATAGCCAGTGCTGATACAACAATCAGTACATCACGCAAACAGCCCCGCTCGGCGCCAGAAAGCACCATGCGTGCCAGACGAGGGTCAATGGGCAGTTTGGCAAGCTTACGCCCCAGTGAACTAAGGCGCTGCTGCTCATCCACCGCACCCAGCTCAAACAACAAACGGAAACCATCTTTGATGAAGCGGCTATCCGGCGGATCTACAAACGGAAAATCTTCAATATGCCCAAGCTTTAACGCCAGCATGGAAAGAATGACCGAGGCCAGATTGGTGCGCTGGATTTCAGGATCAGTAAATGCCGGGCGAGAGAGGAAATCCTCTTCATCGTACAGGCGAATACACACGCCCTCTGCAACCCGTCCACAGCGGCCTTTACGCTGGTTGGCGCTGGCCTGGCTAATAGGCTCAATAGGCAGCCGCTGAATTTTGGCACGGTAGCTATAGCGGCTGATGCGCACCAGACCGGGATCGATAACATAACGGATCCCAGGCACCGTCAGCGAGGTTTCAGCCACGTTGGTGGCAAGTACGATGCGGCGCCCGCGATGGGGGGCAAACACTCGATTCTGTTCTTCGTTCGATAAACGTGCATACAGCGGTAATATTTCCGTACCTTTTAAATCGGCCCGTCGTAACGTATCCGCAGTTTCACGTATTTCCCTTTCCCCAGGTAGAAATACCAGCACATCCCGTGGGCCATGCAACCAGCCTTTCTCCCGTTCAAGCGTTTCAATTTCCTGCACCGCATGCAAAATCCCTTCTTGCAGCGTACGATCTTCCTCATCCTCGTCGTCACGCACTAAAGGGCGGTAGTGCACATCCACTGGAAACGTGCGGCCAGACACCTCAACCGTAGGTGCAGGGGCATCAACGCTGCCAAAGTGAGCGGCGAAACGCTCAACATCAATGGTGGCTGAAGTAATGATGATTTTTAAATCAGGGCGCTGCGGCAGCAAACGCTTCAGGTAGCCAAGCAGAAAGTCAATATTGAGGCTGCGCTCGTGGGCTTCATCAATAATGAGGGTGTCATAACGCTGTAAGAGCGGATCATGCTGGGTTTCAGCCAGCAGAATGCCATCGGTCATTAGCTTGACTAATGTATTGGGCGTGCTTTGATCGGCAAACCGTACCTGATAGCCCACCTGCTCACCAAGTGAAACCTCAAGCTCCTCTGCCAGTCGCGCGGCCACACTACGAGCTGCCAGTCGGCGGGGTTGGGTATGGCCAATCAATCCACGTCGACCCCGCCCCAGCTCCAGGCATATTTTAGGTAACTGGGTCGTTTTACCCGATCCGGTTTCCCCGGCCACCACAACCACCTGGTGCTCGCGCACTGCATTGAGGATATCCTCCCGACGCTCGACAACAGGTAGCTCGCCTGGATAATTCAATACTACCGGCTGGGCCTCGCGCTGCTCTAGCGTTTGCCTCGCCTTCTCAAGATCACGCCATACCTCAGCCAGACCACGCTCTATCGGCTTATTTTCCCGCAGCCGACGTTTCAGGCCATGAACACGGCGCTCCAGACGCTGGGCATCACGCAACATCACTTGGCTTAATGCCTCGTTCAGCGCGGTAAGTTGTTGGGCATCAGTGCGGGGGGAGTGCGTGTCGGTGGTCACGTTAGGCTCAGTTTCCATCACATAAATAAAAGTCGACCCGCTTATTAGAGCGGGTCGACCATTGTAACGCTTTCAGTAACGCGACGCCTAACGTAACACGGGCGCGTTTATTCGTTGGTACTTGTCTCCTGGTCACGCAACTGCCTGCGCAACACTTTCCCGACGTTGGTTTTGGGCAACTCATCACGAAACTCAACGTAACGGGGTACTTTGTAGCCTGTCAGCTCTTTTTTGCACCAACTACGCAGCGTTTCCGCATCGAGCTGGCTGTTTTTGGAAACCACAAATATCTTGATTGCTTCGCCGGCATTTTCATCGGGCACACCAACCGCTGCAACCTCAAGGATGTCGGGGTGAGCAGCCACAACGTCTTCGACTTCGTTCGGATAGACATTAAAACCGGAGACAAGGATCATATCTTTTTTACGGTCCACAATGCGGATATACCCATCCTCCTGAAGGACGGCGATATCGCCGGTATGGAACCAGCCATCTTCATCAATGGCGTTACGCGTTTCCTCTTCGCGCTGCCAGTACCCTTTCATCACCTGCGGGCCCTGTACACACAACTCTCCTGGTTCACCCAACGCCACATCGTTACCATCGGCATCCATCACTTTAACCGATGTGCCCGCCACAGGTTTGCCAATGGTGCCCAGCTGGATGGCATCGGTGGGGTTAAAACTTACGATAGGAGATGTTTCCGTTAGCCCATACCCCTCGGCAATGGGACAACCGGTGGTTTCCTCCCAGCGCTGGGCGGCCGCTTTGGTTAGTGCCATCCCACCCGAAATAGTAAGCTTTAACTTTGAGAAGTCGAGCTGCTTGAAATCTTCACGATTACACAATGCATTGAACAAGGTGTTTAAACCGATAAAGCCGGTAAACGGCAGCCCTTTCAGCTCCTTAACAAAGCTGGGTAAGTCCCGAGGGTTGGTAATAAGCAGCGAATGATTACCAGTTTCCATAAGAAACAAGCAGTTAACGGTAAACGTATAGATGTGATAAACAGGTAGTGGCGCAACCACCAGCTCTTCACCATCGGTTAGATGCTCACCTATAGCAGCACGTGCCTGCAGCATATTGGCCACCAAATTGCAGTGGGTAAGCATTGCTCCTTTGGGCAGCCCGGTGGTACCTCCTGTGTACTGCAATACTGCCAGATCATCCAGACCACGCTTCACTTCAGTGTGGCTGAGCGAGGCACCTCTTTTTAACGCACCACGGAAGCTGACAGCACTTGGCAGTGAATAGGCAGGCACCATCTTCTTAACGTGCTTGACCACTGCATTGATCAGCCAGCGTTTTGGCACATCATGCAGGTCCCCAAGCTGGGTGACCAATATGTGCTTGATATCGGTTTTATCCAGCACCTTTTCCAACTTGTCCGCCATATTCGCCAGAATCAGAATGGCTTTGACATTGGAGTCTTTAAACTGATGCGCCATTTCCCGCTCGGTATATAGCGGGTTGGTGTTAACCACTACCAAACCTGCTCGTAGTGCTCCAAATACTGCAACAGGAAACTGCAGTACATTGGGCAGTTGAATGGCAATACAATCACCGGGCACAAGATCCGTTTCATGCTGTAACCAGGCTGCAAAATCCGCCGAGAGGCGATCCAGATCGGCAAACGTCAGCGTTTTTCCCATGCAGGTAAACGCGGGTTTATCGTTAAAGCGCTTTACCGCCGAATGGAAAACATCAGTGACTGAATCATATTGATCCAACCCTTCAAGCGCTGGGCCACGTAAAATGGGGGCATTGGCGTATTCGCTCATGGGCAATCTCCGCTATCCGTGTCGATGATTTTACCGACCTTGTTATTGTCGTGAGGGTGAAAGGAACAACGATATACGACGGGCACCACGCTGTAAAACGATCGATTGAAACTTCTGTTTCAACTTTAGCTTATACCTCAGCACCCTATGCATAGCATCACCTTTCGCCCGACGGCTACTTACTTACTGTAGTGACTGTTGAGGCTATGGACAGTAACGCGCCTTGATTTCTCCCTCACGCCAAACTAAAAGTTCGCCCGGCACCATCCGCGCCCAGGCTTCGTTTTGGGTAAGAGGCTCGGTGGCGACGACTGAAACAACATCATCAGGCGTAGTGTGTTCGATAAAGTTCACCGTAATATCGGCATCGGATAGCTCTGCTTCACCAAAGGGGGCACGACGGGTAATATGGGCAAGTTTGGTGGAGCAGTAGCAATATAGGTACGTGCCATCGGATAGCAGCATATTAAATACCCCCAGGGCGCGCAGTTGCTCACATAAGGCGTGTAGACGCTCCCAGAGAGATTCAGGTGTTGCCGCCGGGGTAGGAAAACAGCGCCGTAGCTCCCCCATTAGCCAACAGAACGCATGTTCACTATCTGTATTGCCCACAGGGGTATAAACACCAAGGGGCAGTTGCTGCCAGTCGGTTAACTGCCCATTGTGAGCATAGCACCAGGGGCGGCCCCACATTTCCCGTGTAAAGGGATGGGTATTAGCGAGCCGCACCCCGCCCACATTGGCTTGTCGGATATGACTAATGACAACGTTAGATTTAATGGGGTAGTCACAAATCAATCGCGCAATAGGAGAGCCTACTGATGGATGCGGGTCTCGAAATTCGCGGTAACCCCCTTCTTCGTAGAAGGCAATACCCCAACCATCACGATGGGGGCCAGTGCCCCCGCCACGGTGCAAAAACCCGGAAAAACTAAAACAGATATCCGTGGGTACGTTGGCACTCATGCCCAACAACTCACACATTAATGGGCTCCTTCAGTGGCGGACATCATCATTAATTAATAACAGGTTCGCGGCGGCGTGCTGGCTGGGGGCTCTCTTCCACCTGACGACGCTGGGGTGTGTCATGGATAGGCTGGGAGCGACGCCACCACCACAGTGCAATACCCACACAAGCCCCTATGGCCACTCCAAGAATTAACCACAGTAGGCCACCACGCAAAGCAGTGGTGTTATGTTCCAGAAACCCAACCGCTGCCACCATTGCCGCCGGAGCCCATCCGGTATAAAACTCCCCTTCCTCTACCAGTGGTAAACGGAAGCTGGCGGGTACCCACATAGCACCGGCCACACACCAGGTCACCACTAGACGCGGCAGGCGTGGTAACCATGCCAACGCAAAATATGTGGCCACCAATACCAGCAGCGAAAGGCCGTAATAACTTAACCACAGCAGTGACATTGAATTTGCAAACAGCATAATACTCCTCATGTGGGTGGACTCACCCGACGTTGATTTCCCGTTATGGTACCTATCAATTTATGAAAGCACAGCCCGGCATGCACGAAGGCTCACCCGTTGAGCGCTATTATCGCGCTAATGATCCCGAATGGCACTGGTTAGAATCACGCGAAGCGCCGGAAGTGAAGGAGTTTCTAGCTGAAGCCAACCAGCAGCATAGCCACTGGTTTGCTCCATTGGCTCCGCTGGCCGACACCCTCTACCATAGCCACCTGGCACGCCGTGAACTTGCCGTTACCAGTCTTGAGACATCACTGGATCACTATACGTTCTGGAGCGAAACCGGTGCGAACGATGATTACCCGTGCTGGTGGCGCTTTCCCAACGGCCAACCACAACAGCGGGAGTGCTTTTTAGACGTCAGAGCACGGGCTGCCGCCGCCCCCTTTTACGACATGGGGGATATGGCATTAACGCCTGATGAGCAGTGGCTTGCCTGGACCGAGGATACCCAGGGGGATGAACGCTTCACCCTTTGGTTAAAAGCATTGCCAAACGGAGAGCCCCAAAAGCTGTTAAGCGACATTGGGCCAGGCCTCTGTTGGGCGGAAGATCAAACATCAACCGGCGCGACCCTACTGTTCTCTCGTTTTGATGACACCCAGCGCCCGGATAGCATTTGGCGCTTGTGGGTCCCCTTCACCGCTACGGAAGCTATCAAGCCCCCCGAGCAGATAATCCGTGAGGACGACCCGGAGTTTTGGATCGGTATTGGAAAAACCCGCTCCAAAGCATGGCTCCTGATTGAAAGCGGCTCTAAAGATACTACTGAGGTAACCGCCCTACCCGCCCATAACCCTGCAGCCAAGCCCCACTACCTGCATGTTCGCAAACCTGGAATTGAGGTGAGCATCGACCATCGGCCAGGGGCATTTTATCGGCTGCAAAACCTAGCAGGGCCTCATTTCCAACTCGACGCACTGGATGAAGCTGAACTGGGGAAAGATAACGCCACCTGGACCCCACTAATCAAGCATCGGGATAATGCAACACTAGAGGGGGTGGATGCCTTTGCATGGGGATTAATCGTCGCAGAGCGCAACCATCGTGACGCACAGGTAAGATTGCGTCGCCTGGTTCTGGATGAGCAGCAACGCGCTGTGATTGATGCCTATATTGAGCTGCCGGAAACGCCCTGTTCTCAATTACTTGAAGACTCTCCTCACTTTGATACACAGCGTGTACGGCTCAGAGAAGAATCCTTTACCCAACCGCCCAGCTGGTTTGAACTGAACCTGTCAAGTGGTGACCGTACGCTACTTAAGCGTGTGCCTGTCTATGGCAGTTTATCCCCTGAACAGCTCGTTTCGCGCCGTATCTGGGCTACCAGCGAGGATGGCGAACAGGTACCTGTCTCCGTCGTTATGCGTGCTGATTTGGCCAACCAGGCACTCCCAACACTGCTCTATGGCTATGGTGCCTACGGTGAAGCGTTGGACCCTTGGTTTTCCATTGCCCGACTGGAACTGTTGGAACGGGGCGCTGCATTTGCAGTGGCCCACGTACGTGGCGGCGGCGAACGGGGCGAACCCTGGTACCTGCAGGGCAAAATGGCATGCAAAGAGAATAGTTTTAATGACTTTTTAGCCGCTCGTGAGGCACTCGTGGAGGAGGGCATTAGCCAGCCTGAGCGCATTGTGGCGTGCGGCGCCAGCGCAGGGGGCCTGTTGGTCGGAGCGTCGATCAACCGGGTGCCGGAAGCCTTTTGCGCCGCCGTACTGGAAGTGCCGTTCCTGGACGTATTGCGCACCATGCAAAACCCGGCACTCCCCCTTACAACCGCTGAATATAGTGAGTGGGGTAACCCCGACGCCCCTGAAGTAGAGCAACGTATTCGCAACTACTCTCCGATTGACAATATCACCCCACAAGCCTATCCAGCCCTATGGATCGAAGGTAGTTGGCATGACACCCGGGTTAGCTACTGGGAACCTGCCAAATTCTATGCCCGGGTGACACAGGCCCAGCAGGACGATGCCCCTATCCTGCTACATACGGATATGAGCAGTGGCCATGGTGGCGCCTCAGGGCGGTTTAAAGCTTGGTGCGATACGGCACGCCAGGATGCTTTTATCCTTTGGGCGCTGGGTTTAACCCCCACCTCAACCTGACATTACTCCCCCACCCTATCTATTCAAGCAGCGCCAAGCGCTGCTTTTTCATTTTTATGAAAAAAAATTCCACAAAAATACATTTTACGCTACACTAGTCTTTAGTTGCATATACCAACGTATCACCATCGCAGCTGGCGTTGCGATACAAATCCAGGAGAATGCTATGAAATATCAGGAACAATTCCCCACCATTTGGGATACCCCGTTAAAAACGAAGGCTGGCAAAGCTCCAAAGGCAGACGAGAGGAAGTTGTCACCGGCTTCGCTCAAAGAAGCCTTCCTGACAATTTGGGATACCGCTAAGCGCAAGCCTGCGGCTTAAGTGATGATGGATTCAGCTCGTTATTGCCAACTCTGTGCCATGGATGGCATAGCACAGGCACCTACATGGGAAGTACAGCAATAATATGCTCTTCCAGCCGCCGTTCAGGTACATCATCCTGCGAGACGGCAAAACCCCGCACGCTAACACCTTTTCTATGCACCCGCTCCGCATCGTTGCTAAGCAAAGGATGCCATCCAGCCAGCTTACGGCCTTCCGCCACGCGTCGGTAACCACAGGTCTGCGGTAGCCAGGTAAACTCTTTAACCAGCTCAGGCGTTAGCTGCGTGCAGTCCGGCACGCTCTCGAAGCGGTTTCCATAGTCGCTACATTGGCAACTATAAATATCCAGTAACCGGCACGCCACATTAAGAATAGCCAGTTCCTGGGTATCGTCATCATGTAGTTTCAGCAAACAACACTGTCCACAACCGTCGCAAAGCGCCTCCCACTCCTGAGGAGTCAACTCCTCAAGGGCATATTTTTCCCAAAAGCGTTCACGCATTGTGTTTACCATGTTGAGATACCTTGCCATTGGCTCATGGGCTATCAATCGACCTGACTCAGCGGGTAGCTGAGTAGCGATGTGCTTTCTACCCATAACGCCTGAAAATCCTGTTCGAGAAGGTAGTAGTTGTCATTAAGCCAAGGCACCAGTTCGGCAAGGCGATTAGGACCCGATAACCTTTTTCCCACCCCAGCTATTGCTCGACAGGTAAATTCAAAGTCAGCGTAACCACGCAACCAGTCATGCTCTACCAATAACGGCATCATGGCTGCAAGTCGATTGGGTGCAGGCCACTCCGTCAGTAATTGATAGCAGCGCTCAACAAGCGCCTCATTCAGCGCACCCCCTGCCTGTTGACGGGCTAAGAAGTGATCCCAGACAATGTCCAAAGCGATGCCCGCATAACGCCGCTGAGGACTCGGCGCCCGCTGCCTGGCACCCTGTACACTTGGATGCTTATCGACCCAGACATCCACTCGGCGATGATGACGAATGCCTTTCGCCACCTCTTGCGGCCATGCCGTCAGATCACTGCCCTTGACTCCATCAGCAATCAAGTTGCCATAAAGGAATTCGTCGCTTCCGCGATGGGCAAGCCAGGCGTGAGCGAGAAAATTCATTGGCGATGGTTAACCTGAGCACGATGAATATCGAGCAAATAGGCTTCTTTCGCTGGCGGCATTTGCAAATAAAACCCCTGCTCCTTGATCGATGCCATGATATCTGCCGCATTGGCACGCGCCAGCGGTTTATCGGCGGTCAGGATCATCGTCAGCACGGCCACTGGCTTACCAAAGGTTTCCATCAACATATCAGGTACGGTTTCGAACCCTTTACGCTTATCAACGTATAGGTACATCTCTTCTTTACGGGTGCTCTTAAAAACCTCACACAGAACTTTCTCGTTCATTGGAAGGACTCCTTAAACACCTGTTGCAGCCCTTCATTTAAGCACTCATCACGCCACCCGCTTAAAGGGCTGGGTTGATCTCCGGCCAGTAGTTGTACCACCATGGCTTCGATATCGCGGCGGCGTATCAACACTTCAGGCGCAATCCCAAGTTCAGCAGCTTTATCAGTCACAACTTTTTTCACTGCTTTGAAGCAACGCTTAAAATCGGACTGCATCGGATCTGGCCATTTGGCTGGCAAATCCTGCTCATCACAGTGATGAGCCTGCTTTAATAGTGCAAGCAGTGAGTCACCTTCTTTTTTAACCAGCATAGGCTTAACGCCTTCAATCTCTGCCAGCTCATAACGATTTTTGGGCATCGCTTCTGCCACGGCGAATAGCAGCTTGTCACTCATCAGCCAATTGCGTGGTAAGTCACGGCGGCGAGTTTCTCCCTCACGCCATATCGTCATCAGGCGATAAGCCTCTATTTGCCGGGGCGTAAGCCGCCATAGCTGACGATGCCGGGTGTACCACTGGCCATCATTTTCTACACTTCTGCCTGCCTGTTCGATTAGCGTGGCGCACTCTTCCGCTACCCATGAGCACCGCCCTAACTCTGAGAGCTTTTCTGACTGCAATGCCCACACTTTCAGTAAATAAATTACATCGAGGGCGGCATATTCACATTGCGCAGGGGTTAATGGACGCTCTAACCAATTGGAGCGTGTCTCCTCTTTTGGCAATGTTTCACCCATCCATAGCTCAACCAGCTTCTGGTAACCCATCCCAGGAGTTTCTCCCAGAAAGGCTTGAGCCACTTGAGTGTCGACTAATGGTGTTGGCAATATGCCAGCCCAATGCTGAAAAACCTCCAGGTCTTCACTGCAGGCATGCAGCAACTTAATCGCGCTATTCTGCATAAGTTGGCGAAACGCAGCGGTACAGGGAGTGACCACCGGATCCACCAAATAAGCCTGCTCCCCTGCGGTGAACTGGATGAGTGCCGGTATGGGAAAAAAGGTATTTTCCCGAAAAAACTCGGTATCCAAGGCAAGAACAGGTGCATCTACAACCTGCTCGCAGGCGGAGTCAAGCGCCTCGGCATTATCAATCCATTGATATAAAGGGGCTGTTAAAGAGGACAAGGTAGTTTTCCAGATTGGCACAACCGCCGTAGCGCTTGCGATTTTATAAAGTTTAATCGCTGGCGAAGGGCTGGCGACCGTTAAATGCGCGGCTTAAGGTGCCACCATCCACATACTCAAGCTCTCCCCCCATTGGTACACCATAAGCCAAGCGGGAAAACTTAACGCCGTAATGCGCTAACTGGGCCGCAATATAGTGCGCGGTTGCCTCACCTTCCACCGTTGGATTGGTTGCCAGCACTACTTCGACAATAGCCCCTTGCGCCACACGCTCTTCCAGCAGATCCAGGCCAATCGCTTCAGGGCCAATACCATCCAGGGGAGAAAGGTGGCCGTGCAGCACGAAATAACGCCCCTGGAAGCCACCCGCCTCTTCAATCGCCAGCTGATCCGCCGGGGACTCAACCACGCACAGTAGCGCATCATCACGCCGTGGACTTTCACACAGAACGCAAGTCTCAGCTTCCGTCAAGGTGCGACAACGCTGGCAGTAGCCCACCTCTTCAATCGCTTTCTGTATCACAGTGGCAAGACGCTGACCGCCAGGACGCTCGCGCTCCAGCAGGTGCATCGCCATGCGTTGAGCCGTTTTAGGCCCAACACCTGGCAATACGCGGAAAGCGTCCATAAGCTGCTCAACAAGAGGGGAGAATCGCATTGTTTAAAATGGCATCTTAAAGCCAGGCGGTAAATTAAGCCCAGCAGTTGCCTCTTCCATTTTTGCCTTGGAACTTATTTCCACTTTACGCACCGCATCGTTAACCGCAGCAGCAAGCAGATCTTCCAGCAGCTCTTTGTCCTCTTCCAATACGCTCGGGTCAATAGTGACATTACTGACGTCATGGCGACCATTCATCGTGACTTTCACCATGCCAGCACCTGCTTCACCCTGCACCTCGGCTTTGGCAACCTCTTCCTGTACCCGCTGCATTTTTTCCTGCATTTCCTGGGCTTGCTTCATCAAATTGCCCATTCCACCTTTAAACATGGTGCTCTCTCCTAATGTGGTAACTCTTGTGTGAGGTCAAACGTCATCTGTCATGACTACGGCTCTACCGTTGGCTTCACGCTTGACTCAATAAGGGTGGCCCCAAACGCCTGCTGCAACTTCTGTACATTGGGGTCGCGCTGCAATAGATCAACAGCCTGGGCATGGCGCTCCTGCTGAAGGCGCTCTTCCTGCTGACGCGGGGTTTCAATATTCGTAGCCAATTCAGCCACTGTAAACTCAATGCGGCGGGGCAGCCCCTGCTCTTTAAGTGCCCGTTCAATCCGGGTTTGATGCACTTCCGCCTGCATGGCAGCCTGACTCGGATCAAGCCGCAAGGTAAGCGTGTGGCCATCGTCACTCTCAATCTGGCAGTGTGCCGCCAGATTACGGGTAAGACCACCAAGACCCAGTGAGTTAAAGCGTGCCAGCCATTGCGTGTGATCCAGCCATTGATTCTCAGCAGCAACCTGTTCAGCAGCCGGCTGAGTTTCTAACGCCTGTGCTGGCTCTGGCTCTGGCTCTGGCTCTGGCTCTGGCTCTGGCTCTGGCTCTGGCTCTGGCTCTGGCTCTGGCTCTGGCTCTGGCTCAGAAGCTAGGGTAGCCACTTGCTCGACCTCTTCAAGAGACCAGGGCGGCGCCTGTTCTGGCTCAGCGTATGACGTTGGTTCCGGTTCCGGCGCTGAAGTAACAGCCTGCATAGCGGCAGGCTCCTGTCTCTCCTCTTGCTCTGCCACCGTAGCAGGCTCAGGCTTTTTTAATAATGCAGCTTGCTCAGTTGAGGGTGTGACTACGCCCCCCTGCGTTGGCTCCCGGCGTAGTGGCAACGGCGTGCGTGGCGGCCTTGGCACCCCTTGGGGGCGAAACGCCAACATACGCAGTAGCGTCATCTCAAGCGCACTGCGTAAATCAGGTGCATGCACCATATCACCGCGCCCTTGAATACCGATCTGGTAATAGAGCTGAATATCCTCTGCCGTGAAACGACCTGCCAACTGCTGGATAAGCTCACGATCACCATGGCTGTTGTCCACTGCATCAGGAACCATTTGCGCCACTGCCAAACGGTGTAAAACGGCGGTTAGCTCATCAAGAACGGCAGCAAAGTCAGGCCCCTGTTCAGAGAGTTGAGCCACTTCAGCCAGCAGGCGCTGTACATCAACATCCGCAAGCGCTTCTATCAGGGCTAAAATGTGGCGATGGTCCAGAGTGCCCAACATAGCGGCCACATCGGCATGGCGCACCGCCCCCTGCCCAAAGGCAATGGCCTGGTCGGTGAGGCTCATGGCATCACGCATGGAACCTTCAGCAGCCTTGCCCAGCAGCCAAAGCGCACTCTCATCAAACGCTACCCCCTCTTCGCCCAGCACATAGGTTAAATGCTCAACGACACGTTCAGGCGGCATATGCTTGAGGGTAAACTGTAAACAGCGCGACAGCACGGTCGCTGGCAGCTTTTGCGGGTCAGTGGTTGCCAGCAAAAATTTGACGTGGGGAGGTGGTTCTTCCAGCGTTTTTAGCAACGCATTAAAACTGCTGGTCGAGAGCATATGTACCTCGTCAATCAGGTACACCTTGTAGCGCCCCTGAGTGGGGGCGTACTGCACGTTATCCAGTAACTCGCGGGTATCTTCAACCTTGGTGCGCGAAGCAGCATCCACTTCAATCAGGTCGACAAACCGCCCTTCATCAATGGCTTTACAGCTGTCGCACTGACCGCATGGCGTCGAGGTAATGCCTTCATCACCACGGCCATTGGCCGTACAGTTGAGGCATTTGGCTAAAATGCGCGCCAGGGTTGTCTTACCTACACCGCGGGTTCCGGTAAAGAGATAGGCATGATGCAAACGGCCTTGATCAAGAGCATTGACCAAGGCACGTTGGACATGGGCCTGGCCCACGAGCTCGTGGAATGTACGCGGGCGCCATTTGCGGGCCAGAACCTGATAGCTCATTGAGCAGAATTTCCTTTGGCGGGCTGACTATCGATACATGACAAAACACCATTCTAGCGGCTGCACCGCAGCCCGCCAACCGCACAGCCAATTAGGCAGAGCAAGTAATCAGGCGTTATCACCACCTTCGGCTGCACCGGCACGCTGTGCAGCCTCTTTAATCAGCTTCTCCAGCTCACCGTTTTGATGCATCTCTATCACGATATCGCAGCCACCCAC
Organism: Vreelandella olivaria; assembly: GCF_023507745.1. Lineage (GTDB taxonomy): Bacteria > Pseudomonadota > Gammaproteobacteria > Pseudomonadales > Halomonadaceae > Vreelandella > Vreelandella olivaria_A. The sequence continues at coordinate 184,009 of NZ_JALPZO010000112.1, read as the reverse complement.
TAACTCACCCTCAACCCACAACTGTGGAAAGGTGGGCCAGTTGGCAATTTTGGGCAGCTCTGCACGGATATCAGGATTATCCAGTACATTCACGAAAGCAAAGCGCTCGCCACAGCTCATTAGCGCCTGAACCGTTTGCGCTGAGAACCCACACTGCGGCAGTTGGGGGGTGCCCTTCATATAAATAAGAATGGGGTTTTCACTGATCTGGCGCTGAATATTCTCGGCAGTAGTGCTCATAGGATACTCCTTAGATAAATAGTGTGGTCGAGACCAGTTTACGCAATTCGTCAACCCGCTTTAACCCCACAGCCAAATGCGGCCTGCGATTTACAATGCAAGTTAATACTTGAGCAAACCACTCGGCCTTCCTCTGTGGCCGCCATTCTACGCGTGCCGTTCGCGTTGCGCATCCCCTGCTGCATCGCTAGGATGGTGTTTTTGCGCGGAGAGAAGTCATCATGGCGACACGCCATTTCCTTACCCTACTGGATTTAACCTCGGATGAATTGGCGTATTTGATTCAGCGTGCCATCAAGATTAAAACCGACCTAAAAGCCAATGGACCGGTATACACGCCGCTGTCCAATCGCACATTGGCAATGATTTTTGAGAAATCATCCACCCGTACCCGTGTGTCGTTTGAAACCGGTATGGCACAGTTCGGTGGTCATGCGCTGTTCCTCTCTCCCCGCGACACCCAGCTTGGTCGCGGCGAACCTGTTGAAGACACTGCCCGGGTTTTGTCGGAGATGGTGGATGCCGTCATGATCCGCACCTTCTCACATGCTGGCCTGGAAACCTACGCCAGCGCCAGCAGCATACCGGTCATCAACGCCCTTAGCGATGACTATCATCCCTGCCAGCTATTGGCCGATGTAATGACCTGGACAGAGTTACGCGGCAGCGTTCAGGGTCGAACAGCCGTATGGATTGGGGATGGCAACAACATGTGCCATTCATGGATCAATGCGGCTCGCCAATTCGATTTCAATCTGCGCGTCTGCTGCCCGAAAGGGTATGAGCCACGCGCCGATATCCTGCAAGCCGCTGGCGAGCGGGTAACACTGCTCCATGACCCGGAGGAAGCAGCAAAAGGTGTAGACCTGATGACCACCGATGTATGGGCATCCATGGGGCAGGAGGAGGAGCAGGCCAAGCGTGAAGCAGACTTCAGCGGCTTCCAGGTGACCGAAGCGATGCTGGATAGCGCTCAACCTGATGCACTGTTCCTGCATTGCCTCCCTGCCCACCGGGGTGAAGAAATAAGCCACACCTTACTGGATGACCCACGAGCCGTGGTATGGCAGGAAGCAGGCAACCGTCTACATGCCCAAAAAGCGCTGATTGAGTTTTTACTGCTGGGTAAAATAGACGACTAACAATACGCCAGCCCTAAGCTAGCAGCCCAGGGCTGGCCTTCCCCCCCAATACATCATAGAGATGCAAGCCTGATGGCATATGAGGTGGACATACAAAAACGCCTCGTTACAGGTAACGAGGCGTTCGAAATTGGTGGAGCCTAGCGGGATCGAACCGCTGACCTCAACACTGCCAGTGTTGCGCTCTCCCAGCTGAGCTAAGGCCCCACGAACTGCCTTTCGAAGCAGCGGGGCGAATACTACTTCAGTTATTGCCAGACGTCAAGATATAGCATAAACCACCATCTACTAATTCTCCTTTGCCAAGAGCTGTGGCACTCTATGTTCTAGCATACGAGGCTATCGCCGAGAGTCCGAGACGATTACATGCAGGAGCCAGCCCCTTGATCAACGTTTTAATCGCCGATGATCACCATCTGGTGAGAACCAGTATTGCTCACCTGCTGAATGAAGAGTGCGATATCAAAATTATAGGCGAAGTAGACGATGGCGAAAGCGCCGTTACTCAATGTCGTCATTTGAAGCCTGATATCGTACTGATGGACATACGTATGCCGGGTATCGGCGGCCTTGAGGCAACACGACGAATTCATCGCAAGATAGCCGATGTGAAGGTCATCATCCTGACCGCTCATATGGAAGACAGCGTACTGCGCAGAATGCTGGAGGCTGGCGCTTCAGGCTTTTTAAGCAAAGGAGCGGATGCTGTAGAAATGACCGATGCCATCCGTCAGGTGTTTCATGGTCGGCGCTACGTCAGTCAGGAAATCGCCCAGCGCCTGGCCTTGTCCCACTTCGACGATGACGATAACCCTTTCAGCCATCTTTCTCATCGCGAGCTACAAATTGCGTTGATGATTGTTAACTGTCAGCGGGTACAGGACATTTCAGACCGGTTGCACCTAAGCCCCAAAACCGTCAACACCTACCGCTATCGACTGTTTGACAAATTGCAGGTTGCCACCGATGTTGAACTTACCCACCTTGCCCTGCGCCACGGCCTGGTAGAGGGTTTTGACGCAAGCCTGGGATAATCCTACCATCGCAGCCTCTGCCGTTTTGAAGCGCCGACACCCAGCCATGACTTTTGATGCCAAGCAGTTTCTAAGCTCAGCAAGCACCTCGCCCGGTGTTTACAGGATGCTTGATGAGCAGCACAACACCCTTTATGTCGGCAAAGCCAAGCGCTTGAAAGCGCGTCTTGCCAGTTATTTTCGTGGCCAGCTTAATACCAAAACACAAGCCATGGTGGCCCGTATTGCCGATATTCAAATTACGGTTACCCGTAGCGAAACCGAAGCCCTGCTGCTTGAGCAAACCCTGATAAAAGAGCTACGGCCACCTTATAACATTCTGTTACGGGATGATAAATCCTACCCCTTTGTATTTGTGACGGACCGCCACCCCTACCCTGCGCTTGAATATAAGCGGGCGCGCCAGCGCCGTGGCGACGGACGCTATTTGGGCCCTTATCCCAGTAGCGCCGCGGTCAGAGAAAGCCTGGCGTTAATGCAAAAGATCTTCCGCATTCGCAACTGCGAAGACAGTGTTTTTGCATATCGCTCTCGCCCCTGCCTCCAGTATCAAATCCAACGCTGCAGTGCCCCCTGTGTCGACTATATCTCCGAATCCGATTATCGCCGGGATGTAGAACACGCAGTAATGTGTCTGGAAGGAAAAAGCGAGCGTGTGACCCAGGCTTTGACTGAAGAGATGGAGGCCGCCAGTCAGGCATTAAATTTTGAAGAGGCTGCACGCCTGCGTGACCAGATACAACAACTAAGGCAACTGCAGCAACGTCAGTTTGTTGATAACGAAAGTGGTGATGCCGATGTTTTTGGGCTTGCCCAGCGGCCTGGAGGGTTAGGCATTTCGGTACTGAGCGTGCGCGATGGGCGCCTGCTTGGCGCACGCCACCATGCGCCTAAAAATGACCTGGATCTCCCACCGGAAATGCTCCTGGCCGAAGTCGTCAGCCAGTATTACTTTGGCCAACCTCATAATGTGCCGGGAGAAGTCATTACCAGCCATCCGCTTGAGGATAGCGAATTAATCGCCAGCGCCTTGTCAGAGCAGGCGGGCAAACGCGTGCGTGTTGCCAGTCAGGTGCGCGGGCAGCGGGCACAGTGGCAACGTCTGGCGATGACCAATGCCGAACAGCAGCTTGCATCGCAACTGGCGAATAAAACCCAACTGACCCAACGCTTTGAAGCGCTACAAAAGGCACTGGCACTGAAAAAGGTTCCTGAGAGGCTTGAGTGTTTTGATATCAGTCACAGCCACGGTGAAGCCACAGTCGCTTCCTGCGTGGTCTTCGATCACCTGGGGCCCCGTAAAAGCGACTACCGTCATTTCCGCATAGAAGGGGTCGCGGCAGGAGATGATTATGCCGCTATGCAGCAGGCATTAACACGGCGTCTGAAGCGGGTAAAAAGTGGCGAAGCCATTGCCCCTGACATCCTTATTGTCGATGGCGGCAAAGGGCAGCTGAATATGGCACGCAGCGTGCTTAACGAACTGGAAATAACGGATATTATTTTGCTCGGTGTTGCCAAAGGCACCACTCGAAAAGCCGGCCTTGAGACACTTTTTCTCGAAACCGTTGACAACCCATTGCCGCTGGACCCAGCCTCTCCGGCTCTACACCTGATCCAACATATTCGCGATGAGTCCCACCGTTTCGCTATCGCAGGACACCGTGCCCAGCGCGACAAGGCAAGACGCACCTCCACGTTGCAGGATATTCCCGGCATTGGTCCCAAACGACGGCGCGAGCTGCTACGCTTTTTTGGTGGACTACAGGGCGTACAAAAAGCCAGCCGCGACGAACTGGCCAGGGTACCCGGCATTAACGCTGCACTTGCAGAAGCTATTCATACTGCGCTTAATGGATAAACCTACTTACTGGCATGGATGCTGTGCGCCAAGGGGGATAGAATGTCCCTTAGCATATACATTCCGACTCCAATGATTCTCCGGCAAGGATCGCGCCCTGCGATGAATATACCCAACATACTGACTCTGGTTAGGATCGTCTTTATTCCGCTATTGGTAGTGCTTTTTTACCTGCCTTTTAGCTGGAGCATGCCACTTGCAGCGGGGTTATTTGCATTAGCCTCCGTCACCGACTGGCTGGATGGCTACCTCGCCCGACGCTGGAACCAGTCAACACCCTTCGGTGCATTTTTAGATCCCGTTGCCGACAAACTGATGGTCGCAGTCGCACTGGCACTGCTTATCGAACGCTTCGACACCCTGTTTTTAACGTTGCCTGCACTGGTGATTATTGGCCGTGAGATCGTTATTTCTGCCCTACGTGAATGGATGGCGGAAATGGGCAAACGTGGCATGGTGGCTGTGTCATGGATTGGGAAGCTTAAAACCACGCTACAGATGGTCGCCATACTTGTTCTACTGGCCTTCCCTCCAGGGCACGATATGGCACTCTTAGGCGTTGTGGTGCTTTATGCGGCAGCCATTCTGACCCTGTGGTCAATGATCCAGTATTTAAAAGCAGCCTGGCCACACCTTAGCCGTTCAATGTAAGCGACGAGCGATATCTGTTTGTACTGGCTAACAAACTCATTGATTGACAAGCTCGTTTTGGTGCGTATAATTCGCCCTCGAGTCGAGCGGGAATAGCTCAGTGGTAGAGCATCGCCTTGCCAAGGCGAGGGTCGGGAGTTCGAATCTCCTTTCCCGCTCCAACGACTCCATAAGGCTGGATGGCAGAGTGGTTATGCAGCGGACTGCAACTCCGTGTACGCCGGTTCGATTCCGACTCCAGCCTCCATTTCCTCTGTAGCGTTGGTGATTTGATAACCTGCGATACACTGCCCGGATGGCGAAATTGGTAGACGCAAGAGACTTAAAATCTCTCGGGGGCAACCCCGTGCCGGTTCAAGTCCGGCTCCGGGCACCATATCTTCCTCTTATTACCCTTCTGCTTTCTCTCTCGTCTGTCCCACTGCTGACATAAGTGGCGTTATTTTATATTTGCTCATCGCCAAGCGTTTATGGTCACGCTATGATGCCTGCCTTTATATACATAGCGATTGCTTGAACGAAGAAGGAGCGGCCCCCATGAGCACGCCAACATCCGACGTACTTATTATCGGCGGCGGCGTCGCCGGTTTAAGCCTTGCGCTTGAAGTCGCTAACCACCTGTCAGTGACGTTAGTACGTCCAGCGCTTGAAGACAATGGGGCCAGCCGTTGGGCACAAGGCGGCATCGCCGCCGTACTCTCTCCAGATGATGATATGGAAGCCCATATACGCGATACTCTTGTGGCCGGTGACGGGCTATGCGACATAGAAGCTGTTCGCTATACGGTAAACCACGGCCCAGCTGCCATTCAGTGGCTAATTGAGAATGGCGTGCCTTTTACACCGGATACAGACCCAGTCGCGCGCTACCCCTATCATCTTACCCGCGAAGGGGGCCACAATGCCCGACGCATCATCCACGCCGATGATGCTACCGGGCGAGCCGTTATAGATACGCTCCTTGGCAAGGTTAACGCCCACTCCAATATTACCCAGCGCAACGATCTGACAATACTAAACCTGCTCAGCGATGCTGCAGGACGTTGCCTCGGGGCACAAGGGGTTGATACGCAGCAGCACTACCACACCCTACTGGCAAGCCATACGGTGCTAGCAACCGGGGGGGCCAGCGGACTATACCGGCACACGACCACTCCCTCCCCCAGTAGTGGCGAAGGCATGATAATGGCGGCGGAACTCGGCGCCACCCTGATGAACCTTGAGTTTCAGCAGTTTCATCCCACCTGCCTATATGACCCAGAGGGGCCGGCCTTTTTAATCAGCGAAGCCGTACGCGGAGAAGGCGGCTATCTCCTCAACGATGCGGGCCATCGATTTATGCCCGATATTGACCCCCGTGCCGAGTTGGCCCCCAGAGATGTGGTGGCCCGAGCAATTGACACGCAAATTCAGCAAAGTAGCCAAGGGCATGTGTGGCTGGATATACGCCATCTCGGGGAGGCCTCTATTCGCCACCACTTCCCCACCATCCTTGCTCACTGTACCTCGCGGGGTATTGATATCGTTCACCAACCGATCCCCGTGGTACCTGCCGCACACTACAGCTGCGGCGGTATAGCCACCGACCATCGTGGCGCAACCGATGTTGCCAATCTCTACGCTATTGGTGAAACAGCCTATACAGGCCTGCATGGCGCCAATCGCATGGCCAGTAATTCATTACTGGAATGCCTGGTATATGCACGTAGCTGCGCCCAATACTTGCTTACGCAGCCACGTATCCAGACACGCAGTCGCCAATCCCCTCTGCAGCGCTTGCACCCACCCTCTCAGGTCGATACGCAAATGCTAACGCAGTTGCGCAATACCATGCGCAGCGTTATGAGCCAGCATGTTTCCATTGTACGCAGCAACCAAGGGCTGGCTGCCGCGTACAAAACGCTGAAAAGCATCAAGGAGCAATTGCAGAATATCGATAGGGAGTGCGCTCACCCGGAGAGTATCCGTCTTTGGCAGGCTGTTAGCCTTGCCCAACTGACGGTACTGGCCGCCAGCCAACGCCATGAGTCCCGGGGGCTTCACTACACTATTGACTGGCCTGGTACGCAAGACAATGCCCGCGCATCCAAGCTCAGCCTGAAGGATGCAGCTGACAAACTAGCGCCCAGGACGATGGCATAATCGACGCAGGGCGCGGTGGCTATGGGGTGGCAAACTATCGGGCCATAGCCATAGCCGCTGTGGCCCAACATATAAACCAAGCAGCCAAGGGCCTACATAGTCGCAGCGCACTGACTGCTCCTCCTCCAGCTCGCCCCCCATCAGCACCCAGCGTCCCGAAAGCCGGCTGCCGTTTTTCATAAGCTGTAGGGTACCTACCGGCTGAGCTTTATACTGGCGCCACAGGACACATGCCATGATCAGGGCAATGCCTGCCACCACCCAGAGTGGCATCACCCAGGCACCTGTTATGCATAACCCAATGGCCAAAGAAGCATTCACGCAGCTTTGATATTTAGAGCGTACGATAAGCAGAGTTATCGGTGGTCTCAGCATGTTCAACGATCATTTGAACAATACGACGCTGGGAAGGCTCCTCGGGCCATTCCCGATGCATCAGCCATACAAACAGATCCTGATCCTCCTCGGTAATTAAACGCTCATAAGCCAGCTGGTCCTCTTCGCTAAGCGCATCAAAGCGTTTCTCAAGAAAGGGGATCAGCAGCAAATCCAGCTCCCACATTCCACGTCGTGAGTGCCAGTAAAGCCGCTTGCGCAGTATGGCTGCGGGGGATGTATCGTCGCTCAAGGTCAGCCTCTCATGATAGGTAAAATGAGAAGCCAGTATACCGAAGCCACAGGGTCGCGCCAGCGCCGTCCTTCGCCTATGCTGTAATTCAGTCTAGTACCTTGTTTTATCTGAATTGTTTTATGTCGTAATGCGCAGTATGCTGAACTCGATGTTATCGAGGTCGCATGCGCGTACGGCCTTTAAAGTTCGCAGGGAGCCAACCGATGACCAAATCTGAACTAATCGAACAAATTGCGATGCGTCAACCGGAGCTATCCGCCAAAGAAGTTGAGACGGCGGTGCGTATTATCCTGGATGATATGACCGATGCCTTAGCCAGTGGCGGGCGTGTGGAAATTCGCGGCTTTGGCAGTTTTTCACTGCATTACCGTGAACCACGCACCGGGCGAAATCCAAAAACCGGCGACCCTGTCGATTTGGATGGCAAATACGTACCCCATTTCAAACCGGGTAAAGAGTTACGAGAGCAGGTCGATGCGAGTCGTGCACTGGGCTATTAATAAGCTTTAAGCTAGCTTGCGACCTTCTGCGGGATGACGTCACGCTCCGACTCAGACACAATAGAGCCACCGTGAATGTCACTGACTAGGAAACTCTCATGCGTTGGATCAAAGGGCTGATTCTGGCCGTTATCATGCTGGTTGTGATGCTAATCGGCATTCTGTTTGCCGTTAACAACCAGCAAACCATTGCCTTGAATCTGATTTGGGCCGAACTGCCCCCTGTTTCGCTTTCCGTATGGCTGCTGGCCACACTAGCCTTTGGTGTCATATTGGGCATGTTAGCCATGCTGGGCGTTTATATTAGGCTTAAAGCACGCCTTGCACGTAGCGAACGCCATAATAAACAGCAGCGTAAGGAGCTGGATCGCTTACGCACTCAGGAGTTCAAGGAACTGGCGTAAATGCATGATGCCGTGCTGCTGGGCGTGCTGTTGGCAGCCATTTCAATAGGCTTCGGGCTGGGTATGCGCCATGGCTCTCGTCGTAGGCGAACCTCCGCCGCATCCCGATCACCCAGCTTATCGCGGGAATACTTCGTTGGGCTCAACTACCTGTTAAATGAGCAGCCCGACGAAGCCATTAATACATTTATCAATGCTCTCGACGTAAATAGCGATACCGTGGAAACACATATTGCTCTCGGTAAGCTTTTTCGCACACGAGGCGAGGCTGATAAAGCGGTCAGCATCCACCAGAACCTTCTTGCCCGCCCGGCGTTATCCCCTGCCACAAACGAGCACATCCAACTCGAGCTGGCCCGGGATTTTATGGCGCTGGGCGTTCATGATCGCGCTCAACGCTTGCTACGCACACTGTTAGAACAATCTGTTAACAGCACCTACCACCAAGCAGCCAAGCGCTTATTGGTTGACTTGCTGGAGCGCGAAAAAGAGTGGCAGGACGCTCTGGATGTGGTGCAACCCATGCTTAAACAGCAGCCAGGCATGCGCCGCCCCGCCGCCCACTGGCTATGCGAGCTGGCCCAGGTTGAGATTCAGCAGGCTAGCCGGGCACTGGCGCGAAAACACTTAAAGAAAGCTCTGCAACTGGATGAGCGCTGTGTACGTGCCACGCTACTTCTGGCTGAGTTGGAAATGGAGAACGGCCATTATAGCCGCACCATTGAATATCTGAGCCGTATTCCTCGGCAAGATATTGCCCATATTCCCACCATGATTCCTGCCCTACAACGCGCTTATGAACGTAACAATGATACGGCTGGGTTTGAGACCCACCTCTACCAATTGCTTGGTCAGGCCCCCTATACCAGTGTCATTGTTTCACTGGGCGAGCTTATTCACCATCGCGACGGCGTGGATAGCGCTATAGAGTGCACAGGTGAGTGGCTCAGAGAAGCTCCCAGCCTGGGTGGGCTTGATTATCTGATCGATCTTTACCTCGAAAGCCAGCGCTTAAGTGGCAAAACACCCCCTGATACCCGCCTGCTGTTACTCAAACACCATACCAACGCGCTCTTGGAAGGCAGGCCCCGCCATCGCTGCCGCCGCTGCGGCTTCGCCAGTGATAGCCTGGCCTGGCAGTGCCCCAGTTGCCGTCGTTGGGGCACCATCAAGCCCATTACCGGTGTTGAAGGTGAATAGCGGAAAGCACTCTCACGAAGCACCCAGCTCCGTTTCAATAGCGGCCAACGCCATCATGGGGTCTTTTGCCTGAGTGACCGGTCGCCCCACTACTAAATGGCTACTTCCCGCCCGCATTGCATCACTGGGAGTCATAATTCTCTGCTGATCATTGGCGGCAGCGAAGCCCGGCCGGATACCAGGGGTGACCTTCAGGAAGTCACTACCACACTGTGCATTGATCTGTGCTGCTTCTTGTGCGGAGCATACCACCCCGCCCAAACCACTCTGTTGAGTTAGCATGGCCAAGCGCATCACCTGCTCTTCCGGCATGGCCACCACGCCGGTTTCATTTAAATCCTCGGCCTGCATGCTGGTCAGCACAGTGACCGCAATCAGGTGGGTAGAAAAGTTGTGATCCTGTAGACGCTTGGCGGCTACCTCCATCATTCTGCGCCCTCCCGAGGCATGCACATTCACCATCCATACGCCTTGCTCGGCAGCCGCTTGCACCGCGCCCGCCACGGTATTGGGGATGTCGTGAAACTTGAGGTCAAGAAACACCTCGAACCCGCGCCCGTGCAGGGCCTCCAGAATAGCGGGGCCGCTACGGGTAAACAGCTCCTTACCCACCTTCACACGGCAGCGGGCAGGATCTAACTGATCGGCCATACATAAAGCAGCGTCAAGGGAGGGGTAATCCAAGGCGATAATCAACGGGGATTCGGTGGTCACACGCTCACTCCAGATATATTTTTGCCGTATTGTAACAGTCTCCCATCCCTAGCTGTGTAAGCAATTTGCCATACCTGTATAGCAAAAAACTTACACGCCGTGTCGTCAATCGCTGACAGAAACCAAGTGCTTACCAAGCTAAATTAACCAAGCGGAGTCAAGACAGTGAGACAACGCTAACCGTCGCACTTTTAGGCAACTCACCTAAAGTGCTCTATTGTCAGTTAACGCAAAGGAAATAAACGATGCAAACTACGTTCAAAAGAGTATTGGCTGCCCTGCTGTTAAGTTTCTGCCTGGGTGTTTCTGGTACTGCCCTGGCGCAAACAGTAGCACCTATCAATATCAACACTGCGGATGAAGAGTTACTGGCAGAGCTACCGGGCATTGGCCCTACCCGTGCTGCCGCCATCATTGAAGAGCGAGAGGCCAATGGTGCATTTGAAAATGCCGATGATTTAGCCCGTGTCAGTGGTATTGGTGTGGCCACTGTTGACCGTATGCGCGATCAAATAACATTTGACGAGTAATACCATGTCGCCCAACCGCTCGACGGCCAGCGCCGAGCGGTTGTAAAGAGATATACCATTTAGCAGCTGTCACCGGGGATACGAACCCTGCCCTCCATTAACACCCGTGCACTGCGGCTCATCACCGCTTGATCAATCTGCCAGCGCCCATCCACCAGACTGGCCTTGGCCCCTACACGCAGCGAGCCGGAAGGATGCCCGAACGTGACCGCCTCCCGCTCAACCCCACCTGCCGCCAAGTTCACTAGTGTCCCCTGAATAGCCGCCGCCGCACCAATCGCCACCGCTGCCGTCCCCATCATGGCGTGATGTAGCTTACCCATTGACAGCGCCCGTACCAGCAAATCAATACTATCCGCGTTAACCCGCTTACCACTTGAAGCCGTATAGCCGGATGGCGGAGCAACAAAGGCCACTTTAGGCGTATGCTGCCGGCCGACTGCCTCATCCACATGGTTAATCAACCCCATACGCACAGCACCATAGGCACGAATCGCCTCAAACATTGCCAGGGCCTTGGCATCACCATTAATCTCTTCCTGAAGCTCGCATCCGGTATAACCGATATCCTCAGCATTGATAAATACGGTTGGGATACCGGCATTGATCAGCGTTACTTTCAAAACGCCCACCCCCGACACCTCCAGGTTATCAACCAGATTTCCGGTAGGAAAAATTGCTCCTTCACCATCGGCAGGATCCATAAAGGCCACGGGAATTTCAGCAGCGGGAAAGGTCACACCATCCAGCTCAAAATCACCAGTTTCCTGAACCTGACCATTTGTGATCGGCACCTGGGCCACAATGGTTTTCTGGATATTAACCTGCCAGATACGCACTTCCGCCATACCGTTTTCGGGCACCTTGGCCGGGTTCACTAATCCATTGGCAATGGCATAAGGCCCCACCGCCGCAGAAAGGTTACCGCAGTTGCCGCTCCAGTCCACAAAGGGCTTATCAATGGACACCTGACCAAACAGATAATCCACATCATGATCCGATGACTCACTCTTGGACAGAATCACCGTCTTACTGGTACTGGAGGTAGCTCCTCCCATCCCGTCAATCTGCTTTTCGTAAGGGTCGGGGCTACCAATCACCCGCAGTAAAAGCTTATCCCGAGCCTCACCCGGTACCTGAGCGGCTTTAGGCAAATCATTAAGCGTAAAGAACACCCCTTTACTGGTACCACCGCGCATGTAAGTGGCAGGAATACTAATTTGCGCAACATGTGACATAGCAACTGACATAGCAACACTCCAATAAAATAGCCCGGCATCTGGTACCGGGCTACTGCGCTCACACCCGTTGAATCATGCAGCCGAGCGATAACGCTAGGCCGCAGTGGAGGCAAGGAAGTCCTGGGCAAAACGCTGCAGTACCCCACCTGCAGAATAAATCGTCACTTCTTCGGCAGTGTCCAGGCGGCATACCACTGGCACCTGTTCGCGGCTGCCACTCTGGCGGTGAATCACCAGTGTTAGCATGCCACGCGGCTCGGGGGCGCCTTCCACATCGAAAATTTCCGTACCATCCAGCGCCAAGGTTTTACGCGTGGTGCCCTCTTCAAACTGTAGCGGCATCACCCCCATGCCAATCAGGTTGGTACGGTGAATCCGCTCAAAACCTTCAGCAACGATCGCCTCAACGCCTGCCAGCGCAACCCCTTTTGCCGCCCAGTCACGGGAAGATCCCTGGCCATAGTCAGCACCGGCAATAATTATCAACGGTTGCCTACGTTCCATATAGGTTTCAATGGCCTCCCACATACGCGTTACGGCGCCTTCCGGTTCAATACGCGCAAGCGAGCCTTGTAGCACCTTGCCCTGCTCATCATGAACCATTTCGTTAAACAGTTTCGGATTCGCCAGCGTCGCGCGCAGTGCGGTCAAATGATCCCCCCGATGGGTGGCATAAGAGTTAAAGTCTTCCTCTGGCAGGCCCATTTTATGCAGGTACTCACCTGCTGCACTGTCGAGCAGAATGGCGTTCGAAGGCGAGAGGTGATCAGTGGTGATGTTGTCCGGCAAAATAGCCAGTGGCCGCATCCCTTTCAATCCCCGCTCCTTCGCCATATTGCCCTCCCAATAAGGCGGGCGACGAATATAGGTGCTTTGGGGGCGCCATTCATACAACGGGCTGACCTGGGAGCGTGTACTCTTATCGAGGTCAAACATCGGGATATAGGTTTGCCGAAACTGCTCCGGCTTAACCGCCGCTTTTACGATGGCATCAATTTCGCTGTCGTCAGGCCAGATATCCTTCAGCGTGACGGGGTTGCCATCATGGTCAACGCCCAGCACATCCTTTTCGATATCAAACCGAATGGTACCCGCAATAGCGTAAGCCACCACCAACGGAGGGGATGCTAAAAATGCTTGCTTAGCGTAAGGGTGAATACGCCCATCGAAATTACGGTTACCGGAAAGCACCGCCGTGGCGTAAAGATCACGGTCGATAATTTCCTGCTGAATTTTTGGATCTAGCGCGCCGGACATGCCGTTACAGGTCGTACAGGCATAGCCCACCACACCGAAACCAAGATCTTCCAGCTCACCCATCAAGTTGGCTTCTTCCAAGTACATCTTGACGGTTTTAGAACCGGGCGCCAACGATGACTTCACCCAGGTTTTGCGGGTCAGCCCCAAACGATTGGCATTACGAGCGATCAATCCAGCCGCCACCATATTTCGTGGGTTAGACGTGTTGGTGCAGCTGGTAATTGCGGCAATAATCACCGCGCCATCCGGCATTCTGCCTGCCTGCTCATCGGCCCTGGCTTTGTCCAGATCAATGGCAATGCCACGATGAGCAAGCTCGGATGTGGGCAAATGGGCATGGGGATTAGATGGCCCCGCCAGGGTGCGCGTCACGCTGGAGAGATCAAACGTCAGCACTCTCTCATACTCAGCGGTTTTCAGGCTATCGGCCCACAAGCCGGTTTGCCTGGCATAGGCCTCTACCAGTGCTACCTGCTCATCTTCACGCCCAGTGAGCTTGAGATACTCAATGGTTTGCTCGTCGATGTAGAACATCGCTGCTGTGGCACCATATTCCGGCGTCATATTGGAGATCGTCGCACGATCCCCCACCGTAAGCGCGTCAGCACCTTCACCGTAAAATTCCAGGTAGGCCCCTACCACACGCGCTTTGCGCAGAAACTCAGTAATCGCCAGCACCATATCCGTGCCGGTAATACCCGGCTGCAACTTGCCGGTTAGCTCCACACCAATGATATCCGGCAGACGCATCATTGATGCGCGCCCCAACATCACACTTTCTGCTTCCAGGCCACCGACCCCTACCGAAATAACGCCCAAGGCATCTACCATAGGGGTATGGCTATCAGTACCCACACAGGTATCCGGATACACAATGAGCGCGCCCTTGTCATCTGGACGGCACTGCACCACCGGCGACATTTTCTCCAGATTGATCTGGTGCATAATGCCGTTGCCCGGCGGAATCACGTCGACGTTCTCAAAAGCCACTTTGGTCCAGTTGATAAAGTGGAAACGGTCATCATTACGACGATCTTCTACCTGTCGGTTTTTCTCAAAGGCATCCTTCTCAAAGCCTGGATGCTCAACCGCCAATGAATGATCAACAATCAGCTGTGTGGGCACCACAGGATTCACTTTAGCCGGATCACCGCCCTTCTCTGCAATTGCATCACGCAGGCCTGCCAGATCAACCAGTGCGGTTTGGCCAAGAATATCGTGGCATACCACCCGCGCCGGGTACCATGGAAAATCCATCTCCTGCTTGCGCTCGATCAGCTGTTTCAGCGCATCGTTGAGCAGCCCTGGGTCACAGCGGCGCACTAGCTGTTCGGCCAGTACCCGGGAGGTATAGGGTAGCGTGGCGTAGGCACCCGGCTGAATATCATCGATGGCTTGGCGCGCATCAAAGAACTCTACCGGCGCACCATCTACCATCACGCCCGGTAGTGGCTTGCGATAATTCGTGTTCATAACGCCTCTCACTTAGTCACCACAGGCTCGGTCAGTCACGCGCTTCGATGGGCACCCATTCACTCTTCTCAGGGCCAATATAATCAGCGCTGGGGCGAATAATGCGGTTATTGGCACGCTGTTCAAACACGTGGGCTGCCCAGCCGGTCACCCGAGACATAACGAAAATCGGTGTGAACAGCTTGGTGGGAATATCCATAAAATGGTACGCACTGGCATGGAAGAAATCCGCGTTGCAGAACAATTTCTTCTCGCGCCACATAACCTCTTCACAGCGCACGGAAACGGGATACAGCACGGTATCGCCCACGTCATCAGCTAATTTTTTCGACCACTCTTTAATAATCTCGTTACGCGGGTCTGACTCCCGGTAGATGGCGTGGCCGAAGCCCATAATTTTCTCTTTGCGCTCCAGCATGCCCAGCATTTCACTCTCGGCCTCTTCTGGTGATACCCAGTTCTCAATCATTGCCATGGCGGCTTCGTTAGCACCACCATGCAACGGGCCACGCAGCGAGCCAATCGCGCCAGTTACACAGGAGTGCATATCGGAAAGCGTCGAGGCACACACACGGGCGGTAAAGGTGGATGCGTTAAATTCGTGCTCGGCGTAGAGAATCAGCGAAACATTCATGACGCGGGCATGCAGCTCAGACGCCGGTTCACCTCGCAACATGTGCAGGAAGTGACCACCTACGGAGGCATCATCGGTTTCGGTATCAATGCGAACGCCGTCATGACTGAAGCGGTACCAGTAGCAAATGATGGAGGGCAGCACGGCCAACAGTCGGTCGGCAACATCCTGCTGCTCGTCGAAGCTCTCTTCTGTTTCCAGGTTACCCAGCATGGATGCACCGGTGCGCATTACATCCATCGGATGGGCCTCTTTCGGAATCTGCTCAAGCACGGTTTTCAACGCATCCGGCAGCCCGCGCAGCCCTTTTAGCTTGGTAATATAGTGATCCAGTTCTGTACGGTTCGGTAGCTTACCCTTCAATAATAGATAGGCCACTTCTTCAAATTGGGCCTTTTCGGCCAGTTCTTTAATATCAAAACCGCGATAAGTTAATCCTGAACCGGTTTTACCTACTGTACATAGCGCAGTGACGCCTGCGCTTTGGCCTCGCAATCCTGCTCCTGCTAGGGGTTTATCAGCCATGTCGTGTCTCCTATTGTGCTTTGTTTTGTATTTTTAGTTCTTAAAATGGTGAATAACGGCCATCAGGTGTCCTGCTGTTCTGCAAAAAGTGCGTCCAGTTTCTGCTCGAAATCGTGGTAGTTCAAAAAGCCATAAAGTTCATCGCGGGTCTGCATGGTATCCACCACCTCTTTTTGGTGACCGTTATCGAAGATGCTTTGATAAACTCTTAGTGCTGCAGCATTCATGGCACGGAACGCCGAAAGCGGATAGAGCACCATGCGACAACCAACCTCGCCCAACTCTTGCTGAGTAAACAGAGGCGTTGCACCAAATTCAGTGATGTTAGCCAGAATGGGAGCATTTACCCGCTGACAAAACGCCTGGTAGTCATCCAGGGTGTGGACCGCCTCAGCAAAGATGGCGTCAGCACCAGCTTCAACGCAGGCGTTAGCACGCTCAATCGCCGCATCCAACCCCTCTTTTTGGAACGCATCAGTGCGGGCTATCAAATAGAAATCCGGGTCCAGTCTGGCATCTGCGGCGGCCTTGATGCGGTCAACCATCTCTTGCTGGGACACAATGGCCTTATTGGGGCGGTGACCACAGCGTTTTTGGGCTACCTGATCCTCCAAGTGCACTGCGGCAACGCCTGCGCGCTGCATCTCTTTGACAGTACGCGCAATGTTAAAGGCACCACCCCAGCCAGTATCGATATCTACCAGCAACGGCAGATCGGTTGCACCGCAAATACGGTGGGCGTCTTCTACCACGTCGTTCATGGTGGTCATGCCCAGGTCCGGCAGGCCAAATGAAGCATTTGCCACGCCTCCGCCGGACAGATAAATCGCCTGGTGCCCCACGCGTTCGGCCATCATTGCCGTATACGCATTAATTGTGCCCAAAATAGGCAACGGGCGACTGCTCTCCAGCGCTGCACGAAAGCGAGCACCAGGAGTAAGTGTGGTGGGTTTGGCTGTAGACATGGGCGTTAACTCCTAAACATGGATATTCGGGTCAAGACTGACTTAATCCGCAGGTGTTGTTGATTGTTGTTCGAGAATGGCGGCGTAGCGGTCTGCCACGTTGGCTCGGGAGGCACTGACATGGCGGCGCATGAGCAGTTCGGCCAGCTCGGCATCACCCGCTTCAATGGCGTCCACAATACGGTGGTGCTCTACAAACGCCCGCTGGGGCCGCGTGCCACTGGCACTGAACTGAGTGCGGTAGAGACGCACCAGATAATAGAGGTCATCGCATAACAGGTTCATCAGCATTTTGTTATGGCTGCCTTGCACAATGCGATAATGAAAATCCAGGTCACCTTCCCTTTGGTAATAGGCTTCACCCCGCTTTAAATCAGCCTGACCTTCGTGCAGCGCCAGCACATCGCGCAGCCCCTGTATTTCTTCCGGCGACATATGCTCAGCAGCCAAACGTGCCGCCATACTCTCTAATGCTTCACGTACATCGAAAAGCTCTAACAGCTCTTTCATGGAAAGTTTAACGACCCGCGCACCCACGTGAGGCACCCGTTCAATTAGCCGGTGAGCTTCCAGGCGGCGCATGGCTTCACGCAGCGGCCCACGGGAAATACCATACGTTTTGGAAAGCCCCGGCTCGGTAATTTTACTGCCGGGAGCCAACTCACCACGTACAATCGCATCTTGTAATTGGTGAAATACCCGCTCGGCCAGCGTGCGAACTTCTGGTGACACCTGTTCGAAGGGGGCATCAGCCGACTGGCAGGAAGGAGAAACAAGTAAGGTCATGGCTAATTGTCGACAATTATGGAATAGAAGAACTTTAGCCTGACATAATTGTGCCGTCAACCATGCAAAATACCAGATTTTATACGTCTTTCGTTGTAAATTAAGTATAGGTACCCCTGCAAATGTCAACAATCCTACAGACAACATGAGGAATGATTGATAAAGCGTGAGAAAGGCGTCAAAGCCTTTGCTGGTATGCAGGATTAACGACCACTAAAATGTGCCGCCCCCCCTGGCTAGGCGTTTGCTTCATGACATCGGCGTTGACCATTACAGCCCTGCCCTACTCTCCCGCTCCGCTGGAGACGTTTTCACGACTGCGCCAACGCCCAGGCGCAGTGCTATTGGATAGTGGCCGTCCGGCCGCCTCAGGGCGTTATGACATTATGAGTAGTGATGCACTGGCAACGCTGGAAATCATGCCTAACGGAGAGCCGGTGTTTAACTCCTCCCAACTCCAAATACCTGAGACGCTGGCGGGAGACCCTACGGCACAACAACAGTGGATGCTTGACCAGCTGCCCATCTGCCCGCTCTCCAGCGAGTTGCCATTTTTAGGTGGCCTCATTGGCTACTGGAGCTATGACTTGGGCCGCGACCACTTGGCCATCTCCAGCCAACACACTCATGTCACGCGCCTGCCTATGGCACGTTTGGGCCTATATGACTGGTGTATTACGTTCGATCACGAGACACAACAGGCATGGCTGGTTGCCACACCTCAACGACGCAAACAGGTCATACAGTGGCTGAGCGCACCAACGGCGCCAGGAACTCCTTTTCAACTGACCAGCCCCTTTGCAGCGGAGCTTAGCCAGACAGAGTACACCAAGCGATTTACTATCGTGCAACGCTATATACGAGCGGGGGATTGCTACCAGATCAATCTCGCCCAGCGGTTTTCAGCCAATTATGAAGGGGATGTGTGGCAAGCCTACTTACGTCTTCGCAAGGCAACACCAACACCTTTTTCTGGTTTTATGGCCTGGAAAAACCAGGCGGTACTGTCACTCTCACCAGAGCGTTTTATTCAGTGTCGGGACAGAGTGGTGGAAACCCGTCCCATTAAAGGTACTCGCCCACGAGGTGCCACACCGGCAGAAGATCTTGCCCTCGCCGAGCAGTTACTCAGCAGCACTAAAGATCGTGCCGAAAACGTCATGATAGTGGATCTATTGCGCAACGACCTGGGCCGGGTATGCGACCCTGGCACCATCCGTGTTCCTCAGCTTTGCCAGCTAGAGAGCTACCCCAATGTCCACCATCTCGTCAGTGTGGTACAGGGTCAGCTTTCAAAGCAGCACACGCCGCTTTCACTTCTGTCTGCCGCGTTCCCTGGTGGCTCCATTACCGGTGCGCCCAAAATACGTGCCATGCAGATTATCGATGAGCTGGAGCCTTGCCAGCGCAGTGTTTACTGCGGCAGCCTGGGCTATATTGATACCAGAGGTAGCATGGACACTTCCATTGCCATCCGCACCATGGTGGCGGATGCAGGTACGCTGCACGTGTGGGGCGGCGGCGGGCTTGTCGCAGACTCAAAGGCGGAAGAGGAGTACACCGAAACACTGGATAAAATCCGCCACCTCATCGGTGCATTGGAATAAACACTAAAGCGTCTTAAATCAAAAAGAAATATAAAAGCCTAACTAAACGGTATTGGGGAGAAGCACCTCCCCTTTGGTAGCCTATGGCTAACCATGTTTTTACGACAAGGAGGCAGCATGTCCTCATCACTTGAAGTGATCAACCGTGACTTTGCCAATAACCCCCAAGCCTTGATTGAGTGGGCGTTTCATCAGGGCAAGCACCCCATCTGCACCACCAACTTTCGTCCATTTGAGGCAGTTATCCTGCATATGGTGACCCAGGTGCGCCCTGATACTCCCATCGTATGGATGGACAGCGGCTATAACACAGCGGCAACATACCAATTTGCCAATGAGTTAATTCAACGCCTTAAGCTAAATATGGTGAGCTTTCTACCCAAACGAACACGCGCCCACCGCGAAGCGTTGGAGGGACCCATGCCAGGCATCGACGATCCAGGCCATGCCGCGTTTACCCAGGAAGTGAAAATCGAACCGTTTGAGCGCGCTCTAAAAGAAATGCAGCCAGATGTCTGGTTTACGGCGCTACGCGCAGAAGATACGCCCGAGCGCGCAAAAATGCAGGTGGTTAGCCGCAACAGCGACGGCCTGTTAAAAGTAGCACCGCTACTGCAGTGGAGCGCCAAAGACATGTATCAGTACCTGCAAGCCCATGACCTGCCCAACAACTTCGACTACTTCGACCCCACCAAAGTGGAAGATAAACGCGAATGCGGCCTGCATCTGCAGCATTGATACACAGCAATGAGTGATCCATAGCGCCCAGGGCCAATATCTCTGGGTACTATGGTTCATCTTTTTTGGGTGCAGTGGAGCTCACTTGTCTAATATTCCGGCAGTTCAACGCTCTCGAACAACGCCTGCTCATAACGCGGACCCGCCATTAGCGCCTCATCGACCCGATCGCGGGTTAAATGTGGTGCAAAGCGCGCCAGAAAATCGTACATGTAACCACGCATAAAGGTACCCCGACGAATACCGATTTTCGTGGTTGAGCTGGCGAACAGGTGGCTTGCATCCAGTGCAACCAAGTCACCATCAAGCACCGGGTCAAAGGCCATATGGGCAACAATGCCAACCCCCATGCCCAGCCGGACATAGGTTTTAATGACATCGGCATCTGCAGCGGTCAATACAACATTTGGCGTCAGCCCCTTCGCCTTGAAGGCATCATCCAGTTGTGAGCGCCCGGTAAAACCAAAGACATAGGTAACCAGAGGATGCTCAGCCAACGCCTCTAAGGTTAGCGGCCTGTTTAACGTTGCCAGGGGATGGTCTTTCGGCACCAGCACACAGCGATTCCAGCGGTAGCAGGGTAGCAGCACCAGATCGGTAAACAGTTCCAGCGACTCGGTGGCAATAGCGAAATCCGCCTGCCCTTCACTAACCATTTGCGCAATCTGCTTGGGAGTCCCCTGCTGCATGTGCAGGGCAACGTCTGGATACTTCTGAGTGAATTCGCTGATAATCGGCGGTAAAGCATAGCGAGCCTGAGTATGGGTCGTGGCAAGCGCCAAACTCCCCCGGCGTTCATCACTGTGCTCCTGTGCTACCTGCTTGATATTTTCCGTTAGCTTGAGCACCTGGCCTGCAAGCTCAATGATTGACTGGCCGGCAGGAGTTACGCGGGTTAAGTGCTTACCGCTGCGTGCAAAAATCTCAACACCCAACTCGTCTTCCAACAGGCGTATTTGCTTGGAAATACCCGGTTGAGACGTAAACAGACTCTGCGCAGTGGCCGATACGTTCAAATTATGTCGGTTGACTTCCCAGATATAGCGAAGTTGCTGTAGCTTCATATCCTCACCTAATTATCTATGCAGGAAGCACGCTGAAGCGCACCTTTGCGCCGCTGCGGTTTCGCGCTTCACCCCAGGCGTCTTTCGCCCACACACTTATAGAGCACTAATTTGAATAAAAAAACTCCCCATAATTCGCTTATAGTATAAAAAATAGAGACTATGAGCATCTATTAATTTTACCTATGCGATGTCAAACCACAGCAGGAAATTTGCCAGCACTCTCTGCGCCCGCTAACATCTGGCAACTTGGCGCGGTGCAAGTGCGCTGGTAAATCGCGTAATGACCGTTGCTCCATTTGAGGCAACGAAACAGCAAGAGCAACGCAAAACGGGAGATGCAAATGGCTAATAATGTTGATGTCACCAACGCCAATTTCGAGCAAGAAGTCCTCAACGCCGAACAGCCTGTCCTGCTGAAATTCTGGGCCCCCTGGTGCGGTCCCTGCAAAGTAATGGCACCTGTTGTTGATGAAGTTGCTGCTGAGCGTGGCGACAATCTGAAAGTGGTTAGCGTTAACGTGGATGACGCACCTGAAATTGCTGCTGAGCAAGGTGTACGCGGCGTTCCAACGGTCATGCTGTTCAAGTCTGGTACCAAAGTCGCCTCTTTGGTCGGCGCCCAGTCTAAATCACAGCTGACCCAGTTCATCGACCAAAACGCATAAGTCAGCCCCCCCTACTACCGCCGACAGAGTCGGCGGTAGCTAGTTTTCCCTCTCCCAAGGTGGTTTACGCGCTTCAACCGAGCGGCACTTCTCGCTCGTTCTGCGTTTACCTGGCCCCAAAAGATGGGCCATCCAACGCGTTTGTGGATGGCTGTCCAAGGCAATTTTAAGTGTCATGGTCAGGACGACCGAAAGCAGCATTCCAACAGCCCCAAAGATCCATCCCCACACCACAAGAGAAAGAAACGCGACAAACGTGGAAAGTCCCAGTGCCTGCCCCATTACCCGCGGTTCAATAAGGTTTCCCAACACAAAATTGATGACCAGGTAAGCCGATGCAAGTATGAGCGCCTGGAATACCCCGCCGTCCTGAGCGACCAGTAACAACAGTACCGGCGGAATCGCCGCAAGTGCCGAGCCAATATTGGGAATAAAGTTAAGTGCAAAAGCCAGCACACCCCACAGTAGTGCAAACTCAACCCCCACGATCAGACAGGCGAGCCACACCAGCACCCCTGTAGCAAGGCTAATCACCGTTTTAACCGCCAGATAGCGCTTCAGCGTCAGGCTAAACTCGCTAAAACGCTTCAGGCTTGGCGCTGGATTTTCAAGCGCACGGGATATTTTGGCTCGAAAATTCAGTGTTTCGAACAGCATGAAAATGACCAGCAACGCCACAACACTGGCCTGCATAAACAGGTTGCCAAGCTCACCCAGCAGCTTAGGCACCCACGACTCATCCTCTTCCATGTTGAACAGTTGCCCCAATTGATCGGGGTTGATCGCCATACCATGTGCAGCGAGGGTATTGAGCAGATGCCAATAGTGCTCGTATAGGCGCGCCTCTATATCGGGCAGCGCTTCGATAAATGTACCAAAGCTGTTGACCACCAGTATGCCGATAAGGGATATAAACCCCAACAACACCAGCAGGGTAATAAATACAGCAGCACGAAGATTCAGCCCCCAACCATGTAGCCACTGCACAGGAGATGTACATACCACCGCAATAAATATCGCCAGCAACAGGGGTACCAGCAGGTCTGCACCGACCTTCATGCCCGCAATGATCACTACCAGCGCTGCAATAGCCAACGTAGCATTCAAAGGAATACTGCGATAATCCTCATCCGACAATTTCGACATAAGCCTATCCTTAGCGTATTACCCATACATAATGGCTGCATGTAGGATAATGCACAAACCATGCAAACAATAAGCAACTGTTTTTGATCCACTCTTAGCCAGTGAACTTTCCTGAATCGCTTGATTCCAAGCAACGTCACATTCGCATATACCAATTCGTATATACCACCGGCGAATGCCTATACAAGCAAGGAAGGTACTTATGACTACGGCACCAAAACATTTACAGTGGCTGCGCTATGGCGTACTCGGCAGTGCAATGCTCGCCCTTCTCGCCGCCCCGATAGCTCAGGCTGCCCCACCAGCCCCACCCAGCCTGCATGTACAGGCCCAGTCCTGGGTGGAAGTAGAACCTGACAAAGCCACACTTACCGCCCGACTGTGGGAAAACACGCCAGCCGTTTCATCACTGGAAGATACCGACAGCGAAGCGCTGGGTGAAGCACGTGAGCGGCTTGAAAACCGTGCCAGCCAGTTGATTGAAGCTATGGAAGCCATTGGTATTGAGCAACGTGCTATCAGTGCAGGCTCGCTTAACGTTTACCCAGACCATATTGCTGGCCCACGTAACGACAACGGCGAACGCGACACGCTGATTCGTACACGTCTGGAGCGCCCGTTTAGCATTGAGCTAACCGATTTAGACCAGTTGGGAGATGCGTTTGATGCGCTGATTGGCGCGGGTGTTAATGCGCTGGATGGCGTTCAATTCGATCTGCAAGACCGCGAAAGCGCCACCGATGAAGCATTAACCAAAGCGCTGGAAAAAGCCCACCATAAAGCAGAACTCATGGCGAGCACACTGGAGACTGAGCTGGGCCATGTACAGCGTATCGAAGAGACCCAATCGCCCATCTTCCAACCTCGCATGATGGCCATGCGCGCTGAAAGCGATGCCGTGGGCAGCGGTTCCGCCAGCGACTACCGCCCCGGCACCATTCGTATTGATGCCGGAGTCAATGTAGAGTGGACACTTAAAGGGCAAGACGCTCAAGGCCACCCAGATAGGGCTGAAGCGGCGCAGGAATAGTCACTGACCCATCGGCCTGCTGGTGGTTCTCAAGCACCGCCAGCAGGCAGCGGCCTACCGCCAACCCTGAACCGTTAAGGGTATGCAGCAGTTGCGGTTTTTTGGCATCTGGATGGCGATAGCGGGCCTGCATGCGCCGGGCTTGAAAGTCTTCGCAATTCGAAACCGATGAAATTTCCCGATACGTCTCCTGGCTGGGTAACCACACTTCCAGGTCGTAGGTTTTCGCGGCACCAAAGCCCATATCGCCAGTACACAGCGTTACCACCCGATAAGGCAATTCCAGCGCCTGCAGAATCGCTTCGGCATGGCCGCGCATCTCTTCCAGGGCATCATAGCTTTTTTCCGGTTCAACGATCTGTACCATCTCAACCTTGTCGAACTGGTGCTGACGGATCATACCTCGCGTATCGCGCCCGTGAGACCCGGCTTCACTGCGAAAACAAGGTGTATGAGCAGTCAGCTTTATAGGCAGTGATGCCTGCTCCACGATCTCGTCACGCACGAAGTTCGTCAATGGCACTTCTGAGGTGGGGATCAGGTGATATTCCCGCTCATCGTTTAGCTTAAACAGATCTTCGCCAAACTTAGGCAACTGACCAGTGCCCATCAGCGAATCCCGATTCACCATATAGGGCACGTAGCACTCTTCATAGCCGTGCTGCTGGGTTTGGGTATCCAGCATAAACTGGGCAAGAGCACGGTGCAGGCGAGCAATGGGCCCGCGCATTACCGCAAAGCGCGCACCCGTTAACTTGGCTGCCAGCTCAAAATCGAGGTACCCGGACTTTTTTCCCAGGTCAACATGATCCAGCACCGGGAAATCAAACTCACGCGGCGTACCCCAGCGGTGCAGTTCGACATTGTCATCTTCGCTTTTGCCTTCCGGTACACTGTCATGAGGCACATTGGGTATGCCACTGATGACATCATCCCACTCAGCCTGCACGTCAGCCAGTTCACGCTTGGCGTTATCCAGGCGCTCACCCAAATCGCTGACTTCATCCAACAGCGGCTGAATATCTTCACCGTTAGCCTTCGCCTTGCCAATCGCTTTGGAGCGCATATTGCGCTCGTTTTGCAGCTGCTCGGTCTGGGTCTGCAACTCACGACGGCGTGACTCCAGCGCCTGCAGTGCCGCCTTATCGAGTTCGAAGCCCCGCCGGGCCAGTTGTTGTGCTAGCGCATCAAGATCACCGCGCAGCAGTTTCGGATCGAGCATGAGTTATCCCTTGACCTGAATTCAGTGAAACACGGCACATACCGCCCGTGACAAAGGAACCTATTGTAGGCAAAAGCGCGGCGGGGAGCCATGGCTGCCTTGATGGGTAACAGTGGCTTGAATGATGTAAGCATTTTGCTATGGCAAAAGCCTACGCTTTAAGGCTAAGGTAACCAAACGACTAATCATAATGAGCCATGCATCATGCCATATAAAACGCCACGCTTTTACGCTCATTCACTTCCCAAAACAGACAAGCAATCCTGGCAGGCACTAGATGATCACTTAAAGTGTGTCGCCGAGATGGCAGCAACACGCGCCGAACGCTTCGGTATGGCTGATGCCGGTTATGCAGCGGGTCTTTTGCATGATTTAGGCAAATACAGCGCGCTTTTTCAGCGGCGGCTGGAAGGCTCCCCGGAACGAGTTGATCATTCCACCGCAGGCGCTATTATCGCTAAACAACGCTTCGAAGGGGGGGTAGGCGACCTGCTAGCTTATGCCATTGCAGGGCACCATGCTGGCTTAGCCAATGGCCGTGATTCAGGTGAACGCTCCCCGCTTAGTGAGCGCCTTAAAGCGGACATCCCTGCGATAGATAGCGCTTGGCAAGATGAGCTTACGCTTCCACAGGAGCTACTTCCTCCCGGCACATTTACCCAGCGTTCAGAACGGGGGTTCTTTCAGCTTGCGTTTCTCACCAGAATGCTATTTTCATGCTTGGTCGATGCGGACTATATCGATACTGAAACCTTCTACGCCCAACATGAAAACGGCTTGGCACGGCAACGCGGGGGCGGCGTTTCGCTAACGCTGCTTCGCGAAGCGCTCAGTCAACATCTGGAAACCTTCGACACCGAAAAAGGTATTAACCGATTACGTGGGCATATCCTGCGTGAGGTACGTAACAAAGCGGGAATGAGACCCGGCTGTTTCAGCCTTACAGTGCCCACTGGCGGTGGCAAAACTTTGGCCTCCCTAGCCTTCGCGCTGGATCACGCCATCACCCACGGTATGGATCGCGTTATCTACGTTATCCCCTTTACCAGCATCGTCGAGCAGAACGCTGCGGTGTTTCGGAAGGCGCTGGGCAAATATGGCGCTGAAGCAGTGCTCGAACACCACAGCACCTTTGATGCTGAAAAAGCGTCAAAAGGCGACAAAGCTAGTCTTGATAAACTCAGACGCGACAGCGAAAACTGGGATGCACCGATTATCGTAACTACATCGGTGCAGTTCCTGGAAAGCCTATTTGCCGCCAAAACATCGCGTTGCCGTAAGTTGCACAATATTGCTCGTAGTGTCGTTATCCTGGATGAAGCACAGACAATGCCCCTGCCCTTGCTGCGGCCAAGTGTGGCCGCGTTGGATGAACTCGCGCTGAATTATCACGCTAGCGTTGTACTCTGCACCGCTACCCAGCCAGCCCTAATTGAAACCGGTGATGCAGCACACAGCTTCGCGGGTGGTTTCAAAGACGTTGAGGAGCTGGCCCCCGATCCAAAAAATCTGTATCAAGAGTTAAAACGGGTGACGGTAAAGCACATTGGCTGCTTAGATGATACTCAATTACGCGACGAACTATTAGACGTCGATCAGGTACTTTGCATCGTCAACAACCGACGCCACGCCAAAGCCCTATACGAATCCATAGCCGATCAGCCAGGCGCTTTTCATCTGACCACCGCTATGTGCGCCGTTCATCGACGGCAGGTATTACACCATATTCGTGAAACACTTAAAGAAGGCAAACCATGCCGCGTTGTGTCTACTTCATTAATAGAAGCGGGCGTCGATGTGGACTTTCCGAGAGTGCTGCGCGCCGAAGCGGGGCTAGACTCTATAGCCCAAGCCGCAGGGCGCTGTAACCGCGAAGGTAAACGAACCTCAGAAGAGAGCGAGGTACGTATTTTTGCCACCGCCAATGAGGAGTGGGCGCCGCCGCCCGAGCTAAAACAGTTCGCCCAAGCCACCCGTGAAGTGCTACGCCAACACGGTCACGACCCGCTTTCGCTTGCAGCAATAGAGGCGTATTTCACGCTACTTTACTGGCAGCAGGGGCCTGACCAACTCGACAAGCACCAACTACTCTCACTGATTGAAAACGGTCGGCTTGACGGCCTGCCCTTTGAAACCCTCGAAAAGAAATTTCGCCTCATCGACAACAATCAACGCAGTGTCATTATTCCCAGAGACGATGACGCACGCAAAGCGATTAAAGATCTCTCCTTTGCCACAAGCCCTGGCGGAATTGCCCGAAAACTGCAGCTCTATACAGTACAAGTGCCTCATAACGGCTTTAGAGCCTTAGAGAAAGTAGGCGCCATTGCCCCCATCGAGCCGGATAAATTTAATGATCAATTCATGCTGTTGGTCAATGAAGATCTTTACGATGATGCACTAGGGTTAAACTGGAGCGACCCAACCTTTATGCGAGCCGAAAGCTTACAGTGGTAAACATACAAACATTAATAGGGAGTCGTTATGTCATACGGAGTTCGACTGCATATCTGGGGAGACAGGGCCTGCTTTACACGGCCAGAGATGAAAGTGGAGCGTGTATCCTATGATGTGATCACACCCTCAGCGGCACGTGGCATTCTGGAAGCCATCCACTGGAAACCCGCCATTCGCTGGTGCGTAGACCGTATCCATGTACTCAAGCCCATTCAATTTGAGTCGCTGCGGCGCAATGAAGTCGGCGGCAAGCTCTCAGCCGCCTCCGTAACAAAAGCTATGAAAGTGGGGCGCGTTGATGATGTCGCCTATTTTGTTGACCAGAACCGCCAACAGCGCGCCGCCACTATTTTACGCAATGTCGCGTACGTTATTGAGGCACACTTTGAATTCACCCCACGTGCGGATGATAGCGACACACCCGGCAAACACCTGGATATTTTCAATCGCCGCGCCCGCCAGGGCCAATGCTTCCACACCCCCTGTATGGGCACCCGCGAATTCCCGGCGAATTTTGCGCTCATTGAACCTGAACAGCCTCTCCCCTCTTTTGCCCCAGCATTAACCGGTGAAAAAGACCTTGGCTATATGCTGCACGATATTGATTTTGCAAACGGCAAAACATCGCGATTTTTCCGCGCCAAGATGCAAAATGGCGTGATTGAAGTGCCTCCCTTCCAGGAGACACTCGCATGATACTGACCGCCCTCAATGACTACTACCAGCGGCTGGCCAAGGAAGACAAGGTACCGCAGCCAGGCTTTAGTACAGAAAAAATCAGTTTTGGCCTGGTATTCGATCAACATGGTGTGCCGCAGCAGATTGATGATCTACGTGACACCTCAGGCAAAAAGCCCCGCGCTCACCCTTATCAAGTACCTGTTGATAAACGACGCACATCAGGCATTCACGCTTATCCGCTGTGGGATAAAACCGCTTACTCTTTAGGTGTAACCGCCGGAGAAGGCAAACGTTTATGCGATGAACATGCAGCATTCAAAGCCCGCCAACTTGACCTTTTCCATAACAGTGATGACAAATCACTCCTGGCATTTTTGAAGTTCTTAGATCAATGGCACCCTGAAAAGCTATCCTCACTGCCCGGTTACAGCGAGGAGGTATTAGATAGCAATATTATTTTTCGGCTAGACGGACAACGACAATATCTACATGAAAACGATGACGCTCGCCAAATATGGAGTAGTGCTCTCGAAGAAAATACCGGTATTTTCGGGCAATGCTTAATCACCGGCGAAGACGCCATACTAGGTACTGATCACCCTGCCATTAAAGGCGTTAGAGACGCACAATCGTCGGGTGCCTCGCTAGTCTCGTTTAATAGCGAGGCGTATGAGTCTTACGGGTTTCGTAAAAACCAAAACGCGGCTATCTCCACAACAGCGATTTTTGGCTATACAACGGCGCTTAACTATTTACTGCGTGGCGATGCAGACAACCAACAACGCCTGCAAATAGGCGATACCACGCTGGTTTTCTGGGCAACTGCGCAAACATCACAGGCAGCGCAAGCAGCGGAAAGATTTTTCGCAGTACTCAACCAACCACCCAGCGATGAACAAGAAGCGAGCAAGCTCGGTTCCCTACTTGCCAAGATAGCTGATGGCCGCCCGCTCAAGGACATCGCTCCAGAACTAGAACCCGAAACGCAATTTTACGTACTGGGCCTTGCTCCCAATGCCGCTCGTCTATCCGTTCGATTTTGGATGGTAGATAGTTTAGAGCACTTAACCAGGCATTACGCCCAGCACTATCGGGATCTAGATATTCAGCCTGCGCCATGGAAAGGCATTGCCCCTAGCGTTGAGTGGTTAGCCCGGCAAACAGCGCCTATCCGGGGTAAAAACAAGGATCCGAAAACGGATGATGTACTGCCCCAGCTTGCTGGCGAAATGATGCGCGCCATTATCACGGGGCAGCGCTATCCCCGACCGCTACTTACCAGTGTTGTTATGCGTTTTCGCAGTGATGGCAATATCAACGGCTTGCGCGTCGCGCTTTGCAAAGCAGTGCTAGCCAGAGAGGCTCGCTTAGCCACGCATTCAAACTCGAACAAACAGGAGGTTTCCGTGAGTCTTGATAAAAGCTCCACCCATCCAGGTTACTTATTGGGCCGCTTATTTGCCGAATTAGAAAATGCCCAACGTGGCGCGCTTGGTAGAGAGTTGAATGCCACCATTAAGGATCGCTACTACGGTGCCGCGTCCGCGACGCCCGCCAGTGTGTTCCCTATGCTGTTGCGCAATGTGCAGAACCATCTTTCATCCATGCGCAAAAAAGACAAAGGCGGCCTTGCCCACACTATTGAAAGCGAAATCAGCGAAATTATTGGCGGGTTAGGCGATACCTTCCCGCGCAGCCTGCGCATCGAAGAACAAGGCCGTTTTGCTATCGGCTACTACCACCAATCACAAACGCGATTCGCTAAAAAAGATAACGCGAATAGTGATGAACAATCTGAACAGGGAGACTCAGAATGAGCACCATTGCTAACCGTTATGAATTTGTCCTTTTATTTGATGTCACCAACGGCAACCCCAACGGCGACCCTGATGCAGGCAACCTGCCCCGGCTCGACCCAGAGACCAACCAGGGGCTTATCACGGATGTTTGCCTAAAGCGTAAAATTCGCAACTACGTGGCGCTCGAAAAAGAACACGACGCTGGCTATGCTATCTATATGCAGGAGAAGTCAGTGCTCAACAACCAGCATAAAAAAGCCTATGAAGCGCTGGATATCAAACCTGAATCTAAAAAGCTCCCCAAGGAAGCAGAAAAAGCACGCCAAGTCACCGAATGGATGTGCAATAACTTTTTCGATGTTCGTACCTTTGGTGCTGTCATGACGACCGAAGTCAATTCAGGCCAAGTTCGCGGCCCTGTCCAGGTGGCCTTTGCAAGTTCTATCGACCCCGTCATCCCCATGGAAGTCTCCATTACCCGTATGGCGGTTACCAACGAAAAGGATCTTGAAAAAGAGCGCACTATGGGGCGCAAGCACATCATTCCTTATGGCCTATACCGCGTTCATGGCTACGTCTCTGCGAAGCTGGCTGAACGCACCGGCTTTTCTGAAGACGATTTAGCCCTTCTATGGCGCTCTTTGATCAATATGTTTGAACACGACCGCTCTGCCGCGCGTGGTGAGATGTCTACCCGTAAGCTCGTCGTTTTCAAACATGATCACCCTATGGGTAACGCACCAGCCCATGTTCTTTTCGATAGTGTTCAAGTGCAACGTGTCGAAGGGGAAGAAAATACTCCGGCACGCCACTACAGCGACTATCAAGTCAGCATCGCCCAAGAGTCACTGCCTTCTGGTGTTACTGTAGAAGAACACTTATAGGTAAAATGCCATGGAAGAAGAGGCACGCCCTATTCCGCTTTCGGCCCTACAACATACGCTGTTCTGCCCGCGCCAATGCGCACTGATTCATGTAGAACAACAATGGGCAGAAAACCGCTATACTGCAGAAGGCCGCTTGTTGCACGAGCGCGCTGACCAGTTGGGGCATCAACGCCGAAGGGGCGTACACACCTCCATGGCCTTGCCATTGGCAAGTGAACAGCTGGGCTTAAGCGGTATTGCCGATGTTGTAGAGTTTGACGAACGTCAAGCCCCACTAACAATACGGCCTATTGAGTACAAGCGCGGGCGACCCAAAGCACACCGCGCAGACGAGGTTCAACTCTGTGCCCAAGCACTCTGCCTGGAAGAGATGCTAGATACCCACATCGACTCTGGTGCCCTCTTTTATGGGAAAACACGACGACGCAAAGAAGTCGCGTTTGACGATACTCTGCGCGCTTTAACTCATCGACTTATTGAGCAAACCCGCGCTATTTTTGATGGGCAGCAGACACCGCCTGCCACTTACGATGCAAAAAAGTGTGATCACTGCTCCCTTGTCGATATTTGCCAACCTCAAGTGTTTGGCAAACAGCGTTCCGCAAGCCGCTGGCTCGCGCGCCAACTCAATGCTTTAGATGAATAACGCCCATGCGACGTCAATTAAACTCGCTGTACATCACCACCGAAGGCGCTTGGCTTAAAAAAGAAGGCGCTAACATTGTAATGCAGGTAGAAGGTAAAGAGCGCGCCCGGCTTCCCATTCATATGCTGGAGTCCCTTGTATGCTTCGGACGTGTACTAGTGTCCCCGCCTTTAATGGGCTTCTGTGCCGAACAAGGCGTGACGATTACCCATCTGTCGCCCTACGGAAAATTCTTAGCACGTATTGAAGGTCCTGTGTCTGGCAATGTATTGCTGCGGAGAACTCAATATCGCGTCAGTGATAACGAAATATCCTGTTCGAGCCTAGTCAGTAGTCTTTTGATTGGTAAAGTCCATAATCAGCGCGCTGTTCTCGCTCGGAGCATTCGCGATTATGGCAGCAAGATGCCACTTCAAGATCGCCAGCGGCTGGAAGCGGCTCGTGACCGGCTAAGTCGCATCGCACGTAATTTACTGCAACCTGCCACAACCAATGAGCTACGAGGCCTGGAAGGAGAAGCCGCTCAAGTATATTTCAGCGTCTTCAATTTATTAGTGCGCCAAGAAGGTGATGCCTTTGAGTTTAAAGGCCGTAATCGCCGCCCGCCGAGAGACCGCATTAATGCATTATTGTCGTTTCTTTATACGCTGCTCACCCATGACTGCCGTTCCGCACTAGAAAGCGTTGGCTTAGACCCATCCGTAGGCTTTTTACACCGGGATCGCCCAGGGCGTCCCAGTCTTGCACTTGACCTTGCCGAAGAGTTTCGCCCGTTGCTGGGTGATCGCTTAGCCCTCTCGCTTATCAATCGCCGCCAGTTACGCGAAAAAGACTTTAACATCACTGAAAGTAATGGTGTCGTTATGACAGACGATGCCCGCAAGCTGGTACTGACGGCTTACCAGGAGCGCAAGCGTGAAGAGTTGTTGCATACGTTTATTGATGAAAAAGCACCTATAGGCATGCTACCCATACTGCAAGCTCAATTAATGGCACGTCACCTGCGGGGAGACTTAGATGCTTACCCACCCTTCCTTTGGAAATAGCGGCTTGAGGGCAATACTATGATGGTACTGGTCAGTTACGATGTCAGCACCTCTTCAGAAGGCGGCGAAGGTAGGCTGCGTCGAGTTGCAAAAGCGTGTCGAGATGTAGGGCAGCGAGTACAATTTTCCGTATTTGAAATTGAAGTAGATCCCGATCAATGGGTACGCTTTCGCCAACGTTTGATCGACTTGATTGATGACGAGGTGGACAGCTTACGCTTTTACTTTCTAGGCCGAAATTGGAAAAACCGCATCGAACATATTGGAGCCAAGCCCGCCTTAGATATGAATGGCCCGTTAGTTTTCTAGTAGTTTCCCTCAATTGCGAACCACAAGTGTCTTGCCAAACCCTGCTAGGTTCGCAGCTCTTTAACAAATTGATTTAGATAATTAAATTATTTTCCCACCTCAACTTAGCCAACATATCTCTATTAAAAATCAGTACTCCGCAAATATATGCCATTTTGCTTTGATTTTTCATAATGTTATAAACAGAACTGTCGCGCCCCGCCCGGGGCGTGCGGATAGAAACTCGGCGTCGCAATCGATACTATCTATTTCAGCGGTGTCGCGCCCCGCCCGGGGCGTGCGGATAGAAACGTGGAGATCTTGGTGGAAAGAATAACTTTTGCTCTCGTCGCGCCCCGCCCGGGGCGTGCGGATAGAAACCATAGTCGTTTGCTCTCTACTCTAATTATGTTGGGTCGCGCCCCGCCCGGGGCGTGCGGATAGAAACATCTCAGCGGGATAGCGCGACGTGTTGCTAAGCTGGTCGCGCCCCGCCCGGGGCGTGCGGATAGAAACATGGATTATGAAACGACCAAAGGCCACACTATTAGCGTCGCGCCCCGCCCGGGGCGTGCGGATAGAAACAGCAATAGCGGCTCGCTGTATATCCGCACGGCGGGTCGCGCCCCGCCCGGGGCGTGCGGATAGAAACAACCCGAGCGCATCACAGTGTCCTCTCCGGGTATGTCGCGCCCCGCCCGGGGCGTGCGGATAGAAACTCAATATCACCATATACTTCAAACGAATACATCGGTCGCGCCCCGCCCGGGGCGTGCGGATAGAAACAAATATCGGATTAGTACCACGCGCTAGCATGGCAGTCGCGCCCCGCCCGGGGCGTGCGGATAGAAACACTTTATCATGCTATACCCAAAAACGGGCGTGCCGTGTCGCGCCCCGCCCGGGGCGTGCGGATAGAAACTGGCAACACTCAGGTCGAGGAAACTGAAAACGGCAGTCGCGCCCCGCCCGGGGCGTGCGGATAGAAACTAATAGTGGGCGATGTTTCTCTATTTGCGGAAAAGGTCGCGCCCCGCCCGGGGCGTGCGGATAGAAACTCTTTGCTGCCAACAGGCGGGTAGTAGTTAAGCAGCGTCGCGCCCCGCCCGGGGCGTGCGGATAGAAACAATCTCTTCTGGACCAGGCATCAGGTTTATATTTGTCGCGCCCCGCCCGGGGCGTGCGGATAGAAACTGGCTTAGATAGCCAGCGCTTGCACCCTTACCGATGTCGCGCCCCGCCCGGGGCGTGCGGATAGAAACGCCAATCCAGGCAGCTGGCATCAACGTGCCGAGTGAATCGCGCCCCGCCCGGGGCATGCGGATAAAAACTCGGCCAATGACCGAGGCAGGCAGTAAACACCCCCCTCATTATTAGCTTTGATATTCCTCTACGCCCGCTGCCAATGGCAGCGGGCGCTCTTTTTTCCAGCCGGACCTGCTAGCATAACGTGAACACCCTCTTTTTAGCTGAGCGAACTGTTTATGCCTACCGCTTTTGAACAAACGCTGACAGCCATTGACGCGCTGCATGCCCAGGACCCGCGCGATACCACGTTTACCGATGGGCAAAGCGTGCCTCAGGAGCTTGCTTACGCCCAGCGTATGAGCACGTGGCTGGAGCAGATTCACGATCACCCCAGCGAGCTATTACGCCTGGCGGTTCGCGCCCAGCACCTTCAACGCTGGCAAGTCCCTCGGGACCATTACCCCGAAGGGCGTATTGGCTACTTAACCTGGCGTCGCGATCAAAGTGCTCAGGCCGGAGATACCACTGCCGCATTGATGAAGCAGGCAGGCTACTCAACGGAAGAAGCACAGCGGGTTGCCAGCATGATTCGAAAACAAGGATTGGGGCGAGACCCAGAGGTACAGGCACTTGAAGACTGCGCCTGCCTGGTATTTTTGGAAAACTACTTCGCTGATTTCACACGTAAGGTCGAGCATGGCCAGATGGTACGGATTATACAAAAAACCTGGCGAAAAATGTCACCCCAAGCCCATACCCTTGCCCTGGAAATGCCCATGTCGCCCACCTCTGCGGCACTGGTGGAAGAAGCGCTGGCAGCAGGCTGACGATAGCACTAAGGTGCAGTCAAGCGGCGGCTACGGTAAAGTAGAGCGCTTATTTATATCCGCTCCCAGCAGTGA
Source organism: Vreelandella olivaria (assembly GCF_023507745.1). Taxonomy (GTDB): domain Bacteria; phylum Pseudomonadota; class Gammaproteobacteria; order Pseudomonadales; family Halomonadaceae; genus Vreelandella; species Vreelandella olivaria_A. The sequence continues at coordinate 148,647 of NZ_JALPZO010000112.1, read as the reverse complement.
CGGCTTGACCAACTATGATTGCATCCCTGGATTCGCGCAAGGCACCATTTGAACGTCTCGGCACCCATTACGTACGTTTTCTTGAAGCCCTCCGTGCCCGTGGCTTTGAAGGCGAGATTACTCCGGATTATGCCAACCGTACGGTGCTGGCGACGGATAACTCGATTTATCAACTCCTGCCTCAGGCTGTCGTTTTTCCCAAGCACTCAGAAGACTTGGAGCGGCTGGCTAAACTGGCCTCGGAAGTTCCCCACCGCAATATTGTGCTGACCCCCCGCGGTGGCGGTACAGGTACCAATGGTCAGTCGCTGACAGATGGCATTGTGGTCGATGTCTCCCGTCATATGCATCAGATTATTAAGATCGACGTTGAAGCACGGCGAGTGCGCGTACAAGCGGGCGTGGTAAAGGATCAGTTGAACGCAGCACTCAAGCCTCACGGGCTGTTTTTCGCCCCTGAGCTTTCCACCTCAAATCGCGCCACTATCGGCGGCATGATTTCCACTGACGCCAGCGGCCAGGGCAGTTGCCAGTATGGCAAAACCAGAAACCACGTGCTGGAACTCGACACCGTGCTGCTGGGAGGCAAGCACCTGCTAAGCCGGGCGCTTAGCGAAGAAGAAGAGCAGCAGAGCTACCACCAGGACGGGCTTCTGGGACACGTACACCGTACCGCGGCAACTATTATCGATCAGCAGCGGGAACTGATTGAGGCGAAATTCCCGCCGCTCAATCGCTGCCTGACGGGGTACGATTTGGCCCATTTGCGGGATGACCAGGGCCAACTAAATCTTAACAGTCTGCTCTGTGGCTCAGAAGGCTCGCTCGGGTTCCTCAACGAAGCCGTGCTCAATGTATTGCCGATTCCCAAGCACTCGACCCTGGTGAACGTACGCTACCCAAGTTTTATGGATGCGCTACGGGATGCCAAGTCACTGATGGCTGGCAACGCCAGCCCCACCTCGATTGAAACCATCGATGACACCGTGCTACAGCTTGCCATGGAGGATTTTGTTTGGGACAGCGTCGCGGAGTTTTTCCCAGCAAGTGACACTCCCATTCGTGGTATCAACCTGATTGAGTTCAACGACGACGATGAAACTTCCCTGGCTGAACGGGTACGCGCGTTCACCGAACACTTGAGCCAGGATACCAGCGTAGAGCGGCTGGGCTACACCCTGGCCGAGGGTCGTACTCAGATTCAAAAAGTGTACGGCATGCGCAAGCGCTCAGTGGGCTTGCTCGGTAATGTGCAGGGAGAAAAACGGCCATTGCCATTTGTGGAAGATACCGCCGTGCCGCCTGAGCATCTGGCCGATTACATTAGCGAGTTCCGCGCAGCACTGGATGCCCGACAGCTCTCCTATGGCATGTTTGGCCATGTGGATGCCGGCGTACTGCATGTACGCCCAGCCTTGGATTTGAAAGATCCCGTCCAGGAAGCGCTGATTCGAGAGATTTCCGATGAAGTGGCAGCGCTCACTCAAAAATATGGTGGGCTACTGTGGGGTGAGCATGGTAAAGGTGTGCGTTCAGAGTACGGCCCCAAATTCTTTGGTGAACTTTATCCCAGCCTCCAACGGGTAAAGGCAGCCTTCGACCCTCATAACCAGCTAAATCCCGGCAAAATTGCCTCGCCAGCGGATAAAGATGAATTAATCGCCAAAACAAGTGATCCCGCGCTGTTAACGATTGATGGCGTACCCATGCGTGGACAGTTCGACCGCACCATTGATGAACGTGCGTGGCAGGCTTACGACGCAGCGGTGTATTGCAACGGTAATGGCGCCTGCTACAACTACGATCTTGATGACCCCATGTGCCCTTCCTGGAAGGCTACCCGCGACCGAGTACACTCCCCCAAGGGCCGCGCAAGCCTGATTCGCGAGTGGCTGCGCCTGCAGTCTCAGGCGGGCATTGATGTCGTCGAGGAGTCGCGCAAGAAAAAAGCCGAGCGCACCTGGGGCTTTGTAACAAGCTTTCCGCGCCGGGTCATGAACACGTTCAGCAAACAGCAGCAGCACGACTACTCTCATCAGGTTTACGACGCCATGGCGGGTTGTCTGGCATGCAAATCCTGTGCAGGCCAGTGCCCCATCAAGGTGAACGTACCCCAGTTCCGTTCTCAGTTTTTGGAGGTTTACCATGGCCGCTATTTACGCCCCCTGCGGGACTATGTGATTGGTGGCACCGAGTGGATGCTGCCTGTCCTGGCAAAGGCCGCCCCGCTCTATAATGCAGTGATGGGCCAGCGTTGGGTGGAGCAGTTAATGCGCTGTAGTGTGGGCATCAGCGACTCTCCACAGTTGTCCCGCGCCAGCGTCAAAAAGCAGCTACGCGCCTGGGGCGTGGCAGAGGCCACCCCGACATCGCTGGCGCTGCTCACCGAACAACAGCGTGCCAATAGCATTATTATCATACAGGATGCATTCACCACCCATTTTGAAGCCAAGCTGGTGATAGATGTAGTGGAGTTGCTATCGCGACTGAACCTGCGGGTCTTTGTGATGCCTTTTTCGGCCAACGGCAAGCCACTACACGTCCAGGGCTTTTTAGGTGCATTCGAGCGAACGGCTGAAAAGCAGGCCAGGCGTCTACGTGCGCTGGAAGAGTTCGAGGTACCAATGGTAGGCATTGACCCTGCGATGACGCTGACTTATCGCCAGGAGTATATCAAAGCCCTGGGCAGTCAGCATGTGCCAACGGTTTTCATGCTCCAGGAGTGGCTAGCGACTCAACTAAACGCCCTGGTGCCAAGTCAGCTGTCACTAACAGACCCTGGTTTTAAGCTGCTTTCCCACTGCATGGAGAAAACCAATGCGCCGGGCAGCCCCAAAGCGTGGCAACAAATATTTGCCGCCTTTGGCCTGCAACTTGAGCTGGTCAATACTGGCTGCTGTGGTATGTCCGGCACTTACGGCCATGAAACCCGCAATGCCGTCACCTCCAAAACAATCTACGCGCAGTCCTGGCAGCCTCAGGTGGAGGCACAGGAGAATGCGGGCAAGCTGCTGGCTACGGGCTACTCCTGTCGCAGCCAGGTGAAACGCTACTCTACCCAGGCCCTGCCCCATCCACTCCAGGCGCTTTTGGAGTGCCTGCGCAGCCGTTAGGCTTTGCCTGGGGCAGCCGCCGCCAAGGTTGCAGACCAAGTGCTTAACAGGAGGACTGCCAGGTGTTGATGAAACGTTCTAAAAAAACAGTTTTCTCAACGCCTGCCCAGGGTCTTCTTCACGCATAAATGCTTCGCCCACAAGAAAACCATTGACGTTATGGTGGCGCATCAACTCCACATCATCGCGAGTGTGAATGCCTGACTCGGTAATCACCGTCACACTTTCTGGAATACGCGGTAGCAGATCCAAGGTGGTCGTCAGGCTTGTCTCAAAGGTGTGCAGGTTGCGATTATTAATTCCCACCAGCTTGAGATTAAGCGCCAGAGCACGCTCTAGCTCCTGGGCATCATGAACCTCCACCAACACATCCATCCCCAAGGCGTTGGCCTGCTGGTGCAGATCACGCAGTTGGGCATCATCCAGCGCAGCAACAATCAGCAGAATGCAATCAGCCCCTATGGCACGGGCTTCCGTCACCTGGTAGCCATGGGTGATAAAATCTTTACGGATGATCGGCAGTGAACAAGCATCACGGGCGGCAATCAGATAATCTTCGTGGCCCTGGAAAAAGTCCGCATCGGTAAGCACCGATAAACAGGCAGCACCACCCTGGGCATAGCTTTTGGCGATGTCTGCCGGATGGAACTCCTCACGCATTACCCCTTTGGAAGGCGACGCTTTTTTTACTTCTGCGATCACCGCAGCATCACTGGCAGCAATGCGGGCATTCAGCGAATCGATAAAACCACGCGGGGCGCTCTGTTGATCGGCAAGTGCCAGAAGGTCGGCTTCCGACACTGCTTGTCGGCGCTCTGCCACTTCCTGGTCTTTACGGGCCAGAATGCGCGTTAAAATGGTCGGTGTTGCTTGGTCAGTCATTGGCACATTTACTCTTTAAAGACACTGGTGAAGTGCGCAAGCTCTTTCAGCTTTTCGAGCGGCAGTTTGGAAGCCTGGGCATCCTGAGCCACTATTACGCCCTCTTTCAAACTATCGGCCACACCCGCGCAGTAAAGCGCCGCTCCTGCGTTCAGGGCCACCATATCCGCTGCTAAGCCCTCTCCACTCAGCGCAGCTTTGACCAACCGCAGGCTATCTTCCGCGCTGGCCGCCTTAAGCGTGGCCAGGCTCTGGCGCTCAATGCCCAACTCCTCCGGAGTAATAGTGTACTCGGTGATGTCACCATCTTTTAACTCAGCAACCAGAGTAGGGGCTGCCAGTGAAATTTCATCCAGGCCATCCTCAGAGTGCACCACCAGCACATGCCGGCTACCAAGTTTGCGCAATACCTCAGCCATCAGGGGAACCAGAGAAGGCGCATAAACACCCAGCACCTGATTTGGCGCGCCAGCAGGGTTAGTGAGCGGGCCAAGAATATTAAACAGCGTGCGCACCCCCATCTCGCGACGAGGACCAACAGCATAACGCATTGCCGGGTGATGATTGGGGGCAAACATAAAGCCAACGCCTACCTGCTCAATACAGCGCGCCACCTGTTCAGGCTTAAGGTCGAGATAAATACCGGCAATATCAAACAAATCAGCACTGCCCGATGATGAAGAAACGCTACGGTTGCCGTGCTTGGCAACATGCGCACCCGCCGCCGCCGCTACAAAACTGGAGGCGGTGGAGACGTTAAACAGGTTGGCTCCATCACCGCCGGTCCCCACAATATCCACGACATTTTCTGTGTGCAGTTCGACCCGTTTCATTAAATCACGCATGACTTGGGCAGCGGCGCTAATTTCTTCTGCACTCTCCCCTTTCATGGCAAGCCCTACCAGCAGGCCACCAATTTGCGCATCAGAGGCTTCGCCGGTCATGATCTGGCGCATTAGCGCGTGCATCGCATCGAAAGAGAGGTCTTCGCGGCGCATTACCGCATTAATTGCATCTCGCATTTGCATGAGCAGGAAAGCCCCTAAAGCGTATGAATTTGGCAATCAGCCGCGTTGTAAAAAGTTAGCCAATAAGGCATGGCCCTGGCACGTGAGTATCGACTCAGGGTGAAACTGCACCCCTTCAATATCCAGGGTACGATGGCGAAAGCCCATAATCAGCCCCGGCGTTACATCACCCTCTGCTGTGCGTGCTGTCACCTCGAAGCAATCGGGCAGGCTTTGCTCGTCCACTACCAATGAGTGGTAACGGGTCACCTCCAACGGGTTCACAAGCCCCTTAAAGACCCCTTGTTGCTGGTGTACAACAGCAGAGGTTTTACCATGCATTACCTCTGGCGCCTGCACCACCTTACCACCATACACCTGACCAATGGCCTGGTGCCCAAGGCACACGCCCAGAATAGGCAACTTGCCCGCAAAATGAGCAATGGCCGCCAACGAGATACCCGCCTCGTTAGGCGTACATGGCCCCGGCGAGATCACCAGATGGGTAGGTGCCAAGGCGTCTATTTGTTCGATGGTAAGTTCATCATTGCGGTACGTCATCACATCGGCACCCAACTCACCAAGATACTGGACGATATTGAAGGTGAAGCTGTCGTAGTTATCAATCATCAACACCCGTTGCACTGCTTGCCCTTGCGCCATCGCCCCGCTTACTCCGTTACATTGATCGAAACGCACTCCCGGGATGATACCCCAACCCTGGGGATGCTTGCAGAGGTGATGTTAACGAACATCGCGTCAAGCACCCAGGGCAACCAACTACACCAGCAGGAAAACGACATACCCCGGCCAAGAGACTAAGCTAATGAGGCATCAGGCTCCGCTTTAGCAACATTTTATGCGTCGGCATGTCTATCTGTAGCGTGTTGTCCTATAGAGGTGAAGCCAATGCCTGGACGTAACTCGCTATTAAAGACCAAAGGTGGTCACTGGCATTTGCTCTAGTCAAGCTAGCATCGGGCATGGACAATCTTTATTATTTATCATCATTTTTAATAGGTTAGGAGCGTGGCATGGACAAGCGGGCAATCTGGGTAATCGCGCTCTTATTTATCACCCTGGTTACTTCCCCACAGGCATTCGCCGCCTCGTCGCTAAAGGTTATTGTCTCCTTTTCGGTGATAGAGGATCTGGTCAAACGTGTTGCAGGTAATGATGTACGCATTACAACCATCGTACCAATCGGCGAAGATGTACACCGCTGGGAATTGACACCTCCCAATGTGCTGGCTATTGAAGAAGCCGATATCATTTTTTATAACGGCTTTGGCTTAGAGCCCTGGATACGCCATGTTGAAGCAATGGCCGACGATGGCCTGACCCTTACCGCACTTGCCGAAAAAGCTGATTACACACCGCTAGCGATTATGACGGGGCAATACAAAGGCAGTCCTGATCCCCATATGTGGATGGACCCGAAGGGAGCTGCCGCTTACATTGATGTGATTGCGCAAACACTGATTGAGCATTATCCAGAGAAGGCAGAGGCTTTTAACGCACGGGCGGAGGAAGCGCATGAGGCCCTCGCACTACTGGATCAGCGTTTACAGGAGCGCTTGCAAGGTATTCCCCAAACCAATCGCGTGCTCTATACCAGCGAGGCTGGCATGAGCTACTTCGCCCAGGCTTACCAATTTGAGTACGCCTCCATCTGGGGCGTCAATCATGAAACGTTAGGTAGTGCCCAGGCGATGGAGTCAATGAGCAGGCGGTTAACGGAGAAGCGTCCACCAGCCCTGTTTTATGAAAGTACCGTGCCTTTTATCCATATGGACTCACTTGCCAGAGAAACCGGAATAAAGCTGGGTGGCCCACTATACGTGGATACCTTAGGGGAGCCAGACGGCCCTGCCTATAACTACCCGGCGATGCTGCGTCATAATGCCGAACAATTACATGAAGCCTTGGGTGGGGCCCGTGCGGAGTAGCCAACAGGCACACAACCTACTTACTCAACCAGTTCTACAAGTGATGCGATCAGTAGGTCGGGTTGGCTGGATTGGATCGGCTCCCCATGGTTATACCCATACGGCAGCGCAATAGTCGTGAATCCCGCTGCTTTTCCAGCCACGATATCGTGCTGGGAATCACCGACCATCACACTGGCTGAGGGGGAGATATCCAACTGGTTCGCCACATGCAGAAGCGGTATCGGGCTCGGCTTTTTCTCGCTGAGAGTGTCACCACCAATGCACAGTGTAAACAGCGGCAATAGCTCAAAATGGCTCAGGATAGGCGCAATAAACCGCTTAGGTTTATTGGTAACCAGCGCCAAGCGATACCCTTCACCATTCAATGCACGGAGTGCCTGCTCTACTCCTGGGTAAAGCTGGGTCAAGGCATTGGGCGCCATTCCATAGTGGCGCATAAAAGCCTCATAGGCGGCGGTTTGCAGGCTCTCTTCCGGAGCGCTATTTAATGCCCAGCGTAGCGCACGCTCCATCAACACCTGGGCGCCGTTGCCCACCCAGTCACGCACAGCATCCTCGTCTGGTGCCGCCAGTGCTACTTCGTGTAGAGCTTTCCGGACGGCCACTGCCAAATCCGGTACCGAGTCGATTAAGGTGCCATCTAAATCGAATGTAATTAAGTGCTTACCCTGCAAGATGGAATGCACGCGGCCTGCTCCCTAAGTGGACGTATCGATATCGTTCAGCTGTTTGCACCTGAAGTTTTCAGTTATCTTACCTTCTCAGCACAGCGTTACCTACTCGTCATACGCTGCATAAGCTTCTATGCTGAGGCTACATTAGCCAAGGAGAGCATAATGGCCATTCCACGAATTGTGATTGTTGGTGGCGGTGCAGGTGGACTTGCCCTCGCGACACGTCTTGGGCATACATTAGGCAAAAAGAAGCGCGCAGAAATCGTATTACTGGATCGTAACGTCACCCATGTGTGGAAGCCACTGTTACACGAACTCGCCACTGGGGTGCTGAACTCCAGTATGGATGAAGTGAGTTACCGCGGGCACTCATCGGCTCACTACTATCGATACCAGCGCGGTTCTTTAAACGGCTTGGACCGCGAGAAAAAAGTGATCCACTTGGCACCGATTCTGGATGAAGAGGGTGAAGAAGTGCTCCCCGCCAGGGAGATAACCTACGACTATCTGGTACTGGCCCTGGGCAGCGTATCAAACGATTTCGGTACCAAGGGGGTGGCTGAAAACTGCCATTTTATGGATTCTCCCCAGCAGGCCAAAGCGTTTCAGCGGGATATGATCAACACGTTTTTGCGCTACACCGACCCCAAATTGCGCCAGCACACCATACTCACTATTGGTATCGTGGGCGGCGGCGCAACCGGTGTAGAGCTATCTGCGGAGCTGTTGGATGCTACGCGCCTGCTCAATGCCTATGGCGTCACTGCCATTGATAATCAAAATATTAGTGTGCACTTGATAGAAGCCGCACCGCGCCTGCTACCTGGTCTATCAGAAAGAATCAGCCAGACTGTTCAGCAAGAGCTGGAGAATCTGGGGGTCAAAATCCATGTGAATACCGCTATTCAGGAGGCTCAGGAGTACCGGCTCGTCACCGAGGGTGGTGAAGTCATCGAAACTGACCTTAACGTTTGGGCAGCGGGCATAAAAGCGCCGCCTTTACTGGCAGAACTGGGCCTGACGGCGAACAAGAAAAACCAAATCAACGTCAAGCAAACCCTACAGAGCGTGGATGATCCGTATATTTTTGCTATAGGCGATTGCGCCAGCTGCCCTCAGGGGGAAGACGGTACAGTGCCTCCCCGTGCCCAGGCAGCGCATCAGCAGTCGAAAGTCCTGGCCAAAAACCTTACCAATCTGCTGGCAGGCAAACCGCTCCATACATTTAAATACCGCGACCACGGCTCGCTGGTATCCCTTGCCCGCTATGATGCAGTAGGAAACCTGATGCGCAGCTCCGCGTCTCGTGGCTTATTTTTGGAAGGCTGGCTGGCGCGACAAGCTTATGCATCGCTTTACCGTATGCATCAGCTCTCTATTCATGGTGCACCGAAAACGGGGCTGGCGTGGCTGGTCGATAAGCTAAACCGTTACCTAAAACCCCGTATGAAACTGCATTGAACAGGTAACTTAGCCGTTTCGCTTGGCCAGCTCGGTACGCAGTTGCTGGATGACAGTATCGTAACCGTAGGGGTCGTTAGTCTGGTGAGCATTGAAGATGGCAGAGCCAGCCACGAAGGTGTCAGCACCGGCGTCGGCAATTTCTGCAATGTTATCCACTTTCACCCCGCCATCAATTTCCAGGCGAATTGGGAGACCAGAAGCATCAATGCGTGCCCGCGCCTCACGCAGCTTGTCCAGCGTACCAGGGATGAACGACTGGCCACCAAAGCCAGGGTTAACGCTCATCAACAACACCATATCAATCTTATCCATCACGTAATCCAGGTATGAAAGTGGTGTCGCCGGGTTAAACACCAGCCCCGCTTTACAACCACCATCACGAATCAGTTGCAAAGAGCGATCGATGTGCTCAGACGCCTCGGGATGGAAGGTGATGTAGCTTGCCCCTGCCTCAATAAAGTCACTAATCATCCGGTCGACCGGCTTCACCATCAGATGCACATCAATGGGCGCCGTAACGCCATGCTGGCGCAATGCCTTGCATACCATCGGTCCGATGGTCAGGTTGGGCACATAATGATTATCCATAACGTCAAAGTGGACAATATCAGCACCAGCGGCCAATACATTGTCGACCTCCTCGCCAAGCCGCGCAAAGTTAGCGGAGAGAATCGAAGGGGCAATCAAAAAATCCTGCGCAGCGGTCATATCGCGATCCTTGGTTAACGAAAGGAGAGCCGCATATCTTACCAGAGCCACTCGTGAAGCCCTATCTCCACAGACCCGGCACAGCTTGTGAAGCCATACACACATATTCTTAAAAAGAATATAAAACACAATTGTAATTCCACAATTACAGGTATAACCTTAGTGCCATTGCGACCTGATCGCCTTCGGATTCAAGGAGCCTGCTATGCCTCTACCAACATGGTCTTTACCAACTTTGTTACGTACACGTTTCCGCCGCAGCCTGCTCGCCATCACACTGAGCTCAGCGGTTGCAGGCACAATGGCTTCCGGCACGGCCATGGCACAGGAGCGGGAACTGTTGAACTCCTCTTACGATATCGCTCGTGAACTATTCGCCGCGATTAACCCGGAGTTTCAGGCATGGTGGCAGGAAGAGCATGGCGAAGAAATTTCCATTAGCCAGTCACACGGTGGTTCGTCTGCTCAGGCACGCGCTATCCTGCAAGGCCTGCGTGCCGATGTGGTGACATTTAATCAGGTCACCGATGTCCAGGTACTCGCCGATGCAGGTCTGGTTAATGAAGATTGGCAGGAAGCACTTGAGAATAATGCGTCACCCTATTATTCCACTACGGCTTTTCTGGTACGCAAAGATAACCCCAAAGGCATTGAAAGCTGGGATGATCTGGTAAAAGAAGACGTTAGTATTGTTTTCCCTAATCCAAAAACCTCTGGCAATGCTCGCTACACCTATCTAGCGGCATGGGGGTTTGCCGAAGATGAGTTTGACGGTGACGACGAGCAGGTACAGGACTTCATGCGTACCTTCCTGCGCAACGTGGCGGTATTTGATACCGGCGGCCGGGGTGCCACTACCAGCTTTATCGAACGCGGCATCGGCGATGTGCTGATCAGCTTTGAGTCTGAGGTTAATAACATTCGCAGTGAGTACGGCAGCGACGACTATGAAGTTATCGTGCCACCGATGAGCGTACTGGCCGAGTTCCCTGTCGCTGTTGTTGCCCAGAATGCCGAGCGTAACGGAAACATCGACCTGGCCCAAAGCTACTTGGAATACCTGTATAGCGAGGAGGCACAACGGCTGTTGGCCAGCTTCAACTACCGGGTCCACAACGAGACGGTAGTTGAGGAATTTGCAGATCAGTTCCCGGAAACTGAGCTGTTCAAGGTTGAGGATGTTTTCGGTAGCTGGGAAGAAGCAATGGAAACACACTTTGAAGGCGGTGCCCTACTTGATCAACTGCAACGTCGTTAACGGAAACCCATGCGCCAACTAGCAATATGGCGGCCCGGCAGCACACGAGTGCTGCCGGGCTTTGGCCTATCTATGGGTATCAGCGTGCTGTTTATCTCGCTGGTACTACTACTACCGATCACCGGATTATTTGGTCAGCTGGCGGGGCTGAGTCTTGCCCAATACTGGGCCATTATCAGCGAAGGCCGCGTGGTCGCCAGCTATATGGTCACCATAGGCGCTGCTGCGGTTGCTGCCGTAGTGAACGCAGTGTTCGGGTTACTGATGGCCTGGGTACTGGTGCGCTATGAGTTTCCGGGTAAACGTCTGCTGGATGCACTCATGGACCTTCCCTTCGCACTGCCAACGGCAGTGGCAGGCATTACTCTGGCGACGCTGTATGCTGGCAGCGGCTGGATGGGTGGCCTGTTGGAGCCACTGGGTTTCCAGGTCGCTTACACCTGGGTGGGTATTGCGCTAGCCATGGCGTTTACCAGCATTCCCTTTGTGGTGCGTACCGTACAACCTGTACTGGAAGACCTGCCAGCAGAAGTGGACGAAGCCGCTATGTCCCTGGGCGCCACTGATGGCGTGGCCTTTCGCCGCGTCATCATGCCTCATCTGTGGCCTGCGCTGGTCACGGGGACCGGGCTTGCCTTCGTTCGTTCGCTGGGCGAATTCGGCGCGATTATTTTTATCGCCGGCAATATGCCCTATGAGACTGAAATCACAGCATTGATGATTTTCGTCAAGCTGCAGGAGTACGACTACGCCGGCGCCTCTGCCGTTGCATCGGTTGTGCTATTCGTATCCCTTACCCTGCTGCTGCTGATCAATATCTGGCAGGGTCGCTTTGTACGCCGATTGCATGGAGGAAAAGGTTAATGCGCAGAATTGGTGATGCGCCCCATGTTCGGCGTTTATTAATCAGCGCAGCACTTTTGCTCTCGGCGCTCTTTTTGCTGCTGCCTTTAATCGCTATCTTTGCTCAGGCGTTTTCCCAGGGCGTTGCGGTATTCTGGTCTAACGTTAGTAACCACTTTACCCTGCACGCCATCGGTTTGACGTTAATGATCGCACTCCTGACCATCCCGGTATGCCTGGTATTTGGCGTCGCGCTGGCATGGCTGGTGACCCGGTTCAGCTTTCCCGGACGGCGTGTGCTGCAAACACTGATTGATATTCCATTTGCTGTTTCACCGGTGGTAGCAGGCCTTATTTACTTACTGCTATACGGGCGTAACGGCTGGATTGGCAGTTGGCTCGACACCCATGACATTCAGTTAATGTTTGCCTGGCCGGGCATTTTAATGGTCACCATCTTCGTCACCTGTCCTTTTGTGGCACGGGAACTCATCCCACTGATGCAGGCCCAGGGCTCACGTGAAGAAGAAGCGGCCGTTACCCTGGGGGCATCCGGCTGGACCACCTTTTGGCGCGTTACATTGCCTAACATTCGCTGGGCACTGCTATATGGCATTATCCTTACCAATGCACGCGCAGTAGGTGAATTTGGCGCGGTATCGGTGGTTTCAGGCGCTATCCGTGGGCAAACCAATACACTGCCCCTGCACCTTGAGCAACTCTACCAGGACTACAACGCCGTGGGGGCATTTGCCAGCGCCGCACTACTGGCTTTAATTGCCCTGTTATCTCTTGCGGCCAAGGCAGGCCTGGAATGGCGCGCGTCGCGCCGGGAGGCATTTTAATGAGTATTCGCCTGCAAAATATTGCCAAGCACTTTAGCAGTACCCAGGCACTTGAGCCGATTAACCTGGATATTCACGAAGGCGAACTGGTGGGCTTGCTTGGCCCTTCAGGTTCGGGGAAAACCACCTTACTCAGGATTATTGCTGGCCTGGAGAGTGCAGACCGCTCTCCACAGGCGGGTAAAATCCTGTTTGGCGACCGCGACGTCACCAACGTACACGTGCGTGACCGTCGTATCGGCTTTGTTTTTCAGCACTACGCGCTATTCCGCCATATGAGCGTGTACGACAATGTGGCATTCGGCCTTACCGTCATGCCGAAAAAGCGCCGCCCCTCCAGTGGCGAGATTCGCGCGCGGGTATTTAGATTGCTGGAAATGGTACAACTACAGCATCTGGCCAACCGCTTACCTGCACAGCTTTCTGGCGGGCAGCAGCAGCGTGTATCGCTCGCCCGCGCGCTAGCGGTTGAACCAGATGTGTTGTTGCTGGATGAACCGTTCGGGGCGCTGGATGCCAAAGTGCGCCAGGACTTGCGCCGCTGGCTGCGCCGCCTGCACGACGAGCTTAACTTCACCAGCGTCTTCGTTACCCACGACCAGGAAGAGGCCCTTGAGCTTTCTGACCGCGTGGTGGTAATGAGCAATGGCCGGATTGAGCAAATCGACACTCCTGACACACTCTACCGCTCACCGAAAAACCGTTTTGTGTTTGAATTCCTGGGGGATGTTAATCACCTTGAAGGCAAAGTGCACAACGGTGTGCTCACCTGCGGCGATGCTCATCTTAACGTCGATCTTCCCAATGGCGACGAAGAGTTGTTGCTACGTCCCCATGAAATCAGGCTGACAGAACAACCCAGTGCCGAGAGCCATTTACCGGTTACGATCACCGCTATTTCACCCGTGGGAGCGGAGGTACGCGTCGAGCTGGAAGCAGACTGGCTGGTCAAGCCCTGGCTGGCAACGGTACGCCATGCAGACTTTGAGCGTTTGGAGATGAGCCGGGGACAGCGCCTCTTTGCCCACCCACGCCACTGGCACCGTTTTAAGGAGGACACTAAAGCGCCAGCGAAGCAAGGTCGCGCAGCATAAAGGCTGGCGCCTTACCCATCGGCGCACTGGACGCTATACTAATGCCAGAGCAGTCATACAAATTAAACCAGCGTGTTGTCGAAACACGTATTTTTGCATAATGTCGCTTCGCGCTCTAAAAAAGCCATTGCCTTTGACCATGCGACTATAGTGGAGAATCATATGCGTCGGCGTCATTTTTTACGCCTGTCTGGAGCGCTGCTGGCTGGCGTTTTGTTAGCAGGCTGTGCAAGCCCTCAATACCTTCAGCTTAGCCCCGAACGCAGTGCCAGTGTGCCTCAAACCGGCTCAGGGCAACAGGTCACCGTGGTCGCTGTAGATGCCAGGGAGAGCGAAGTCATCGGTACGCGTTCCGGCGGCAGTATGTCAACGGCACAGATCACCGTTAACAGCCACGAACTGATTCCGAGATTACAGGAAGAAGCTGAGCGCGCCGTACGCGAAATGGGCTTTAATCCAACCCGTGAAGCTGCCCAGGGTCGTCCTTCGTTAAAACTTGAGCTAGCCAGCCTGAACTATGCACGGGGTGATAGCGGCCAACCATTAGTGGATGAAGCACGTATTGAAGGGGTGTTTCGGGCCATCGCACAGAATAAAGGCACCACCTATACGGGTACTTACACCTCACGCCGCACCCAGGGCTATGCTATTAAGCCAGGGGAAGACGCCAATACCCGTATGCTGAACGACCTGTTAAGCGATGGATTGAACCGTGCATTCAGCGACCCGGAGCTGGGCCAACTGCTCGCTCGATAAATCATCAATCGGTCATTTGGCAGCGCGGGCTTGCTATATGCGTGGCCCGCGCCGCTCCAGCGCCCAAACGCTTTCATGCCGCTCCCGTTCATCTGGCTCCCCGTTCTCCAGTAGCTCAACTCGAAAATTCGGCGTTAATAGACGTTCAATTTCACTGTCAGAAACACTAAAAGGAGGCCCCGTATCCCCTCCGTCATGGGTTAGGCTTACCAACAGACCACGCGCTCCTGGCGGTACTAACTGTGCCAGATGGAACACATAGCGCTCCCGGGTAGCCAGAGGGAGCGCTATCAGCGAGGCACGGTCATAAAACGCGCCAACCTCTGCCGCTTGCTGAATGTGTAAATGGAAGAAATCACCGCACCATAATTCAACATTGCCCTGGCGGGACACATCAAAGCCTGCCTGGGTATAGCGGGAAACACCACCACTTCGCTGGGCCAAAAACTGCTCGATCGCTTCTGGCGCCAGCTCAATACCCAGCACTGGATGCCCTTGTTCAGCCAACCAGCGCATATCCAGGCTTTTGCCGCATAAAGGCACCAGCACTTTGGCGCCCGGAGTCACACCTAACGCTGGCCAGTAATGGGCCAACGCAGGGTGCGTCTCAGACAGGTGAAAGCCAATACGCCCCTCTTGCCAGCGCTGACGCCAGGGGTTTTCCATCATCGCCACCTCTCACGTTAAACGCGGTTAAAACCAACGGTCGCGCTTTTTACGACGACGCGGCAGGTGCGGGACAATCAAGCCAACCAATAGGCCGGCGCCAGCCACACCACCGCCATACATGAAGTAGCGCATGAGCAGATCCTCTTCCTGGGTGTCCAGGCGAGCTTGCAGCGCACGAACCTGCTGCCGTGATTGCTCTGCCTCGCTATCCAGCTCCCGGTTGCGTGCTTCCAACTCGGCAATCCGCTGCTCACGAACCTCCAGGGTTTCTCTCATGGAGCTAACCCGCTGCTCCCAGGTAGCGTTGATGCCATCGAGCTCTTCCGTCAGTTCGCCCACCTGGGACTCCAACACCGGTAACTGTTCACGGGCACTGGGGGTTTGCTGCAATTCATTGCTCAGCACCCATACCGTGTCGCCGCTATTGCTGCGTACACGGGTATAGTTACCACTGGTTTCGAGCACTTCCACCTGCTCACCGGCATTCAACGTTCCAACAATGCGATAACCATCGGTGGGACCGCTGCGCACATAGGTGCTCAACTCATCGCTTACCCAGGCTTGGCTATCGGATTGAGCGAATGCTGATGTACCACTGACACCAAGCAAAACACCAAGGGCGGCGGCGTAACAACTCGAACGAAGTTTTTCTACTTGCATAACGTCATGTCCTGATCGTAAAAACGTGCGTTGGCCGACGAAGCCATCCGCACGTATCGCTTAACGCGTTGCGCTTGTCTTAGGCGCTTACCCTTCTCCGCGGGGAGGCAACGGAAAGGGACGAGGAAACTCCGCAACACGGGTATCGCTTTTCACCGCCTTTAAAGGGCCTTCGCGCTCTACCTCATCAATACGCACAATGGCATTAAGCGGCAGGTAACTGCGCTTGACTCCTTCAAAGGTACGCTGCAGTTTTTCCGCTCCTGGATCAACCACTACCCGTGAGGCATCGTCAAAGACAAACTCCTCGACTTCAATAAAGCCCCAGAGTTCGCTTTGAAAGATCTCTCTTACATATAAATCCCAAATTTCACCCTGCTGGTGAACCACCACACGGTAGATCGGCTTGGCCGCCATCTTGGCCTATTCCTCTTGCCATTTGAAGGTAACGTTTATGCGCCTAGCCTATCATAATTCCAGGTTACCCCTTTACCAGACATCATCGAAAGTGGCGAATTCCCTCCTCCTTCCTTTCAGAAGGCCCTAATTAGCCGATGGCAGGCCCGGTCGTGTATGGTGAAGTGAGTGGTAAGGCAATTCTATTCACTCACTCATAGGAGTCCCCATCATGCAAAAGGATCCCAATAAGGGCTATATTGCCCTATTAGGTTGGAGCCTCAATGCGATCGAAGCGGCGGAAAGTTTTGACCGGCGCTACATCGTGGTTGCACCCGATTGGGCAGAAGAGTATTGCCAGCAGCACAATATCCCTTATGTGCCTTGGAACTTTGAGCGTCTTAACGATCGCTCCATGGAAATTGCGGAGACACTTAAAGACAAAGGTGTGGACGTAGCTATCCCCCTGTTTGAAGAAACCGTGGAGTGGGCTGGAGCAATTAACTCTGTGCTGCTGGACAATCCACGCCTCTATGGCCAATCACTTCTGCTGCGTGATAAGGCACTGATGAAGCGTCGTGCGCAGTTGGGCGGTATCCGGGTAGGTATTTTTGAAGAAGCCCACGATAAAGAGGACGTTATCCGCTTTCTGAAGCGCGTTAACCAAACGCTGCTCAAGCTGGATGGTGACCCCAATGACCCTATTCACTTGAAAGCGTTTGATAAAGCGGGCTGCCTGGGCCACCGGGTAATCCGCACACCGGATGAAGTTGATACCATTCCGGAAGAAGAGTTTCCGGTATTGATGGAATCTCACCTTGATGGCTGGGAATTTGCCGTCGAAGCGTGGATTTATGATGGCAAAATAGCCTTCCTCAACATCTCTGAATACGTAACGCTCGGCTATTCGGTCTTCGTACCCGCCTCGCCAGAGCTTGAGAAGTATCGTGCGCAAATTACTACTCAGATCGAAAAGCTGATCAAGGCATTTGATATTGAGTTTGGCCTCATACACCCAGAGTACTTTGTCACCAGCGATGGCGAAATGTACTTCGGCGAAGTAGCCTACCGCCCGCCCGGCTTTAAAGTGTTTGAATTACTTGAGCGGGTTTATGGCTTCAATGCCTATCAAGCCTCTATGCTGGTGTTTGACCCCAAAAGCACCCAAGAGGAAGTGGCCGCATTCTTCCCGCAAGAGATTGTCGATGCCGACGGCTTCGCGGGCTGCTTTGGTGTCTACCCACGCCGGCGGGTGGTCAGCCGTCTGGAGATCCCCGAGGAAACCGAGGATCATCCCTATTTTGAATCCCATGAATTAACACCGCCCGTTGAAGAAACGGTCACCAAACGCACCGCGTTTGGTACCCACTGGGGCTTGGTCTACTTTAAAGGCGAGGATGCGCATACGATTCGCGATCTGCTTAAACGCCAAGAAGACCTCGACTTCTATGTATAATCCCCGCTTCGGCTGGGAATAAGGAGTCTACGTGACGATCAATCAAGAGGCATCTTCCACTGGAGATGGCAAGCTCAACGGATTGCTGAGCAAATTTGATGATGCGGTACGCCTGCTTTCGCAGGCGCCAGCCTTTTCCAAACCGGCAAAACTGCCCCGCGTAATGGATACCGCGCGCCGAATCTTGATGCAGGAGGGCGGCTGTGCCGCCCTTGAAACACGCGCGGCTGATTATGAAGCGGCGGGGGTATTTGCTGGTTCGGATTGGGAAACACCGCAATACCTTGTCCCCACACTCACTACCTTGTCGCTGAAAAGCGCCGATGCCAATGTGGTAGTGATTGAGGCCTTAAGCGAATTACGGCTGCTGGCGGTTGCCAAAGGCGAATATATTCACGCGCTGGTTTCCCAGGAGCATGCTCACCACTACCTGACCCAGGTAATGGCGATTAACCTCTGGCTGCTGTTTAATGCGCCCAGCGAAGCCGAGCGCGAAACCCAGGGGCGCCTGGCGGGTATTTCCCGCCAGCTGTTTCAGCACCTGGCCGAGCGTATTGGCTATGAGCATGTGATTGATCAGTTGATTGATGAAATCTGGCGGATACTGAAGCAGCGCCCGATCCAGGTAGATGCCATTAAACAGATGATCACCCAGATTGCACTCTGCCAGGCGAATCCTGAGCTTGATTTAGGGGCCAGCGGTCACGGTGCCGACCGGTTGGTTAGCTCGCTTTATGGGCCTACCCAGGCCTGTCGTGAAGACCCGGGTATCGATGTTTATCGTACCCGCCTTGAGCATATGGATAGCACCATGCTTCAGGCGGAGTCCACGGGCTTTGCCCGTGCCATGCACGACACGGGCCTGGTATCTCCCTACCACGCGGTTCTGCTGCGATATTTGCTGGAAGAAGGGGACCACCTGCTAACAGAAGCGCTGGGACTCTCTTCCACTGGCCGCGACTGCCTGCTTTGTTATCGCGAACTGGTACATGCCCTGATTCGCAGTGGTGTTTATCCGGCGACCGCCCAGGCTGTGTACGGCTTGGCCCTGCTACTCGAACGGGGAATCCTTTACCAGCCCCCCGTTGCCCCCGCCATGTGGCGCCAGCTTAACCTGCAGCTATCGGAGTGGTCTGAAGCACGGCTAACCCTCGCCTATGGGGATATCGCCTCACCACGGGCACGTTTGATTGAAGGGGTGCTATGCATGCTAGGGTTACCATTGGGGGTGGGACAGGGCAATAACCCCACCTGCCAATCAGCCAGGGCACTTTCCATGTGGGCCTACAACGACCCCGACTACCTGCTACAGATGGTCACCTGGGCTGCCAGGGATAACGAAATCATCATGCACTTCGAAGGCCAGCCGATCTCCTCAATGGAGAGTGCTTCTGGCGTTGCCACTGAGCTACCAATGGATCTGGACCCTGTTTCGCTTATCGTGGTACCGCACCTGGACCGTATTTATGCGGAAATGGGCAGGCGCTGTATTGGCCGCGAAGGCGACCCCCACCGCTGGGTTAATCCAGAGTTTCATGGCTGGTGGTCTGGCAGGGGCTTTAGCATCAATGTTGACGTTGCGACGGGGAAACTGAGCGGTGTTGATCACTTTGTGCGCCACTTCTACGCCAGTTACCATCCTTACTACAATGGCAATCAGCCACTCATCCATCCGCAGCCGGCAGGTATTGCGGTGACGAATAGCGCCGCCCAGTTTATTGGCTGGCATGCCATTACCATTTTACGTGCCTCGCTGGACCCATCTGACGTGATGCGCATCTACTTTTACAACCCCAATAACGATAGCGGACAGGACTGGGGCGATGGTGTAAAAGTAAGCACCTCGGGCAACGGGGAACGTTTCGGCGAAGCTTCCCTCCCCTTCGACCAATTTACCTCCCGGTTGTATATTTATCACTACGACCCGCTGGAAAGAGGTGAACTCGCTACGGTCACGGATGATGAGTTAGAGAGCGTGGAAGGCTACCTTCACCGCAGCTGGGGGGCGACACGATTGCCAGCGACCGAACTTCAGGCAAGCCAAGGGCCACACTAGCTGATGCCATTGACACCACAGCGGCCTGACGACTAAATCCTTCACATATGACGCAGATGATACGACTTGATCAATTGCTGGTCCGCCAAGGGCTGGCCAATTCGCGTACCCGTGCCCAGCGGCTTATCCGCAATGGACGCGTGCGTCTGCAGGATGGTACCCCCCTTGTTAAGCCTTCCGAGAAATGGTCAACCGATACCTTGTTACAGATTGAAGAAGACCCCGAAGAGCGTTATGCCTCCCGAGCCGGTTTAAAGCTGGAGGGGGTACTTAACGCATTAGCCATACGCCTGGATGGCCGGTGCCTGTTAGATATAGGCCAATCAACCGGCGGTTTTACCGACTGCGCGCTGCGCTTTGGTGCACACCATGTGGTGGGCGTCGAAGTGGGCCATGGTCAACTAGCCAGCACGTTGCGCATCGACCCACGCGTAACATGCCTGGAAGGGTTGAACGCACGCCATATGAGTACTGCCCCTGCGCTTCAGCAAGTGCTGGCAAAGCATCCCATTGACATGGCCGTTATGGATGTATCATTTATTTCGCAAACGCTGATTTTGCCGGAAATTGCTGCGCTACTGCCTCAGGGCGGCCTGCTTCTTTCACTGGTAAAACCGCAATTTGAGCTTGAACCGGGCGCCTTGGATAAGCGAGGTATCGTGCGTGATCCGCGCTACTATGCAGAAGTGGAACAAAAAATCCGCACTGCCTGTGAACTCAGTGAGTTTACCATCAGCCATTGGCAGGAGAGCCCGATTACCGGCAGCGACGGTAATCGGGAGTTTTTGCTACTGGCGGCTAAACGTTAACCCACCAACCCTTTAACTAAGATTGGCGGGTGGCAGCCGCCTGGCAGACTGCACCTTGACGGCATCTCCGTCATCGGGATGCAACCATACATCCATCTGTTCAAATGCCACCCGTACACCCGCTTCACGGAACAACTCATCCACCCGGCAGTTCACTTCATCTGCCGCAAATAACCGGTCAAGCAGATCATTCACGAAAATACGCAGCTCAAAATTCAGGCTGTGCTGCCCATAGCTTAAGCAGAATACCTGGGGTTCGGGGTCAGTCAGTACCCGCTCGTTTTCATCTGCCGCCTGACGCAATAACTGATGCACTTTCACCAAATCGGACCCGTGGGCTACGCCGTAGGTAAGCACTACACGGGTAACGTTATCTGACAGTGACCAGTTAATCAGTTGATCGGTAACAAAGGTTTTATTGGGAATAATGATCTCTTTACGGTCAAAGTCAGTCACCGTTGTAGCCCGAATGCGTATCCGGCTGACCGTACCATGCAAATTACCGAGCGTAATGGTGTCTCCAATCCGAATCGGCCGCTCAAACAAAATAATCAGGCCGGAAATAAAGTTGGCGAAAATCTCCTGCAGGCCAAAACCCAAGCCCACACTGAGCGCCGCCACTAACCACTGCAACTTATCCCATGATACGCCAAGTGTGGCCAGTGCCATCACGACCCCCGTACCCACAATAGTGTACGAGAGTAACGAACTAATGGCATAGGCACTGCCCTGCTTGAGCGCCAAACGCGATAACACCATTACTTCCAGCAAACCCGGCAGGTTGCGGGCCATAATAAAGGTGATAGCAATTACCAGCAGTGCGGTGAAGACATCGGAAATTGATAGTATATTGCCAACCAAATCGCCATCTTCAGCATTCCACAACGAGACCTGATCCAAATAACCCAGCACTGTGAGCAGGTCAGCCCACACCAGATACAACAACGCACTGAAGCCAATGAGCAATATCAGCTTGGAGAGACGCAATGACTGAGTGTTGATCTTTTCCATATCCAGCGGCGGCTCTTCAACCACCTCCAACCCACCTTCAGCGCCTTCCTGAACCTGTGCCCGACGCCGGGCCAAGGCACGGCGATAAGCCAGCCTTCGGGCAGCAACCGCCAGACTACGTACCACCGTCGCTTCAACGACAACCCATAACCCAAGCAGGTAGAGAGTAATCGCAAAGCGTCCTACCAGGCGCAGGGCCGTATACTCATAACCCAACGTCACCAGACCAAGTAATACCAGTGGTACAGACGCCATGGTGAGACCCAACACCAGGCGAAACAGCCGCACACCGAAAAATGGTACATGGGATAAAATTAATTTTGCCAGCCACCAGCTCATCGCCAGTAGCCCGGCTGAAAATAGCCCTATCGCCACAGGGCGCATCGCTAACGGTGTTTCCATTTGGCCAGACATCGCGGCAATAGCGACCACGGGTACCAGCGCTATTCCCAGCCCCCCCAGCAACTGGCGTAGCTTGGCGTTATAGCCTGGCGACCACGTAAAGTGGCGCTCTGCCACACCATCAGGCACCAGTAGACGACGCCCCCAAGCCACCACTCCCCAGCTAAGGCCCAGCTGTAGCAGTGCTGGCGCCACACTCGTGGCAAGCGTACCTTCCGATGCCTGCAACCCTACCCCCATACCCGCCAAAGCGAGTGGGCCCGGTATTGCCAGCAAGGCATTTAGCAGTACCGCCTTTGGCGTGTGCAGTTGGGTGTCACTCTTCAGGCGCCCGATTTGAGAATGAATCAACGCCAAGCGTGCTTTGATCCGACGGCGCAACCCAACCAAAAGCAGACTGGTGAGCACCACTGGTGCCCCAATCAGCATTTGCCAGGAAAGCCCCTGCCAATGAGTGGGCAGAATGGCGCGCCACTCCCCCTCACTCCACTCCAAGTGCAGATTATTTGGCAACTGACGCAGCCAGTTAAAATCCAGCGGACGACTGTTCGCCACCCAGAACAGCTGCTCATCAATGGTGGCACGTAAGCTACGCGTCGTGGTTAACAACTGCTGCTGATTGAGCTGTAACTCAATGGCAGCACTTAATAAGCTACCGTACGACTGCTCCAGCTGCTCCACCAATTCACGGCGGGACTGATACAGGCGTGAGAGGGAGTCAACCAGCCCTGGAGTCACCTCCACACCGGCTTCCTGTAAGCGCTGGGTAGCTAAACGCTCCCCTTGACGCAGTTGATCCCGCTGGCGGATCAAATCAAACTGTTTCAGGCGCAGGTCAGCGATTTCATCCTGCAAATCCCGACGGGGGGCTATGGATGGTAACGACTGACGCTGCTCCCGCAAAATGCGGGACAGCAGTTGACTGCCTCGAATAGCATCAAGCTGCTCGTTCAAACTTCGCTGGAGTTGACGCACCTGATCCAGCTGCCGCTGGGCTTCGATGTTTTCACGTACAATACTGTTAGCGCGGTCCGTGGCACGTAAAAGCTCCAGGCTTAACTCTTGGTTGGCCTGCTGGGCGCGCAACACAACGGGGTGCCCTTCGGCAATTAGCGGGTCATCTCTAGCAGCGTCGGCAATGGCCTGTTCAGATTGTAGACGCCGCTGGCGATCAATGACGCCTTGAAGCAGGTTAAGTTGCTGCTCCTGGTGATCAATTTTCAGCGCCAGCAGATCACGACGTTGCTGTGCGAGTTCACGCAACCGGCTATTAGCGCCTAACTCTCGTTGATTAAGGCTAACCTCTCGATCCGCCACTGCACGCTCCAGGCGCAACTGGATCAACCGTGCATCACTGAGGGCAGAAAGCTGCCGACCTGCCAGCAATGCCTCGCGCTCATCGTGGTCACGACGCAGCCCTTCGGCCCGCTGCAGTGCATCGGAGATCGCTTGTTGAGCACGCTCAGGCAAGGTTTGCGTGGCCAGGAGCTGTGAATTTACGTCAGCCAACTGACTCTGAAGCTGTTGCAGCTCCACGACCGCATTGGCCTGCTGGGCTTCCAGCGCCTCCAGAGGCATATCGCTTAGGTTATCTACCGATAGCTGCTGACCTTCCTCCGCTACTTCGTTTAACTCACGCTCTAAACGCAGTAGTAACTCTGGAGCTTGCGCGATACGATCCTCAAGATTGCTTAGCCGTTCGTCGACAGTAGTTAATCTTTCATAGGCCTGTAGGGCAGCCTCCAGCGCCTCTTTGTCACGGGTTAGCGAAGTGCTCGGTTCGCCTTCCTGAGCCTCCAGCTCTACCAGGCGTTCGCTCAGCTGTTCCTTGGGTGGCACCCCTTCAAGGATACTGGCCAAAGCAACATTGGCGCAGACACTTAGGGTTAACGCTACTGCCCATGCGGCTTTTACTAGCACCTTTACGGCAAATCTCGCCACGTCTTTTATGCCTCATCGACACTGAAAACCCGATGTTTCGGGAGAGAGCGCCATTGTCAGGCCTTCTTTTCGCAAGCGCAATCCAGAGTAGTTGACTTACACTGGCAGCATGTATAGAAACGACGCTAATAACTGTCTCTTATTTATCTGCGAGCGACTTTGATGGTCACCCGAAAACTGCTTTATACAGGCTTGGTCGTACTGTTAGGCGCCCAAACGCTGACTAATAATGCACTAGCTGAGTCACGAGAGGATATTGAAGCACGTATTCGTGCTCTTGATGCCGAGCTATCTCAACTGCGCCAACAGTTGCAGCAAGCTGATGCGCTTGAAGGGGAGTCGCCTGACCTCGCCGTGGAGCTTTTACCCGAAGAGATAGCGCTGGAAGACCTCAGTGACCGCCGTCAACTGGAACAAGCGTCGTCTCGGAACCCCTTTGCCATTACCACCCACCGTGCCAACTACTTATTCCCGATTAGCTATAACCCTCACCAAAATGTTGAGAACTTTAACAATATCACCGAAGACAGCTCAGCCGACAGCAATGAAGTGAAGTTTCAATTCAGTGCCAAGTTCAACCTTGCTGAAAATCTATTTGGCGACGTTGGCGATCTGTATTTTGGCTATACCCAGCGTAGCTGGTGGCAAGCTTATAATACCGATGCTTCCTCCCCGTTTAGGGAGACCAATTACGAGCCCGAAATTTTTATCGATTTTGATAATGCCTGGCGCGCCCTGGGCTGGGTCAATACACGCAACCGCGTTTCCTTTAACCATCAGTCGAACGGTCGCTCTGATCCACTGTCACGCAGTTGGAACCGTGTTTACCTTGAAAGCACATTCCAGCGCGGTGATTGGGCACTTAGCCTGGCCCCTCACTGGCGGGTTCCTGAGTCCGATAATGACGACGACAACCCAGATATTGAGCGTTTTATGGGCTATGGCGACATACGGCTGGCCAGACGTTTAAGTAATAATCATGAAATTGAGGGACTGCTGCGTGGCAACCCCAGCGCGGGTAACTACGGCACCCAAATTGACTACAGCTGGCCCGCCTTCAACGGCCTGCGTGCACACGTGCAGTATTACTATGGTTACGGCGAGAGCATGATTGATTACGACAACCGCGTTCACAGGCTAAGTATTGGGTTTAGCTTAAATCCTTTATTCAGTGCTACCGGACTGAACCGATAATCTTCAAGGTTGTCTATATGTTGGTGGCTGCTATGCTAAGAACTGTCACACATTCATTCGTCAAAGGAAGACAAAATGGCTAAACGCAACTCTGATACATCTACACGCGCTGATCAGCTCAAAGAAGATCTACGCCATCTTAGTGAAACAGTTGAAGAGCTGGTAAACGCAACCTCAAAGGATGCCAGCGGCGAAATGCGGGATCTACGTGAGCGTGCCGAGCGTCGCCTGAAGGACACGCGGGCCCGTCTTGAGGCAAAAGGTGAGCGTTTGTATGACGAAACCCGTGAAACTCTTTCTCACCAGGTTGAGTGCTGCGACCGCTACGTACACGATAACCCCTGGACCAGTATTGGTATCGGTGCTGCTGCGGGCTTAATTGTTGGTATGCTGCTCGGACGCCGCTAATGGCTTTGGGGCCAACCCAACGCGTATTCTCTGCCGCCAAACGCTTGCTGAAATCACTGATTGCTAATGGTGAAACCCGCCTGCGTTTGGCGGTTTTGGAGCTCGAAGAGGAACGCGCACGTTTACTGACCCTGATACTATTGGCGGGGGCCAGCTTACTACTGCTACTGCTAGGGATTGCTACGTTAACTGCTTTGGTAGTAATACTATTTTGGGATACTTACCGCCTGACAGCCATTGGCGTCAGTGCTGGCGTTCTCATAGGTGCCAGCCTGTTACTGGCGTTGATTGCCATCCGTCAGGCTAAGCAACATACGCTGTTAAAAGAGACCTTAAAACAGCTAGCCGCTGATCGTGCGTTGCTGGAGACAAAGGACGATGACAACCCCCAAAGCCGCCGATAGACCATTGACCCGTGCCGAGCGTAAAGCTGCTTTGCTTGCTGACTTAGAGCAGCAGAGAATTGATATGCTTGTGGATAGCGACTATCTGCTACGTGTAACCGCCCCGCTGGATAACCATTGGCGCAGCCTTAAGCTGCCCCTCTATGCTATCGGCGGTGTGGTGGCTTTCCGTCTTATGCGTCGCCCTGGCGGTGTCATAGCAGCAGGCCGTAAAGCATTAGCAGGCTATATGCTGTTTCGTAAGTTTAAACTGCTTGCTAAAGCAACATCTTGATTGCAAATACCACCAATAGTGCCCGCTATACTGGGTCGCCTTAGGCTTTTACCCTAAGCGACCTAGTTACACATACAGCAGCCATTCGGCTAGCAGGACTGCCCACACGCCACGCCACTCGCCCACGCCCATTGAAAGTTGTACCCTCCCAACTCCCCGGTCACATCCAGCACTTCACCAATAAATCGGAGTTGTGGCAGATTCTTAACTTCAAATGTCTTTGAAGAAATTGCTTCGGTACTCACACCGCCCATGGTCACTTCAGCAGTTCTCCACCCTTCAGTTCCCGCAGGCTTCAATTGCCACCGATTAAGCCGCTCTGCCCAACGATCCAACGCAGCATTATTGTACTGGGCCAAAGGTTGAGATAGGTTGCTATCGGGATACCACTCCATCAACGACTGAGCAAAGCGTTTGGGAAAGCGCTCCCCCAACCAGGTTGAGAGCTGTCGCTTTGGCGTGACTATACGGGCGTCGCGTAGCGATTCAGCCACATCTTCATGGGGTAATAAGTCAATCTCAATGGAATTGCCCGGCTGCCATGTGCTGGAAATTTGCAGCATGGAAGGGCCGGACAGCCCCCGGTGGGTGAACAACATGGGTTCCACAAAGCGACGCTCATTACAGCTAACCGCTGTGGGCAAACTCACTCCCGAAAGTTCCGCAGCCCGGGCTTTCCAGGTATCACTTAAGGTAAAGGGTACCAAACCTGGCCGTGTGGGCAGTACCTCCAGGCCAAACTGGCGGGCAACCTCATACCCAAAGCCTGTGGCTCCCATGGTTGGGATAGACAGCCCCCCCGTCGCTACTACAACCACCCCTGCATCAATAGTGCCCAAGGACGTTGCCAAACGCATACTCTCCCCCACACGCTCAACCCGGGAAAGCTGGGTACCAAGCCTTATTTCTACGCCCGCCCACTCACATTCAGTTAATAATACACGTAAGATCTCTTTGGCAGAGGAGGCACAAAATAGCTGGCCCGGCATCTTTTCTACGTACTCAACACCATGCCGTTCAACCAAAGATACAAAATGTTCTGGCCGATAACGTTTTAATGCAGAAATACAAAAATAAGGATTTTCAGAGTAAAAATGCTGAGGAGTTGTGCCAAGGTTGGTAAAGTTGCAACGACCACCGCCTGACATAAGAATTTTCTTGCCTGCTTTGTTGGCATGATCAAGTATCAGCACACGACGTCCGGCATAGCCTGCCTGAGCCGCACACATTAACCCGGCAGCACCAGCGCCAATCACCACGACGTCGTAGACCATTAAAATGACTCCTGCATATTAAAGGCGAGCATTCTAACAGGTAAAAGGGAACAAATTGCTTTACATCAAAAATAGATCGTACAATTAAGGTACAAAATAATAAGGTCTTGGTATAAGCCATCCTACACAGCTTATAGAAGACAGTTCACAGCCCCAGGCGGGTACTTTTTCACGAACGCGATTCATTGCTCATAACGCTGAGATGCTCATGTACGTTGATAGACGCACGGTTGGTTTTTTCCTGGTTACGCTGCTCTGCTCCTCCACTGCCTTTGCCCAATCCTTACCTTCCGTGATCGGCAGTCATGCCGAAATCACCACATGGTCGGACCCTCTGGAAGCACTGGGTACACTTAGCGCTGATGAGAGTGTCACCCTTTCAGCGACGGTGACGGAAACCATCGCCGAGATCAATTTCCAGGATGGTGAGCAGGTGGAACGTGGGAGGTTGCTGATTCACCTGGAAGATGCTGAAGAACAGGCACAGCTACGAGCTGCCCAGGCGATCACCGACGAACGTCGCAATGCGTCCGGTCGAGCGTCTCAATTGCAGCAGCGTAACTTGGCAGCCCGCGCAGATGTTGAAGATACCCAGGCTCGCCTTCGCCAGGCTGAAGCCGATGTACAGGCGCAGGAAGCACGCCTTGCCAATTATCGTATACATGCACCGTTTAGCGGACGAGTGGGCTTTCGCAATGTCAGTGTAGGCACTCTGGTGACACCAGGTATGGAGCTGGTGACACTGGATAAACTGGATGTCATGAAGCTCGACTTCGGCGTTCCTGAGGTGTTTCTAGGTCGTTTATCCAAAGGGCTTTCACTCAGTGCCAAAACAGCAGCTTTTCCTGATGAAGTTTTCAGCGGCCAAATCGCCAGTATCGGCACACGTATTGATCCTGTCTCCAGAAGCGTCAGTGTACGCGCCGAACTTGATAATCCAGGCCTACGGCTTCGCCCTGGTATGCTGATGGAAGTTATTGTGCAACAGCGGGTACGCGACACGATCGTACTTCCTGAAGCAACGCTTGAGCCCAGTGGTGATCGCCATTATGTGATGGTGATCCATAAACAGGATGATGCCAAACGCCTTGAGCAGCGTGAAGTTGTCATTGGAGAACGCCGCCATGGCCAGGTGGAAATACTGGAAGGGGTCGACCCGGGAGACTTAGTGGTTGTGCACGGTTTACAGCTGGCCAGGGATGGGCAGGAGGTACGCTTACTGGGTGTGGCTGATAGCGAAACAGGCATCCGTGCGCTGCTGGAGGCTGACCGCTAATGCGTTTATCAGACATTTCGGTTCAGCGACCTGTCCTGGCCATGGTCATTTCAGCATTGATCATTGCTTTTGGCTTACTGGCGCTCAACCGGCTTCCCCTCCAGGAGTATCCTACCGTTGATCCCCCGGTGGTTAGTATTGATACCCGCTACCCTGGGGCATCTGCCAGCGTCGTGGAAACCCGTATCACCCAAGTGCTTGAAGATCGAATTGCGGGCATAGAGGGAATTGAATTAATCACCTCGCAAAGCGAGGATGGCCGTTCACGTATTGAAATCGAATTCTCACTCAACAGGGATATCGATTCAGCCGCCAACGATGTCCGTGACCGTATTTCCGGTGCACTGCGCAACCTGCCCGATGATGCCGACAACCCCGAGGTAACCAAAGCCGACAGTAGCGATGAAATCGTCGTGTGGCTGAGTCTGTCGGGTGCAGACTACTCCATCACAGAGCTCACTGATTACGCCAATCGTTTCTTGGTGGATAGCCTGTCGGTACAACCTGGCGTGGCCAGGGTACGCATAGGTGGCGGCCGGGACTATGCCATGCGGGTCTGGCTGGATCGCAATGCGATGGCCGCCCGGGGTCTCACGGTAGGCGACATTGAAGACGCGCTTCGCGCCGAAAATGTTGAGTTACCTGCGGGTTCCATTGAATCCGATGATCGACAGTTTATTGTTCGCCTGCCGCGCAGTTTTGCCACCGCAGATGACTTTAAACGCCTGGCCTTAAGCCAGGGCAGTCACGGCTATCTGGTGCGTTTAGCCGATGTCGCCAGAGTGGAGGTTGGTTCCGTCGAAGACCGCTCTGTGTTCAGAGCCAATGGCATTCCCATGGTCGGGCTGGGCATGATAATGCAGTCCACCGCGAATGTGATTGAGCTATCTGAAGCAGTGCAACAAGAGCTGGACAGGCTACAAGGCACACTGCCTGAAGGGATGTCACTTAGTCTCAATTACGATGCATCAGTTTTCGTATCGGGCGCTATTGATCAGGTGGTGATGACGCTATTTATCGCCATGGGACTGGTGGTGATGGTGATTTTCCTGTTTCTGGGCAACCTACGCACCACCCTTGTGCCTGCTGTGACGGTACCCATTGCCGTGATTGGCGCCTTTACTGCCCTGGCAGCGATGAATTTTTCGATCAACCTGCTCACCTTGCTGGCCCTGGTGCTGGCCATTGGGTTGATTGTCGATGATGCCATCGTGGTGCTCGAGAACATTAACCGACGCATGCACGATTACGGTGAAACGCCTTTGGTAGCAGCCTTTCGCGGCACGCGACAAATTGCTTTTGCCGTTATCGCGACCACGTTAGTGCTGGTCGCCGTCTTTGTGCCGCTGAGCATGCTGCAAGGCGATATCGGGCGGTTATTTTCAGAATTTGCGTTAACGATGGCAGCCGCAGTTGTCGTTTCAACCTTATTAGCACTTACCTTAACGCCCATGATGGCGTCAAAAATTCTCAAACCGGGTATGCACGATAGTCGCGTTGGCCAGGGTGTTCAGTGGTTGCTGAAGGGGACACAACGGCGCTACCAACGCGCACTGGAAGTGGTGCTCAGGTTCAAGTGGGTAGTCGTTGTACTATTTGGCTTATTGATCGCTGCCACGGCATGGCTGGCGTCCGCACTACCCAATGAATATACCCCTCAGGAAGACCGCGGTAACTTCATCGTACTGGTCAACGGCCCTGAAGGGGCCACCTTTGACTATATGATGGATTATATGGACGAAATCGAAGCGCGTTTAATGCCCTTTGTTGAAAGTGGCGAGCTTGAACGTGTGGTGGTCCGGGCGCCCCGTGGTTTTGGCAATATCGAAAACTTCAATAGCGGCTTTATTATCGTCAACATGGCGGATTGGGGCAGTCGCCGCAGCGCCTGGGAAATTATGGACGATGTTCGCCAAACGCTCAGCACGCTGCCGGGCGTACAGGCATTTCCTGTCATGCGCCAAGGGTTTGGCCAACGTACCCAAAAACCGGTGCAATTTGTGCTCGGCGGTGGCACCTATGAAGATCTGGCCCGCTGGCGCGATACCCTGGTTAATTATATACGCGAAGACAACCCGCGTTTGACTGCCGTGGAAAGCAACTATAACGAAACCCAGCCCCAATTGCGGATCGATATTAACTATGAGCGGGCAGCCGCCATGGGGGTTACCGTTACTGAAATAGGCAGGACGCTTGAAGTATTGCTTGGTGGGCGTAATGTCACCCGCTACGTGGACGAGGGTGAAGAGTATGATGTCATCCTTGAGGGCGATCGGGGACGTCAGAACAGCCCCCGGGCACTGGATAACATCCAGGTTCGCTCGGCACGCTCTGGAGAACTCATCCCACTCTCAAGTCTGGTAACATTGACCGACTTTGCTGGCGCCAGCACACTGAACCGCTTTGACAGGGTTCGGGCCATTACTATTGAAGCCAACCTGGCCGATGGTTACCCATTGGGTGAAGCATTGGCCTATCTGCAACAAACCGCGGATGAGATTCTGCCGGAAGAAGTGCAAACCAACGTGGCAGGCCCCTCACGTGACTTCCAGCAGGCTAGCGGCGCCACTATGTTCTTGCTGGTGCTGGGGGCGGTGGTTGTTTTCCTGGTGCTCGCTGCGCAATTCGAAAGCCTGATCCACCCATTTGTGATTATGCTGACTGTTCCCCTGGCGATGAGTGGTGCACTGCTCGCCCTACTTTTGAGCGGGCAGTCATTGAACATCTATAGCCAGGTGGGGCTGGTACTGTTAATCGGCCTTGCCGCCAAAAACGGTATTTTAATCGTTGAGTTCGCCAACCAACTGCGCGATGAGGGGCAGGCGTTTCGCTCCGCCCTGATTGAAGCCTCGGTCACACGCCTGCGGCCAATCCTTATGACGGCAGTAACCACGATGGCCGGGGCCATTCCATTAATTATATCAAGCGGGCCAGGAGCGGAGTCTCGTCTGGTGATAGGCACAGTGATTATGGCCGGTGTGGGAGCCGCGACTATTTTCACCCTGTTTGTAGTGCCAGTTGCTTACGACCTGCTGGCTCGCTACACAGGCTCACCGGGCGCTGTAAAACGTCAATTGGAAGATGAGATTGCAAGTGCGCCGATTGCGCCGCATGAACCTCTGCAGACACCTGAATGATAGCGACGCGACGTAACCGTTAAAACGAAATAAGGGCGCTCCTGCAGGAGCGCCCATTTCAGGCTAACGCTGTTTACCTGCCAGCCGCCAAGTGCCAGCTAACCGCGCAAGCTTATTGGCAATCACCAATACGCTCACCTTCAATCACCGTATTCATGGTCAGCTCACCCATGGGCGACTGGGTAAAAATGTCTACCGAGCCTTCAATCTGCTCGCCCATAAAGCGCATTTCGCCATCAATAGTGGCTTCACCGCCTTCAGCACGGCAGATCATGCTATAGGAAAGGCCATCGGCGTTCATATCCTGGTTGAGTAGCTCACAGCCCTCTTCCTCTTCAATAAAGCCAAACTCGGCTCCATCCAGCTCTTCCTGGGTAATACACTGGCGCTCAGTTTCCGTTTGATCCGGAATCTGCATATCGCCACTAATACTGGTCACGCTGACGAACTCCCACTCGCCAGGCGTTAAATTAGGCGTTTCTGCCTGGGCGACCATCGGGATGGCCAGTACGGCCGCTACTGCCATGTTACGTATCATCATCGCTACTCTCACTGCGTTGCTTAAGAAACCCGCCAATATCCTACCTGATTCATCAGGGCAATGCCCGATCAGGCGCCCCACTGCTACACTCAATCTTCAAATACCCACCTAAGGGGAACAATGATGCAAAATGAAGCACTAGTGAATCACAACTTTCATTGCCCCTATTGCGATACGCCGCTGACCTTTGTCATCGACACCTCCCAAGGAAGCCATTCCACCTGGGAGGATTGCCATCAGTGCTGTGCCCCCATCCAGCTACAGGTCACTGTTTCGCCCATTACCGGTGAACTGGACGACATTAGCACTGGCCGGGACGACGACGTACTGTAATTTAAGCACTATCGGTCTGCTGCAACAGCATCTGCCGCTTAGCCTCGCCACGGCGCATCAAGTACCACGCCAGCAAGGTGGCAAGTGATACGGCCAGGATAATCAATGTGGCCAACGCATTAATCGTTGGCGAGACCCCCATACGCACCGATGAAAACACCACCATGGGTAACGTATTGGCTCCTGGGCCGGATACGAAGCTGGCAATCACCAGATCATCCAACGATAGTGTAAACGCTAGCAACCAGCCAGCTGCTAAGGCTGGCGTAATGACCGGCAGCGTGACAAAAAAGAAGGTTTTGACCGGTGGAGATCCCAGATCCATCGCCGCTTCTTCGATGGATCGGTCTACCTCACGCAAACGCGCAGCCACCACCACCGCCACGTAAGCGCTACAGAAGGTCGTATGTGCAATCCAGATGGTTGCCATACCACGATCAGCGGGCCAGCCTATCAGTTGGGCCATTTGCACAAATAGCAGCAACAATGAAAGTCCGGTGATCACCTCTGGCATGACCAGCGGCGCAGTGACCATGCTGGAGAGAGCTGTCTTACCGCGAAAGTTACCATAGCGCGTCATGACAAATGCCGCGACAGTGCCCAGGCAGACCGCCATGCTGGCCGAAAAAAAAGCGATTTTCAGGCTGGTCCAAACCGCTGACAGGATTTGCCTGTCACGGAACAACTCGGCGTACCATTGGGTGGAAAACCCCGCCCAAACGGTGACCAGCCTTGAGGCGTTGAACGAGTAAACCACCAACACCACCATCGGTAGATACAGAAACAGCAGGCCCACCACCAGCATCACAGTCGTAAAACTGGGACGACGTCGAACACGGCTCATTCTTCAAGCTCCCGTGATTGATAGCGGTGAAACCACACAATGGGTATTAACAATAGCAGCAGCATTACCATCGCCAGTGCCGACGCCACCGGCCAGTCGCGATTCAGGAAAAACTCTTCCCACAGCACTTTGCCAATCATCAATGTATTTGGGCCGCCGAGGAGTTCGGGAATCACAAATTCCCCTACGGCAGGAATAAAGACCAACATTGACCCTGCCATTATCCCTCCCATAGAGAGCGGTAGCGTTACTTTTAAAAAGGTATTGAACTTACGCGATCCAAGATCGGATGCTGCCTCTAACAACGCGTTATCCAGCCGCGTCAGGTGAGCGTATAGCGGCAACACCATAAATGGCAGGTAGGCATAAACAATACCGATCACGACCGCAAACTGGGTGTTCATCATACGCAGCGGCGACTCAATCAACCCTACGCCAATAAGTAAGTTATTGATCAACCCGCTGTTACTGAGAATGCCCATCCAGGCATATATCCGGATCAGAAAAGAGGTCCAGGAGGGCAGCATCACCAACAGCAACAGAATAAGCTGCCAGCGCCCAGGGGCCTGGGCCATGGCGTAAGCCATTGGGTAACCGATCAGCAGACACACAGTAGTGGAAATAAATGCGGTCTTGATCGACCCCCAATACGCGGCAACATACAGTGAATCCGATAACAAAAATAGATAATTACCAAGATTCAAAAATACATGCAGCGTTTGATCGGCGTACTCCATCAATGGCCCATAGGGCGGAATGGCGATCGCTGATTCCGACAGACTGATTTTGAGCACTAGTGCAAAAGGCAGTAAAAAGAACAGCGTCAGCCACACCAGTGGAAACGCAATAACTGCGCGCTTACCCAGTTGCATGCGTTTCACAAAACCTGCAATACGAGATGGCATCATTTAAGGCGATCTCCCAACAGCCAAGCTGGCATCAACGATTGAGTACGATAGCGCTATGGTCTTCCCAGTAGACATAAACGCTATCCTCCCAGGTAGGGCGATCACCCCGTCGCTCAGTATTCGCCATACTGACTTTGATCAACTGCCCGGAAGCAGTGCGCACGTAGTAAAGGGAGTAGCCACCCAAATAAGCAATATCGTCGACTTTGCCCGCTTCCCAGTTGTACTCTGCCGCAGGCCTTTCACGGGTTAGCCAGATTTTTTCAGGGCGCAGCGCTGCCCATACTCGCCGATCCGCCGCTTGGGTGGTAATACCATGATCGATATAAATCGGCCGCGAGAGCGCAGGTGCGGCGATACGACAGTGATCGGCAGCGTCTTCAATAATCTCGCCTTCAAACAGGTTCACGGTACCGACAAATTCCGCCACCATGCGGCTAGCGGGACTTTCATATATATCAACCGGTGAGCCCACCTGTTCGATCCAGCCATCGGCCATAATCGCCACCCGGTCGGCCATTGTCATGGCCTCTTCCTGATCGTGGGTCACCATGATGCAGGTAACCCCTACCTGCTCAATAATCTCGACCACTTCAAGCTGCATTTCCGTACGCAGCTTTTTATCCAGCGCCCCCATGGGTTCATCGAGTAGCAGTAGTTTTGGGCGCTTAGCCAGCGAACGTGCCAGTGCCACACGCTGACGCTGCCCACCGGAAAGCTGGTGCGGCTTACGCCTGGCAAAACGCTCCATATGCACCAGCTTCAGCATTTGGGCCACGCGGGATTCAATGTCTGCCTTTGGCAGTTTGTCCTGCTTCAGTCCAAACGCAATATTTTGCGCTACCGTCATGTGCGGAAATAGGGCATAGGACTGAAACATCATATTAATGGGACGCTTATGGGGCGGCACATTGGTAATGTTTTCGCCACTCAATAGAATCCGCCCTTCACTGGGTGTTTCAAAGCCTGCCAACATACGCAGCAGTGTTGACTTGCCCGACCCCGAGCCTCCTAATAACGCAAAGATTTCTCCACGCTTTACCTTCAGATTGACATCATCCACCGCAAGGGCATCATCGAAACGCTTACTTAAGCGCTTTACCTCCAGCACAATATCCTCGGCAAACCGCGGGGTTTTACCTTGAGAACGTGAGACAGGAGATACCTGCGCAGAAGATGACGGCTCGTTCGACAGGGGCGTAGTGACCATTCGCCACTCCCATCAACAGGCCCGGCTAACCGGGCGTTAAAAAAACAAACAGCGGGCCAAGCATGTCGCTCAGCCCGCCGTTAGGCGGCGATGATTAACGGCCAGACTTAACGCGGTTCCAAGTACGAGTCAGTACGCGCTGGACGTCTTGCGGCTTTTCCAAGGGCACAAACAAATTCTGCATGGTCTCGGCTTCAGGATAAATAGCCTGGTCTTCAAGTATTTCATCCGACAAGTAAGCATTTGCAGCACTATTCGGGTTGGCATAGCGCACATAATCCGTGATTTCTGCCGCAATTTCCGGATCAAGAATAAAATTGATAAACGCATGCGCATTGTCAGGATTGGGGGCATCTGCCGGAATCGCCATCATGTCGAACCATAGCTCGGCACCTTCCTTGGGAATGCTATAAGCGATCGTGAAATCACGTCCGGCATCCTCTGCACGCTCCGCAGCCTGAAAGACATCGCCGGAATAACCAGCCGCTACGCAAATATCACCATTCGCCAGATCAGAGATATAGCGTGAGGAGTGGAAGTAGGTTATATCGTCGCGAATGCGGGTAATGACCTCCCCGGCAGCCTCCAGGTCAGCGCTATCGTTGCTTTGCGGATCCAATCCCAGATAAGACATGGCAGCCGGCAGCATCTCCATACCGGAGTCCATCAGGGAGATACCACAACCGGCGGTACTCAGCGCACTGGTAATCTCAGGGTCAAACAGCAGCGCCCAACTATCGACAGGTGCATCTTCGCCGAGAATCTGCTCAATACGTTCGACGTTATAACCAATACCGTTCGTGCCCCACATATAAGGCACAGAGTACTCGCTACCCCCATCGATATTTTCCAGGCTTGTCATCAACTCGGGGTCAAGGTTACCAAGATTGTCTAACAACGCATGGTCGAGTGGTTGATAGACGCCTGCATTTAGCTGGCGTGTCAGAAAGTGGTTAGACGGCACAACCACATCGTACCCGGAACGGCCTGATAAAAGCGCTGCATCCAGAACTTCGTTACTATCATAAACGTCGTAGGTGACTGCAATACCGGTACGCTCGGTGAATTTTGCCAACGTTTCTGGTGCAATATAGTCTGACCAGTTATAAACCCGCACCTCATCAGCGTGGGCTGCTGCGGCCGCTACGGCAAAAGAGATGGCCGTAACGGCCCCGGAAAGTTTGTGAATGTTCCCCATTCCATTGCTCCTCATCTTAAAATCCAACGAACACCAAACGCACATGTCACCAACATCGTCATCCTCATCCAACCGCCTAGCCATTATAGGTAGGCTAAAAGCAGCTTAGGCGATTATGCGAGCCGTGCGAATTTTGCGGCGCCGCGTCTTCTATCGCAAGTCCATGTGAAAAACTCTTGTATTATGCCCACGGCGTCCCCACCTCCTGGTTAGCGTCAAATGAGAAGGCGCTACTATAGAAAAAAACTATCGGATAAATTCTTTTTTTCAATTTTATCTATTAGTCGTAGATCGTTACTATGACGATCAACACCTTCAGCTATCACCCACCCCATATGGAGATGAATTAAATGTCTTTGATCAATACTGATGTAAAGCCGTTTAAAGCCACTGCTTACCTGAACGGTGAGTTTGTTGACGTAACTGAAGCAGACCTGCAAGGCCAGTGGTCTATCTTCTTCTTCTACCCGGCTGACTTCACCTTCGTTTGCCCAACCGAGCTGGGTGATCTGGCCGACAACTATGCAGAGTTCAAAAAGCTGGGCGTTGAGATTTACAGTGTTTCAACCGATACGCACTTCACCCATAAAGCATGGCACGACAGCTCAGAAACCATCGGCAAGCTTCAATACCCGATGATTGCTGACCCAACACTGCAAATCTCCCGCAACTTCGAAGTACTCATCGAAGAAGCTGGTCTTGCAGAGCGCGGCACCTTTGTTGTTGACCCTGATGGCAAAATCCAGATTGTTGAAATCAACGCTGGCAACATCGGTCGTAACGCTGAAGAACTGCTACGCAAGGTAAAAGCTGCCCAGTACGTGCGTGCAAATCCGAATGAAGTTTGCCCGGCGAAATGGAAAGAAGGCGAAGAGACACTGGCTCCCTCCCTGGATCTCGTAGGCAAAATCTAAACTGCCTATTACTGATGTCTTAAGTCTTCGGGCTTGAGCCTCAGCGCGACACCCGGGTGCTGAGCCCGGGTGTTGCGTTTCTAAACGCCGCTTCTCATGCACCCACTGTTCTCTCTATGCCCGTGTACGTGGTTATCGACTTCACGGTCATGGTAGCGCCGGATTGAGAACATCTATCAGTTGATTGCGAGGAAAACACTGTCATGCTGGACGC
The DNA here is from genome assembly GCF_023507745.1 of Vreelandella olivaria. Taxonomy (GTDB): domain Bacteria; phylum Pseudomonadota; class Gammaproteobacteria; order Pseudomonadales; family Halomonadaceae; genus Vreelandella; species Vreelandella olivaria_A. The sequence goes on along the minus strand of NZ_JALPZO010000112.1, from coordinate 110,522 downwards.
CAATTTAAAAAATCAGTTGAAAGCTTATCTGGAAAAAGTGACTCAACCGTTCGAGATCGTTGCGTCCCTCGATGACGGTGCCAAGTCACAGGAACTGCTGGGCTTGCTGGAAGATGTCAGCAGCCTGAGTGATAAAATCACGCTGCAGACAGATGGTCAGGATGATCGCAAGCCATCGTTTGCGCTAAACCGCCCCGGTGAAGACACCGGAGTGGTCTTTGCAGGCATCCCCATGGGCCACGAGTTCACCTCGCTGGTATTGGCGCTGCTGCAAGTGGGCGGCCACCCGCCCAAGACGTCGGAAGAGGTACTTAATCAAATTAAGGTCCTCGAAGGCGATATGCTTTTCGAAACTTACTATTCACTCTCGTGCCAGAACTGCCCGGACGTCGTCCAGGCACTCAACCTGATGGCCATTTTCAATCCCAACATCCGCCATGTGGCCATCGACGGTGCGCTGTTCCAGGATGAAGTGGAAGCGCGGGAAATCATGTCAGTGCCCAGCATCTACCTTAATGGTAAACCGTTTGACCAGGGCCGTATGACCCTGGAGCAGATTCTTGCCAAGGTTGACACGGGTGCCGCTGAACGTGAGGCGAAAAAGCTGAGTGAAAAAGCTGCCTTTGATACCCTCGTCATCGGTGGCGGCCCCGCTGGTGCTGCTGCCGCTATTTACTCCGCCCGCAAAGGTATTAACACCGGTGTCGCTGCCGAGCGTTTTGGCGGCCAGGTATCGGATACCATGAGTATTGAAAACTTTATTTCCGTATCCCATACCGAAGGACCGAAGCTGGTGAGTGCTCTTGAAGAGCACGTCAAAGAGTACGATGTCGATGTGATGAATCTTCAGCGCGCCATCTCCTTCCAAGCTGCTGAAGCAGAAGGCGGTTTGCATGAAGTGACGTTTGAATCCGGAGCGAAACTGAAGAGCAAAACGCTAATTCTCGCGACCGGTGCAAGGTGGCGTGAAATGAATGTGCCCGGCGAACAGGAGTATCGCAACAAGGGTGTTGCTTATTGCCCTCACTGCGATGGTCCGTTGTTTAAAGGCAAACGCGTGGCGGTAATTGGTGGCGGTAATTCAGGTGTCGAAGCCGCTATTGACCTTGCCGGCATTGTCGACCACGTAACGCTATTTGAATTCATGGGTGAAATGCGTGCTGACGCCGTCCTGCAGCGCAAGCTTAAGAGCCTGCCGAATGTCGATGTTATTCTGAATGCTCAGACCACCGAAGTCACCGGTGATGGCAGCCGTGTAAACGGCCTGACCTACAAAGACCGCAATACCGATGAAATTAAAAACATTGCATTGGAAGGTATTTTTGTACAAATAGGTTTGGTGCCTAACACCGAATGGCTGAAAGAATCACCCATCGAGATGTCACCCCGTGGCGAAATCATCGTTGATGCCCACGGTATGACTTCGGTTCCTGGCATCTTTGCCGCAGGTGATGTAACCACCGTGCCTTATAAGCAGATTATTATTGCCATGGGGGAAGGCGCGAAAGCATCTCTGGGCGCATTTGATTATCTGATTCGTAACTAATTGACCGACCGGGCGGCTCCCACCGCCCTACCCGGTATTCCTATTGACGCAAAGACCGTGACGTCACGCCCGCTCTCAGCGGGCTTTTTTTCAGCTCACCAGTTTCACGGCTGAGTATTGGCTTACGCTGCCACTGAAACGGGCACCCGCCCGACACTCCAACTGCACGGCGTTTATATCCCCCTGTACCCTGGCACCAGGCATCAGTGTTAACCGTTCGCTGGCAGATAAAGTGCCTGTCGCGCTCCCATCAACCCAGATCAGACGCCCCTGAATGGTCGCTGTTACAGAGCTGCTGGCGGTCAGATGAATAAGGTGGCGCTCGGCCACCACTGCACCATCGATACATCCCTTAACCAACACCTTTTCATTCGCGATTATCCTCCCCTGAATAGAGGTGGCAGAACCAATATGGCTTCCCCCCTCTACCGTTTCATTGAGTGCTTTTTCTGACTGCCAAGGGAACCCCTCGTTCACAGGATGTACTAGCGCCATGGGTGAATGCCACGCTTCATGCTTTAGCCCAAGCACTTCCCCCTGACCCTGCCACGTTACAACCCGGACTTTCGGAGCAGCTCCCGGCCCTTGTAAAATGCCTCTCTGCCTCTGCGGTGAAGTTGCCGTGAACTTTTTTCTTTGCCGTTTTCCATCCATAATAATCAGCGTCATGATGGCAACACCAAAGAAAATCAGCCATATTTCGGTGCCCATAGCCGTCATACACCTCTTAGCCGTAATAAGTTAATTGTTATAACCGTTCCCACCCTCTTCATCAGCCTGAATACATGGTGAGATACCCGGCATCTCTTGGCTTTATTTATCAGGCAAGCAACGTAAATTAGGGTTTATCCGAAAAGTCGGTGAGGCCAGTCAAGGCAGACAGCAACCAACACTGACTTATTAGTGCTTAACCTGTTTCCACTGGAGCCTCAAATGTTCAGTAAAACCAAGTCCATACCTGTTTCCAAGCCACCCGTGGTAGCCCCAGAGACCTCTCCCCAGGCCACCGACGCTCAGTCTCTTGCCCATAGCGCTCGCCCCAGCACCTCCATCATTGGTGCCAACACACAAGTACAGGGGGATATTCATAGCGAGGAAGATCTAAGGATCGAAGGACGCGTGAAGGGAACGGTAACCTGTAAGCAACATACCGTTACCCTTGGCAGCCAGGGCGAGTTGGAGGGTGATGCTCACGCCCACACCTTGCACGTATCCGGCAAGGTCAATGGCAATCTGGTGGCGCTGCATAAGGCAACCGTGCATAAAGGCGCAGAAGTGATTGGCGCTATTATTACCCCCTGTCTGGTGCTGGAGGATGGCAGCCTGTTCCACGGCAACATTGACATGAACCCCGATAACGAGATTTTCGAGCAGGTGTTTGCATCACAACCCACCTCGTCAACAAGAAAAACACCCAGCCAGGCAACATCGACGAAGAGCACGCTCCCGGTAGAAACCGTATCCAGCGAACAGCCACGTACGGAAACATCATCCTCCGAGTGATTTAACGGGCACATACCGGGCAGGCTGGGTCCCGCAGCACCTGAAAGTGCCGCCACTGACCACTCAGGCCATCGAAGGTGGACAGCCCGTGATGGGCAGTCCCCACCCCACTAAGCAACTTAAACGCCTCAACCGCCTGAAAGCAGCCGATCAACCCTACCAGTGGTGCCATTACACCACTTTCTGCACAGCTCAAGGCGTCATCGTCGCTTTCATTAGCGGGGTAAAGGCAAGCGTAACAAGGGCAAGCCGGATTGCGTGGGTCAAAAACTGCCAACTGTCCGGAAAAACGAATCGCCGCACCGGATACAAGTGGCACATTAGCCTTTTGAGTGGCTGCATTGATGGCATAACGGCTCGAAAAGCGGTCAGTGCAGTCCAGCACCACATCGGCAGCCGCGACCAGCTGTGCCAGCCGTTCTCCATCAACGTAATCTTCAATAGCGGCCACCTGACACTCTGAATTGAGTGCTTGCATACTGGCCTTGGCCGAGCATGCTTTATTGGCACCAATGTCAGCCTGCTGGTGAGCAATTTGACGCTGCAAATTAGACAGCTCGACCACATCCGCATCGGCAATAGTGATACGCCCTACCCCAGAGGCGGCTAAATAAAGCGACGCTGGCGAGCCTAGCCCGCCAGCACCAATAATTAATGCATGGGCACCACGCAGCCGCTCCTGCCCTGCAATATCCACTTCGGGCAGCATAATATGGCGGCTATAGCGCAAGAGTGCCTGATCATCCATCATCGCTTTATTTATCCTCAAATTCCTCGAAATCGGGTATATGCAAGCTAAAACTCTCTTTAACTTCCTCCATTACCACGTAGCTTTTCGACTCTTTCACGCCAGGAAGTGTTAACACTACGTCGCCAAGTAGTTGGCGGTAGGCCGACATTTCAGGAATCCGACATTTCAAAATGTAGTCAAACTGGCCCGATACCAAATGGCACTCTTGTATTTGCGGAAGTTTTTCCACGGCACGGCGAAATTCGTCAAATACCGTAGGGGACTGGGTTTCCAGACTAATCTCTACAAACACCAGCAAATTTGCTTTCAAGGCCCTCGGATCAAGGACCGCCTGATAGCCGCGAATGATACCCGACCGCTCTAGGCGTTTGACCCGCTCTAGGCAAGGGGTTGTGGATAAACCAACTTCTGAAGCAAGGTCTACATAGGAGATCCGTGCATTTTCCTGTAGACAGCGCAAAATTTTAAGGTCGATACGGTCCAGCGTTCTATTTTTAGGTTTCATGGCAGGATCCATTACTGATGAATCGGGCAGTGATTAGAGGAGCCCCAGGGTAACCCGTTCATGGCCACCAACGTCTTGCACACTTTCAACGTTTTGATAGCCAGCTCTTACAAGCGCTTCACGCACCAGGGAGGCTTGATTGTAGCCATGCTCCAACACCAGCCAGCCTCCCATGTCCAGGTGTTCCCTGGCCGCAATGACCAAATGCAATAAATCGGCCATGCCGCCAGCATCAGCTACCAGCGCAGACCGCGGCTCATAGCGAACATCGCCCTGGCACAAATGTGGGTCGTCAGCGGCGATATAAGGCGGATTACTGACAACAATATCGAATGTATCCCTTTGCCCCGCCTGCGTTAAGGCACTAAACCAGTCGCTCTGTACAAATTGCACATTGCTAATCTTAAGGGCTAACGCATTATTGGACGCGGTACTCACTGCTTCCGGGCGTATATCCACCCCTAACACCTGCCAGCCAGGCTTTTCGCTGGCAAAGGCCAGCGCAATCGCCCCGGTGCCCGTACCCAAGTCAAGAAACCTGCCCGTCACGTTCTGCGCGCAATACAGTGCGGCCTCGACCAGCGTTTCGGTATCTGGGCGCGGTATAAGCGTGTCAGGGGAAGTAGCCAACCTCAGGCCCCAAAACTCACGTTCACCGGTTAGATAAGCCACCGGCTGCCCCTGGACCCGTAACGCCAGCAGAGCTTCAAACTGCGTATACGCTTCGACAGGACACTCACGGTCACCCCACGTATAGAGCCAGGTGCGGTCATGCCCGGTTACAAAAGCAAGCAGTGCTTCAGCATCAATCCTCGGAGACGGCGAGCCAGCCTCCTGTAACCGCTGGGTCGACTGTTGTAATAGGGTATCAAAGGTCATCAGCCATCCTGCAGGGCCGATAGCTGTTCCGCCTGATACTCGTGGATCAATGGCTCAATAACCTCATCAAGCTGCTCACCACTGACCACTTCCGTTAGCTTATATAGTGTTAGATTGATGCGGTGGTCGGTAAGCCGTCCCTGGGGGAAGTTATAGGTACGAATACGTTCACTTCGATCACCCGAGCCAACCAGGGAGCGCCGGGCATCTGCCTGCTCCTGGCGCTGCGAGTCAACCGCGTTGCGCTTGAGCTTGGCGGCCAGCAGCGACATTGCCTTGGCACGGTTTTTGTGCTGGCTACGCTCCTCCTGACACTCCACGACGACACCAGTGGGCAGGTGGGTAATACGAATGGCGGAGTCCGTGGTGTTAACGTGCTGCCCCCCTGCGCCGCTGGAGCGATAGGTGTCTACACGCAGGTCAGAGGGGTTGATATCGATATCCCCCACATCCTCGACTTCCGGCATCACCGCGACCGTACAGGCTGACGTATGAATTCGCCCCTGGGACTCAGTGGCGGGCACACGCTGTACGCGGTGCGCGCCAGACTCAAACTTCAAACGCGCATAAACGCCATCCCCCTTTACGCGGGAAATAACTTCTTTGTAGCCGCCCTGCTCACCATGGCTTGCGCTAACCACCTCAACCCGCCAGCCGCGTTTTTCAGCATAACGAGAATACATCCGGAAAAGGTCGCCTGCAAAGATTGCCGCTTCATCGCCCCCCGTACCCGCGCGCACCTCTAAAAATACGCCACGGTCATCGTCAGGGTCTTTTGGTACCAGTAGGCGCTTTAGCTCAACATCCAGGGTTTCAAGCTGCTCACGCCCCTCACTGATCTCCATTTCCGCCAGCTCGCGCATATCTGGGTCGTTGTCGCGGCTAAGCAGCTCAGCTTCTTCCATACTGCTCTCAACCTCACGATAACGCTGCCAGGCGGCTACCAGCTCCTCTAACTCGGAATACTCACGCGAGTAGTCACGGAAGCGCTGCTGGTTATTAATCACCGCGGGATCAGACAGCAGCATTGCCAGCTCCTCAAAGCGGTCAGCAAAGCTATCTAAGCGTTGGCGCAAAGTATCTTTCATGCGGGTGTATCATCCTTCTGGCGTTTTACCAAGGGCGCAGGCTGCTCAAACGCGGGTTTCATGGGTAGCAATAAGCACGGTGCGGCGTTCAGCAGTTCGTGATTTTCCTGGGAGGCAGCTTCCCGTAACGCCAGCGTAGGCTGGTGCATCAAGCGATTGGCCAGTTGATGGGCCAGTCGTTCAATTACCTTGGCAGGGTCCTCACCCCGCGCCAGACGCTCAAGTGCCTGATCGCGTGCATGGTCACGTATAGCCTCACCGTGGCGACGATAGTCACGAATCAGCTCACCACCTTTACGAATCCGGCGCTCATGCTGCCAACTGCCCACGCCGTGTTCAATTAACGACTCAGCCTGGTCAGCGGCCACCTGGCGGTGGCGGCGGTTCTCCTCAATGACCTCTTCAAGGTCATCAACGGTATAGAGGAAGACATCAGCAAGTTCGCCTACTTGTGGTTCGATATCTCTGGGGACCGCGATATCCACCATAAACACAGGGCGGTGACGACGCTTTTTAAGCGCTCGCTCCACCATCCCCTTACCCAGAATGGGCAATGGAGAGGCGGTAGATGAGATAACAATATCCGCATACTCCAGCGCATCAGGGATTTCGGAAAGCGTAATCGCCGTGCCACCCAACACAGAAGAGACCTGCTCAGCACGCTCACGGGTACGGTTTGCAACCGTTAACTGACGAACCCCTGCTTCATGAAGGTGCCGTGCCACCAGCTCAATGGTTTCGCCCGCGCCAATCAACAGGGCTCTTGCACGGCTAAAGTCATCAAAAATACGGCTGGCCATACTGACCGCGGCATACGCCACCGACACGGGGTTTTTACCAATGCCTGTTTCTGTGCGTACTTGCTTGGCCACCGCAAAGGTATGCTGAAAAAGACGCTCCAACTCACCGCCCAAACCTTTCGACTGGCGGGCCTGCTGGTAGGCATCCTTCAACTGCCCAAGTATCTGCGGCTCGCCCAGCACCATCGAATCCAGGCCAACAGCAACCCGCATCAAGTGGCGCGCAGCATCGTTGTCAAGATAATGGTAGGCACAGCGGGAAAGGTCTTCGACACGCAAATTATGAAAGCGCCCAAGCCAATCCAGCACGGCCTGCTCACCAGCGGCATCCGTCACACAATAAAGTTCGGTGCGGTTACACGTCGAAAGCACTGCCGCCTCGCTGATTTGTGGCAAACTACGCAGCTCAGCCAACGCACTATCAAGCTGCGTTGGCGTAAAAGCTACCTGTTCACGCACGGCCACGCTGGCAGTACGATGATTTATTCCCAGGGCAAGAAGCGTCATGCGTTATGCGTCTTCGCTAGTGGATCGGTCGTCACATCACTGTCGGTCTGTCGGTTCAGGGCTTGCTAAAGCAAGTCTATAAGGCAAAGCAGCACCAACGTTGTGCTGACATTCATCTTTTTCAAGGTGAAGTATACTATCACAGCACACCATGTTCTGGCGCACACCACTTTGCCGCAGGCAACCAAGCCGCTATGCTGAACATTCGGCCACTTGATCGAGAGACGCATGCCCCTTCGCGCACCATTATCAGGTTTACCCCTGCTGCCTTTGGCCGCCACGCTCACGCTATTGTTAAGCGGCTGCCAATCTTCGCCCTCTTTTCATGATAACGGGCTTCCCCCCCATTCAAGCGACCCTATGCAATTGGCACCACCGATTACCCGTGGGCTTGACGCTGATGGGCTTAGCGCATTGTTGGCCGCTGAGCTGGCAGGTCAGCGTGGTGATTACCGTTACGCCAGCCAGGGTTACCTGGACGCTTCCCAACGCTACAGTTCCCCGGCGCTTGCCGAGCGCGCAACGTTTGCCGCACGGTTTAGCAATGATATGGCGCTGATAGAGGCATCCGCACTGCGGTGGCATGAGTTGGCCCCACAAGCGGAAATACCCAACCGCCTATTGGCCACTCTTTCCTTACAGCGGGGGGACTGGCTGGGCAGCCTGGAGCAACGTCTGGCCATTGCTCAGGCAGGCGGCAATGGTGAAATAGCCGCCTTTTCTGAAGTGGCTGTGGCCGAAGAAGGCCCCATTGAACTGCTGGTTCAGCCCCTGCGAGCCCATCTTGCGCAACCCGGCGCTGAGCAGCTGGAGTTCCATAGTGACGTGTTGCTTGGCACAGCCCTAATGGAAGCAGCCTTGGGAAATACCCAACAGGCACAGCAAATGCTCGAGCAAGTCACCCGAAACGAGCCGGAATCCACAGCCTTGTGGTTAGCCAAGGCGCGTCTTGCCCTGGAAACCGGCGATCACCGGGCAGCTCAGCTGGCCGCTCGGCAAGGGCTAAGCCTGGCGCCTGACGATGTGCGCTTTGTCCTGATGCTTGCACAGGCTGAAATTCGTTTAAATAACATTGCTGCGGCTGAAGAACAAACCAATACCTTATTGGAACAGCACAGCGGCAATCAGGATTTACGCATTGCGCTTGCCCAGCTTTACCTGGAAGAGGGTCATACCAAACCGGCTTACCTGCTGCTCCAGCCGCTGATCGGTCAGGACACAGTCCCCAATATCGCCTATTACTTGCTGGGAGCTATTGCCCAGTCGGAAGGTGAAATCGATAACGCCCTACTTTACTACCGTCAGGTACACGAAGGTGATGAGTTTCTGCCCGCCAGAGCTACCGCAGCGCATATGCTGATTGAGGATGACCGATTACTGGATGCCCGGGCAATGCTGCGTATTGAGCGAATGCGCCACGATGCCTACTTCGGAGAGCTGGTGTTGCTGGAAGTACAGCTGTTAGACGAACTCAGCCTACAAGAGGATGCAACGGCCCTGTTGGACCGGGAAATCACCCGCACTCCCGACGACACCAGACTGCTCTATATGCGAGCAATGCGCGCGTGGGAGATGGAGGATTTTGCCACCATGGAGCAAGACTTGCGCCACATCCTTGAGACTGAGCCTGATAATGCCATGGCGCTAAACGCATTGGGCTACACACTGGCTGATCTTGATTTACCGGGTCGCCTTGAAGAAGCCCGTGAGCTAATTGAACGCGCCTATGAACTCGATCCTGACAATCCTGCGGTGCTTGACAGCATGGGCTGGGTATATTTCCGCTTAGGCAAGCCTGATGAAGCGCTCTCCTGGCTGGAAAGCGCTTTCGCGCAAATGCCTGACCAGGAAATCGCTGCCCATTTGGCCGAAGTGCTACATGCCCTTGAACGCAGTGATGAAGCGCGTCACCTGCTCCAACAAATGCATCAACGCACCTCCCAGCATCCACATATAGATGAGTTACTTGAGCGCCACCCTGAACTAACACCGCCAAGTACGCCCTAATGCATTACCAGTTGATACCGAATAATGACCAGATACCCTTACGCCATACTGACATGGAGCCCTTTTATGTTGACCTTGTTGCCCACCACTTCACGCTTGTTCATGGCAACGCGCCCAGCTCGCCTGTGGATGGCCAGCCTGACGCTACTGGTACTGGCAGGCTGTGCCAGCCAGGTACCCATTGATGAAGGGGGCCGCCAAGCAGGCCAGTGGGAACACCAACAGGCAGAGGTAGAGGCGTTTGATACCTGGACAATGGTGGGTAAAGCCGGGCTGCGCACGCCTCAGGAAAGCACCAGCGCCAACCTGGATTGGAACCAGCACCCTCACTATTTCCGCATGCTGATTAGCGGCCCATTCGGTGGTGGGCGCAGCGTACTGGAGGGCCGTGAAGGACGCTTCTCACTGACCACCAGCGATGGGCGCTTTGAGGCTGAAACCCCTGAAGCCCTGATGGATGAGCAGCTTGGCTGGTCACTCCCTGTGCGCGCCATGCCCGACTGGGTACGCGGTTTGCCAGGTGACCACGCCAGCTACCAAATGGAGACGGATGAATTCGGCTTCCCCAGTCATTTACAGCAGGATGGCTGGGAAATCGACTACCGGGACTGGGAACAAGTGGAAGGCAAGTGGCTTCCCCGCCGGATGGTTATGAACTACGACGACATCCGCATTACGCTGGTGATTAACCAGTGGCGCTCTTCAGGCAACTAATGGGTCGATAGAGAGTGCGCATGTATACAGAGGTACCACTTACGCTTCCCGCCCCCGCGAAGCTAAATCGTATGCTGCATATTGTGGGCCGTCGTCAAGACGGCTATCACGCATTGCAGACGATCTTTCAGATCATCGATCTGAGTGACCAACTGAGTTTTATGCCGCGCAACGATGGCGCCATTGAGCTCACCAGCCAGGTAGATGGCGTTGCCCATGACGATAATTTAATCGTGCGGGCTGCCCGGCTACTCCAGCAGGCAACCAGAACGGATAAAGGCGCTTTGATCACCCTGGAGAAGCACCTGCCCATGGGAGGGGGACTGGGCGGAGGCAGTTCCAATGCAGCGACCACTCTGATCGGGCTTAACCACTTGTGGCAGACAGGCCTCTCACGTACGGCTCTTGCCGAGCTGGGGCTTGGCCTCGGCGCTGATGTGCCGGTATTTATCCATGGCCATAGCGCCTGGGCAGAAGGCGTTGGAGAGAAGCTCACGCCAATCACTCTGGATACCCCCTGGTTTGTAGTTATCCACCCCCATGTCAGCGTCTCTACACCTGCGGTCTTCCAAGACCCGGAATTGACACGCGACAGCCACGCCATTACTATGGCGCGCGCACTGCAGGGGGGAGCGCCTGAGTGGCGTAACGACTGCGAAGCTATCGTTAGAAAACGCTACCCGCAAATAGCGGAAGCGCTTGATTGGCTCGCACAGCATGCACCTAGTAGTCGGCTGACCGGCACCGGCGCCTGTTTATTTGCGGCATTTGATTCACAGCAGGCCGCACAAGACGTCGCTAAACAGGCAGGTCAGTATTGGCATTCATGGGTCGCACGCGGACTCAATACCTCTCCCCTACAAGATGCTCTGGGCTGCTGAGAGCGCCCGGTCATCGCATTAGGTTAACTGCTGGGGTATCGCCAAGTGGTAAGGCACCGGTTTTTGGTATCGGCATTCCCAGGTTCGAATCCTGGTACCCCAGCCAAACCTGATTATGATCTGCGTTTTCTCCCCTGATCCCCAACACTGCAAAGGTGGCTGCGCGTGTCAAAATTGATGGTTTTCACCGGGAATGCCAACCCCGAACTCGCTCAAAAGATTGCCGAGAGCCTGGACAGCCGTATGGGCAATGCCACGGTTGGTCAATTCAGTGACGGCGAAATCGCGGTCGAGATCAATGAGAACGTGCGCGGTAAGGATGTTTTCATCCTGCAATCCACCTGTGCACCTACGAATGACAACCTGATGGAACTGATCCTGATGGTGGACGCCCTGCGTCGTGCCTCGGCTGCCCGTATCACGGCAGTGGTTCCCTACTTTGGTTACGCCCGACAGGATCGTCGCGTGCGCTCCGCCCGTGTCCCCATTTCAGCGAAAGTGGTTGCTGACATGATGGTAAAAGCGGGCGTTGACCGCGTAATGACCATGGACCTGCATGCTGACCAAATCCAGGGCTTTTTCGACGTGCCGGTTGATAACGTTTACGGCTCACCGATTCTACTGGATGACATTGAGCGTCAGAATTACGACGATCTTGTTGTGGTGTCTCCTGATGTCGGCGGCGTTGTACGCGCCCGCGCTATCGCCAAGCAACTGAACGCCGACCTGGCCATCATTGATAAGCGCCGCCCCCAGGCCAATCAGGCCCAGGTCATGCATATTATCGGTGAAATTGAAGGTCGTACCTGTGTCGTGGTCGACGATATGATCGATACCGCAGGGACACTATGCAAAGCTGGCGAAGCCCTGAAAGAGCATGGTGCCGCCCGCGTTGTCGCTTATGCAACACACCCGATCTTGTCTGGCCCTGCGGTCGACAACATCACCAACTCTGTACTGGACGAAGTCGTTGTGACCGACACTATTCCGCTGGCCGATCATGCGCGCCGTAGCGGAAAAATTCGCCAGTTGAGCGTTGCCGGCCTGATCGCGGAAGCTATCCGCCGGGTTAGCAACGAAGAATCCGTCAGCGCAATGTTCCATTAACGGCTGACGTAGCAGCCCCCTTCTGGGGCCCTGGAAACGTCGTTGTCTGGTCGCGGGCAATGGCGTTTCCTTACTTAAACCAAGAGGCAAATTCCATGTCTGATTTTATCCTGAAAGCCAGCGTTCGTAACGACCTGGGGAAAGGTGCGAGCCGCCGCCTGCGTCGTGCGAACCAACAAGTACCGGCCGTTGTTTACGGCGGTGAAAAAGGTGCTCAATCTATCGCTGTAGAAAAAACTGCGTTCTACAAAGCGATCGAAGATGAGTCCTTCTTCTCCTCGGTTATCAAATTGGTTATCGACGGCACAGAAGAGCAAGTCGTTGTTCGTGACCTGCAACGTCACCCGTTCAAACCGCTTCTGACACATGCTGACTTCATGCGTGTTGATGCCACACATGCCATCACCATCAACGTGCCGCTGCACGTGGTAGGCGAAGAGAAGTGTGTGGGTATCAAGGATCAAGGCGGTGAACTGCACGTTCTGGCGAACGAAGTAGCGATTAGCTGCTTGCCGAAAGATCTCCCGGATTTCCTGGAAGTCGATATCACCAAGGTTGAGCTGGGTACTACCCTGCACTTGTCTGATCTGGCTCTGCCAGCCGGCGTTACATCCGTTGACCTGTCTCACGGTGAAGAGCATGACAACGCCGTTCTGAGCATCACCAAAGTGAAAGTACGTGGCGGTGATGAAGAAGAAGGCGAAGGTGAAGGCGAAGAAGACACCAGCGCTGAATAAGCCCTGGTGAGGTACTGCAACATGCAACTCTGCTTGTGCAGTGCCACCTGGGCCATGCTCTCATGGCCCAGTAATGTTAAAATCAAGCGCTTCGGCGCTTGATTTTTTTTGCGGCCTGCCACCCAGGGCAGTTGCCCTTGGGGCCAGCCGCTGACGTAATGTCAAAAATTTCTCCCAGAAATTTTTTGGAGGTGGGAAGATGAGCCAGGTAACGGCCATTATTGGGTTGGGCAACCCCGGTCCAGAGTACGAGGCCACACGCCATAATGCTGGCTTTTGGCTGGTGGATGCCATTGCCCGCAGCGCCCATACGGAGCTTCGCCCCGAAAAGAAGTTTTTAGGCTTATACGCCAAAGCTCGTATTGGCGATCATGAACTGCACCTGCTCAATCCCACCACCTTTATGAATCGCAGCGGTGCTGCGGTTGCCGCCCTTGCACAGTTTTTCAAACTTGTGCCCGACAACTTATTGGTCGCTCACGACGAGTTGGACCTCCCCCCCGGTCAGGCACGCTATAAAACAGGCGGCGGCCACGGCGGCCATAATGGACTGCGTGATATTATTAGCACCTTGGGTAATCAAAAACAGTTTCATCGCGTGCGTATTGGTATTGGTCATCCTGGCGAAGCACGTCAGGTTACCAACTACGTGCTTGGCCGCCCCGGCAAAGCGGAGCTGGAGGCCATTGCACATGCCCTGGATGAGTGTCAGGCCACGCTGCCTTTCGCACTGGCAGGTGACTGGGCCACGGCCATGAACCGCCTGCATAGCATAAAATAGCGGCATACTCTTTTTTAAACGTTCTTTTTTAACTTAGGCAAGCGCCCCACAGCGGTGCTGCCCTAGCGGCCAGGAAGTAATTTATGGGCTTTAACTGCGGCATCGTTGGTCTACCTAACGTAGGCAAATCCACGCTTTTCAATGCGCTGACCAAGTCAGGTATTGATGCTGAAAACTTCCCCTTCTGCACCATCGAGCCCAATGTGGGTATCGTGCCGATGCCAGACCCGCGTCTGGACAAGCTGGCGGCGATCGTAAAGCCGGAAAGGGTACTGCCCACCACCATGGAGTTCGTTGATATTGCGGGCCTGGTGGCAGGTGCTTCCAAAGGTGAAGGGCTAGGCAACAAGTTTTTGGCCAATATCCGTGAAACCCAGGCGATTGCCCATGTAGTGCGCTGCTTTGATAACGACAATGTTATCCACGTGGCCAACCAAGTTGACCCCAGGGCCGATATCGAAACGATTAATCTTGAGCTTGCCCTGGCTGACCTGGATACCGTTGAAAAAGCCAGCCAGCGCCTTGTGCGCGTGGTGAAAGGCGGCGATAAAGAGGCGATTGCCACCAAGGCCGTCCTGGATAAAATCCAGCCCCATCTGGCTGAAGGCCAGCCTTTGCGTAGCTTTGAGCTGAACGAAGACGAAAAGCGCCAGATCAAGAGCTTCGGTTTCTTAACGCTTAAACCCACCATGTACATTGCCAACGTCAATGAAGATGGGTTTGAGAACAACCCTTACCTGGATATCGTCAAGGAAATCGCTGCCGAAGAAGGCGCAGTGGTCGTGCCTGTATGTAACCAGTTGGAGGCAGAAATTGCCGAACTGGATGACGATGAGCGCAGCATGTTCCTGGCAGAAATGGGTATGGAAGAGCCCGGCCTGGATCGCGTCATCCGTGCGGGCTACTCCCTGCTGGGCCTACAAACCTATTTTACCGCTGGCGTAAAAGAGGTGCGCGCCTGGACAGTTAAGCAGGGCGCCAGTGCGCCTGAAGCAGCAGGTGTTATTCACACCGACTTCCAGAAAGGTTTTATTCGTGCAGAAGTGATTGCCTACGAGGATTTTGTATCACTCGGCGGCGAGCAAGGTGCCAAAGACGCCGGTAAATGGCGCCTGGAAGGCAAAGAGTACATCGTCAAGGATGGGGATGTTATTCATTTCCGTTTTAACGTCTAGCAGCCACCGCAACGTTGTGATTGCTGCCCTGGGCGCACTTGTATGCCTAGGGCAATTCACTCTTGACCTCGCCTCATCTCGCCATCAACCAACCGGCACGCGACCCAGCGCTTATCCTGCTGGCAGGTCTTATCCATGGAAATATGGTGCGTTCTCGACCTACGCTCAACTTCTTCACCTTAAAGCGGTTGACGAGCGGTAAAACTCTGGTATCATTCGCCCCCGTTGAAAGGCTACGTAGCTCAGTTGGTTAGAGCACATCACTCATAATGATGGGGTCCCCTGTTCAAATCAGGGCGTAGCCACCAACCGAATTCAAAAGCCCGCGACACTGTCAGTGGGCTTTTTCGTGTACAGGCGGGGCGCCGACTAGCGCAACACAGGACGGTTTAAAAACACCGTAAGCGCGCGGGTGAGGTAATCCACATCGCGTGTGCCCGCCGTTTCACGAATCGAGTGCATCGCCCACTGGGGCAGCCCAACATCAATGGTGGGCACCCCCACCTCTGTCGCGGTAATCGGCCCAATGGTGCTGCCACACCCCATATCCGCCCGAGTTACAAAAGATTGCACCGGCACATCAGCCTCGCGACACACATCCCGGAAGAGCGCCCCAGTCACGCTATTCGTGGCATAGCGCTGACTGGCATTCACTTTAACGACCGGGCCACCATTAATGGCCGGACCGTGATGCTCATCGTGTTTATCCCGGAAATTGGGGTGCAGCGCATGGGCATTGTCGCAGGATATCATCAGCGATGACTGAATCAGTTGAATCAACGACTCTTCGGTCGCCCCGCCCACCTGGGCATTCAGTCGTTTCAGCACATCACCCAAAAACGGTCCTTGCGCGCCACAGGCACTGGCACTGCCGACTTCTTCATGATCATTGGCCACCAGTAGCGCCCCCTGGCTGCCATCACAGTCAAGCAGCGCCTCCAGCCCAACAAAGCATGACAAAAGGTTATCCAGGCGCGCACTGGCGATTAGCTCACGCCGCACCCCCAACAGTGATGGCGGCTGTACATCGTAGAAACCCAGCTCAAAATCCACCACTTCAACCGCGCGCAGCCCATGCTGCTCTTCAAGCCACAGAGCAAGCAGATCATTGAGCCTATCGGTATCGCTCTGCATTAATACCGGTGACATTTGTGTTTGCGGGTTAATCGTACGCCCGGCATTGACATCCCGGTCCATATGAATCGCCAGACTCGGGATCATCGCCACAGGACGATCAACATTGATCAGTACACTTTCCAGACTGCCATCTGCGTGGCGCACATGAACACGCCCCGCCAACCCCAGGTCACGGTCAAACCATGGTGCCAACAGCACACCGCCATACACCTGTATACCCAACTGTAACCAGCCTGCTGCATATTGCGTGGCATGGGGCTTCAAATGTAGCCCTGGGCTATCAGTATGAGCCCCCAGCATCCGCAAACTGGTTAACGCTCCAACCGGCAGTTGAAAGGCAATCACAGACGAGTCGTTACGCGTCACGTAATAACGCTTTCCTGGCGCAAGGTGCCAGTTTTCTGTCTCTTCCAGGCGTTGAAAGCCCGCCTGCTCCAAACGCTGTATCATGTTGTACGTTGCATGCCAGGGAGTCGGCGAGTGGTGTAGAAAATCGCATAGCCTGGTTAAACGTTCTGCGTTGAAAGCTTCGGACATGGAAATCCTCATAACAGTAATGATTGAGTCTCACAGGGTAAATGACCTGCTACAATGCTCCCCTGGCCTACGCAACTCATAGGCTAACAGCATGTCTAGGGAAGAATGAGTGTACACAAATCCGGGAGAGCTTGACTGATGAGCTTGTTTGCAACGCTTTCGCGCTCGGTCGCCCTTGCTGTGATGTTGGTAATTACCAGCCCGGCAGCGCTGGCGCAACTCGCGCCGACCGACGAACAACGCCAAGCGGCAATGGAAATAGCGGATTCGCTCCGTTATGGCCACTATGCTGATATTAATTTCGACGAGCAGTGGTCGCAGGAAGCTTTCCAGCGCTATCTGGACATTCTGGATGGGCAGCGTGCGTATTTGCTTAACCGCGATATTGAGCCCTATCGGCATCTTGAAAACGAGATGGCTGAAGCACTTTTCAGCGGCAATCTGGACGATGCTTTTGCTCTGTACAACCAGTTAAGCGACCGGCACACCGCGCGGCTTGAGTGGCTGTTAGCGCACCTTGATGAAGGTCTTTCATTTGAGTTTGAAAGTGATGAGCGTCTCGAAATCGACCGGGAAGATGCACCATGGGCCACCCGCGAAAGCGAGCTGGACAGGCTATGGAACAAACGGCTCAAAAACGATGCCCTGACCCTGTCACTCACAGGTCAGGACGACCAGCAGATTGAGGACAACCTGCGCCAACGCTACGAAGGCCAGCTTACACGACTCCGACAGGCTGAGCCTGAAGATGTATTTGGTCTACTGATGGCGGCTATTTCCAGTACCATCGACCCGCACACTGGTTATCTATCCCCTCGCCAGGGTGAATCCTTTGATATTCAGATGAGCCTCTCACTTGAAGGGATTGGTGCTCTGCTTCAAGCCGATGGCGAATACGTCAAGGTCTCAAGTCTTGTACCCGGAGGGCCGGCTGACCGCGCAGGAGTCCTGGAACCCGCGGACCGGATCATTGCTGTCGGCCAGGAAGATGGCGACATGGTTAACGTTGTCGGCATGCGCCTGGATAATGTGGTCGACCTGATTCGCGGTCCGAAAGGCTCAGTGGTACGGCTTGATGTCGTCCCCGCCCAAGCAGTGGATATGACACGCTCGCAAATCGTGGAAATCACCCGCGACACGGTCAGCCTGGAAGATCAGGCCGCCCACAGTGACATTATCGAAGTAGAGCGTGATGGTAAGCCCCACCGCATTGGTGTGATCAACATCCCTACGTTCTACGTTGACTTCGACGCCTGGCAGGCGGGCGAAGAGGAGTACCGCAGCACTACCCGTGATGTCGCCCGCGAGATCGAACACCTTAAGGAAGAAGGCATCGAAGGGATTGTACTTGACCTGCGTAATAACGGCGGTGGTGCATTACAGGAAGCCAACTCACTGATTGGGTTATTTATTGATCGCGGCCCCACCGTTCAGGTACGGGATGCCCAGGGCCGTATTCAGCTCTATGGTGATACCGAAGCAGGTACCCTTTACGACGGACCGCTGACCGTTCTGGTTAACCGCCTCTCTGCCTCTGCATCAGAAATCTTTGCCGGCGCCATTCAGGATTATGGCCGCGGCATTGTGGTAGGCACCCCTACCTTTGGTAAAGGCACCGTACAAACGCTTAACGAACTTAGCCACGGGCAAATCAAGCTGACCCGCGCCAAGTTCTATCGTATTTCCGGGGATAGCACCCAGAACCGCGGCGTAGAACCGGATATTATTTTCCCCAGCCTCATAGACCCTGAGCGGATTGGCGAAAGCAGCCTGGATAACGCCCTGCCCTGGGATACCGTGCAAAATGTTCAATATCGCCGCTATGGTACGCCGGAACATGCGCTCCCTACGCTCATAGCCCAGCATGAGGCACGGGCCAAAGAGAACCCCAACTTCCGCTACCTTGAGCGCCAGTCGGCCCTGGCACGCCAGCTACGTGAGCAGCACACCAGCGTGAGCCTGAACCGTGACCAGCGACAGCGCGAGCTGGAAGCCCAGGAAGCTGAGCAACTTTCCCTCGAAAATCAGCGCCGCCGTGCCCTGGGCCTACCACAATTGGAAGAGTGGATGGATGCCAGAGGCGACGGCACCGAATCGGGCACTTCCGATGAGGATGATAACGGCGATGAAATGCCCGTTGATCGAGCCCATGTACTGGAAGCCGCCGAGGTACTGCTTGACTACGCTCATCTGCAAGACATACAACGGATGGCAAAACGTTAATCAGACAACTGGAACTAGACGTTACATAATAACGCCAGCTCAAGAGCTGGCGTTATTCATTGCCTTGAAGCAAACATTATCAGATTAGCAAAGTGCTGCCCGCCGAGTGGGACGATCACCCATCTTTTCCAACCGCTGGCCCAGCGCCTCCAAACGTAACGCACTGCCCTGCGCTCCTGCACGAATAATCTCTAACACCCACTCAGGCAGCTGCGCGGCCAGGCGGTAGTGAACCCACTGCCCCTCCCGCTGATCGCTAAGCAAGCCACACTGGCGCAACTGGGCTAAATGACGTGACACCTTAGGCTGCGACTCCTCTAATGCATAGGTCATTTCGCATACGCAAAGTGACTGCTCTTTTGCAATCAGGAGCACCAGCATGAGACGCGTTTCATCACTTAAACACTTAAATACCTGCAGCGCATGCAGGCTGGCTGCTTTGCCCATGACCGTCTTCCCGAGCAATGATTAACAGATAGAGTTTACGTTACAAGAGCCACTGACGGTGAGACGAACAAGACCACCGAAATGCTACAGCAGCAGGCGATAAAATCGACAGGCATTAATAGATAAAACTGCCAGAGACATCGCTATGTAAAGGCTGTACTCTGTATAAGAGTATGAAAACCCAATTAAACGAGAAGATAGAAAAAAGATGGCTCCCCGAGCAGGACTCGAACCTGCGACCCAATGATTAACAGTCATTTGCTCTACCAACTGAGCTATCGGGGAACGGTTACCTTGAGAGGCAAATATGGCAGAACAGCAATTTGGCTCCTCGAGCAGGACTCGAACCTGCGACCCAATGATTAACAGTCATTTGCTCTACCAACTGAGCTATCGAGGAACATCATAGTTTGCTGTTGTGTTCGATAACGGAGCCATCGGTACCATACTGATACCTTTAGCGTGTTGGCTCCTCGAGCAGGACTCGAACCTGCGACCCAATGATTAACAGTCATTTGCTCTACCAACTGAGCTATCGAGGAACTGCTCAAACACGGTGCGTAGTATACTGATAGAAACGTTCGGGTCAAGTCTCGATTCTTGGTGAATGCTGGCCCCTGATTTCTTGTGTCCGTATAATAGCTCCATTCACTGGTCGCTTAATTGATAGGCCACCAAACCGACACTTCATTCATCCCTCGTCCCCCGACGACCCATAGATGACAGGTACCGATGGCGAAGAAGCTCTTCATCAAAACGCACGGCTGCCAAATGAACGAGTACGACTCCTCCCGCATGGCGGATCTGCTCGGCGAATCTCACCAGCTGGAATTGACCGATAACGAGAAAGAAGCCGACGTTATCCTGCTGAACACCTGCTCAATTCGTGAAAAGGCGCAGGATAAGGTCTACCATCAGCTGGGACGCTGGAAAAAGCTAAAAGATGCCAACCCAGATCTGGTAATTGGCGTAGGCGGTTGCGTGGCTAGCCAGGAAGGTGAGGCGTTACGCAAGCGCGCGCCCTTCGTGGATATGATTTTTGGTCCGCAAACCCTGCACCGTGTTCCCAAGATGCTCGACGCCCGCAACAACAACCAGATTGCGGCCGTGGATGTCACTTTCCCGGAAATCGAGAAGTTCGATCACCTGCCGCAGCCAAAATCTGACGGTGCGACGGCGTTTGTGTCGATCATGGAAGGCTGCTCAAAGTACTGCACCTTCTGCGTGGTGCCTTACACCCGTGGTGAAGAGGTCTCCCGCCCCTTTGAAGCAGTCATGGATGAAGTGATCCACCTTGCCGACCAGGGCGTGCGGGAAATTAATCTGCTGGGGCAAAACGTCAATGCCTACCGGGGTGAAAACGACGATGGCGATGAGATTGACCTCGCCGAGCTGATTGCCTGCGTGGCTGCCGTAGAGGGTATCGACCGTATCCGCTTTACCACCTCCCACCCGGTGGAGTTCACTGACAGCCTGATAGACGCCTTTGCCGATATTCCCGAGTTGGTCAGCCACCTGCATTTACCTGTCCAGTCCGGGTCAGACCGTATCCTTAGCGCCATGAAGCGCGGCCATACCGCTGAGGAGTACATTGCCAAGATGGAGCGTATTCGTGCCAACCGGCCGGATATCAGCTTCTCTTCTGACTTTATTATCGGCTTCCCTGGTGAAACCGCAGAAGATTTTGAAGCAACCATGGAGCTGATCCACCGTATCGGCTTTGATCACTCTTTCAGCTTTGTTTACTCAGCACGCCCTGGTACACCGGCCTCGGGACTCGCGGATGACACGCCGGAAAGCGTCAAAAAACAGCGTCTGGCAATTTTGCAGGAGCGTATTCTTCAGCAAGCGGCACACATCAGCCGTCGCATGGTGGGGACTACCCAGCGCATTCTCGTCACAGGCTTTTCACCCAAAGACCCTGGCCAGCTCTCCGGGCGCACTGAAAACAACCGGGTGGTTAACTTCCGCGCCGCCAATCCCACCGAGCTGATCGGCTATTTTGTCGATGTGGAAATCACCGAAGCACTCCCCAATTCCCTGCGTGGTGATCTAGCTTCCCCAGAGCGTTATTAGTGATTCACTTATCCTGAGTAATTGCCCCGGCCCCGCCGGGGCAGTAAGCTGAGACTCACACACACCAACGAAAGGGTTTCCTACTCTTGAGCCAGCCATCACCTCAGGCCAATCGCATTATTACCCTAAGCCTTGAACCCAATGATCCGCAGCGGCTTGCCAGCTTGTGCGGCCAGCAGGACGAGCACCTAAAGCTGATTGAGAGCCGCCTGGACGTGACGTTACGCAACCGGGGCAATATATTTCAGTTGGCCGGTGCCGCTAACCGCATTAAAGCGGCCGCTAACGTACTGGAACACCTCTACCGTGAAACCGCAGCGGATGAGCTAACCGCCGATACCGTTCACCTGTTTTTGCAGGAGTCTGGTCTGGAAGCGCTAGAGGAAGAAGAGGATGGTGAAGGCAGCAGCGATGAAGTGATCATGCGCACACCGCGTACCATGATCAAACCCCGCGGCCTGAATCAGCAGCGTTATGTACAAAGCATCCGCGAGCACGATATCAATTTTGGTATTGGGCCTGCCGGTACCGGTAAAACGTATCTGGCTGTCGCCGCAGCCGTCGAAGCGCTGAACCAACAGGAGGTGCGCCGCATTCTGCTGGTGCGCCCAGCCGTAGAGGCGGGTGAGAAGCTCGGTTTCCTACCAGGGGACCTCGCTCAGAAAATCGACCCCTACCTGCGCCCACTGTATGACGCTCTATACGAAATGATCGGTTTCGAGCAGGTGGCAAAGCTGATTGAGCGCCAGGTGATCGAGATCGCCCCGCTGGCCTATATGCGCGGCCGTACACTCAACAACTCGTACATCATTCTGGATGAAAGCCAAAATACCACCCCGGAGCAGATGAAGATGTTCCTGACCCGGATTGGCTTTGGCTCTACTGCCGTGATTACCGGCGATATTACCCAGGTGGATCTGCCCCGCGGCCAACGCTCTGGTCTCTCGCAAGTACTGGATGTACTAAAAGATACGCAGGGCATAGGGGTAACCCATTTTGCCGCCAAAGATGTGGTTCGCCACCCGTTGGTACAGCGCATTATCGAAGCATATGACATGTTCGAATCCCAGCAGGAAGTGGAAGAGCGCGCCCGTCGCGAGGCCCGCCAGCAGGAGCGTGAAGCGCGCCTGCAATTCCGTGATCAGGATCGTGCAGGCGATTACTCTTCCGAACGCCGGGGAGAAACATCACGATGAACAGTATCGTGATTGATCGCCAGGCTGCGATCAACGAACCACAGCTGCCCTCGATGGAACAGCTCACCCAATGGGTGAGCTGTGTGTTTTCTTATCATCCCGACGATGAACGCCAGGAGCTGACTATCCGTTTTGTGGATGAAACCGAAAGTAAAGCGCTAAACCGCGACTACCGTGGAAAGGACAAGCCCACCAATGTGCTCTCCTTCCCATTCGAGAATCCGCCTGGCATTACCCTGCCGCTGTTAGGGGATCTGGTTATTTGCCATGCCGTTGTGGCGCAAGAGGCCAGTGAGCAGCACAAACCGCTGAGCCACCATTACGCCCATATGGTGATTCACGGTATTCTGCATTTAATGGGCTACGACCATATTGAAGAGCAGCAAGCAGAAGAGATGGAGCAGCTTGAACGAGAGCTGTTAGCCACGCTGAATATTCCTGACCCTTATCACGTATAAGCACAGATAACCACTATTGGGGGTGGTGTGTTCCCCCCCGTCAGTGATAAAACGACAAACTGTCTGCCTGTAACCAAGAGATTTGACGCAATGAGCGAAGACCGATCGAGCAACCCCAATCAAAAATCCTGGCTCGAGAAAATCTTTGGCGCCCTTTCCGGAGACAATGACGAACCCAGCTCCCGGGATGAGCTGATGACGTTTTTACGCCACACCGCAGGGAAACTGAAGCTTGACCAGGACGCCATCATGATTATTGAAGGCGCACTGGAGATCAGCGATCAGCAGGTGCGTGAAATCTTAATTCCACGCTCTCAGGTGTCGGCGATCACCCTTGATCAGACCAGCGGCGACTATCTGCCATTGATTCAGGAAACAGGCCACTCGCGTTATCCGGTCATCGGTGAAAACCTGGATGATGTCAAAGGCATTCTGCTGGTTAAAGACTTACTGCCGCTACTCTCCCAATCCCAGGAGAGCCGCGATGCGTTTAAGCTTGAAGATGTGCTTCGCCCGGCGATGTTCATCCCTGAGTCCAAACGCTTGAACAGTCTGTTAAAAGAGTTTCGCGATACCCATAACCACATGGCCATTGTGGTCGATGAGTACGGCGGAACCGCAGGCATCATTACCATTGAGGATATTCTGGAACAGATTGTCGGTGATATTGAAGACGAGCACGACACCGATGAAGAGGAGGATATCCGCCCGCTGGAAAACGGCCACTTTGCCATTCGTGCCCTGACTCCCATTGAAGACTTCAACGAGCGCTTTGGCACTGAATTCTCTGATGATGAGTTCGACACCGTTGGCGGCCTGGTTATGCAGCAATTTGGTCATCTGCCCGGTCGCAGCGAGCACACCAGCTTGGGAGGCTGGCGTTTTGTGGTACTCAACGCAGACAATCGCCGAATTCGTTTACTTGAAGCTTACCGGGATGATAGCTCAGGCACGGATAGCGCTGCCGACGAGTAACCAATTGTTCACATCACCTTTTGATAGGATATCACCATGGGGTTGATGCCCACTTTTACGCTACAGCTACTGGCCGCACTGGTAGCCGGTGGCTTTACAACGCTAACCGCCTCTCCCTTTGAATTATGGTGGTTAGGCCCAGTGTCCATTGGCCTTATGTACGTAGGTTTGCACACCTTGAGCCCGCCCCAGGCGGCATTAAAAGGCTGGCTGTATGGTGTCGCGCTGTTTGCCAGCGGGACCTCCTGGGTGTACGTCTCTATTCATGATTATGGCTATACTGGCATGCCGCTGGCGGTGTTTCTTACTGCGCTCTTTGTGGCGGTATTAGCGCTCTTCTATGCAGGAACCTTGTGGCTTTACCGGCGCTTTTTTGGCCCTCGCTGGGCACTACTTACGTTTTCGGGTGCCTGGGTACTGGGTGAGGTTTTGCGCACTTACCTGTTTACCGGGTTTCCATGGTTACTGGTCGGTTCCAGCTATGTCGACTCCCCCCTCGCCAGTTGGGCGCCAGTGGGTGGCGTTTACCTGCTTTCGCTATTAGTGGTGCTGACCGGCACTTTGGGAGCTGAGCTACTGCGCCGTCGCTGGTGGGCCGTCATACCACTCATGGTCATCTGGCTGACCCCTTTTGCCCTCCCAAGCCAATGGACCACACCAGTTAGCGAACCCACCCGCGTTGCGCTGCTCCAGGGCAACCTGCCACAGCTATTGAAATGGACGCCTGAGGGCCAACGAATAGCGGCCAATACCTACAGCGACTTAACCCGGACCGTGGCCGATGATGTCGATCTTGTTTTATGGCCCGAAACCGCTCTGCCCATGACCGAATATCAGGCGCGCCCGGTACTGGAAAGGATCCAATCCGCTATTCCACCTGAAGTTGCGTTAATGACCGGTATTGTTCAACTCGACGAGCAAAACCGCTACTTCAACAGTGTTATTGGTGTTGGCAATGTGGCCGGCAGTTACCAGAAAGAGCACCTGGTGCCGTTTGGAGAATACCTGCCACTGGAAAGTATTCTGCGGGGTGCCATCGACTTTTTTGATTTACCTATGTCGAGCTTTTCCAAAGGGGCTTCCAAGCAAGCGCCCATGCAGGCTGCGGGGATCAATATTGGCAACGCTATTTGCTATGAGATCATTTACCCGGAGTTAGTGGCGCGTCGTGCCGCGGATAGCGGTGTCATTGTGACGGTATCTAACGACACCTGGTTTGGCGCCTCCATTGGCCCGCACCAGCATCTGCAAATGGCCCGGCTTCGGGCACTGGAGAATGGGCGCTATGTGGTTCGCGCTACCAGTAATGGCATTACAGCAATTATTAATCCAAGAGGGGAAGTGGTTGATCGCGCACCACAATTTGAAACAACCTCACTGACCGGCGAATTTTACGCCATGGAAGGGCTCACCCCCTTCACCCGCACCGGCAGTTGGCCTGCCTGGCTACTTGCTGGACTGTTGCTGCTACCAGGGTTAGCGCGCCGCCGTTAATCCATTACGGTTAACAGCCTGTTCTATTCAAAAATAGCCCCCGCGACCTAACAGGAAGCGGGGCTTGTTGATGCGAAGCGCACATCAAAGGTTATTTTGCGTTGATATTCAGCGAAGGAATTTCACCCAGCACCTCTGGAATGGTCGTTTTCACATAGCGCCCTGGCGCATCCTCAATCACCGTGAGACCACCCTCTCCAGGCTGACGTGCTGCCACCATTTTCTTTGGCTCCGGATTGGCATAGCCATTTTCGGTTACCCATGCCTGCCAGTGAGGCCACCAGGAGCCTTCCTGAAAGGTTGCCCCTTCCAGCCATGCATCATGGCTATCGGGCAACTCCGTATTGCTCCAGTAGCCGTACTTGTTTTTCTGCGGTGGATTGACAATACCGGCAATATGGCCAGAACCGCCCAACACGAAGGTAGCCGGTCCTTTGGGCAGCAGCGCACCATAATAGGTGCTGTTCCATTTCGCGATATGATCCTCTTTAGTCGATACAAAGTAGCTGGGAGCGGAAATTTTACGCAGGTCTATTTTGACGCCGTCAAGCTCAATGCCACCAGGCTCCACCAGACGGTTTTCCAGATACATATGCCGCAGGTACCAAGCATGGGTTGCTGCGGTCAGGTTGGTGCCATCGGTATTCCAATACAGCAGGTCAAAGGCTGCGGGAACTTCACCTTTAAGGTAATTATTGATATAGAACGACCAGAAAAGGTCATTCTCACGTAACAGATTAAAGGTATAAGCCATTGAACGGCCATCCAGATAGCCCTTTATCTGCATGGTCTGCTCGATCCCTTCAACCACCCGTTCGTTAAGGAAAACACCAATATCCCCTGGGTCGCGAAAATCCTGAAGTGTCGCCATATAGGTAACGGACTTCACTTTACGTCCGCGTCGTGTGCTGGTGAGGTAAGCCACGGTAGACGCTGTTAAGGTTCCCCCCACACAGTAGCTCAGAAAATTCACCGACTTCTCACCGCAAGCCTGCTCAATCGCTTCCATGGCGCTGATCGGGCCCATCTGCATGTAATCCGCCCAGGTAATATCCCGCTGTTCGGGGCCGGGGTTACGCCAGGAGATAAGAAATACCGTGTGCCCTTGGCCCACCAGCCATTTGACCAGGGAGTTATCCTCTCTCAGGTCAAGAATGTAATACTTATTAATCCACGGCGGCACGATTAATAACGGCGTTTTAAAGGTTTTTTCTGTGGTCGGCGTATATTGAATAAGCTGTATCAGCTCATTTTCATATACCACTGCACCTGGGGTAACGGCAATATTCTCCCCTACACCAAAGGCGCTGCTATCCGTCATGCGGACATTAATGCCTTCTGCAGAATTGGCCAGATCCTCTCGCAAGCGCATTAAACCGTCTACCAGATTTTGTCCGCGGGTTTCCAGCGTGCGCCGCATCACCTCAGGGTTAGTTGCAACAAAATTGGTAGGCGACATGGCGTTGACCAATTGACGCGCATAAAACGCCAGATTGCGTTTATGGGTGGGGTCCAGTCCATCCAGACTGTCAATTAGCTCCTCCACCATCTGCGAAAACAGCAGGTACTGCTGCATAATCGCCATGTAATACGGGTCTTGCGTCCAGGCCTCGTCCTTAAAGCGGCGATCATTTTTGTCAGGAGTAATCAGCGGTGTCACCTGCTCTCCCGCTATCGCACGAACACCCTGCTGCCACAGTAGCCACTGGTCCTGCATCAAGCGCGACTGGGTTTGCCACAGTAGGCAGGGGTTACTCATTAACGACTGCGCAGCGGCTTCAAAGCTTTCGCGCATATCACTATAGACGGAGTTGGCAGCTTCGCTGGGTGCCATCCGCGACAGTAGATCCTCCAGCAGGCCTTTATACTGTTCACCGATGTCATCAAGCTGCGTCTTCCATGCTTCCATATCTTCCTGGGACATGCACTGAGACGGCATTTTCCACCCTGGCTGCATATGTACTCCCCCCTCACTACCGGGCATTATTCGCCCAGGCAACTCATCCAAAAGAACGCGGCGCCTCAAAGGCGCCGCGAACACTACCAACCGCTAGCTTTTACGAGATGATTGGCTGGAAGCTTTAGCGGGCCGCTCACCTTTAGCGGCGGAGGTCGCTTGCTCGCTCATCTTTTGCCCTGCTTCGCTGAAGAGCTTTTCCATTTCGGATTTAAACTGCAGGCTCATCTCCCCCATTACCCGGGCATCTTCCTGCATTTGCTGGGACAGCTCATTCATCATTTCCGCTTGCTTGGTGCCAAAATCACGCAGGCTTTCTGCGTCTTTGATTTCGGTAGCACTGCGGATACGCTCGGTTCCCATTTGGCTATAGCGTTTCATCGCTTCCAACTGGTACTGGGTCAGCTTTTCCATGTTGTTGAGCATCAGCGAATTCATTTTACGCATTGGCTCAAACATCTGACGGGTTTGGGCGTTGAAGGCATCCATTATTTTATCTTGCATGCTGTTTGCTCCTGTCTCGTGATCCTTTTGAGCCTGGAGTGGCTCATCACACCGCAAATTGCTGCACTGCAAAAAGAGTAATCGCTGGCGTTGGGCTTTGCAACACCCTTAAGGATAGCGCCTTTACCAGCTACCCTTTTGCCCGGGAGCGCGAGGAAGCGGTGGCTTTTGCCTTGGCACTCCTCTCACTCGCCGCGCTTTTCGTGCTACTACTGTTTGCTTTGCTGCTTTCAGTACTCCCGCTGGCGCTGCCTGCCTGGCGCAACATATCCAGCATCATTTGCTGATAGGTGCCAAAGTTGGCAAGCCCCTGTGACAGCCCCTGCTGCATCATCGGTTGCTGCAAAAAGGGGCGCATTAAACTCATAGGGTCATAGCCGTCTACGCCAGACTCCATTTGGCGCTGAATGTTTTCCAGCAGACTTTGCTGAAACGCCTCAACATCGGGCAGCCCCAGCGATTGCCGAAACTCATCCGGCGTCAGGTCAAACTCAATGTTAATTTTCATAGACGGCTCCTTAACCAGCTTCCTTGAGTGTAGCAGCCTTACGTCAACCTCACCGCGACGTTATCGCTGAACCAAACGTGGTGTATCAACGCTGACATCGCCATTTTGTCCACGGTGACGCAGCCAGTGATCCAGTAGTGTGATTGCCATCATGGCTTCTGCTATTGGTGTAGCGCGGATGCCTACACAGGGGTCGTGACGCCCTTTGGTAATGACCTCAACCGGTTGGCCGTGTACATCAATCGAGCGCCCCGGAGTGGTGATGCTGGATGTTGGCTTCAGCGCCAGCCGGGCCACTATCGGCTGACCGCTGGAGATACCACCCAGCACGCCACCCGCATGATTGGAAAGAAAGCCTTCCGGCGTCATCTCATCGCGGTGTTCGCTGCCACGCTGTGCAATACAGCCAAACCCTGCACCAATCTCAATACCTTTTACTGCATTGATACTCATTAGTCCGTGCGCCAGATCAGCATCCAAACGATCGAATACCGGCTCTCCCAACCCTACCGGCACACCGTCTGCAATCACGGTAACTTCCGCGCCTACCGAGTCCTGATCCCTGCGCAATTGATCCATATAGCTTTCCAGCTCGGCAACTTTAGCCGGGTCGGGGCAGAAAAAGGCGTTTTGTTCTACCGACTCCCAGCTTTTGAAATCGATTTTGATTGGGCCAAGCTGACTCATGTAACCACGAATTCGTATCCCCTGAGTGGCGAGCACTTTTTTGGCGATAGCCCCGGCCGCCACACGCACTGCCGTTTCACGGGCACTGGAGCGACCGCCCCCACGATAATCGCGATGACCATATTTATGATGGTAGGTGTAGTCAGCGTGAGCGGGCCGGAACTGGTCTTTGATTTTTGAGTAATCCTTGGAGCGCTGGTCCGTATTCTCAATTAACAGGCCAATGGAGGTACCCGTGGTCTTACCTTCAAACACTCCCGATAAAATCCTTACCTGGTCGGGCTCTTTGCGCTGAGTGGTGTGGCGTGAGCTGCCGGGGCGACGGCGATCCAGATCGCCTTGCAGGTCGTCTTCACTCAGCGGAATACCCGGCGGGCAGCCATCCACAATGGCACCTAAAGCAGGGCCATGGCTCTCTCCGAAGGTGGTGACAGTGAATAGTTTGCCAAACGTATTGCCAGACATGGGCGTTAATTCCTTACGCAAAAGACGCCGCATGGGCGTCGAGTTCAGCGGCGCTCAAGGCAAAAACACCCTGGCCGCCACGCTCGAATTCAAGCCATATAAAAGGCACTTCAGGGAAAGCAGCCTCTACATGGCGGTCAGAGTTACCGACTTCAACAATCAGCCAGCCCTCATCAGTTAAATGCTGCCGCGCCTCGCGCAGAATACGCCGGACAATATCCAGGCCATCGCTACCTGCACCTAATGCAAGCGCAGGTTCGTGGCGAAACTCTACGGGCATGGTGGCCAGATCACGGGCATCCACATAGGGTGGATTGGAAACGATCAGATCAAAGCGTTGACCTGGCAGGCCGTCGAATACATCGGACTCCAGCGCACGCACACGATCACCTACATCGTGGCGGGTGATATTTTGCCGTGCGACGGCCAAGGCATCCTGACTTATGTCTGCCAGCGTGACTTCGCAGGTGGGCAGAATCAGTGCGGTGGCAATGCCGATACAACCAGAGCCGGTACACAAATCCAATACGCTGGCAGGTGGCTCTTCCGGGAACCAGGCGGCAAAGCCATTTTCAATCAGCTCGCCAATCGGTGAGCGTGGAATCAATACCCGTTCATCGACGCTAAAGGGATAGCCGGCAAAAAACGCCTCGCCCAGCAGATAAGGTAGTGGACGACGGGTGGTAATACGCTCCCGTGCAAAACCAATAATACGCTGACGCTCGATAGGCAGCAGCCTTGCATCCAGTACACCTGGATCAATATTCCAGGGTAAATGCAGTGCTCCTAAACAGAGCGCCACTGCTTCATCCCACGGCGATTCAGTACCATGGCCGAAGTGCAGCCCCGCCAGATAGAACTCGCTGGACACCCAACGCAGGTAGTCACGCAGCGTCAAAAGATCGCTCACCAGCACCGTATCTGGCAGGGAAAGCGTTGAGTGAGAGGTTTCAGCATTTAGGTGCGTGGTCACAGCGACTCCTGGCTAAACAATAGTGGTATGGCCGACTTTACGGCTACACTTATCTGATAACGAGCAATGATTATATGTAATGATTGTACCTTTGACGCTGCCCGGTTCACAGCAACGCTCAGCTCGCTATACTGTGCGCTTTTCATCATGTTAACTGTG
Source organism: Vreelandella olivaria (assembly GCF_023507745.1). Classification (GTDB taxonomy): domain Bacteria; phylum Pseudomonadota; class Gammaproteobacteria; order Pseudomonadales; family Halomonadaceae; genus Vreelandella; species Vreelandella olivaria_A. The sequence continues at coordinate 79,745 of NZ_JALPZO010000112.1, read as the reverse complement.
ACCCTTTATTTTGCCATTTGAGCCTACCATGACGCGACGCCGCCACCTGCCCGATGACGACGATATCAGTGCCTTTCGCCAAGCACTGCAAGCGGCGGGTGTGCGCCGCATTGCTACCAACCAGGCAGACCCCGGCAAGCCAAAGCGCCATCCCCATCACGATGCCCAGCAAGCGCGACGACAGGCGGCGGTGGAAAGTAGTGCGCTACAGACCAGTGGCCGCACCTCTGATGGGCGCGTGGAGGCCGTACGGCCCTCTGAATATCTGGAATTCAGTGTTCCCGATCTGCCATGGCGCACCTTCAGCCAATTAAAGCGCGGCCAGACAGCATGGCAGGCAGGTTTGGATCTGCATGGTTATACCCTGGAAGAAGCTCGCTCAGAGCTTGAGAGCTTCCTGCGTGATGCCGCCGCTCAGGGGTTGCGCTGCGTTCTGGTGGTGCATGGCAAGGCATGGGGCACCACCTCGGATTTCCCCGTCTTAAAAAGCCACACGAATGCGTGGTTAAGAGAGTGGCCGGGGGTGCTGGCCTTTTGTTCTGCCACCGATATCGATGGCGGCACCGGGGCGGTTTATATTCTGCTGCGTAAACGAGGGCAGTAACCAGGTTACTCGGCAGCATCCGAGGCAATGCTGGGCATCCTGCGCTCCAGCGCCTCGTCAGCCAGGTGCCTACCCAGGCCAATAAGATCCTTGGCGCGGTGAAACTCATAGGTACTGCATACGGTTTTGGGAATTTCGATCAACACATCAGGCGGGTAGCCAGCGATTTTATACTTGGCCAGCGCCGCCTGGGTAATATCAAATGATTCCAGAATGATGTCCAGTTTGCCCCACTCGCGCTTACCACGCGCGTCTGGGGTTTCCTCCTCCTCGCTGCCTTCATCGCTATTGCCACCTAACCCATCCCAAAGCCGTTTGGTTGCCTCGCGAACGTCGTTCATCCAGCCGCCGATGTTGGCATCGCGCTCACGCTCCTGATCCGTGCGATTGTCGCAGGTATTCTCCCGGGGCAGTAACTCTTCCAGTGTCACTGGATGGGGGCTGTGGGCCGTTACGTTCACAGCCACCACGAAGTCAGCTTCATGGGCAGCGAGAATAGGCATCATGGGTAACGGATTAAGCAGCCCACCATCCACCAACACCTGCTCACCAATATGCACTGGCGTAATGACACCGGGCACCGCAATGGAAGCACGAATAGCTCTTAAGAGGGGGCCGTTTTGAAACCATACTTCACGCTGACGCACCAAATCGGTGGCAACGGTGGTCACGGGAATAGGCAGGTCTTCAATCAGCCTATCGCCCACCAGCGCTTCCAGCTTGCTCATCACTTTATTCGCCCGCATGGCGCCCATGGGGCTCCAGGTCACATCCACCAGTTTCAGCACGTCCAGGTAATCCAGATTACACACCCAGTCGCGATACTCTGGCAGCTTTCCCGATGCATAAATACCAGCAATCAACGCTCCCATGGAGCATCCGGCGATAGAGATAATTTCAAAGCCACGCGCTTCCAGCGCTTCAATCACGCCAATATGGGCATAGCCCCTGGCTCCTCCACTGCCCAGAACCAGCGCCACCTTATTACCATCGCACGGGCTAATACCACTCACATGGCTTCCCTCTACGCGAGTTAGTTTCTGCATATTTATCTTCCTGCTTACGGTCCAGCGGGCACTTGGTGCCAATGCTCAACAATCACATCGGTTACGCGCTCAACAGCCTGTGGCTCCAGGTGCAAATGGTGCCCACCCTCCAGTACATGGCGTTGTAGGTGAGGCACGGCTTGACGTGCTCTGGACGCCCAATCCCTTTCTCCAAGAATACCTCGCTCTCCTTCTATCAATAGCACCGGTGCCTTAACCTCTGCCAGTAACGCCAATACCTGTTGGGGTGTAAAGCGTACCAGCGAAGGTTTTAGCAGGCGGCTGTCAGTACGCATTTGTACACGCCCATCGGCAGTGGCTTGGGTATTACGCTCCACCAGCGGTGTTGCCGTCATACTGTCCAGTGGTGTTACTCCCCCTGCCACCCGGGCGGCCACCGCACTTTCCATATCAGGATAACGGGGCGGGCTGGAAAGTGGGCGCCGGTAGGCGATCAAGCCTTTACGCAGTTGGCTGGCGGACTCGTCTGCCGGGGTGTTCAGCGCGCCCAGTCCGTCCAGCAGAAGTAATTGAATGACTCGCTCTGGTAAGGCTGCCGCGATCAGGCAAGCCACCGCCGCACCCATGGAATGGGCGAGTAAAACAGCCTGATCAATGCCCAGAGCCTCCATCGCATCCAGCACATCGTGACCATAATCCCATAGCGCGTAGTCACTACCTGCGGGAATATGAGCGGAGTGCCCGTGGCCACGAAAGTCGAGGGCTACAATGCGGATATCCAGCGCCGTTGCCAGGCGCGGAGCAAGGCGTGTAAAGCTCGCCGCGTTATCCAGCCAGCCATGTAGCGCAAGCCAGGTAGGCGCATTCGCACGCCCCCAGCTCAGCGCCGCCAAACGCCCCTGGGCAAGAGAAAGCGGCTGTGCGGCGATGCCAATTGCCTTCACATTAGTAGGTTCGTTCATAAACAGTTGCTCTGTCGTCCTGGGTACTCGTTGTGAATAAGCAAGCTATAGGATGACGCTATACGGCGTAAACGTTACCATGCCCAGCGCAAGGCTTCCGCCGCTTTTACTGCCACATTGACGATTGGTGCTCTAATGAAACCACGCCGTGATACCCGTGCCCGCAATGCTGTTTTTTTAATTGCTGTTATCAGTGCCCTGATAGTCGGCCTTTGGCTTGTCCGCTGACACCCGCACCAGCCTAGTGCTTGCAATTTTTTACTCAAGAACAAATACTGGATATAAACACACTATTTATTCTTGAGGATACCGACGATGCCGTCTCAACCCCCCTATGTTGCGACAGCCTTGCCGTTAACGTATCAGCCGTTACCTTTCCCTGCACTACAGGGGCGCGCTGGCTTTAGCGGCTTCCCTTCTCCCGCCCAGGATTACGAACAACGCACACTGGATCTCAATGTGCGACTTATCAAAAATCCAACCCAGACGTTTTATCTCACGGCAAGAGGCGACAGTATGGAGGGATGGGGCATCTTCGACGGCGATCTGCTGATTGTGGACCGCAGTGTGCAACCCCGCCTGGGCCACATACTGGTGGCCATGTTGAACGGTGAAGTGCTGATTAAGCGCTATGCCCTGTATCACGACACACCACACCTCTGCTCCGCCCACCCCCACTATCCACCGCTGCCCCTGGAAGGGAGTGACTGCCAGCTATGGGGTGTGGTAAGGGCCGTGGTCCACGAGTATCTGCCATGATCGGACTCGTTGATGCCAATAATTTTTATGTCAGCTGCGAGCGGGTCTTTAATCCTTCGCTGGAAGGCAAGCCAGTGGGCGTTATGTCGAACAACGATGGCTGTATTATCGCCCGCTCTGCGGAATTGAAAGCGCTGGATATCCCCATGGGCGCCCCCGCCTTCAAACTGGAAGGTTTGCGCCGCCGTGGCGATATCCACCTGCTGTCATCCAATTATGAGCTGTATGGCGACATGTCGGCGCGGCTTGCCCAGTTGCTGCGAGATGCCTGCCCAGGCGTTGCTCCCTACTCTATTGATGAGATGTTTGTCTATCTGGATGGGTTAAGCGACCAGCAGTGCCAGGCGATTGGTAAAGCACTGCGGCGGCGCATTCGCCGCCACCTGGGACTACCGGTATGTATAGGGCTGGCGCCTACCCATACGCTGGCAAAACTCGCCAATCACTTTGCCAAAGAGCAACCTCACTACCAGGGCGTTTGCCTGCTGAACGCAAATGGCAACACTACCCGCGCATTGCTCAAAAGAACGCCCGTCAACAACGTCTGGGGGATTGGCCGGAAACTTGCCGAACGGCTCTCTATTAGCGACATCCATACTGCCTGGGATTTACGGGAATCCAATACAAAACAGCTGCGCAAACACTTTTCTGTGGTCCTGGCACGTACCGCGCTGGAACTGCGCGGTACTCCTTGCTTACATATGAACGCGCTGGAAGAGCCACGCCAACGGATTATGACGTCACGCTCGTTTGGTCAACCCACAGGCGTAAAGGAAGAGCTATATAGCGCGCTCTGCCAACATGCCCAGCGTAGCGCTGAAAAACTGCGCCAACAGCGTAGCCTTGCCCACGCCGTACTACTGTTTTTAAACACTAACCGGCACCGTAAAGATCTGCCACAATACTTTCCCCGCGCAATGATCCCTCTCACCTCTCCCAGCGATGATACGCGGGTCATTCTTGACGCAGTACGCCAGGGGCTAACACAGATATACCGCCCCCATCACCAGTTTATGAAGGCAGGCGTCATGTTGCTTGACCTGATAGATGCCGAACACCATCAGCTGTCACTGCTGCAACAGCCCTCCCCGCACCACTCTGCCTTGATGAAAACCGTGGATACGATCAACCAGCGCATGGGGCAGGGCATGATCAGGTTCGGCATGACCGATGCCGACGCACCATGGCAGTTACGCTGCGCCCATCGCTCACCGCGCTATACCACCCGATGGGATGAATTGATGGAGGCTGGCACCTACCCAGGAGCCATCCAGGCGTTTACTTCTCGCCCGTAACCGCTAATCTGGACGTAAAATGCACGGAAAATCCTGTCCTTATGTCGCTTACCCGCCCTGATAAAGAGTACGCTCCCACCCCTGACCTGGCACAGCGCTGGGCTGGTTGCTACATACAGCGCTATTTTCGCCGCCACTCTGCACTTGAATCGCCTAACCCTCTGGCTCTAAAGCATGCAAAGCGCTGGATTATCGTCTGGGCAGCCCTGGCTGGCATTATGTCAGGCTCGCTGATTGGTGGCGCTGAATGGTGGATGCGCCAGTTTGCAACGGATAACTGGGAAGCCATGAACCTTAGGGAACAGCTCCCTTACTGGGCTGGCTATATGGCCTTCGCAGGGGTTATTACGGTACTGGAAATTGGTTTTTTATACTGGAACGCGCTGCGAGGCGTGGCGAGTGTCAGCCGCTTGGCAGGACTCGGATACCGCCAGACAGTGCCATTAGAACCTGAGATTCAACTGACGGTTCATGGCGTATCCAGGGTGGCCCTGGAATACCCTAGCCCAGGCAGCCTTATTTATGGTGTTGACCCCCACGCCTATTTACGTGGCTGGAAACTAACGCTTAGGGCTCTGCTCTATCGCTTAAAAATCAGCTTAAGCAGTTTTATTCTGCGCCTGGTACTACGCCGCCTACTCGGTCGGCTCACCTTGCGCGGTCTTCTTCCCATATTCACGGGGCCGCTATATGCCATATGGAATGGTTGGATAGCCTGGCGCATAACGGAAGAGGCTCACTTACAAGCGAGTGGGCCAGCACTGGTTAAACAGCTAATGGCTGCGCTGGACAACAGCGACGAACGTACACGGCTTCTGGTAGCCCAAGGCGTGGGTGAGCTGATAATGCGTAACCAACACCCTCACCCAAACCTGGTACTGCTTTTGGCCCGTCTCTTGGATAGTGTATCGGCCAAGCCCCACACCCTGGAGGTCGATTGGCCAACCGCATTGCGCGACTATGCACAGTTGACGAGTTCATCGCGTCAGGCGCTGCTCAACGCACTCACTCAGGCCACACTGCTTAGCGGCAACTACCGCGGCTCACGGAAACGCTTTTTGAGCGAAGTGTTTGCAACCTGCCAAACGCCACTGCTAAAGGCTGATATCATCGCCCAGCAGCAGCGCTTGCTATCGGAACAGACACTTTAATCCGATGTTAGCGCCTGACGTAACCGTGGGCTTAACGCTTCGCCCACCACCGCCATAGCCACCAGCATCGCCAACAGCCAAGGCCAGTGAGCAGCAAACGAAACTGGATAAACCCCCAGTGCATCAACGAAAATAATCAAGATGCCCAGCGGGCTAACGTAGCGCACCATCATTAGCCATAGCGCATAGGCCAGCGGCGGCAGCCCCAGTTCCTCTCGGAATAGTTCACTTTTCAGCACAAAGCCAGCCACGACAACCATGCCTAAGCCACCCAGAGGCATCATCCAGCGTGATGTCAGGTAATCAAGCCAGTCAAAAACGGTTTTGCCTGCCAGAGTCCAGTCGGCGCCAAGGTTAAACGACAGCATTGCCAGGGTACTGATCAACCACAATATAGTGCCTGTCCCCCAGGAGGCCGACTGACGCGACATGCCTTTATTATCGCATAGCCAGGACACAGTGGCCTCCACCATGGAAATGGAGGATGTCAGCGCCGCCATCGAGAGCATCAGAAAGAATAGAATGCCGAACAGTGTGCCCAGCGGCATCGCCTGGAAAGCCAGCGGCAGGCTCATAAAGATCAATCCTGGGCCCTCCCCAGGGTCCATGCCATTAGCAAAAATGACCGGGAAGATAGCCAGGCCAGCCATGAGCGCCACAACCGTATCCGCTACCGCCACACTGACCGTAGTACGGCCAATAGATGCTTCTTTGGGTAAGTAACTGCCATAGGTAAGAATCGCACCGGAAGCCAGAGAAAGGGTAAAGAACGCATGCCCAAGGGCCGCCAGCATCCCCTCGCTGGAAAGACTGCCAACGTTAAATGAAAACAGGAAGCTTACCGCCTCACCAAACCCTCCGGAAAACACTCCGAAGACAATCAGCAGCACCAGCATCAGTACCAGTCCTGGCATCATCCAACTGACACTTTTCTCAATGCCTTCCTGCACCCCTTTCCCAACGATCACCATGGTTAACAGCGTAACCAGGGTACTCCAAAAACCGAGATTGACAGGATTCGCATTGTTGGCGCCGAACACCGCCGCGATATCATCAACACTACCGGCAGCCAGACCACCGGAGAGCATTTTCCATAGGTAAGAGAACGACCATCCTGCAACGACCACATAAAACGACAGCACCATAAAGCCACAAAGCATGGCCATCCAGCCAATTAGCGACCAAGCAGAGGAGCGGCCCGACTCATTCACCACGCGCCGTATCGCATCAATTGGGCTACCGCGACCACGGCGGCCAAAGGAGATCTCGGTCATCATCACCGGCACACCAACGGCAAAAATACACGCCAAATAAACCAGCACGAAGGCGCCCCCGCCATACTCCCCGGTGATATAGGGGAATTTCCAAATATTGCCCAGCCCCACGGCAGAGCCTGTGGCTGCCAACATAAACCCCCAGCGGCCCAGCCACTGGATGCGAGGTTGCCCAGAAGAGGTCATGTGCCCAGTTATCCTGTTAGAAAAAGGCGCCTATCCTAGAGGATTTTTTGGTGAAAGCCCAAGTATCTCGTCACCTCCCAGCCACATAAAGGGCTATGGTACTTAACCGCAAAGCGGTTTGGCCTGTAGGCGTTGACTGCATCATCAGCGCCCGAACAAGAGAGTGGCAATCAGCGCACCAAAGCCAAGAATCTGGCAAACTAGGTATGACGTAATCACCCTACAACGGAGAATGCTGGTATGAGCGATACCGCACAACCCTGGACGCAACCAATGCCCGATGCGCAGTTCAAACTGATGCGCGATATTCTTGCCGCACCAAGCCCCGTAGGGCTTGAAGGGGCGATGACCTACGGTGTACTGAAGCCCTACTTCGACAGCTTCGCGCCCAGTGATTGGTACCTGCACCAGTTTAAGGGCAACGCGGGTGTAGTGCTGGATACACACCCAGGCAAAGATGACATGTTCACCGTCATGATCATCGGGCACGCAGATAAAATCCGTATGCAGGTACGTTCGATTGGCGAAGATGGCAAAATCTGGATCAACACTGACTCCTTTCTGCCCACAGTGTTGATCGGCCATGAGGTAAAACTGTTCAGCGAAAATCCCGACGCTCCCGGTAGCTATCGCATTATCGAAGGCGGCACGGTAGAAGCACTAGGGGCTATTCACTTCTCCGACCCGGCGCAGCGCGATGGCAGCAAAGGTATCAAGAAAGAGCAAATCTATCTGGACCTGCAGATCCATGGCGAAAATAAGAAACAGCAGGTACTCAACCTGGGGGTTCGCCCAGGCGACTCGATTATTTTCGACCGCCCTATCCGCCCTGGCTTTAGCCCAAACACGTTCTACGGCGCTTATCTGGATAATGGCCTGGGATGCTTCGTGACGGCGGAAGTAGCTCGCCTGATTGCGGAAGCAGGCGGTACTGAAAAGGTACGCGTGCTGTTTGCCATTGCCAGTTACGAAGAGATCGGCCGTTTTGGCAGCCGGGTATTGGCAGGTGAGTTAAGGCCGGATGTGCTAATTGGTGTCGATGTCAACCACGATTATGTAGCGGCTCCCGGCATTGGCGACAAACGCATGCAACCGCTGGAGATGGGTAAAGGCTTTACAATGTCGGTAGGTTCTATTGCCAGCGAGCAATTAAATCGCATTATTGCCAGTACCGCAAAAGAGCACGATATTCCCATGCAACGGGATATGGTCGGTGTTGATACTGGTACCGACGGTATGGCGGGTGTATTGGCATCAATCGATAGTGCTGCCACCTCTATTGGCTTCCCCATCCGAAACATGCATACCATTTCGGAAACCGGCAATACCCAGGATGTACTGGCCGCCATTCATGCACTCACGCATACTTTAAAAGCGTTGGATGCCCTACCCAATCTTGAACGGGAATTCCTCGATAATCACCCAAGACTGGATCAAGCCAGCCCGCTTAGCCATCAAGGCAGTGCAAAGCCTGAGGAGAGCGAAGAGAAACCCGCTTAACCTCAAACTCTCCAGACCAGCCCCGGCCTTTGCAGCCGGGGTTTTTGCTGTAGTAACTGCAAGCTCCCCGACCCGCCCGCACCACCTCATCAGACCAAAGTCTTAGCATTACAACCAACGTTTAATAAACCTAAGTGGTAGGATGCTTCCCTAAATTTATCCATTCTAATTCAGTTAACTTTAAATCTGGAGAGCTATCTATGAGTGCAATAACTCAGGATTGGCGACGCTGGACGCCACTCCTTGCGGGGCCGTTGCTGTTTATCTTGATACAGCTTGCGATGCCAAGCACACTGATCGACCCAATGCCACGCATTGTATTAGGCCTCACGGCATGGATGGCGGTGTGGTGGGTAACCGAGCCGGTGCCTATTCCGGTCACCTCTTTCTTGCCCATGATTTTGCTGCCGCTGACCGGCGTCATGCCGATGAACGATGCGGTCGTCGGTTACGCCAACCCCGTTATCTATATGTATATGGGTGGTTTTATTCTGGCCATTGCCATTGAGCGCTGGAATTTGCATCGCCGCATTGCACTCTCCATTGTTAATCGTATTGGTAACAGCCTACGCAGCATTGTGCTCGGTGTGATGATCGCCTCGGCATTCCTTTCCATGTGGATATCCAATGCAGCCACGGCTCTGATGATGCTGCCTATTGCGGTGGCACTATTGGGTGAGCTAGATGAACGCGATCAATTTGCCCCCAATGAGCGAGATGCCTTTGCCCGCACACTGCTATTGACGGTTGCATATTCAGCCTCCATTGGCGGGTTGGCGACCATTATCGGGTCAGTGCCCAATGCTATTGTGGTGGCAATGATTCCTCAATTCTTTGATGTAGAAATCAGCTTCCTGCAGTGGATGATCTTTGCCCTGCCACTGTCCCTGATACTATTGGTAGTGCTCTATATCTACCTCACCCGTATTTATGCCAAAGTGCCCAACACCCGCCTTGAAGTAAATTTTGTTGCTCAGGAGCTGGAGAAACTGGGGCCGATTACCAGGGATGAAAAGCGCGTACTGACGGTATTTATTTTAACGGCTCTGGCCTGGGCGCTGCGTGGCTGGCTGGCTCCTTTCTTCGACCTGCCTATTAACGACACCCTGATCGCGGTTATTGCTGCCGTCTCGCTATTTATCATCCCCGCTCACAGCGAAAAACGCAGCCTTTTAATCTGGGACGATATGAAAGACCTTCCCTGGGGACTCTTTATTCTATGGGGTGGTGGTATGTCATTGGCTGCGGCCTTCAGCGCCAGCGATCTAACCGGCTGGATCAGCCAACAGCTGCAACTGCTGGATGGTGTCAGCTACTTCTGGATGCTGCTCTTTATGGTTGTGTTAATGCTGTTTCTCACCGAGATCATCTCCAACACCGCAACTGCCAATATGGCGCTCCCCATTACCGCTGGACTGGCTGCCGCCATTACCACGGGTAACCCCCTGGGTCTGATGGTGGCCGTGGCACTGGCAACAACCTGTGCCTTTATGCTGCCAATCTCGACACCACCCAATGCAGCAGTATTCTCCAGCGGACGCATTACCATCAAGCAAATGGCAAAAGCAGGCTTTGCAATGAATGTGGTCAGCGCGATTGTGATTACCCTGTTTGTCTACTTCGTAATGCCGTTATTCTTACCGATGCCCTAGAAAGCAAAGGCTGGCATACGTAAAAAACCCCGACCATCGCTGGTCGGGGTAGTAGCAACTCCTCCCTGATCTATCCTCGCAAACATCCATGTCGCACTTCCCTGGTTTCAGGCACTCCCTGCCTAAGCCTGCTCTTTACACCTTCATTGTGTTCTTACCACCTTGAACCCCTAATGTGTCAAAAACATTAACGTAGGATAATAAAAACACAGCAGAGGTGCGCCGCAAGCGTTCCTGCTGACACTTTCATGTAACGCCATCCCTGCGTTATAAGCACAGTGCGCCTTTAAGCGGTTGAGTTATCTAACCTGGGATATGAAACATTAAAAAACTTCGCCGCATTTCCAGCCAGCATATTTCAAAACATTGGCATTTTGTTTGAGTTGCGCATTTAACCAACAAAAACATACAATCACGTACGTTTAACTAATGACAAGGAATACCTGATGCCAACCCCATGTCGTGCCACTCCCGTGACGTATGTAACGTTCCCGCCAATCAAGGCTTTGCTGGCTGCCACCATGGGGATAGCACTCTCCACCTCGGTGTGGGGAGAAAGCTGGCAGGGCAGTATCGGTGTCGGCGCGGTTTACGCCCCCGACTACCTGGGTAGCAATGACTACGACACATCATTCTGGCCAGTACTTAACCTCTCCTATGGAGATACCCTCTCCATTAGTCCACGCAATGGCATTGAGTGGCACGCCATTCGTCATGGTAACTGGACCATTTCGCCTATCATTGGCTACACCTTTGGACGAGACAATACCGGCGATATAAGCCGCTTTGAAAAAGTCAGTGGTGGGGCGACACTTGGTCTGCGAGTTGGTCTCCAACAAGGGTTATGGCACTACAGTGTAGCAGGCCGAACCCCCGTTACCGGGGATGTTGAAGGCGCAGAGTTTGAAGCAGTCGCCACACTGCGACAACCTCTCAGTGAACGCACCTTTTTCGTCTTATCACCCAGCATCCACTATTCCAATGAAAGATGGACGGAATCACTGTTTGGCGTTTCTGAGCAAGATAGCGCCCAAAGCGGTATTGCCACCTACGTCCCTGATGGTGGCTACTGGCGGATAGGCGCTAACGCCAGCCTTACCTACGCCCTAACCCCTGAGTGGTCGGCGACTGGCTTCGTAGGTGCCAGCTACCTTACCGATAATGCATCGGATAGCCCGATTGTTGATGAGCTAGGCAGCGAATGGCAAGCCCTTGGCGGCGTATCGTTAAGCTACCGCTTTTAATGCTCTACTATTGAGACGGCCCTGGTAGGCCGGATTCTTAACACATCTTATAGTCGGCTAGTGGGTAGTTAATGGAAAACAGCGTTCAGCGACAATGGATAGTCTCACGCCTGAGCCATTTCTCAGGCGTAGGGCTGGTATTGGCAACCCTTTTCTTCGCCTTTTCGCTAACCCCCAGCCTTGTTCCCCGCCCACTAGTAGCTCAAGGTGTTGTTTCCGGACTGAGCTTCTCTGCTGGCTACGCCCTGGGGGTAATAGGCCACTCGCTGTGGCGCTACCTGCATTTACCCGAACCTGCCCCCTGGATAGAACGATACATGAAATGGCTGGCCGCCCTGGCCTGCTTGGGTATCTGCACGATTTTTCTTTGGCGCGCCACTGAATGGCAGAACAGTATTCGCGACTTGATGGCCATGGAACCCGCCAGCGGCTCACGCCCCTTCTCGGTGGCATTGATTGCGGTCGGTGTCTTTGCCTTTTTACTGCTCATGGTCTGGCTATTCAGGCGCACTTTTCGTCTGCTGTCTCGCAAGTTGTCGCATATTCTTCCGCGCCGAACGGCTTATGTATTGGGCACAATCACTGCCGTTGCACTGTTTTGGCTGGTGATTGAAGGCGTCATTTTTACCTATGCCCTCCAGATCGCCGACCGCTCGTACCAGCAGGTTGATGAGTTAATGCAGGATGACCTGATACCGCCTACAGACCCAATGAAACCAGGCAGCGCGGAGTCGTTAATTAGTTGGGAAGCACTGGGTAGCCGTGGACGGCGCTTTGTTACCCAAGGTCCCAGCGGCAACCAAATCAGCGCGTTTCTCGGCGAACAAGTGCCTGACCCAATACGCGTGTATGTTGGACTCAATGCTGCCGAATCACCTGCTGAACGGGCAGAGCTGGCACTTGCAGAACTAGTTCGGGTAGGTGGTTTTGAACGCTCAGTATTGATACTCGCCACCCCCACCGGGCGCGGATGGGTAGACCCCGGCTCCCAAGACACAGTCGAGTATCTGCATCGGGGCGACATTGCCACGGTGACGGCCCAGTACTCTTACCTGCCCAGCCATTTATCACTTATTTCCGAAGCAGAGTATGGAGTTGAAAACGCACGGGCGCTATTTACCACGGTATACGATTACTGGTCTTCCCTGCCCAGCAATGAACGCCCAAGACTCTACCTGTTTGGCCTGAGCCTGGGAGCGCTCAATTCAGACCTCTCATTTGATCTGTACGACATTATTGATGACCCTTTCCATGGTGCATTGTGGAGTGGCCCTCCCTTTCGTAGCGACACATGGCGAACCGTCACGGCTGATCGGGACCCTGGGTCGCCTGCTTGGCTTCCCACGTTCAGAGAAGGCTCGGTGGTACGTTTTATGAATCAATTCCAAGGGCTTCAAGCGGCGCCAGGAGAATGGGGCGACTTTCGAATCGCTTACCTGCAATATGCCAGTGACCCAATCACTTTTTTTGAACCAGCAGCATTCTGGCGCGAACCGGAATGGATGCGTTCTCCTCGCGGCCCGGATGTTTCACCACAATTACGCTGGTATCCCGTGGTTACCATGCTGCAGCTACTGGCAGACTTAGCCACTGGCAGTACACCACCGGGGTTTGGCCACGAAATAGCAGCTGAGCATTATATCGACGCCTGGGCAGCACTTTCAGAACCACCGGGCTGGGACGAGCAGGAACTTGCCCGCTTGCGTGCTCACTTTACCCAAGCACGTTAAGTGCCCAAAAGTAATCTGCACAACCGCGCTCTCCCAGCCATGCTCCCTAGATGAAGCTGCCCAGGAGTACTGCTTTCGGGCAGCCTTGGGCCACACATCTTTCGTATAAGAATCATTCATGTACTATGCAAGTACAATAAAAATACAACTTTATCTTGTACATTACTTAACTCTCTTCTATAGTCTATAGTGTTCGCGGTAAGGAAGCCGCTACGCAAGGGAATGATCGCTCAGGATGAGCGGTGTTATTCAAGGATTGGATCAGCTCAGGAAGAGCTTGCATAATTCAGGGAAAGAAGCGAAGCGACGGAAAAGCACCCTTAGATTAGGGTGTTTTTTCGTATGTGAAGCTTGGGTAACCTTTTCCAATTGCAATAACGGCCTAAGATGAGCAAGCGAGAGTCCTGTGCGTATCCATCTACGGGAGTTTTACCAAAATGGCCCGCCGCACTGTACAGGAAATGCCAGCAGCTTTGCTTTCCGCTAGGGCGTTGGCTGACCATCAGTGAACGCAACTGTGCCGCAGAGCTCTTTCATGATGCGCTTTGTGACTTGATGCTCATTCTACTAGGCTGTGACAACACTCATTACTCATAGGAAGAGAAGATGCCTTCTACCACCACTATCGTTGTTATTATTGTCGTTATCGCCGTTGCCGTTGTCGGCTTTAGCGGCGGCCTGCCCTTTTAAAAACGCTCTCATCTGCTGTGCTCATTAACAGGTTTCATGCCAAGAGCCATACAGCGCGCGGCCGTACCGGCGCCCTTCTCAAAATCGCGTTAGAAAAGAGCACTTAACTCGTTCGTGCTGCCCGGCAAACGTACTGTAAGCGTGCTAGCTTTGGCACTGCCTAGTAGGATATATGGCACTCCCAGAAATACTTCCAAGGCGGCTCAAACACCCAAAACGAAAAAGGGGAACCAAGCTAAACACTTGATTCCCCTTCTATATTCTGTGGCGGAGAGGGAGGGATTCGAACCCTCGAAGCCTTTCGACTTACACACTTTCCAGGCGTGCTCCTTCGACCACTCGGACACCTCTCCACATTTTCATTCAGCGGGAAGGCGCTGCCTTTCCCAACAGAACGGCGCATATCTTATGGTCTAAGCCGTGAAATAGCAAGCCTTTTTCAGATTTAGGGACTTGGCAATACGGCATAGTTACCGCTGGCTTCCAGGCAGAGCGTATCACCGCAGTAAAGCTGCTGGGTAAGTGTTATACGGCCTTTACCCCGCTCTTTGAGCTTATCTGCCAGTTGCTCAGAGCCATGGGAGTCGCCGGGAGTACAGATGATACGATAGTCACCGGTGACCGGCGCAAGAAAACGCTGGCTGGCTTCGGCCACCACCACATCCTGGGCCAGCCCCCGCTCTCGCAGCCATAATGTTACCCAACACCACCCTTGAAGCGTGGTTTGCGCGGTAAGCGCACCACCAAAGCCTGTGCCCTTATCGTTTAGATTGGGGGTAAGCGCTAACTGCCACGTAAGCCTATGCCCCTCCATCGCCACTTGCTCAATCCCCAGCGCGCCCACCATAGGAATAGCCTCTTCCAGCCAGCGCTGAAATGCGAGGAGATCTTCCTTACCGGTAGGTAACGGCAAACGTGGGTGCGGTACTCCTGGCTCGCGTAGCTGACTCACAGCAGGCTCCCTACCCTAGTTCCAATGCTCTACAAAGTCGGTAACGCTGTGCTGCGGTAATGGCTTATGACGTCCGGCCAGACTGCCCAGGTAAATAAACGCCACCACCTCATCATCCTCATCAAGGCCCAGCCCTTTACGCACCACGGGGTCAAAGGCGTACTTGCCGCTGCGCCACATTGCCCCGAGGCCAAGCGCATGAGCAGCCAACAGGATACCGTGGGCAGCGCAACCAGCGGAAATCACCTGCTCCATTTTAGGCACTTTGGGAATATCCGGCGTTACTTTGGCGATGACGGCAATGACCATCGGTGCCCGTAGTGGTTTCTTACGAGCGGAATTCAACGTCTCGTCATTGGCATGAGGGTCTTCCTGAAACTCGGCCTCTGCGAACAGTTCACCCAGGCGTTCGCGCCCCTCCCCGGTGAACTCAATAAAGTGCCAAGGACGCAGTTCTTTATGATCCGGAGCGCGCAGCGCCGCCTGATAAATCGTGTTGAGTTGCTCGGCGCTTGGGCCCGGCTCGGTCAGCTTCCCCATAGAGCTGCGTTCGTAAAGTAGCGTAAGTGCGTCCATGGTGACTCCCGTAGTTTTCATCGTTGGGCGCTACTGTAGCGCAGTCGTTTACTGCCTTGCCAGACGCAGCGGGCTGGGTGGCGTAAGCCCTGGCGTGGCGCGCCAGGGGCTGATATCCAGACCACCACGACGTACATAGCGTGCCAGTACGAGTAGTTCACTGGGATTGGCGCGCTGCATCAGGTCAGTGAAGATGTGCTCCACACAGTGTTCATGAAAGTCCTGGTGCTGGCGATAGCCAATCAGGTAGCGCAGCAGCCCTTCCCGATCGAGCCTAGGGCCTTTATAACGAATCATCACACTCCCCCAGTCCGGCTGCCCCGTGACCGGGCAGTTGGATTTGAGCAGATGTGAGTGCAGCGTCTCTTCCACCATCTCGTCACTTACCGTCAGATGCTCAGCACTGGGCGTATAGTCGCTGACTTCAATATCCAGATCATCCAGGCATGTTCCAGGCAGGCGCTGCGGCGCGAGGACTGCATCGTCTACCCCAAACAGCTCTACACTAACAGTGGCACCGGCAGCGCCAGCCAGGTCATGTGCCAGCGTCGCCCGTACCTCATCACGGCTTGCAAAACGGGTTTGGTTAAAACTGTTTAAGTAGAGCTTCCAGGACTTGGACTCAATCAAATTGGGTGAGCGGGCAGGCAAACGAAAACGCGCCACCGCCACAATGGGCTTGCCTCGTGCGTTTAGCCAGGAAACTTCGAAGGCATACCACTCATCTTCTCCCACAAATGGCAGGCTATCTTCAGTAATCCCCAGGGGAGCACGATTTGCGGCCCGGGGGATGGGGTACAGTAGCCCGGCATCGTATTGCTCGGGATAGGAGGAATCGCGTCCCAGGGGCGCGTTCTCTAAGGTTGCGGGGCGATGTGCCATACAAGGTAACTCTCTAAAAATGTTCCATCGAACGCTTAACTGCGAATGCCTTTGCCACGCTCCAGCATAGTCAGCGCGACCAAAAATAGCGCAATAATAAAGGCAAAAATAGCAGCCAGTGCCCAACCCACCGGGATATCGGACACCCCCAGGAAACCGTAGCGGAACACATTCACCATATACAGAATCGGGTTGAGCATCGATACGCCCTGCCAGAAGTCGGGTAGCATCGAGATAGAGTAGAAGACACCACCAAGATAGGTGAGCGGTGTCAGAATAAACGTTGGCACGATAGAAATATCGTCAAACTTATTGGCCAGCAGTGCATTGATAAAACCTCCGATAGAAAACAGTGCTGAGGTTAATACCACCACCAGTATGGTTAGTAACGGGTGCTCTACGGTTAAACGGGTAAAGAACAGAGAGACCAGCGTAACAATTAGCCCGACCCCCAAACCACGCGCCATACCGCCAAAAATAAAGCCCGCCAAAATCACCCAATTGGGCATGGGTGATACCATCATCTCTTCAATGGAACGCTGGAACTTATTGGAAAAGAAGCTTGAGGCAACATTAGAGTAGCTGTTGGTGATCACCGACATCATAATCAACCCAGGGACAATAAAGTCCATGTAACTGAAGCCATCCATATCGCCAATACGTGGGCCAATCAGATTACCGAAGATAATGAAGTACATCGCCATGGTAATGGAGGGCGGTAAGAGCGTTTGAGGCCAAATCCGTGTAAAGCGCTTGATCTCTTTCAGCACCAGCGTCCATAAGGCAATGAACGTTTGAGTGGCATTCATACCTGTGCCTCCTGCTCAAATGCGCGCTGGTCAATGGCCCGCTGGCTACCCTCCACCATGGATACGAACATCTCCTCTAAGCGATTAGCGCGGTTGCGCATGGAGACCACATTGATACCCTGCTCGCTCAGCGCACTGAATACGCCATTAAGCTGCTGACCACGGTGAATCACCAGTGCCAACTGGGAAGGTTCAAGCTGCTGGATCTCAAACCCCTCCACTTCAGGCGCGGTACTCACAGGCTTAGCAAGGTCTAAAAGAAAGGTTTCAGTATCCAGCTCTGCCAGTAGCTCACGCATACTGGTATTACGCACAATATCGCCATGATTGATAATCGCGATATTGCGGCACAGGCTCTCAGCCTCTTCCAGATAATGGGTCGTGAGGATAATGGTAGTACCTTCATCACGGTTAATGCGGCGCATGTATTCCCACATACTCCGGCGCAGCTCGATATCCACACCTGCCGTCGGCTCATCAAGAATCAGCAGTTTTGGACGATGCATTAACGCGCGGGCAATCATCAGGCGCCGCTTCATCCCCCCTGAAAGCATCCGCGCGTTGCCATGGCGCTTATCCCAAAGCCCCAGGTCGGTTAGCAGTTGCTTCGCACGGGGTAACGCCTCATTACGCGTCATCCCGTAATAACCCGCCTGGGCCAGCACGATATCGATCACTTTTTCGAATTGGTTAAAGTTGAACTCTTGAGGCACCACGCCAAGCTGGTACTTCGCCTTGGCAAAGTCCTTATCGATATCAATCCCGAAAATTGACACCTTGCCTGCTGACTTTTGCACCAGGGAGCACACGACACCCAACGTGGTCGACTTCCCCGCCCCATTGGGACCCAGCAATGCAAAAAAATCGCCCTGCTGGACGTCTAAATCGATACCTTTTAACGCCTGAAAGCCGTTGCCATACACTTTGGTGAGGCCACGGATAGACAATGCCGGTTCGGCCATAAACATGTCCTGTCAGCAAATGGGGGGCATAAGAAAAGAACTGGAAAAGAGGATATCGGGGCACGCATATATTTTTTCAAGCCAGCATGGTGGCATCACTGCTAGCTATTTCCCTGCTCTGGCACTTAACGGCAGCAAGATCTTCTGATTATTAAGGAGGCAAATAGCACATGGCGAGAGCGTGGGCTCATTCAACAATGAGCAGTACACTCATTTAGCCATAACGGCGGAAAAAAGATCAAAAGAGAAGAGAGTTACCGGGGAGGAAGACTCGACCGCGCTGCCACTCCAGCTCACGACCCTCATCTGCTCTATCACGCATACCAACTGGAGCGGGAAAGGAGATTCGACCGGGCTGGCGCTCCAGCTCACGACCCTCGTCCACTCTATCACGCATACCAACTGGAGCGGGAAAGGAGATTCGAACTCCCGACCCTCGCCTTGGCAAGGCGATGCTCTACCACTGAGCTATTCCCGCAACATAAAAGTAGTGCGAATAAGAGCGAGATGGCGTCCCATAGGGGGTTCGAACCCCTGTTCCCGCCGTGAAAGGGCGGTGTCCTGGACCACTAGACGAATGGGACGTTTTTTTGGAGCGGGAAAGGAGATTCGACCGGGCTGGCGCTCCAGCTCACGACCCTCATCTGCTCTATCACGCATACCAACTGGAGCGGGAAAGGAGATTCGAACTCCCGACCCTCGCCTTGGCAAGGCGATGCTCTACCACTGAGCTATTCCCGCTTAAACTCTGATACTCGCTATCTAATTGGCGTCCCATAGGGGGTTCGAACCCCTGTTCCCGCCGTGAAAGGGCGGTGTCCTGGACCACTAGACGAATGGGACGTTTTTTTGGAGCGGGAAAGGAGATTCGAACTCCCGACCCTCGCCTTGGCAAGGCGATGCTCTACCACTGAGCTATTCCCGCATTCCGATTACCTGACGATGAAGTGGCGTCCCATAGGGGGTTCGAACCCCTGTTCCCGCCGTGAAAGGGCGGTGTCCTGGACCACTAGACGAATGGGACGTTTCATTGCCTCGTCGAGGTGGCGCGTATATTACTCAGCCCTCACTTGGCTGTCAAGCGCTCTGATATCGGAACGTTTTTAGCGCAAAAATAACTGCATACCTTAAATGACCTTAGAAGGTGCCTGACCAATTTAGGATGCTTCATTTTGATGCGCTCGCTTATTTTTCTGTCTCTTACTAGGTGCTTACTACAACCGACAACTCCTCTAAAAATCTTTTATTTAAAATAAATCGATTTTTTGGCATAACCCTTGCTACCTCATTAGTGCTTTCGCTACTCCCCTTCCTTTAGCCATGAGGTCTTCCCATGTCCTTTACTCGCCGCAAGTTTCTGACTACCGCTGCGCTCTCCTCCACCGCTGGGCTGGTGCTGGGCGCCCCCAGCATCGCCAAAGCCCAAAGCTCCGAGAGCTTTAACTGGCGAATGACCAATGCCTATAGCCCAGGCTCCCCGTTTTATGTGGAAGGCCCAGGCAGCCCAACAGACGTCATTGCGAAAATTAATGCCATGTCAGGTGGGCGTCTCAACATCCAGCACTTTTCCGCGGGTGAGCTTATCCCTGCCTTTGAGGGGTTTGAGGCGGTACAAAGCGGCA
This sequence comes from Vreelandella olivaria, assembly GCF_023507745.1. GTDB lineage: Bacteria > Pseudomonadota > Gammaproteobacteria > Pseudomonadales > Halomonadaceae > Vreelandella > Vreelandella olivaria_A. The sequence continues at coordinate 59,888 of NZ_JALPZO010000112.1, read as the reverse complement.
CTATCGAAATGAATGCCGCGAACAGCTATTTCTGGTCGGGCACTACCTTTGCTGCGCAATACTTCACCACAGTGCCTTTTGGCATGAGCTTTATGGGCCACATGGCATGGCTTTACCACGGTGGCGGCCTGGAGCTTTGGCAAGAAGTGTATGAGCCTTACGGCCTGGTCGCCCTGCCACTTAATAATACGGGCGTTCAGATGACGGGGTGGTTCCGTGAGCCAATTGAGGATATCAGCCAACTCAATGGATTGCGGATGCGCATTCCTGGACTGGCTGGACAGGTCTACGCCTCCCTGGGTGTCGATGCCCGCGTTCTGCCCGGTGGTGAGATCTTCCCAGCCCTTGAACGTGGTGTTATCGATGCTGCCGAGTTTGTAGGCCCCTACCAAGACCGTCGCATGGGGCTACATAATGCCGCCAAGTACTACCACACCACCGGCTGGCATGAGCCCGCCACCACCGGTGAGTTACTGATCTCCAAACAGCATTGGGATAATCTACCCGAAGACCTGCAAATGATCGTAAAAAGCGCCTGTATGGCCGCCTGCCTGGAAAGCCTGACCTGGTCAGAAGCCGTCAATGGTGAAGCCATGGCTGACCTGGTGGAAAACCATGGTGTCACCGCCAGCATGCTGCCAGAACCAGTGATCAGCGCCCTGCGTGAAGCAACCATGGATACGCTTTCCAGCGAAGCAGCGGCCGATCCGCTGGTACGCAAAGTACACGACAGCTATATGGCGTTCAAAGCCAATCATGACCGCTGGGCAGGCCCTAGTGAGCGCGCCTGGTTAAACGACATTATCGGGGTGTGATATGCGTACCGTGGAACGTGTTGTCCACGGGATCGAGGCAGTGGTCCGACTGTTTGGTTGGATTGCTGCCTGGACCTGCGTGGTGCTCGTCGCGTTGGTGGCAGGCGATGTGGTAATGCGCTACCTGTTCAGCATTGGCGCCGTATGGCTCCAGGAGCTTCAGTGGCACCTGATCTCTCCCATTGCACTATTTGGGATGTCATATTTGCTGTTCGTTGGCGAACAGGTGCGCGTCGATGTCTTTTATGAGCGTTTACCTGTCAATGTGCAGCGTGCCATTGAGGTACTTGGCGGTTTACTGCTACTCATCATGGGGCTCTACATCGCATGGTTGACGCTGCCCTGGGTTGCACAATCGTTCGTTCGTGGCGAATCCTCCCCCAACCCTGGCGGCCTGCCTTTTCGCTGGCTACTTAAATCCCTTATCCCGCTTGGTTTTCTGTTGCTTGCACTGCAGGGCCTGGCCCATGCACTGCGCCAAGGATTTTCCCTTCCCAGCCGAGGTGAATAACGCATGTCTCCTAATGAATGGCTTGCGATCGGCATGATCGCTGCCTTTTTTGTGCTGCTCTTGATTGGTATTCCCGTCGCCATCAGCATTGCCGTTACCGCCTTTGTGTTTGGCTACCTGGGCTTTGGCCCGATGCTGTTCAACCTTTTGCCCTCGCGTATTTATGGTGTGGTCACCAACTACACCTTTATGGCAATCCCCCTGTTTGTGTTTATGGGGGTGATGCTTGAGAAGTCGAAACTGGCAGAAGAGTTGATTGATGTGATTGGCCACTTGTTTGGGGGGCTTTCAGGCGGCATGGGGGTGGCGATTATTTTTGTGGGCGTGCTACTGGGTGCCGCCACGGGCATTGTGGGCGCCACCATTGTAACCCTTGGCCTGTTAACCCTGCCCACCCTGCTACGCAGGGGCTATCCGAAAACCCTCGCCACCGGCATGATTTGTGCCTCGGGCACCCTGGGGCAAATTATTCCACCCAGTCTGGTGCTGATCCTGCTCGCAGAAATTTTAGGCGAGTCGGTAGGCACCATGTTTGCTGCGGCCATGGTGCCTGGCTTGGCATTGGCGGGTATTTACATTGTCGCCATTTTAATCATTGCTCAGTTCTCCCCCCACTTGATGCCACCTATTCCCGCTGAAGAGCGCGCCCAGCTGAACAAAGGGCAGCTATTACGCAAGGTGGTCACCGTGGTGGGCCCACCGGTAGGGCTGGTATTTGCAGTGCTTGGCTCCATCATTGGTGGCATTGCCGCCCCTACTGAAGCCGCCGCCATGGGAGCATTGGGAGCCTTGGTATTTGTGGCCTGCTCCGGTCGCTTAACAATGGCTCTATTAAGCGATGTTGCCAGGGCAACCCTGGTGATCTCCGCCATGGTGTTCTTTATTCTTATCAGCGCTCAGGTGTTTGGCCTGGCCTTTCGTGGATTAGGCGGCGAGCATCTGGTAGGCCGTATGCTGGAGTGGGTACCTGGGGGCGAATGGGGCGCACTGCTCTTTATGCTGCTACTTATGTTCGTGCTGGGTTTTTTCCTGGAGTGGATCGAAATTAGTTATATTGCCTTGCCACTGTTTCTGCCCTTTTTTGTTCAAACGGGGACCGATATGGTGTGGCTAGGCATTTTGGTGGGGTTGGTACTACAAACCTCGTTCCTGACCCCGCCATTTGGCTGGTCACTGTTCTTCTTGAAAGGCGTTGCCCCGAAAGAAGTGTCCACGCTGGATATCTATAAAGGCGCGATTCCCTTTATCGCGCTACAGTTTCTGGCCGTTGCGCTGGTATTTATTTTTCCAAGCATTGCCACTTGGCTGCCTGATGCCATTGGTTGGTAACCATCACCAATAACAAAGGATTTGGAGTCATGCTTTACACTCAACGTAGCTATGGCGGCAGCTGTGTTGCCCCGCATCATCTCGCTGCCAGCGCAGGGCGCGATATATTGAAACAAGGCGGCAATGCGGTAGAAGCGATGGTAGCCGCTGCGGCGGCCATCGCGGTGGTCTATCCCCATATGAATGCATTGGGAGGTGATGGATTTTGGCTCATCCACGAACCCGGTCAAGTACCCGTCGCCATCGATGCCTGCGGCCCTGCGGCAGCGCTGGCTAACGGCGATTTTTACGCAGGCGACACACATATCCCTGAGCGTGGCCCCAAAGCAGCGCTTACCATGGCAGGCACCATTGGTGGTTGGCAGGAAGCGCTAAAGGTTGCCTCAGGCTGGGGTGAAGCGTTACCGCTATCGACGCTACTGGCCGATGCCATTCGCCATGCGGATCAAGGTGTAGCGGTCTCCCAAAGCCAGGAAACGCTGACAGCCAAGCATTTAGAGCGACTGCTGCAAAGCCCAGGCTTTAGCGAAGCGCTCCTGATTAATGGTCAAGTCCCTCGCGAAGGCGAACGACTACATCAACCACGTCTGGCAGCTACGCTCACCCGTCTCGCCACCGCAGGGCTGGATGATTTCTACCGTGGAGAACTCGCGACGGGCATGGCCAAAGAGTTAGCAACATTAGGCAGCCCGCTGCGTTTGGATGATTTCCATGCCTATCGCGCCCAGCGGGTCACACCGCTACAGGTATCGTTGCAGGACGCTACGCTGTATAACCTCCCCGCTCCCACCCAGGGAGTGGCGTCACTCATGATTTTAGCCATCTACGAGCGCATAAAAGCCGCCGAACCTAATGGCTTTGACCATCTGCACGGCCTGATTGAGGCTACCAAGCGTGCATTTTTACTCCGCGATCGCTATGTCACCGACCCCAATCGCGTTCCAGTGCCTCTACAGGGGCTTCTAAACGAAGAACGCATTAGCGCTGAAGCCGCTCAGATCAACAGCGCCCAAGCCCTCCCCTGGCCCTTTAATCCAGCACCTGGCGACACCATTTGGATGGGCACTGTAGACAGCGAAGGGCGTTCGGTCAGCTTTATCCAAAGCATTTACTGGGAATTTGGCAGTGGTGTGGTACTGCCGGAAAGCGGCGTTCTGTGGCAAAATCGTGGTATCAGCTTTTCACTCAACCCTGACGATTTACGCGGTTTGGCTCCAGGCCGCAAGCCCTTCCATACCCTCAACCCAGCCTTAGCCACCTTTAACGATGGGCGCACCATGGTGTATGGCACCATGGGGGGCGAAGGACAACCGCAAACCCAGGCGGCAGTGTTTTCCCGTTACGCGCTACATGGTATGCCTCTACAACAGGCCATTACAGCACCACGCTGGTTACTGGGGCGAACATGGGGGGAGTCCAGCACCAACTTAAAACTTGAAGATCGCTTTGACGACGCATTGGTAACCGCCCTGGCCACTGCCGGGCATGATGTTGAAGTGCTGCCCGAAGCATTTAGCGACACCATGGGGCACGCAGGGGGCATTGTGCGACACCCCGATGGGCTGATTGAGAGTGCCCACGACCCACGTAGCAATGGTGGTGCAGCCAGCGTGTAATACCGGGCCTGGCGGTTTGTTGATCTTTCGCACATGCTGAACCTGGGCGAGTGCCCGCTGTCACTAAGAAGAGTGATACGCTAGCCTAGGCGGCTCTGTCTGAAAACTGGCTGTGCTCGACCACACGGCGTTAAAAATCGGCTCAAAGTACTCATTTACACTATGTAAACTCCGTCTTTACGCCGATTTTTGCCTTGTCTGGCCTTCGCTCGCTGACGTTTCAGACAAAGCCTAAAACCTCTGCTTAACAGCAACCAGAGGAGAAGGAGACCTCCATGGCGAAAATAGAGAAATCCCCAGACGAATGGCGCAAGCAACTCACCCCGGAGCAGTATCGTGTTGCACGGGAGAAGGGCACTGAACGCCCGTTTACAGGTGATTATCAGGTCAGTGATGCCCAGGGCATCTACCACTGCATCTGCTGCCATGCGCCGCTGTTTGAGAACGAGCACAAGTTTGATGCCGGCTGCGGATGGCCAAGCTTTGATCGCCCGCTAGGTACCCGCTGCGTGGAAGAGCATGCGGATACCTCTCATGACATGACACGCACGGAAGTGGTGTGCTCTCACTGCGACGCCCATCTGGGCCATGTTTTCCCTGATGGGCCACCAGATACGACAGGGTTGCGCTACTGTATTAATTCGGTCGCGTTGGAGTTTCACCCCGACGAGTAGGGCAATTTCATCATTGTTGGCTTGATCAACCCCGGCGAGGCGGGTGTCATCTGTTAGAATGGCAGCCCGCTTTTTTGTGCTTGTAGGAGAAACCCATGCTCGGCTGGTTCCCCGGACATATGAATAAGGCCCGCCGCCAGATCAAGGATGCGCTGCCCGAAATTGATGTAGTGATTGAAGTGCTTGATGCACGGCTGCCCTACTCCAGCGCCAATCCGATGCTGGCCGAGCTGACACGCCACAAGCCGGTGTTAAAGATTCTTTCCCGGGCGGATCTGGCCGATCCTGAGCGAACCGCCGAATGGGTGGCCTTCTTTGACGCTCAGAAAGATATGCGCGCGCTGGCGATTACCACCACCAATACACGCGAACTAAAAAGAATCCCCAGGCTTTGCCATGAACTGGCCGGGGCAGTACGTGCCGACCGCGATGTACGCGTGATGGTGATGGGTATACCCAATGTGGGAAAATCAACCCTCATCAACGGGCTGGCTGGCCGTAAAATCGCCAAAACCGGCAACGAGCCGGCGGTGACCAAGCGTCAGCAGAAGGTACGTATTGATGGCCGCGTCGCCTTGATCGATACCCCTGGAGTGCTATGGCCCAAGATTGAAGATCAGGCGAGTGCCTACCGGCTGGCGGCCAGTGGCGCGATTCGTGATACGGCCATTGAGTACACCGATGTCGCGATAGTTACCAGCGCCGAGCTGGCCAAACGCTACCCAGCGGAGTTAACCACACGCTACAAGCTTAAAGCGCTACCAACCTACGCTGCCCCAGTTGTGCAAGAGGTGGATGCCGATGGCCCGCCAAAACCCGATTTTCTGGCCATTGCCGGTTTCGATGGCCATGCCATCCTAACAGAGATCGCGGGAAAACGGGGCGGACTGCGCCCAGGCGGAGAAGTCGATCTGCACCGTGGCGCTGAGGTGCTGCTGCATGAGCTGCGGGATGGCAAACTCGGTCGGCTGACCCTGGAAACACCTGCTGATATTCCGCCACCTCCTCTACAAAACGACGAAGACAACCCGGCACCATCCGACGCATAATGGGCTGACAATCAACATCCTCTAACGGCCACTGGACTTTTTGGATAACGCACCTAATGGACACCTCGCAGCCTACCGAATCACAACCACTTAAGAAGTCACACAAACTGCACAATGTTTGCTACGACATCCGCGGCCCCGTTCTCGACCATGCCAAACGCCTGGAAGACGAAGGCCAGCGGATTTTAAAGCTTAATATTGGCAACCCGGCCCCCTTCGGCTTTGAGGCGCCGGAAGAGATTTTGCAGGATGTGATGCGTAACCTGCCCACGGCCCAGGGCTATTGTGATTCCAAAGGCCTGTATTCAGCGCGCAAGGCCATTATGCAGGAGTGCCAGCGCAAGCAGATCCCTGGGGTGGGCATTGAAGATATTTATATTGGCAACGGCGTTTCTGAGCTGATTGTAATGTCCATGCAAGCGCTGTTGAATGATGGGGATGAAGTGCTGATTCCCGCCCCCGACTACCCGTTATGGACTGCGGCAGCTCACCTTTCCGGCGGGCACGGCGTTCACTATCTGTGCGATGAGCAAGCCGACTGGGCACCGGATATGGCCGACATCCGTGATAAAGTCACCAGCCGTACACGTGCCATCGTGCTGATTAACCCTAACAACCCCACTGGCGCGGTCTATCCACCGGAGGTCGTCCGCGGCGTACTGGATATCGCCAAACAGCATAACCTGGTGGTGTTCTCCGATGAGATCTACGACAAGATTCTTTATGATGATGTAGAGCACACCGCCACAGGCGCCCTGGCCGATGACGACCTGTTGGTCATTACCATGAACGGCCTCTCTAAAAGCTATCGCTGTGCAGGTTTCCGTTCAGGCTGGATGACCATTTCAGGCACACTGGCTAAACAGCGTTCCGCGGATTTTATCCAGGGGCTGACCATGCTGGCCTCCATGCGCCTGTGCGCTAACGTGCCAGCCCAGCACGCTATCCAAACAGCACTGGGAGGTTACCAATCCATTAATGATTTGATCCTGCCGGGGGGCCGTCTGCTGGCACAACGGGATATCACCGTGGAAAAGCTCAATGCTATCCCTGGCGTATCCTGTGTCACCCCCAAAGGAGCGCTGTACGCATTTCCGCGCCTGGATCCTAAGGTGTTCAATATCAAAGATGACCAGCAACTGGTACTGGACCTGTTGCTGCAGGAAAAAATACTACTGGTGCAGGGCACCGCCTTCAATTGGCCAGAGCCGGATCACGTACGCATCGTGACGCTGCCCTGGGCAGACCAATTGGGTGATGCCCTGGATCGTTTCGCAAATTTCCTGTCCCGCTACCGCCAATAGTATTGATCAACCGTCACAGCGGGGACTTGAAACTGAGATCCACTGCACGTATCTAAGCAATTATTCTAGAACCGCTTCTACGACCTTTGAGGGAGAACCTGAACCATGATGCGAATTTTGCTGTTTTTAGCCACCAACTTGGCGGTGGTGCTGGTGGCCAGCTTTACGCTTCGGCTGTTTGGCGTGGAGGGCTACCTGCGCAGCCAAGGCATTAACTTCTCAGGTCTGCTGATCTTCTGCTTTATCATTGGCATGGCAGGCTCCATCATTTCGCTGTTTATGTCGAAGTGGCTAGCTAAAAAGTCGACCGGCACAGTAATTATTGAAAGGCCATCCAACTCGACCGAGCAGTGGCTGGTGGATACCGTGGCAGAGCTTTCCCGGGAAGCCGGTATCAAAACGCCGGAAGTGGGTATTTTCCCCGCCCAGCAATCGAATGCGTTTGCAACGGGCTGGAATAAAAATGAGTCCCTGGTTGCCGTCTCAGCGGGCTTGTTGAATCGTATGCGCCCGGAAGAGGTACGTGCGGTACTGGCCCACGAAATTGGTCACGTTGCCAATGGTGATATGGTAACACTGGCCCTGATACAGGGGGTGGTGAATACCTTTGTGATGTTCTTTGCCCGTGCGGTTGCCCATTTGATTGATGGTTTCCTGAAAAGCCGTAGCGGTGGTGAAGGCGGCCTGGGCTTTATGGGCTATTTTGCGGTGGTGATGGTGGCAGAAATTGTCTTTGGCATCATCGCCTCGGCCATCGTGGCGTGGTTCTCCCGCTACCGCGAATACCGTGCCGATGAAGCAGGCGCGCGTCTGGCGGGCACTGGCGCCATGGTAAATGCACTGGCACGCTTAAAAGCGGAAACCGAAATGCCTGATCAAATGCCCGACACCATGCGCGCCATGGCGATTACCAAAGGTCAGACACGCTCGCTGGTGGAGCGTCTATTCGCCAGCCACCCACCGCTGGATGACCGTATTCGTGCACTGAAAGAAGCCGCTTATCGCCAGTAAGTAACGCTAACTAGCCCCTAACAAAGCATACATAAACAGCAAGGCCCGCAATAGCGGGCCTTGCTGTGTCTGGTCATTACGTCAACCAGAATTTATCCAACGCTTACCTGAAAACCCGCCGCTTTCAACGGCCCTTTTAAGACCTCTGTTTCGCTACTCAACACCACTTTCAGCGTGGCAAACTCCCGGCGCAGAGGATAGTGGGCACGGCAGTCATCAAAGCCTCTTCTCACCCCCTGCTGAAGCACCTGACGCTGTAGCGCATCATGATCGCGGCGTACATCATAGACAGCACGCACGCACAAGCGCAGTGCATCTTCTACCGGTAACGCCTGTTGTAATGTTAATGAGGCCAAAGCGGGCGGAGGGCAGATAGCGCTGAACGCCGTGTGGCTGGGTTGTGCCAGTTGCCGGGCAAGCGCCTCTTGAATCATCCAGGTACCGCGCAGTTTTCCGTCCAGACTGTGCCCAGCAATATGCGGTGTCGCAAGCGTCACTAAATCACGTAGCCCCGCATCAATATCCGGCTCGCTCTCCCATACATCCAGTACGGCAGTAATATCTCCCTTACCCGATAACCGGCTGCGCAGCGCCAGGCCGTCGATACAGTCCCCCCTACCCGCGTTCAGCAGTACCGTCCCTGGCGCCAGCTCATTGATGCGCTGGGCATCCAATAACTGATAGGTGGCATGAGGGCCATCTTGAACCAGCGGTGTATGTAGGCATAGCACATCACAGGTTCTGATAAGCGTATCCAATGATACAAAGCCCTGCTGACCCTCCATCTCAGCTCGTGGGGGGTCACAGACCAGAGTTTCCACCCCCAGCGCCTGTAAGCGCTGCTGTAGCCGACTCCCCACATTACCGACGCCCACAATGCCCACGGTACGCTCCAGAAACGGCCAGCCTCCCTGCTCACTCAAGGTCAGCAGGCTGCTAAGCACGTAATCCACGACGGCTTCCGCGTTGCAGCCTGGGGCACTGGCAAAGCCTATACCGTGCTGCGCTAATAGCGCGCGGTCAATATGGTCAGTACCAATCGTACAGGTGCCGACAAAACGCACCCGACTTTGGTGGAGCAGCGCTTCGTTAACCTGTGTGATTGAACGCACAATCAGCGCATCGGCATCGGCTATATCAGCACGCCCAATCTCACGCCCCGGCAGACGATGCAGGGTGCCAAATGGGCCAAAGCAGATGTCAGCAGCAGGGATGTTAGCGTCGATTACAAGTTTCATAGGCGTTTTCGTATCCGGGCTTTACAATACGCCCGCAATCGCTTGTTGTGCAGGCGAGTTCGGGGGCATTTTAAGGAGAGTGTTGTGATCGTACGCTGGGAAACCGACCATGACTATGTGTTGGTTCATATTCACCAGGATATGTTTGGCGACTGGATTTTTAGCCGCGCCTGGGGGCAGATTGGAACCCAGTTTGGCGGGCTAAAGCACCAATTGGCCGATACTCGGGAGCAGGCGCAGATGTGGTTGGATGATGAGGCCACGATCCAAACCTCGCGCGGCTTTCGCAAGGTGCTGGAGGCTGCCGATAATACCCCCGAGGGGCAGGCCGCCATGCGTCAGCTATCACTGCTCGATGCTCTTTAGCCCAGAAAACGCCGCCCATCACGCTGGTGTGCGCCAACGGGCGGTGTTTTGTCTGGTGGAGTGGTGAGTGCGCCCAGCTTCGCTTCATCCAGCCAGCCACGTTCACGCAACCAACTACTCAGCCGTTCCACATCGAACCCGCGGTCCAGCTCCATGCCCTTGTTATCCATCAAGACCGGGATACGTATGCCATAACGCTCCACCAGGGCATCGTCGTCACTGATCTCAATGCGCGTTAAGACCACCTCCTGGTTGGCAAGTGCAACCACCAATGCCTCCAGTTGGGCACACAGATGACACCCTAGGGTAGTGTAAATTGATAGCTGAATCATAACCGGCGCTCTGTTGCCCCCTACGGTTTATGTTGCAAGAGAAATACATGGTGCAGATTAGTACGGCGCTGAAAATCAGGGTCAAAAGTGCGAGAGGTAATCTCCTCCACCTGATAGCGCTCGGCAAGCGCGTCGTCTAACTTGAAACGCCGCTGGTTGTTAGAGAAAACCAGCGTACCGCCTGGTGCAAGGCGCGCCATAGCCAGCTCTACCAACCGTGGGTGGTCACGCTGGATATCCAGCGTATCGCGCATTTTTTTGGAGTTAGAAAAAGTCGGCGGGTCCATGAAGATTAAATCGAACTCGGCATTGGCGGTTTCCAACCAGCGAAAGCAGTCATCACGCACCACACGATGCAAGCGTGGATCGAGCTTGTTCAACGCGAAATTGTCACGCGCCCACTCCAGGTAAGTATTGGACATATCCACGCTGACACTGTCACTTGCTCCTCCCAAACCGGCCTGTACGGTTGCCGTCGCGGTATAGCAGAACAGGTTCAGGAAGCGCTTGCCACTGGCCATTTCACCCAGCATACGGCGCACAGGACGATGATCAAGAAACAGCCCGGTGTCGAGGTAATCACGCAGGTTGACCCATAGCCGCGCACTCCCCTCCCGCACTTCAAAGCGTTCACCACTGGCATCGCGTTTTTGGTATTGAGTAGTGCCGGTTTGCCGCTCTCTACGTTTCACATAGATGTTACTGGGGTCCACCTCCAGCGCATCGGGTAATACCTCCAGCGCATCGAACAACCGCTTCTGGGCCTGAGCAGGGTTGATGGAGCTGGGAGCCACATACTCCTGCACATGAACCCGGTCGCCATAACGGTCTACCGCCAGTGCATACTCCGGCATATCGGCATCGTATATGCGGTAACAGGCTTCACCACTATGCTTTAGCCACTTTTTCAGACGTTTTTGATTTTTCGCCAGGCGGTTGGCAAACATCTGCGCATTTTCAGATACGGCAGGTTTGCCGTTAGCCCCGGCAGGTTGTCCCACATTAGCGCCGCTCTGGCCACTTTGCTCTGGCTTGCCATTTTTGCTCACCACGTCGTTGGCCCTGGGAAGGCCAATCTCCATAAGCAGCAATTTGGCATCCAGAGCGCCATTCTTCAGCGCATACTGCTTGTGGGCACGCAGTCCCAGGCGGTGGCCCAGATCGGGATTACCGGTAAATAGCGCCAGCGTCCAACCAGGAAATAGCGCTTTGGTCTTTTCACCCAACTGCGCATAGAGCCGCACCAGCTCAGGCAGCTCGCCCAGGCGCTCACCATAAGGCGGATTAGTGATCAGCAACCCCTGCTCAGCCGTCAGCGACTCTGGCCGGGTCAGCTGGATAAGGCTTTGCCCATGCAGACTGAGCAGCGCTGGAATACCTGCCCGCATCGCGTTCGCTTTTGCCGCCGACAGTGCCGCCGGACTTTGGTCAAAGCCTATCAGCTGTGTTTTACAGCGTTTACGGCCTATCGAAGCCCGCGCTTCAGCTTCACGCTTCAACTCACACCACATGGGCTCGTTATGACCAGCCCAGCCATGGAAGCCGAAGCGCTCCCGGTTAAGGTTAGGCGCCTGATCGGCGGCTATCAGCGCCGCCTCAATCAGCAACGTTCCTGCGCCGCACAAGGGGTCTAGCAGCGGCTCGCCCACTTTAGCCCGCTCTGGCCAGCCTGCACGTACCAGCAAGGCGGCCGCCAGGTTCTCTTTCAATGGAGCATGGCCCACATCGCGGCGATAGCCACGGCGATGCAGGCTCTCCCCTGCCAGGTCAATGCCAATGGTCAGATTGGCACGGTGAAGATGAGCATAAATGCGTAGATCGGGGGATTTGGTGTCGACATCAGGCCGTACCTGCCCTGCCAGTTGTAGCGCGTCAACGATGCCATCCTTTACCGTTTGGGCGCCAAAACGAGTATGGCGAATGTGGTCACTGCGCCCATGGAAATCGACGGCCAATGTTTTGCCAACAGCCAAGTGCCGCCCCCAGTCAAGGCGGGCAACCACGTCGCGCACCTGCTCGGCAGTACCCACCATCGCCTCTCTGGACAGCAGCAGTATGACGCGGTTGGCCAGCCGGGACCAAAGACATACCCGGTAAGCAGTTTCCTGGCTGGCAGAAAAATAAACACCTGCCACCGTGGTTTTGCCCGGTACAGCGCCCAGGGCCATTAATTCATCCGCCAGCAGGCCTTCGATGCCTTTAGGGCACGTGGCAAGGAGGTTTAGAGGGGCAATTTGGCTCGACTCAGTCATGATGATCGCCGCGCGTAAAGGCGCGATATTCCTATGTATGGCAAATGTGTTTACGTCTTATGACAATTTGATGGTCGACAAGTGACCCCATCATGGTCTAACAATAAGAGAGTAGCTACTGAAAAACGCATGCGTTGTCTGTCATGGTCATTAATGGGTTTGTCATCAACTGGCCAGCCACTTAAAGACCAATGGCTTGTCGAGCCTGCCGCTTTGCCCGTTCAGCACGTGAGTGCTAGGCATTAGCGCTTTGCGGAGGCTCGCTCTTGAAGTCAGCTCTCGAAGTAGTCGATGCTGTTGCGCAACGGATCTTACTGCACAGCTCACTACTTCTTATCAAAGGCTTTCATGAAAAGAGGTTAGCCAATGAAACGACAAAAACGTGATCGCTTCCAGCGGGCCTATGTTCACGGTTATAAAGCGGGCATTACGGGTCGCTCCCGTGATGATTGTCCCAGCCAAGATATTAATTTACGCGAATACTGGATGAGCGGTTGGCGTGAAGGTCGCGGCGACCAGTGGGACGGCATGACCGGCGTTTCCGGTATCCACAAAAATCCCATGGTTTTGACCTGACGAATTAACATCTTTTCGCAAATTACGTTAGGAGTACGTAGCCCGCTAATCAGGCGGGCTTTTTATATCCCTTCTACTACCCTTGCCTCAACGCTTCCGCACATGTTTTCACCAGTCCAGGTCCCTGATAAATCAGCCCGGAATAGAGCTGCACCAGATCGGCACCTGCGGCAATCTTTGCGTTTGCTGCCTCACCACTGTCGATACCTCCCACACCAATAATCGGCAGCGTCGGCAGGTGCGTACGCAACAGGCGAATAACCGTATTAGAGGCTTCGTATACCGGTTTGCCAGAGAGCCCACCCGTTTCATCGGCTTGTGGGTCACCTTCCACCCCCTCGCGGGAAACGGTGGTGTTGGTGGCAATGACACCATCTAATCCATTGCGCGCAATACTACCCGCCACCAACGCCACCTCTTCTTCGCTCATATCCGGGGCGATTTTCACCAGTAGCGGTACTTTTCGCCCCGTCTCAGCATCCAGCTCCTGGCTACGGGCACGAATAGGCGCCAGCAACACATCCAACTGCTCACCAAATTGTAGCGTGCGCAGCCCTGGAGTATTGGGCGATGAAACATTCACCGCAACATAATCAGCTACGCCATGGACAGCTTCCAGGCAGACCAGGTAATCATCCAGGGCGTTCTCTACCGACGTGGTCAGGTTCTTGCCAATATTGATACCGACAACACCGTCGTAGGTACGCTGCTTTACCTGCCGCACCAAATGCTCAACCCCTTTGTTGTTAAAACCAAAGCGATTGATGATGGCCTGGTGGCTGGCCAGCCGGAACAGGCGTGGTTTGGGATTGCCGGGCTGCGGCCTGGGGGTTACCGTACCCACCTCGATAAAACCAAATCCCAAGGCTCCCAGAGCATCTATATGGTCAGCGTTTTTATCCAGACCAGCCGCGAGGCCAACCCGGTTGGCAAAGCGTAACCCCATCACTTCAACGGGATCGCTGACAGGCTCACCATATACGCGTTTTATGCCCCCCACCCGGTGCAATGCTTCTAACGCACTTAGCGCCATACCGTGCGACGTTTCCGGGTCCAGACGAAACAACAATGAACGGGCAAGGTTATACATCGGTGGGTCTCTCCTGGGCGGTTGGCATGGGCGCAATGCGAGGCGGGCGCAGTATAGCGCAAATCGTACGTCATGCGCATGGGCAGGTCTTTCAACATGGGCAGGTCTTTCAGCACAAAAAACCGCGCCCTGGGGCTGGCCAGAGCGCGGTCGATAAGGGCTTCAAGAGTGTTAGTTAAGAGGTTATCATGCCTCACTATCGCTTTCCGCAAGATCCACCAGCTCGCGCACCGCTACCGCAAATAGCGCAAAACCACCTTCACTGCCACCGCGCACTTCCTCAATCAGCCGACACCAGCGACGGTGCAGATCGGCATGCTGCTCCAGCCATTGGGCGACCCGCTCCTGGGTATCACGACTGCCCGCCTCCAGCTTAAGCACACTGGTGGTGAGGGCCAGTTGCTGACGGTCGATATCATCACGGAACGTTTCCCGTGCCTGAGCCTGCCATGCGTCGCGTACTTCCAGGCGAGTGACCTGCTGACTCATCCAGGGAAGCTCCAGACGGCTGCCAATTTCGTAAAATACCTCGGCCACACGCTGGGGTTTCTCATTAGTGATACGTGCTGCCTGAATGATACCCAGGCCAGCATACAGGCTTGGCGCCGCGGCCACCGTAGAGGCCAGCGTCTCGGGTACACCCGCTTCCAGCAATTCGTTACAGCGCTTACGCCAGGCTGACTGCTCTTCACCACTCAACAGCTCACCGATACCTTCCTGCAGTTGGGCCAAACGGGGACCAAAGTACTCAATGGCATCCTGGGTGGAAAGCCCCAGATGCTGGCGCAGGAACCAGCGCGTTGCACGGCGAATCATACGCATCAAATCAAGCATCATGGAGTACTGCACACGGCTGGACACCTGATTGTCCAATGCTTCGATCTGTGCCCATAGGGCAGGCAGGTTGAACGCATCACGGGCCACTACGTAGGCACGGGCAATATCAGCACGACCTGCGCCGGTGGAGTCCCTCAAGCGACGTACAAATATGACCCCCATATGATCCACCAGATCGTTGGCAACCTGGGTGGCAACGATTTCGCGTTTCAGGCGGTGCTCATACATTTCGCTCTGATAGCGCTCCGTCAATACCGCCGGGAAAAGGCGCTCCAGATGACGGTGTATGTAGAGGTCATCGGGCACATCTGAATTGATCAAATCGCCCTTCAAGGTGCTTTTGGCGTAGGAAATCAGTACCGACAGCTCCGGCAGACGCATGCCCTGGTGATTACTGGCACGCTCTTTAAGCACCTCATCGGTGGGCAGAAACTCCAGTTCACGATCAATTTGACCGGCGGATTCCAACTCGCTGATAAAGCGGCGATAGGATCTCATTCCCTGATGGGACAGGATTTCGGACAGATCCAGCGCCTGGGTCTGGCGGTAGTTGTCCAGAATGACCAGCTTGGCGACTTCATCCGTCATTTCCGCCAACAGCTGATTACGTTGCTTATCCGTCATATCACCACGTTTAACCACTTCATCAATTAATATCTTGATATTAACTTCGTGGTCAGAACAGTTAACGCCTCCGGCGTTATCGATAAAGTCGGTATAAACACGCACACCGTTGGCAGCAGCCTCCATGCGGCCCTGCTGGGTCAGCCCCAGGTTACCGCCCTCGCCTACCACGCGGCAGTTCAGCTCAGCGCCGTTAACGCGCAGCATGTCATTGGCTTTATCGCCCACGTCAGCGTCGGTTTCATCAGAGCTTTTCACGTAAGTGCCGATGCCACCGTTCCAGATCAGATCAACCTTCGCCTTCAGCATGGCGCGAATCAGGTCGCTCGGTGACAGACGTGTTTCCTGAATGCCAAATACCTGCTGCATTTCAGGGGTGATAGTGATTGATTTAGCACTACGGCTAAATACACCACCACCTTGTGAAATCAGCTCAGGACTGTAATCCTCCCAACTGGAACGGGGTAAGTTGAACAGGCGCTTACGCTCTGCAAACGACGCTTCAGCATCAGGATTCGGGTCTACGAAAATGTGCAGGTGGTTAAACGCCCCTACCAGTTGGATCTTATCCGATAGCAACATACCGTTACCGAACACATCACCGGCCATATCACCAATACCGACAACCGTGAACAGATCCTGCTGGGTATTAACGCCCAGATTTTTAAAGTGGCGTTTAACGGATTCCCAGGCGCCGCGGGCAGTAATGGCCATTTTCTTATGGTCGTAACCATTGGCTCCACCCGAGGCAAAGGCATCCCCCAGCCAGTGACCATACTCCACGGATATGGCATTGGCGATATCTGAGAACGTTGCCGTGCCTTTATCTGCGGCCACCACCAGGTAAGTGTCATCATCATCGTGGCGAACCACATCTTTCGGTGGCACCACGTCACCGCCCACCAGATTATCGGTGACATCCAGCAGGGCGCGAATAAAAATCTGGTAGCAGGCAATACCTTCTTTCTGCTGAGTTTCGCGGTCGGCATTTTCGGGCATGCGCTTGCACACAAAACCGCCTTTTGCGCCTACCGGTACGATGACCGCATTCTTCACCTGTTGAGCTTTCACCAGACCAAGGACTTCTGTACGGAAATCCTCAAGCCGGTCAGACCAGCGCAACCCGCCCCGCGCTACTTTACCACCACGCAGATGCACACCTTCAACACGCGGCGAGCAAACAAAAATCTCAAACGCCGGACGCGGCTTGGGCATTCCAGTGACTTTTGATGGCTCAAGCTTGTAGGCAATGTAATCCTTGAAGCGGCCATCACTGGTTTGCTGGTAGTAGTTGGTACGCAGTGTCGCTTGAATAAGCTCCATAAAGCGGCGCAGCAACTGATCGTCATTGAGACTGGCAACACCTTCCAGGCACTCATTCAAACGCGCAACGCAGTCATCTGAGGTGCTGGACTGGCGTGCAGGATCAAAACGCAGCCGGAACAGTTCAACCAGTTCTTTGGTAATGGCCGGGTAATTTGCCAGCGTCGCCGCAATATAGTCCTGGGACATACCAAAGCGGATCTGCTTTAGGTAACGGGCATAACCCCGCAGCATTGCCACTTCACGCCAATCCAGTCCGGCACCAATAATCAGGCGGTTAAAGGCATCGTTATCCGCCTCGCCCGCCCAGATACGCTTGAAGGCTTCGCTAAAGGTGTCGCGCATGTCGCTTAAATTAACGCCTTCACGACTATGCTCCAGTTCGAAATCATGAATCCAGTAACGCTGCTGGGGAGCGTTGATCTCATAAGGACGCTCACCGATCACCCGTAGCCCCAGGTTTTCCATCATCGGCAAGACGTCGGACAGCGGTATCTGTGATCCGCGGTGGAACAGCTTCAGGTTCATACCGCCCGCTTGTTCTTCGAGGGGGCGGTAAAGTGATAGCGACAGATCCTCGCCGCTATCCAGGTTTAACAGGTGCTGAATATCAAACACGGCCGTACGGGCATTGAAGTCTTCACGGTAACTGGCCGAAAACGCATTCTGGAACTGGTCAGTCAGGTGATTGGCACGCTCTTCACCAAAGCCTTCAACCATCGCCGCCTGCAGGTCATCACGCCAGCTGCGTGCCAAGCGAGCCACTTTGCTTTCCAGGCGCTTGAGGTCGTACTGGCTGGGAGCATCGCCATTAAAGCGTAAAATCAGTTGAATACGTGCCAGCACCGATTCCGACAAATAGGTATTGAAGTCGCCGAAATGGGCATCCAGTTCATCGCACAGCATGGATTGGATGCGCTGACGAAGATCGGTGGAGAAAACATCCCTTGGTACAAACACCAGGCAGGAGTAGAACTTGCCGCTCACATCTGCGCGGATAAACAGACGTACCTGGCGACGCTCGCGAATGTTTAAAATGCCAAGCGCTGTACTGGCCAGGGATTCCGTACTGATCTGGAACAGATCATCACGGGGGTACACTTCCAGCACCTGTAACAACTGTTTGCCGTTATGGCCCTGGGGGTTGAAGCCGGCAATATCCATTACCGCCCTCAGCTTGCGGCGCAACAACGGAATATTACGCGGCGACTCGTTATACACCGTGGCGGTAAGCAGGCCGAAAAAGCGGCGCTCACCAATCACATTACCGCTGTCATCGTAGCGGTCAACGGTGATGTAATCAGGATAGGTAGGCCGGTGAACACGAGAGTGGTGAGCACTTTTGGCAAAAGACAATAACTGGGGCACCAGCACATAGTCATCGTGCTCGTCGATGCCCTCTTCAGTACGGATACGCTCGCGGTAACGCGGCTGATCCAGGCGGAATACCCCCAACACACTGTTGGGGTCACGCTGGAGTTCACCATTTTCCAACAGGTATTCATCGTAACCGAGGAAGGTAAAGTTATCCTTGAGCAACCACTCCAGGAAGGCAATGGCCTCCTCATGGTCGTCAGGATCTATCTGGGGCGGACAGTTTTTCTCAAGCTCTTGAATAGCAGAGGTAATCTGACCACACATTGGCTCAAAATCGTTGACAGCAGTGCGTACATCCCGCAGCACTTCGTGCAGTTTACGCTCAATTTTCGCCAGTAGTGCTGGGTCGGTGTGGCGATCCACCTCTATCACAATAAGTGATTCCCGCATGTCGGGAGCACTTTCATAGCGCGGCGCAGTAAGTTGTTGCAATTGATGCTGGCCGTCGCGCTCCACGGTAAACACGGCATTCTGGATGGCGTGAACAGTCAGGCCCCGGCGGTTGAGTTCGATGCGTACTGAGTCGACTAAAAATGGCATGTCCTCATGCAATACTGCCACAAAAGTATGGGTCGACTGCCAGCCATGCTCCTCAAAATCCGGGTTAAACACCCGGATCTTGGGGCTTTGGGGATCATGATGCTGCAGAAATTGCCAAATCGACAGCGTGGCGCCATAGAGATCATCCAGCCGCCGATCAACCAGGTCTTCCAGTGGTACGGTAGCGTAAAAGTGCCGGGCAAAGGCTTCAATCTCTGCCGCTCGTGCAGGCTCCAGTCGCGCTTCCATGCGTTCTTGTAGCTGCTTTAAAAGATCCTGCCGACTCTCTTCAATCGCAACGTAATGCATCCATCACCTCGACTACCTGGGGCCACTATCAGGCCAAAAAAACGAAGGGCAATAGGCCGTTAGGCCTCTTTACCTGCTAGCTTACGCTACTCATGATCGTTGCCCTAACCAACTGACAGGTTATTCATGGTGTATGCCGCTTATGCATCATAAGCACTATTGACATACACACTTTTTCGCAAGAGCTACTGACTGGCAACACGCCGGGTAAGCCACACCCCACACTCACAGTGATGGGTAAAGGGGAACTGATCAAATAGTGCAAACCGTTCAATAGTATGGGTTTGGGTCAGTATGGCTAAGTTTTCGGCAAGCGTTGCCGGATTGCATGAAATATAGACGATCTGATCATACTCGCTGATCTGTTGGCAGCTCTGCTCGTCCAACCCCGCCCTTGGTGGGTCAACCAATACGGTGGAAAAGTGGTACTCATCCAGCGCCATCTCAGCCACCCGGCGGCCGGTTTTTTCACCTTTAAGCGCCAGGGCAAACTCCTCTGCCGACATCCTGACCACCTGGGCATTGGTCACCCTATTCGCCTCCAGGTTAACGTTGGCGCTGGCTACTGAGGTACGCGAGATCTCAGTGGCCAATACTCGACGGAAGTTCTCGGCCAAGGCAATGGTAAAATTGCCATTACCGCAATACAGCTCGACCAAATCCTCATCGGTACGACCTGCGGTTACCTCTCTCGCCCAACTAAGCATCGTCTGGCAAATATGCGCATTGGGTTGCGTAAAGCTGTTTTCCACCTGTTGATAGTGCAGCGTGCGGCCATCCACGGTTAAGCATTCCCACACGTGGTCACGGGTCAGCACAATACGCTGCTTGCGGGACCTTCCGATAATCATAATGCCCAGCGCCTCTTCAAGGGCACGGGCTTCCGCTTCCCAGGCGTCTCCCAGCGGGCGGTGGTAAATCAACGTTACCAGGGCCTCGCCGGACAGGGTGGTTAAGAACTCTACTTGAAACAGTCGACGGCGCAACTCATCACTGGTGAGGAAAGCCTCGCGCAGGCGCGGCATCAAAGCGTTAATGTGGGCACTGGCCACGGGGAACTGATCCAAACGTATTACTTTTTTGTTTTTGGGGTGCTCGGGGTCCACTTCGAACATGGCATAAAACAGGTCATCCTGTTCATGCCAGATTCTAAACTCACAGCGTTGCCGGTAGTGGCTCGCTGGCGAGGGGTATACTTCCAGTGCTGGCGGTGCGAAGGACGCAAAGGTACTTTCCACGTAAGCACGTTTTTCGGCTAGCTGCTCAGCATAGCGTTCTGGATCTACAGTAGGGATAGCCAAGATGGCTCCTCTTTTACATCGTAACGATAGTCGTGTAACTACTATTAATGACTATGAATAATGACTATGGGCGCCCGGCCCCATAAACAACTGCCTCACTCCCAGACAGAATCAATCGCTGAGGCGCTTGAAAGCCATACTGAGCAAATCCATCGACTAATGGATCAGCAGCGGCAGTGGTATAACAACGGCCATCGGATGAGCCACTGGCGAGTATATTGGCCACCTGCCCCACTCGGCGGGCAATCGCATCGCCAGAGTCCACCCATTGAACAGATATAGGCGCCAGCGATGCCAATACCGGTTTTAGCAGCGGAAAGTGAGTACACCCCAGTACCACGGTATCAAGGGCGGGGGTTGCCCGCATAGCCTGCCACAACGGCAGCAGTGCCTGATTGAGGCGCGCTTCACTGAGTGTGGCTCCCGCCAGCCATGCTTCCGCTTCAGTGACCAACGCATCAGCCGCTATTTTGCTCACACGGCAATCACTGGCAAAATCGTCAACCAGGCTTTGGGTATAGGGCCGGTTTACCGTTGCGGTGGTGGCAAGCAGGCCAATATGGCGTGTCTGGCTGATCAGGGCTGCCGGTTTGATGGCGGGCACAGTACCAATAACAGGAATAGAGAGAGTTTGACGTAGCCCTTCCAACGCCAACGTGCTGGCAGTGTTGCAAGCAACGACCAACACACTGGCCTGACAGGCATCAACCGCTGCCTGGCAAACCGCCACGATACGTTCGGCGAGTGCTTCATCATCCCGCAGGCCATAGGGCAGCCACGCATTATCACAGGCGTAGCACATCGCTGCATCAGGGTAGTGCTGGCGCAGGGAGTTTGCGACTGAAAGACCACCGACACCTGAATCAAAAACCAGTATTGGTCCAACCATTATTGCCTACCTACCCTAAAAGACGCTCTTTCCACACCAGCCCTCCCTCTCCACGCCATCAACAGAAAACGGGGCGCTAGTCTAACACGCCCCGCTACGCTCTGAATGGTTCGCCCATCACCTCTTAAACCGACGGCACCTCGGCACCACAAAGCTCGGCATAGAGTTCTGGATAGGCAAGCTGGAGACGCTCCAGCTCTTTTTCAGCCCCTTCGGGTAAGGCCTCACGAAGCTCTTCCATATCTTCGGGGCTGAAGTGCTGGTCAATCAGGGGAAAAAGTCCTTCACGCTCGTGACGCAAATAAGCGCGATGAGCTTCCAGATAGGACTTCAAATCGTCCGCGAAACGATCCATTGGCAGAATATTATCCATCAGAATCATATCGATATCGCCAGAGAGCTGCAGCAGTCGCGGTTTCAGCTCTCGATAATCAGTGGCCATCTGCTCCATCAGTGGAAGATGCTCAGGTGCTTTCACCTGTAGTCGGTCAACGCAGATTTTTTCCAGTGGCGCGGCAAAATCGTCCATGTAAGACAGGATGTAATCCACCACCTCACGCATTAACTTGAAGTTAGGGCGCTCCCCTTGTGCCAAGGTTTTTTGCTTGAGCTGCAGCACATGGAGCATACGCGCCATGTTGGCATGATCTAGACGCAGTTGGTTTAACATCGTGCCGTCTCCTTTATGAGTGTCATGCCTGCCGCCCCCTCCCAATGGGAGCGTTAGGCACGCGATCATGAGCTGGTTTCTACTACACTAGCGTTAATCTTTACCATGCGCTCATCACTTATTATTGGCAAGTGGGCGCTATTATCCAAAGTGTGGGCAAAAGTTGCGTAACACCCTTTCCCTCTTGGGTTATGCCAAAGGTAGTCTCACAGTACACTGTTTGCCACAGACACTTGTTAATAACGTGTTGTTCAACGTCTCGATTTACAACGGAAGTTTACATGGATCTTTTTGATCGACAGCATGCCTCGCCTGGTGAGGATGCGCCTCTCGCTTACCGTATGCGCCCACTGACCCTTGATGACTATATCGGTCAGCAAGCGCTGATAGGACCTGATAAGCCATTGCGGCGCATGGTGGAATCAGGCGTGGTGCGTTCAATGATTTTATGGGGACCACCCGGTGTAGGTAAAACGACCCTGGCCGAGCTGCTCGCGCGCGCCTCCAACGCTCACCTTGAGCATCTCAGTGCCGTGATGGCGGGAGTTAAGGAGATTAGGGCAGCAGTAGAACGAGCCCAACAGAGCATATCGCCCACACTGCTGTTTTTAGACGAAATTCATCGTTTAAACAAGAGTCAGCAGGACGCGTTATTACCTCATGTAGAATCAGGCCTGTTAACCCTGATTGGCGCCACAACGGAAAACCCTTCCTTTGAAGTGAATTCCGCACTGCTCTCCCGTGCCAGAGTCTATGTGCTCAAGTCGCTGACCCAGGACGAGCTAATAGCGGTCATGCAGCAAGCACTGGGCGACAAACCCCGCGGCTTGGGTAAGCGTCACATCACGGTTGAAGATGGCGTACTGGAGGCACTGGCACATGCCAGCGCTGGCGATGCGCGCCGCGCATTGGGGCTGCTGGAAACAGCTTGTGACTTTACCGAAAAGTATAATGATCAGGAAGTACTGAAAAAATCCGTGCTGGCCGATGTGGTTGGTCATCAGTCAAGTGCTTTTGACAAGCAGGGCGACGCTTATTACGACTTGCTTTCCGCAATACATAAATCCATTCGCTCATCACGCCCCGACGCAGCACTTCTCTATATGGCGCGTTTTGTGCAGGGCGGTGGCGACCCACTAGATATTGTGCGCCGCTTAACCGCCATCGCCTCCGAAGATGTGGGTAATGCCGACCCGCGCGCCTTGCCGCTGGTGATTGCCGCCTGGGATGCCTATTTACGCCTGGGCGACTACGAAGGGCAGCGGGCTATCGCCCACGCGGCGATTCACTTGGCGATAGCACCTAAAAGCAACCGGATCGACCAAGCCTGGCATGCAGCCAAACAGTTTGTCCAGCAGCAGCCTCAGCTTGAGGTTCCCAATTATCTGCGCAATGCGCCAACCAGGCTAATGGAGCAGTTAGGCCATGGTGAGGGATACCGCTATGCCCATAATGAACCCGACGGCTACCCGGCAGGCAGTGCCCACGACTGCTGGCCGGAAGCGATACCCAAAACGCGCTTTTATGAACCCAGCGCGCTAGGGCAGGAGAAGCGTTTTGGGGAAATCATGGCGTGGCGTGAACAGCGTGACCAGGAAGCAGATCAGGCGCCCTAAGGCGCCTGATCCAGCGATAGATGCAGCAGGGCTAGAACCCTTCACGAATCACGTCAGTGCCTTCGGGAATGTCAAAGTTAAACAGGCTGCGGTCGATATTGCCATTATGCGTTATGTTGCTGAATGTGATCGCAGTGCGCTGCCCGGTACTATCCATCATCCATAGTTCAGAGAGCGTTTGGCCATCAAACACCATGCTCAACTCTTCAAACAGGGTATCTGCCGAAGAAGGTATTAACGTAAAAACATCATCTCCGTTCTCTTGCTCGTAAAAGACATCGTAACTGGCAGTCACATCAGAAGCGCTGCCCGAGAGCAGCAATGCTGGAGTGTGAGTCACACGATCATCCATCGTCTGAACCGTCACCTGTTCCAGGTCAGGGTCATATAAGTAAACATCAGCACCATCTGAGACGACGATTTGTGAATAGGGAGCTTCCACTTCCCAGCGCAACATGCCAGGGCGCGAGAGCCACATTTCGCCTCGCGCGCTTTGCAAACGCTCACCACTGCTACCCAATATTTGCTGTTCAAAGGTCGCTTGATAACTTTCTAATGGATCAAGCCGCTCAGTTAAACGCTCGGCAGCCTCATTCGCCCACACGGCGGGGGCAGCAAAGGTCAAACCAAATGCACTGGCAGCCAATGCCAAAGATGAAGGTCGTCGTGTGTTGGTATCGCGCATTACAGTACTCCCTAGGCAACTATTGCCAAAAGCGGTCGTGCTTAAGCTGATTGCTTTTGATGATCCATACTGACGCATTATTGATCATTCCTCAGCCGAAAAGCGTTAAGACGTTCCATGTGCTTCTCAGACGCGAAAAGCACCGCAGGGTTTCACCTGCGGCGCGACTTTCACGCTTATTGCATGATTTAAAGATTCCAGAGCCAGGCGACCAGAGCCCTAATGCCCCACCGGGGGTGGCGCTAGTACTTCGCGAGCACCGTTAGAGCCCATAGAGGAAACCACACCGGCCCCCTCCATGGCCTCGACAAGGCGAGCCGCTCGGTTATAGCCGATCTTGAAGCGGCGCTGTACCGCAGAAATCGACGCTTTGCGCGTTTCAGTGACAAACTGAACAGCCTCATCATAGAGTGCATCCTGCTCAGCATCATCTCCATCCACACCTTCAGCTTCCAGACCAGTCAAGGCATCTGCGGAGACACCACCGGAGAGAATTTCATCAATATACTCAGGTTCTCCACGGCGCTTCCAGTCATCCACTATACGGTGCACTTCATCGTCATCCACAAAGGCACCATGGACGCGATTGGGCGGCCCGGAGCCAGCAGGCAAATAAAGCATATCACCATGCCCCAGCAGGCTTTCGGCACCGCCCTGATCCAGAATAGTGCGCGAATCAATCCGTGACGATACCTGGAATGCCATCCGCGAGGGAATGTTGGCCTTAATCAAACCGGTTACCACGTCAACAGAAGGACGCTGAGTCGCCAGAATGAGGTGAATCCCCGCCGCACGCGCTTTCTGGGCCAGCCGGGCAATAAGTTCCTCGACTTTTTTGCCAACAATCATAAACATATCGGCAAACTCATCAATCACAACCACGATGTAGGGCAGTTTTTCCAACACAGGGGGTGTTTGATGCATTTCCCATGGCTGAGGCTCCCAAAGCGGGTCAGCCACCTGAGCCCCGGCGCATTCAGCTTCATCCAGGCGAGCATTAAAACCGGCGATATTACGAACGCCCATGGCCGCCATCAGCTTATAACGACGCTCCATTTCCGCCACACACCAACGCAGACTGTTAGCCGCCTCTTTCATATCCGTGACGACGGGCGCCAATAAGTGCGGGATACCGTCATACACCGACAACTCCAGCATCTTCGGATCCACCATGATGAGTTTGAGCTCATCAGGCTTGGCTTTCAGCAGCATGGAAATCAGCATGGCGTTGACCCCCACCGACTTACCGGAACCGGTGGTGCCTGCCACCAGAAGGTGGGGCATTTTGCCGAGGTTGGCGACGACAGGGCCACCACCAATATCCTGGCCCAGTGCCATGGTCAGTGGCGAACTCTCCTGCTGATAACGCTCGGAGTCGATGACTTCCCGCAGACGAATCATCGCCCGATGGGGGTTAGGAATCTCGATACCCACCGTGGGGCGGCCAGGAATCACCTCGACCACCCGCACACTTTTCACCATCAGTGAACGGGCCAGATCCTTCGCCAGATTACTGATCTTCGACACCTTCACGCCCGCCGCTGGCTTAATTTCAAAGCGGGTAATGACCGGCCCAGGCCAGGTATCCACGACTTCCGCTTTAACCCCATACTCCCGCAACCGGACCTCCAGCAGTTCCGCCATGTCCGCCAGCTGTTCATCGGTATAGTTTGGCTGGTGCGGCTCTGGTGGTGTTAGCAACTGCAAGCTGGGAACATCCCCTTCCGGCTCATCAACGGTCTCAAATGCCGGGCGCTGGCTTTGCAAATGTTCCACCGTCCAGAGTGTCGGGCCATTATCGGCCTCCTCCTCTGCTGGTTCAGCAAAGAACGTTGGCTCATGACGCGCCGGGGTAACCGAAGATGGCAACACCATATCATCCTCGTCGTCATTCCAAACCGGCTCTGGCACCACCTCAGGTACCCGTTCCCGGCGTGGCTCAGCGGCAATGGGCGCCGGGTGAGTGGGCACTTCATCAGTCGACGAATCATCAGTAGCCGCGTCTTCGGGGTCGGTCCCGGTGAGCAGTGGTATCGTGGGAGCAGCGTTCTTGCGTGTGGCACGCAGCGAAATGGCTGGAGCCTCATCAGTAACCGGGGCCTCGTCGCTTTTAACGCCTTGCGGCTCCACAGGCACATCATGGGTGCTATCGTCCGCTGCTTGAGAGGCGGTCGCTGCGCTGAACGCCACCTCATCCGCAGGTGGCGCAGGCTCTTTGGCGGAAAGTGGTACCGAGGGAGCGACAGGCTCTTCATCGGCTGGTATGCGTGCTGAAAATGCATCTTCACGGGGCGCTTTGGGCGTGCTTTCCATGCTCTCCGCCTTGAAAGCGCTGGGTGCGCTAGCAACCTCCCAGGGGATGGACGTATCTGTAGCTGCTGACGCTTCATCATCACCGATTAACGATGACGAGAAGCTCGGCTCGTGGCGTTCACGACCACGCTTCCAGGCATGCTCATCAGTGACGCCACTTTTGACACTGTCCGCATTACGCTTCTGGGTGGATAACGGGGGGGCAGCGGCACTGATGTCAGCGGGTTTGGCCTCGGCCAGGGATCTCTCTTTTACTTTTTGAGAAGCCGCCTTGGCAGCAGCACGTATTGCCGTACGCTCGGCACGCTTTTCGCGCCCTTTTGCTCGGCGGGCGCTGAACCAGCCACCCACTTTACACAGCCGCCGGCCTATCTCATCCGCCACTTGCAACCACGACATTCCACTAAACAGCGGAAAACCAATCAAAATAAGCGCGGCAGCAATTAAACCAACGCCACCACTGCTGACCAGTGGCTTTAGTGTTCCAACCAGCCCTTCTCCCAAAATACCACCGGAAGCATAAGGCAGCATGCTATTGGGGTGGTAAAAATGCAGCGCGCCCAACATGGTGGTGCCAAACATTAGCAATACCAATCCACCAGCATGTACAGCAATAGCAACCGGGTCCAGCTCAAAACGCACCTGACGAGAGCGCATTAGCCACCACGCCCCGTAACCAAACATACCTGGCCACCACAATGCACTGGCGCCGAGTAGCGAATACAGCACATCAGCCAGCCAGGCGCCAACAGGCCCCATCCAGTTTCGAACATCCGTTTCCGGCCCCTGATAAGACCAACCAGGATCAGCGGGGTGATAACTAAACAGAGCCAACAGCAAGAATACACATAGCGCAAGCAACACCACGACCACGCCTTCGCGTACCGAGCCTTGCAAGCGCAGACCAAACCGGCGGGCTTTATCCTTTGCGGCTTTAACCCTGGCCGACGAGGCTGATGTTGATGGTTGACGCGAATTACGCTGCCTTCGCTTGTCTACCGCCTTATTTACTTTCAAGCGATTCTCCCTTTACACCTCGATGGCGTCTTTAATCCACTTGCGAGTTTGCATCATACCGAGCATCCTTCCGCCGTCACAGAGCTTCCATTAAAGCGGTCAGTAACAGGAGCAAAAGATGCTACCCTGGCTTTCATCGCCATATCCAACATTTCCATCCACAGCGCTGGCTCTGGAGACGCCCAATGGCCTACTGGCAGCTGGAGGAGAGCTTTCCCCCCATTGGCTGGTTGAGGCATACCGGCGGGGAATTTTCCCCTGGTACAGCGACGGCGATCCGGTCCTTTGGTGGAGCCCAGACCCACGTATGGTTCTGGAGCCAGCACAATTTAAACTGCGGCGCAGTCTTGCCAAACGTTTGCGTAATGGTGGCTTTGTTGTCAGCCTGGATCAACACTTTCAACGCGTTGTTGAATCCTGTGCTGCCCCCCGTCACGGTGAACACGACACCTGGATAAACGCTGATATGCGCCGCGCCTATCAACATTTACACGAGTTGGGCATTGCCCATAGCATCGAAGTGTATCAATCAGGTCATTTAGTGGGCGGCCTGTACGGTGTGGCCATGGGCCCCGTATTTTTTGGCGAGTCCATGTTCTCAAGCGTACCGGACGCCTCAAAAATAGCGCTGGCCCACCTCGCCCGCGCGATGCAGTGTCATGATGGCAAACTCATTGATTGCCAAATGCACACACCGCATTTAGCCAGCCTTGGCGCAACAACGGTCGCCCGTGAGACGTTCATCAACTATCTTGAACAGTGGTTGCCTGAAAAGGCTTTTAGCTTAACATCTCCAACCCATGGGGCACCTACTGTACCCATATCGCCGTGGCTTAGTGCCATTGCCTCGGCTGATGAGACATAATAACTGAATGCCAGATTAACCTAGGAGGCAAGCCGTGAGTAGTAACGCTCCTCGCCGCCCCGTGCGGGATTTGCGCTTCTTCCTGACCGTGCCCCACGCTTGCAGTTACCTGCCAGACCGAGAGGCTACAACACTCTTTCTGGATCCTCAGGAGTCGCCAGTTCCAGGTGTGTATGACTCGCTTTCCTTGCTGGGGTTTCGACGTAGTGGGCGCCACCTGTATCGCCCGCACTGTGAAGGCTGTAACGCTTGCCGCTCTGTGCGCATTCCGGTCAGCCATTTTATGGCCAACCGCACACAGAGAAAAATCTTACGCCGCAATAGTGACATCACTACGCGGGTAATACCCGCACGTTTTTCATCTAAGCACTACGCTCTTTACGCTGACTATATTCGTTTACGCCATGCAGATGGTGATATGTATCCTCCCAGCAGAGACCAGTACCGCACATTTCTTACCTTGGAGGAGCCGTATGCGCATTTGATGGAACTGTATCTCGGTGAAGAGCTGGTCGCTGTTGCCGCCTTTGATCAGTTAGAGCACGGGCTTTCAGCCATCTATACCTTTTTCGGCGTTAGTGAAGCGCTGGATAAACGCTCGCTGGGCACCTTTGCCATTCTTAAACTGATTGAGTTCTGCCGTCATAAGACACTGCCTCACCTATACCTTGGGTATTGGATTGAGGAGTGCCGTAAAATGCGTTACAAGCAGGCTTTCACACCGGTTGAGGTTCTTGATGGACGGCACTGGCGGCCTTTAATTCGCTAAACCACCCAGCTTTTTTGCCTTGACGGCGGGCTTACGGCACAATATAGCGCTGTTTCTTTGGCGCCTGCGATATAATCACGCCGCTTGAAGCGACACTGCTCGACTATCCACTACGTTAAACAAGTGAGGATCTGCCTATATGGCACGCGAAGATCATATTGAAATGGAAGGCGTTATTGTTGATACCCTTCCCAACACCATGTTCCGTGTTGAGCTTGAGAACGGCCACGTCGTTACCGCTCACATCTCCGGCAAGATGCGTAAAAACTATATCCGCATCCTGACCGGCGATAAGGTGAAAGTAGAACTGACACCTTACGATCTTTCCAAAGGCCGTATTGTCTACCGTTCGCGCTAAGCCTTAATGACGCCTGTTGAGCCAGTTCTCTGCTAGCGCATGCACTTCTGAAATAAATACGGCGCCGCTCCCTGGAAACGACAACGCCCCGTCGATGACAGGGCGCTGTGCGTTGAAGGGTTGCTTTTGCCCTTACGCCTTATAACATGCTGCCAAGCGTAACCTCCATAGGCTATCTTAGCGCCCTTTTCAGGGCGCATCCGCCATTTCAGACTCGGTGGACAGGTGTAGCTCTCCTTCTTCAAGGCTGACATGCACAATACCACCATGTTCAGACAGCTCACCAAAGAGAATCATCTCAGCCAACGGCTTTTTCAGCTTCTCTTGGATCAGGCGAGCCATTGGGCGAGCACCCATATCCGGGTCATAGCCCTTCTCTGCCAGCCAATCACGAGCGAGATCGTCCACATCCAGCTGCACTCGTTTCTCGTCTAGCTGGGCCTGTAGCTCAATCAGGAACTTATCGACCACGTTACGCACCACAGATGTTGGCAGCGCATGGAATTGGATAATGCCATCCAGGCGGTTGCGGAACTCTGGTGAGAATGTACGGCGAATAACTTCCATTGCATCAGTCGAGTGATCCTGATGCTGGAAACCAATTGAGCGGCGAGACGCCTGCTCAGCGCCTGCATTAGATGTCATGATCAGGATAACGTGGCGGAAATCCGCCTCACGACCATTGTTATCCGTCAGCCGGCCATGATCCATAACCTGCAATAACAGGTTAAAGACTTCAGGATGCGCCTTCTCAATCTCATCCAACAGCAGTACACAGTGCGGCTGTTTGGTTACTGCCTCGGTTAACAGGCCACCCTGGTCGTAACCTACATAGCCGGGAGGTGCACCAATCAACCGGGATACCGTATGGCGCTCCATATATTCGGACATATCAAAACGCACCAGCTCAATGCCCATGATATGCGCCAGCTGTTTGGCCACCTCGGTTTTACCCACCCCTGTCGGGCCAGCGAACAGGAAGCTACCCACCGGTTTATCCGGTGACTTCAGCCCTGCACGGGATAACTTGATGGCGGCAGACAGTGTGTCGATGGCCTCATCCTGGCCAAACACCAACATCTTCAGATCACGGTCAAGCTTTGCAAGCAGCTTACGGTCAGAGCTGGAGACGCTCTTCGGTGGAATGCGCGCAATGGATGCCACCACAGCCTCAACCTGCTCTACATCGATAGTGTTTGCACGTACTTCAGGTGGCAACATACGCTGGTGTGCACCCGCCTCATCAATGACATCAATGGCCTTGTCAGGCATGTGTCGGTCATTAATGTAACGATCAGCCAAACGTGCCGCACTTTCCAATGCGCCGTCGGTGTATTTAAGCTCATGGTGCTCCTCAAACCGCGAACGCAGCCCCTTGAGAATCTTAATGGTGTCTTCAACCGACGGTGCCAGCACGTCCACTTTCTGGAAGCGACGAGCGAGAGCCCGGTCTTTCTCGAAGATACCGCGGAATTCCTGGAACGTTGTTGAGCCAATGCAGCGCAGCTCACCAGACGAGAGCAGCGGCTTAAGCAGATTGGATGCGTCCATAACGCCACCAGATGCCGCACCGGCACCAATCACGGTATGAATTTCATCAATAAACAGTACCGCATTGGGCTGCTTGCGCAGCTCACTCAACAGGCTTTTAAGGCGTTTTTCGAAATCACCGCGGTATTTTGTACCCGCCAAAAGCGCGCCCATATCCAGCGAGTAAACCACGGCGTCAGCGATGACTTCAGGCACATCCTCTTCTACGATGCGCTTGGCCAAGCCTTCAGCGATAGCCGTTTTACCTACACCAGCCTCACCCACCAGCAGCGGGTTATTTTTACGACGACGGGCAAGAATCTGTACCACACGCTCCAGCTCGTGATCACGACCAATCAGCGGGTCAATTTTGCCTTGTCGCGCCTGTTCATTCAGGTTCGTCGCATACCCCGTTAACGGGTGTGCAGCCCCTTCAGCACTGCCCTCTTCAGCATCTTCGCTCTCTGGAGAGGAAGGAGACGGCGAGGGGCCATGACCTGATACTTTCGAAATACCGTGGGCAATGTAGTTAACCGCATCTACACGCGCCACGCTCTGTTGTTTCAGGAAGTATACCGCCTGACTTTCCTGCTCGGAAAAGATCGCCACCAGCACATTAGCGCCAGTCACTTCACTTTTACCGGATGACTGTACATGAAACACCGCACGCTGCAGCACACGCTGAAAACCTAGCGTGGGCTGAGTTTCACGATCCCCTTGACCTTCTGGGATCAGTGGCGTGGTCGAGTTAATAAAATCCTGCAGATCGGACCGCAGCTTGTCGAGGTTTGCCCCACACGCCTTTAACACGTCTACCGCAGAGGCATTGTCAAGCAACGCCAACAGCAGGTGCTCAACGGTCATAAATTCGTGGCGCTTGGAGCGAGCCACAGTGAAGGCCGTGTTCAGGGTCAGTTCAAGTTCTTTGCTCAGCATGGCAGTCCCCTTTTCGCTGCTACCTAGGGCATATAGCCACCTAGGGCTTGCGTCGGATCAGTTTAATCGACCGGCACTTCCAACATCGGGTACAAATGGCACGGTTGCAAGCCCCTCCGCTACTTTTTTTCAACGCTTTCAGTCAGCGGCTTCAATATCACTCATCAATGGGTGCTCGCACTCACGGGCGTACTCGTTTACTTGATAGCTTTTGGTTTCCGCAATATCACGGGTAAAGATACCGCAGGTTGCTTTACCCTGGGTGTGCACTGCAAGCATTACCTGTACGGCTTTTTCACTGTCCATATTAAAAAAGCCTTGTAAAACTTCGACGACAAACTCCATAGGTGTGTAGTCGTCGTTGTGCAGCACCACTTTGTATAGCGGGGGCTGGGCCAGCTCGGGTTCTGCTGGCTGCACCGCCAGATCGTCATCATGTTCAGGCATATCAGGGCGTGTCATTCCTGCTTGCAGGGTAACCGCCAGATATGGGCTGTCAGTATTGGGCATAAGCAGCAAGGGTTATCGTCTCTCAGCTGACGGGCAACATCCTATACGTATGGCTTACTTCACTAAGACGCGCATCACCAGCAAGGGTTCATGGAAAAAATAAATTATCATACTGGGCGAGACAAAAAACCCCCGCCCGCCTAGAGCGGACGAGGGGTGATGCAGTATTTCGAATACGCCAAACCCAGCAGCATGCACCGCTGCCGGGGAAAGCGTTAGCCTTTAGCAACCATGGCAAGCGCTTCATTAAATGTTTTGCTCGGGCGCATCGCCTGACTGGCCAGTTCACCGTTCGGATGGAAATAGCCTTGAATGTCCACCGCTTGGCCCTGAACACTATTCAGCTCATCAACGATAGTTGCTTCGTTGGCTGTTAATGTTTCTGCCAGACGGGTAAAGAGAGACTTCAGTTCTGCGTCCTGATCCTGAGCCGCCAGAGCTTCTGCCCAGTATAGCGCCAGATAGAAGTGGCTGCCACGGTTGTCCAGCTCACCTACTTTGCGCGATGGCGACTTGTTGCTGTCGAGGAACTTGCCGTTCGCCTCGTCGAGTGCTTTTGCCAGCAAGGTGGCACGCTGGTTACCGAAGGTGCTGCCCAAGTGCTCAAGCGATGCTGCCAGGGCCAGGAATTCACCTAGCGAATCCCAACGCAGGTGATTCTCTTCAAGGAACTGCTGAACGTGCTTTGGCGCAGAGCCACCAGCTCCTGTTTCAAACAGACCACCACCGCTCATTAACGGTACTATGGAGAGCATTTTGGCACTGGTACCCAGCTCCATAATCGGGAACAGGTCGGTGAGATAGTCACGCAGCACGTTACCCGTCACAGAAATGGTGTCTTCGCCTTTACGGATACGCACCAGGGAGACCTGCATGGCATCAACAGGCGCCAGAATGCGGATATCCAGGCCACTGGTGTCATAATCCTTCAGGTAGTTTTCCACCTTCTTGATCAGTTGAGCATCGTGTGCGCGGTTAGCATCCAGCCAGAAGATTGCGGGCGTACCACTATCACGGGCACGGGTAACCGCTAGTTTTACCCAGTCCTGAATCGGCGCATCTTTGGTTTGACACATACGCCAGATATCGCCAGCTTCCACGTCATGGCTGAATAACGTTTGACCAGCGTCGTTGGTGACGACGACAGTACCGTCAGCAGGAATATGGAAGGTCTTATCATGGGAGCCATACTCCTCCGCCTTCTGCGCCATCAAGCCAACGTTGGGCACACTACCCATTGTGGTCGGATCAAAAGCGCCATTTTGCTTACAGTCTTCAATGACTGCCTGATAAATGGTGGCGTAGCAGCGATCCGGAATGACGGCTTTGGTGTCTTGAAGCTCGTCATTCACGTTCCACATTTTGCCTGAATCGCGAATCATCGCTGGCATGGAGGCATCAATGATCACATCGCTCGGCACATGCAGG
Organism: Vreelandella olivaria; assembly: GCF_023507745.1. Lineage (GTDB taxonomy): Bacteria > Pseudomonadota > Gammaproteobacteria > Pseudomonadales > Halomonadaceae > Vreelandella > Vreelandella olivaria_A. Next base: position 25,828 of record NZ_JALPZO010000112.1, on the reverse strand, counting down.
TTGGTAATCCCTTTATGGGAGTTCACCATTGCCATTGCCGGACGCTCCTGGTAGAGCGCGTCGATATCACTCTTGATCGCTTCCTGCTGGTCGCCGGGTAGTGTTTCAATAGCGCTGTACAGATCACCAATACCGCTATTGGAATTGAAACCCGCTGTTTTTAGCGCATCGGCGTGCTTTTCAAGCACATCTTTGTAGAACTCTTCCACAACGATGCCAAACATAATAGGGTCAGAAACCTTCATCATGGTGGCTTTCAAGTGCAGGGAAAACAGCACGCCTTGGGCTTTGGCATCACTGATCTGGCTATCGATAAAGCTGCGCAGGCGACGGCTGCTCATACTGGCTGCGTCAATTACCTCGCCTTCTTTAACGGCAAGGGCTTCTTTTAGTACAACGTTGGTGCCATCTTTTTGTTGCAGCTCAATCTTGAGTTTGCCTGCCGTCTCCATCACGGCAGACTGCTCGCTGCCATAGAAGTCGCCTTCGCTCATGTGCGCCACATGTGACTTGGAGTCAGCACTCCACTCACCCATGCGATGCGGATATTTGCGAGCGTAGTTTTTTACTGACTTCGGCGCCCGGCGGTCCGAGTTACCTTCACGCAGAACCGGGTTTACCGCACTTCCCTTGGCCTTGTCGTAACGCGCTTTAACAGAAGCCTCTGCGTCGTTTTTAGGCTCATCCGGGTAGTCAGGCAACGGATAGCCCTGGCTTTGTAGTTCTTTGATCGTCGCTTTCAGCTGTGGGCCTGAAGCACTGATGTTCGGCAGTTTGATAATATTGGCTTCCGGCGTGGTCGCCAGTTGGCCAAGTTCAGTAAGATCGTCACTAACGCGCTGCTCATCACTAAGCACGTCAGGAAATTGCGCCAACACCCGCGCCGCCAAAGAGATATCCCGCGTTTCAACTTCAACACCAGCTGAATCGGTGAAGGCGTCAATAATCGGCAATAAAGAGTATGTCGCGAGTGCTGGGGCCTCGTCGGTGAGCGTATAAATGATCTTCGGCGTTTTGGACATTTTTGCGTTAACCTCTTTTTCTGTCGCTGTGATTATAAAAAAATCAAGCTACGCGGCTCATTCATCGAGAGACCATGCCGCGAAGCAGGCGGAGCAATCTGTTAACTGCCCCAGGTATCACTCGGTGGTTTACTGCGATGGTGGTTACGACGACTCCAACACGGTTCAAGCGGTAGTGCGGAAGTATACCAGCGCTGAACTGTAATCGCATGGGCGATTGTCGACAAATTAAGAGTGCCAGCGAAGAGGAATCATGAGCACGTTATATTTACTGCATAAACCCTACCGTATGCTCTCCCAATTTACCGATCGCCAAGGCCGTGCCACTCTGGCCGATGTGATTGACGCCCCTGGCGTCTATGCGGCGGGACGGCTTGATTACGATTCGGAAGGTTTACTGCTGCTAAGCGACGATGGCAGTTTGATTCACCGCATTGCCCACCCTCGCCACAAGCAGCCCAAAACCTACTGGGTACAGCTTGAAGGGCAAATTAGCGACGAAGCCATCAACGCCCTGCGTAATGGTCTTGTGTTAAAAGATGGCCCAACCCAACCTGCCAAAGCACGTCGCATCGCACCACCCGCCATTAACCCCCGTGAGCCAGCAATTGACCCCAAGCGTCATCCGTCCACCAGTTGGCTGGAACTGACGATCACGGAAGGCCGCAACCGACAGGTGCGGCGTATGACGGCCCATGTGGGGTTCCCTACGTTACGGCTGGTACGGGCAGCGATAGGGCCTTGGCAACTAGGCGACCTGCAGCCTGGCGAGTGGCGCAAAGAAACTCTGCACGCCCCACGCCCAGCCAGGAACATCAACCGTACCACAACCCCCAGGCGTAGACGTTCATGATCCCGGTTCGCGACTCATCCATTCAGCACTCCGCCATTAGAACGACGGCTGCCTGTGTTATTCAGCGCAACGGGCGTTTTCTTATGGTGGAGGAGATGCAGGGCGTGGCAGCCACTGTTTTTAATCAACCCGCTGGGCATGTGGAGCCGGGGGAAGGCCCGATTACCGCCATACTGCGGGAAGTACAGGAAGAGACAGCCTGGCAGGTCACCCTGACGGGCTATCTGGGGCTTTACGTATTTCATACTGCCAATGGCCTCACGTTTCATAGCCATGGTTTTATCGCGACGCCTGAAACCCGCCTAACCACACCTATTGACAGCGATATAACCGCCATTCACTGGCTGACACTGGACGAGATTAAAGCCTTGGATGCCGTTCAGCGACTGCGCAGCCCGCTGGTATTAAAACGCATTGAAGATGCCATTAATGGCCGCCACTTTCCGTTGTTGGTTATCCAGGAGTGAAGCACTCGAAGCGTTAAGCCCCCATCGTGTATAATCCCCGACCAATTGCACACTCTCTCGCACACTAGTTCAACTGAGGATGCCAATGACATCCACCGATGGCACAACCACCACCACGACACCCAACACCGGCAAAGTGATTGTCGGCATGTCGGGTGGTGTCGACTCTTCCGTATCCGCTCTCCTGCTACTCCAACAGGGGTATGAGGTTGAGGGCCTGTTTATGAAAAACTGGGATGAGGACGACGGCACAGAGTACTGCACAGCGAAAGAAGACCTCGCTGACGCTGAAGCGGTGTGCGCCAGGCTGGGCATTAAGTTGCATACAGCCAATTTCGCCGCCGAGTATTGGGACAACGTGTTCGAGCACTTCCTTGCAGAATACAAGGCGGGCCGAACACCCAATCCAGACATCCTATGTAACCGGGAGATCAAATTTAAAGTCTTTCTGGAGTACGCCGAGATGCTGGGGGCGGAAAAAATCGCCACGGGGCACTATGTGCGCCAAGGGCTTCGCGGCGGCCGCCCACGCCTGTTAAAGGGCCTGGATAACAATAAAGATCAAAGCTATTTTCTGCACGCGGTTCCTGAGGCAGCCATCGCCCGGACACTGTTTCCTGTCGGTGAACTGGAAAAACCGGAGGTGCGGGCTCTAGCCGAGCAGCACGGTCTGGTAACGGCCAAAAAGAAGGATTCCACCGGTATCTGTTTTATTGGTGAGCGTCGCTTCCGCGACTTCCTCCAGCAGTACCTGCCTGCTCAGCCCGGCACTATCGAAACACCGGAAGGGGATGTTATCGGCAAACACATGGGGCTGATGTACTACACCCTTGGCCAGCGGCAGGGGCTGGGCATCGGTGGTCTGGCCAACTATCCGGAAGACCCCTGGTACGTGGCAGCAAAAGATCTGGAGCGCAATGTACTGATTGCGGTTCAGGGTAAACACCATGCGTTGCTCTATACCGACTCACTGGCCACTGAAACGATGGACTGGGTGGCCGGAAAGCCGCCTGTCCAGCAAGGCCGTTTTACCGCCAAAACCCGCTATCGTCAAAGCGATTGTGCTTGTGAAATCCGAGCATTACCGGATGGCAGCGTAGAGGTCCACTTCGATGACCCTCAGTGGGCAGTCACACCCGGCCAATCACTGGTGCTGTATGATGGTGATATCTGTTTAGGCGGCGGCGTTATCCGCACCACCTGGAAAGCCTCGGAGGCTGCCGCATGAGCTCTACCACCCCCATACACCGTGCACCTGACTCGCCCGCAGCGCGTCAGGCACTTGCCCTGGCAGGGGTTTTTCAAGCGGCCAGCCTGGTAGATGAGCTGGCCAAAACGGGCCAGGTCGACACCCGCGCCTGGGAAACGCTGATAAATGCCACCGTAGACACCAACCCTGAAAGCTTTGAAGCCATCTATGGGGGCCACCCCAACAATCTACGCCGGGGCCTTGAAACCCTCGAAGCCCTGGTTGGCCGTAAGCAGGCCAACCCCGTGGTGCTACGCTATGGCTTTTCACTGCTTCTACTGATGAACAAGCTGCGCTCCGACCGCACTATGATGGATATACTGGGCCAAAAACTGAGCCATATCCAAGGGCAGGCGGAGCACTTCGGGGCTACCCATGAAAATGTGGTTGCCAGCCTCGGCGAAGCCTACCAGGAAACGCTTTCCACCTTTAAAACCCGTATTGTGGTTCAAGGTGATCCTTCGTTACTCCAGACCCGCATGATGCCCGAACGGGTACGCGCCTGTTTGATGGCAGGCATTCGCTTTGCCCTGCTATGGCACCAGCAGGGAGGCCGCCGCTGGAAACTGGTGTTCCAGCGTAAAGCCCTGCGCCGCGCCCTGGACAGCCTCGGCTGACTTTTTAAAACACGTATTTTAGCGACACGCCCTTTCGACACACTGACCTTTGACCATCTGGAAGCCAAGCCATGCAACTCTCTGCTCTGACCGCCCTCTCCCCCGTTGACGGCCGCTACGGCGCTAAAGCCGCTGCGCTACGTGAACACTTCAGCGAATTCGGTCTGATCCGTGCGCGCGTGATTGTGGAAGTGCGCTGGCTGCAGCGCCTTGCGGAACACAGCCAAATTGTCGAAGTGCCGCCGCTCTCTGCCCAGGCGACCGCGTTTCTTGAGCAGCTTATTCGCGACTTCTCAGTGGAGGATGCCGAACGCATCAAGGAAATTGAGCGCACCACCAATCACGATGTCAAAGCCGTTGAGTATTTTTTGAAGGAGAAGATTGCCGGTCAGTCCGAACTCAACGCCGTCACTGAGTTTATTCACTTTGCCTGCACCAGCGAGGATATCAATAACCTCTCTTATGGCGTGATGCTGGCTGATGGTTTGAAAGCGATGCTGCCAACCATGCACGAAGTGGCCGATGAAATTGCCAAACTGGCCATTGCCCATGCGGGCCAGCCGATGCTCTCCCGCACCCATGGTCAAACGGCCAGCCCAACCACCTTGGGCAAAGAGATGGCCAATGTAGCCTACCGCCTAAAACGCCAGCTCAAACAAATTGAAGGCGTTGAGATACTGGGCAAAATCAATGGCGCCGTTGGCAACTATAACGCCCATTTGGCGACCTACCCGGACATCGACTGGGAAGCCAATGCGCGCACTTTTGTGGAAGGTCTGGGCTTAAGCTTTAACCCTTACACCACTCAGATTGAACCGCATGACTACATCGCCGAGCTATTTGATGCCGTATGCCGCTTTAACACTATTCTGATCGACTTTGACCGTGATGTATGGGGCTATATCTCGCTAGGCTACTTCAAACAGCGCACCGTGGAGGGAGAAATCGGCTCTTCCACCATGCCGCACAAAGTCAACCCCATCGACTTTGAAAACTCTGAAGGCAACCTGGGGCTTGCCAATGCAGTGCTCAGCCATCTGGCGCAAAAACTCCCCATCTCCCGCTGGCAACGTGACCTGACTGACTCCACCGTACTGCGTAACCTGGGTGTTGGTTTGGCCTATGGTTTGATTGGCTACCACGCCAGCCTTAAAGGCATCAGCAAACTGGAAGCCAACCCTGAGCGTCTGAACGAAGACCTGGACAATAGCTGGGAAGTCCTTGCTGAACCTATTCAAACGGTCATGCGTCGCTACGGCATCGAAAAACCCTATGAAAAGCTCAAAGAGCTAACGCGTGGCAAGCGGATCGATCAGGCTGGTTTTGCCGCCTTCATTGATACGCTTGAATTACCCGAGGCGGTAAAAAATGAGCTGAAAGCACTCTCTCCGGCCCGCTATATTGGTAATGCCAAAGCACAGGCCGAAGCCCTTAACCAGCGGCTTGCCTCACTGTCATAACGCACTTGCAACAGCGCAGCGTTCACCTACCAGGATACCGCCATGAGCCAACCCCATAAGCCACTAACCCTGTTGGGCGATTTAACACCCGCAGACTTCCTGGCCAACTACTGGCAACAGAAACCGCTGCTGATTCGTGGCGCTATCCCCGAGTTCATCAGCCCAATCGACCCAGATGAGCTGGCAGGCCTTGCCTGCGAGCCGGGCGTGGAAGCAAGGCTGGTGGAGGAAGAAGGCCCCGATGGCCCCTGGCAGGTTTCCCATGGGCCATTTGACGATGCCACCTTTGAGCGTCTTCCTGAAGGCAACTGGAGCCTGCTGGTTCAGGCAGTGGATCACTATGTGCCCTCCATCGCTGCGCTTATGGATGAGTTCGACTTTCTACCCCGCTGGCGCCTGGATGACATCATGGTCAGCTATGCGCCTCCTGGCGGTAGCGTCGGGCCACATATTGACCAATATGATGTTTTCCTGCTTCAGGCCAGTGGCCACCGCCGCTGGCAGTTGGGCGGCAAACAGTCTGACGACGCCCCCATTATCCAGGGCATCGACCTGCGCATCCTGGAAACATTTGAGATTGAGCCTGATTCCGACTGGACACTGGCACCCGGAGATATGCTGTATCTGCCGCCGGGCTGGGCACATCACGGCATTAGCCAAACCGACGACTGCATGACCATTTCGGTAGGTTTTCGGGCTCCCTCAGCAGACGAGGCTATCACCTCTTATGCTGACTTTTTAGGCGAGCAATTGCCCGCCTCCATGCGTTACAGCGATGCTGGTATGGCGCCTGCCAGCCAGATAGGCGAACTGGATGACGCCGCCATTGAACGCATGCGACAGTTTATGCTGGCAACACTGGATCAACCGGCCCAAATTGCCCAATGGTTCGGCCGGGTGATGACCCAGCCCAAATATATCGATCAACTTGCGCCACTAGAGCAACCCATGAGTGAAGAGGACCTTGTTGCGCAACTACACGCAGGCGCCCCCCTGTTCCATATGCCAGGCTCACGCTTTGCATGGCACCATAGTGTAAGTGGCACCACCCTGTTTGTAGATGGCGATGGGCATCATTGCTCAGAGGAACTTGCCAAGCGCCTTGCCGACCCGGCACCGTTATACGAGGACGTATTAGAGCTTAGTGGTGCAACAGCATTAATCACTCAGCTCGTCAATACAGGCAACCTGGGCTTTATGGGTGAAGAGGACGAGGAGTAACCGTGCCTACTGTGGAAATACGTACCGGCGATTGGGATACCCTTGGGCAAACCGCCAGCATGATTCGGCGTATTGTATTTATTGAGGAACAGCGGGTTCCACAGGAAGAAGAGTGGGATGGTCATGACAGCGAAAGCATACACCTGATTGCCACGCTTGGGAGTGAGCCAGTAGGCACCGCACGCCTGCTGCCCGATGGACATATCGGGCGCGTTGCGGTGCTTGCCAACGCCCGTGGTACTGGCATCGGCTATCAGTTAATGGAAGCAGCGATTCACACCGCTCGTCAGGCAGGCCATGCAAAGGCTGAGTTAAGTGCCCAGGTGCATGCCCTGCCCTTTTATGAACGCCTGGGGTTTGAAGCCCACGGCAAAGTATTTATGGATGCGGGCATTCCTCATAGAGAAATGACACTAACCCTTTAAACATACCACTACTCTATCGCGCCACCACTGTGTGGCGCTTTTTTTGGTCACCATTTCGCTTGCTTGACGAAAAACGACTACATAAACCCGGCGTTATGCTTAGCCACTGTAGTCGAGTTACAACCCCGCCTGCCCCCAAGTGACAATTGTTGGATGCCTCATCCTCGTTGATAGTTATTGCACTGCAGCGTTACAGCGCGTTCGGTAGAGAAAACGCCTGCGACGTTGTAATTAGCGACGCTTCGTTATCAGACGATTGACGTAAAGACAGTGCAATAAACGTAACCAATGCTGGAAACAACTTCGCAGGTGCAGCATAAAAATAAGCGAACTTGCGACTGGCTAACACGACCCCGGAGGTATCAGCTCATGTCAGGACTTCTCGACGATATTAAAGCCATGGCCCAACTACGCGAAGCTCAAGGTGGTAAATGGGAAGCGATCAAACCTGAATACGCTGCCCGTATGCGTGCCCAGAATCGCTTCCACACCGGGCTGGATATCGCCCGTTATACTGCCAGGATTATGCGTGAAGACATGGCAGCCTACGATGCCGACACATCTCAATACACCCAGTCCCTCGGCTGTTGGCACGGCTTTATCGGTCAGCAAAAACTGATCTCAATTAAAAAGCACTTTGGCACCACCAAACGCCGTTACCTCTACCTTTCTGGCTGGATGGTGGCTGCCCTACGCTCTGAGTTCGGCCCACTGCCCGACCAGTCCATGCATGAAAAAACCTCGGTTGCCGACCTGATTGAAGAACTCTACACCTTTCTGAAACAGGCGGACGCCTGGGAGCTTAATCACCTTTTCCGTGCTCTGGACGATGCCAAAACGGCTGGCGATAGTGCTAAAGAGAAAGAGCTGATCAGCCAAATTGACAACTATGAAACCCATATCGTACCGATCATTGCCGATATTGATGCCGGTTTTGGTAATGCGGAAGCCACTTATCTGCTGGCGAAAAAGTTTATTCAGGCGGGTGCCTGCTGCATTCAGCTTGAAAACCAGGTATCTGATGAGAAACAGTGCGGACACCAGGACGGTAAAGTGACCGTTCCCCATGAAGACTTCCTGGCAAAAATCAATGCTGTGCGTTACGCCTTCCTGGAGCTGGGTGTTGAAGATGGCGTTATTGTGGCGCGTACCGACTCCCTGGGCGCGGGCCTGACCCAGAAAATTGCCGTTACCAATGAGCCGGGGGATCTGGGCGACCAGTACAACAGCTTCCTGGATGGTGATGTGATTGAGAGCGCTGGCGATATCAACAACGGCGATGTGGTTATCAAGCAGAATGGCAAACTGGTGAAACCAAAACGGCTGGCATCAGGCCTCTATCAGTTCAAGGCGGGCAGCGGAGAAGACCGCGTTGTTCTGGACTGTATTACCAGCCTGCAAAACGGTGCAGACCTGCTTTGGATCGAAACCGAAAAACCCCACGTTGGTCAAATTGCCAGCATGGTTAACCGCATTCGTGAAGTTGTCCCCGACGCGAAGCTGGTCTACAACAACTCTCCATCGTTCAACTGGACACTCAATTTCCGCCAGCAGGTGTTCGACGCCTGGGAAAAAGAGGGCAAGGATGTTTCTGCTTACCAACGCGACAAGCTAATGAGTGTCGAGTATGACAATACCGAGCTTGGTCAACTGGCTGACGAGTGGACGCGTAACTTCCAGCGCGACGCCGCCCGCGAAGCAGGCATTTTCCACCACCTGATAACCCTGCCCACTTACCACACCGCGGCACTCTCTACCGACAACCTGGCGAAGGGCTACTTCGGAGATGAGGGCATGCTGGCTTACGTAGCCGGCGTTCAACGCCAGGAAATTCGTCAGGGCATCGCAACGGTTAAACACCAGGATATGGCAGGCTCTAATATTGGCGACGACCATAAAGAGTTCTTCCACGGCGATGCAGCACTAAAAGCCGGTGGTAAGGACAACACCATGAACCAGTTCGGCTAGCATTTTATTGAACATGCCGTATACCGAGGGGGCGCCAGCCCCCTTTTTTGCGCCTCTTGCAAGGCAATTTCTGTTATACATACACTATGAGCACGCCTGCAAAGTATTTGCACACTGTTTTCTTAATGGGTGGCTACACTCTACTTTGTGATCTTTTTGGTTGATGGCTGGTCAAAGCGAGGAGCTTCCGTTATCTTTTAACGAACGCTGTTCTATAATCATATTGTTCGCGACAGCTATTTGAGCTGATACACCCTGGAGGTTTTAATGAAACGCCTATTACCTGTTGCTGCGTTAAGCATTCTCACGTTGGCAGGCTGTGCCAACACCTCTACCTATTCGGGTGATGTATATCGCGGTAGCCAGGCGCAAACTGGCCAAAGCGTTGCGTATGGAACGGTCGTCGCAGTGCGCCCGGTACAAATTCAGGCAGACAGCCGTGCCGGAGGCCTGCTCGGAACGGGTGGTGGCGCTGTGATCGGTGGCCTGCTGGGTAGCCAGGTGGGTGGCGGTTCAGGTCGCCAGTTGGCAACTGTTGCCGGTGCCCTGGGTGGCTCCGTGGCGGGTACTGCAGCCGAAGATCGTGCTAACCGCGTTAACGCCCTGGAAATGGAAATCCGTCGTGATGACGGCACCGATGTCGTGGTTGTACAGCGCGCAGACCATCAGTACCAAGCGGGCCAACGGGTTCGCCTGATCGGCAGCGGTGCCAACTTAAGCGTTGCACCTTACTAAACCTGCGCTTATGCGCAAAAGCGCCCGGTCAGTTTACTGGCCGGGCGCTTTTTATACTATTCAGTAACAGCTAGTGGGATATGTTGTTGCTTGCCCAGCTCGCCAGTTTCATAACGACTAACCCAATCAGTGCCAGCAGGATACCCACTAACAAAATCTCAACCGGGCGAACCAGGGTTGTTGCGCCCAATATGGCTAACGCGCCAATCCAAAGATAACGGTTCTCGCCGTGGGTTTTTAAAGCGCTGGGCAGCATTTTATCAAGCCCTTGGCTTACGCCGCTGTCCCAGCGTTTATTGGCAAAATAAACGATTAGGACAAAAGCGATAAGCCAAAGCAAAAGGATCGTCATAGAAAACTCCGATAGAAGGTTATCTCAAGGGTGAAAAAGTTGTCGAACTAGAGTATCCCCGCACACAGCACGGCGCAATACCGCCAAAGGCGAGTAGCGGGAAAAACCCGGCTTACCCCCTGACAAGCCAGCCTACACGCGTTACCATGTTGGGACATGCACTCACCGAAAGGTTATTCAATGCAAATTGCGCTAAACTCGGTTGTCGCGTTCCACTACACCCTGACCAACGATGCAGGTGAAGTGCTAGACAGTTCCGAAGGCCGTGAGCCGCTGACGTACCTCCACGGCGCTGGCAACATCATTCCCGGCCTGGAAAAAGAACTCGAAGGCCGCGCTGCGGGCGATAAGCTGAACGTTAAAGTATCTCCTGAAGAAGGTTATGGCGAAGTTCAAGAGCAACTGATGCAAGAAGTACCGCGCGATGCATTTCAAGGTGTTGAAAGCATCGAGCCAGGCATGCAGTTTCAAGCTCAAACTCAGGGCGGCCCGCTGATGGTCACCGTGAAGAAAGTTGAAGGTGATACCGTGGTGGTTGATGGCAACCACCCGCTGGCGGGGCAACACCTCAATTTTGATGTTGAGATCGCTACAGTACGTGAAGCAAGCCAGGAAGAAGTCCAGCACGGGCACGTGCACGGAGAAGGCGGCGTAGAGCACTAATTCTCTAGCGTCTAAGCTGCTACACGTATGCTAAAAGGGTGGCCCTGAGATTAAAGGGTCGCCCTTTTTTATTGGTCGTTAGTGGGCGCTGTTGAATTACTCCTCTGGAATCAACACCAATTGCCCATAGCGTACGCTGCGGGAAGACGTCACCTCATCGGAAAATTGCTTCAACACGCTGCCCTGCCCTTTTAACAGGGCCACCTCCAGGCAGCTATCGTGATTGATATGCACATGCAGAGTGGATAGCGTCAAATCATGGTGGTCGTGGGAGTGCCGGGTTAGCCGCTTGGATAGATCTCGTGCTGCGTGATCATAAACGTAAACAAGCGCTCCCATGCAGGGAGCCTCAGGTGCGACCTCCTCCCTGGCCTCTTTTAAGCCGCTACGCGTTAAATCGCGGATGGCTTCCGAACGGTTTTGGTAGCCACGTATACGCATTAGCGCATCCACTTCGCTGAGTAATTCTTCATCCAGGGTGACCGTTACGCGTTGCATCTCTTCTCCTTATTCCAGGCAGCCACCTGCTCTACGATCCCGTGGCTTTCGAACCACAAGGTATGATGTTATTGTAAAAACATCATACAAACTATCCACGGATTCACATTATGTTCCGCTTACGTCGTTCCATTTTACTGGGGGTGGCTACCGCTTGTTTAGCGCTTACCGTCAACGCCTATGCAAAAGATCAATTGGTACTTGCCATTGGCGGTGAGCCAGAGCAGGGGTTTGATCCATTGCTGGGCTGGGGGCAATATGGCAACCCTCTATTTCAGTCCACACTGCTATCCCGTGACCGTGACCTGACACCGAAAGCTGAACTGGCCACAGACTGGTCGCTCTCAGAGGATCGGCTAACCTGGACACTAACCCTGCGCGACGATGCCTATTTCTCCGATGGTACTCCCCTTACCGCAGCAGATGTAGCCTACACCTTCAATGCTGCCGCGCAAGCAGGCGGGCGGGCAGATTTAAGCGCACTGAAGGAAGCCCGTGCGATTGATGAAGTGACGGTTGAACTCTCACTTAACACGCCACGTATTACCTTTATCGAACAACTCATCACCTTAGGCATCGTACCTACAGCCGAACGGGAGAATGGCTATAGCGACGCCTATGGCAGGCAACCACTCGGCTCCGGCCCCTATCAATTGGTTGAGTGGCAGGAGGGCGAACAACTTATTGTTGAGCGTAACCCTTACTTCTACGGTACTCCTCCCGCGTTTGAGCGATTGGTGTTTTTATTTACCGGCGAAGACGCCACGCTTAGCGCGGCCCACGCAGGGCAGGTAGATCTGGCAGCCTTACCCCCCGCGTTGGCCACGAACCTTCCGCCCCAGATGCAGCGTGTTATTATGGAAAGTGTTGATAACCGAGGCATTTTATTTCCCATACAGCCATCCAGTGGCGAACATGCACCTTCAGGTGCCCCCATAGGCAACGATGTAACAGCGGACATAGCCATTCGCCAGGCGGTCGATCTTGCTCTGGATCGCGAAACGCTGGTGGAAGTAGCGCTACACGGCTATGGGCGCCCAGCTTTTGGTCCTGCCGATGGGCTGCCCTGGAGCCTGAACGATGAGGCCTTTGAAGCTCCAGATATAGCACGGGCCAGTGAGTTGCTGGATGCCGCAGGCTGGCAACTGAATAGTGATGGGCTGAGATACAAAGAGGGCCAGCCTGCCCGCTTTCGGCTAACCTATCCCGCCAGCGATACCACCCGGCAACTGCTGGCCCAGGCCAGCGCGGAAATGGTGCGCCCGTTGGGTATAGAGATGCAGCCCACGGGGCGCCATTGGGATGAAATCCAACGCGAAGCGCTGCACCAGGATGCCATTGTATTTGGCTTTGGCAGCCATAGCCCCCAGGAAGTCTACTACCTGTTTCACAGCCAGCATGCCGGTTTTGGTTACTACAACAGCGGCTATTACGCTAATGAGACTGTCGATAGCCATTTAGACGCAGCGCAGTCAGCCGCAACGGTGGAAGAGGCCAATCAGCATTGGCAGGCTGCTCAGTGGGATGGGGAAACGGGTTACGGCTCCCGTGGTGATGTGAGCTGGGCCTGGATGGTTAACCTGGAGCACGTTTATGCAGCGGATGCCTGCCTGGACGTTGGGGAGTTAGGCATCGCTCCCCATGGGCACGGCTGGCCGATTACCGCGAACCTGTTGGAGTGGCGCTGGTCGTGCGAGTGACCCAGTGGCTGGCTTTTCGCTTACTGCGCCTGGGGCTGGTGCTGCTGTGTGTTGCCACACTATCGTTTGGGCTTGTTATGTTGTCGCCTATCGATCCCGTGGATGCTTATCTTGGCCCCCAGATGGCGCAGGTTAGCCCTGAGCAACGCGCTATCATTGCGCACCGCTGGGGCTTTGATACCCCACCGGCGGCTCAGTTTGGCCACTGGTTACGCCAGTTGCTTAGCGGAGATCTGGGCTGGAGCCATATATACAACCGGCCAGTCAGCGAGGTCATTGGCGAGCGCTTTTACCGCTCTATTGCGTTACTGGGGAGCGCCTGGCTACTGTCGGCGCTGGTTGGCTTTGTGCTTGGCGTTATGGCGGGGGCAAAAGAGGGGTCACTGCTCGACAGATTAATTAGCGCCTACGCCTATATTACAGCGTCAACGCCAACTTTCTGGTTGGGCATACTGGGTCTGCTCCTATTCTCAGTGTACCTCGGCTGGACACCCGTCTGTTGTGCAGGCCCCACGGGTACCTTAAGCCAGGATGTCAGTACGCTGACCCGGCTCCACCACCTTGCCCTCCCCGTGGCCACACTCACACTGTTGGGTATTGCCAATATTACCCTGCACACTCGCTCCCGTATGGTTGCACTCATGCGTTCGGATATTGCCACCCATGCCTTCGCGCAAGGGGCCAGCCGATTTGATGTGGCGTGGCGCCAAGGCCTTCGCCATGCCAGCCTACCGGCGCTGACACTGGCGTTTGCCTCTCTGGGTGAGCTGTTTGGTGGCTCCATTCTGATTGAGCAGGTGTTTGCCTATCCTGGCCTTGGCCAAGCCACGGTTGAAGCGGGGTTAAGAAGCGATGTACCACTGCTACTGGGCATTGCTCTGTTTACGGCTCTGTTTGTCAGCGTAGGTAACCTCATCGCAGACACGCTTTATCGTCTGGTTGATCCGCGTATTGGGCAGACTAGCTCATGAGGCCGACACAACCGCACCTGTATACACTGGGCTATATATTGCTTTCGGGCAGTTTGCTCGCGCTATTAATCAGTAGCCATTGGTGGTTGGGCACAACGCCTGCACACATGCAGTTTGATGCGCGCCTGATACCACCTGGAGGCAACCACTGGCTGGGTACCGATGCCCTGGGCCGGGAATTGTGGGCACGTACCCTGGCGGGGCTACGGATCAGCTTTTGGGTAGGCCTGAGCGCCGCTCTGCTGGGAACCACCATTGCCTTATCGCTCGCCGCCCTCTCAACACTTTCCCGCCAGATGGATGCACTGGTCAGCTTACTGATTGATACCCTGCTCAGCGTACCGCACCTGATTTTGCTGCTGTTAATTGCGTTTGCGTTAGGTGGAGGCACCCAGGCCGTCATTATTGCCGTAGCACTTACCCACTGGCCAAGCCTGGCAAGAGTGCTACGCGCGGAGCTGTTGACGCTTCGCCACGCCCCGTACATACGTATTTCACGCTCACTTGGGAAATCCCGCGGGTTTATCTTATTTCACCATTTACTGCCCCATGTGCTGCCCCACTGTCTGGTCGGTGCGCTACTGCTTTTCCCCCACGCCATTTTGCACGAAGCCGCCCTGACCTTTTTAGGTGTTGGATTGGACCCCAGCCAGCCAGCCATTGGGGTGTTATTGGCTGAAGCCATGCGCTATATAACGGCTGGCTACTGGTGGTTAGGGGTATTCCCTGGGCTGGGGCTGCTGATGATGGTGCTATGCATTGATCGCCTGGCTTTTCATCTACGGCGGGCATTATAGGTGCCTCAAGGAGTTTGCTGTGCTGCATATTGATCAACTCACGCTGCAACTGCCCTACTACCGAAGATGGTGGCAACGGGACTGGGCCACCTGCTTTGAAAACATATCGTTAACCATATTGCCTGGGGAAGTACATGCCATTGTGGGCGCTTCCGGCGCAGGGAAAAGTTTGCTCGCCTATACAATTCTGGGCCTGCTCCCGGAGGGCGCGAAAACAAACGGCCAGCTGTTTTTTCAATCCGAACCATTAACCCCAGCCCGTCAGCAGCGGCTTCGAGGACGGGAGCTGGCGTTAATACCTCAGTCGCTAAACGCTCTTGATCCTTTAGCGCGTAGCCAACGCCAGGTCAGTTGGGCTGCCCTTCGAGCAGGGCAGCCCAAAGCGACTGCCTGGCAGAGTGCTCATCAGGCACTCACTCACTACCAGCTGGATGAACACGCCCAGCGTGCATTTCCCCATGAGCTGTCCGGCGGCATGGCCCGGCGGGTACTCACCGCCATGGCCCACGTTAGCCACGCCAACCTGATTATTGCCGACGAACCCAGCGTTGGCTTAGACCCGCAGCAGCGTGACCGGGTACTGATGGCACTCAAAGCGCTGGCCGACCAGGGGAAGGCGGTCATCCTCATTACCCATGACTTACGCCATGCTCTGCCGATTGCTGATAATGTGACCATTATGCGCCAGGGGCTATGTGTCGAAACCACCACCACTGCTGCCTTTCAGGGCCATGGTGACGCGTTGCATAGTGGCTATGCAAAAGCACTCTGGCACGCACTGCCTGACAATGCCTTTACCAGCCCTATCATCATGAATGCCTTAGAGGAGCCAAGTGTTGCTTGAAGCCAGCCTACTGACGTTTGGTTTTCGTACCGACAAGCCGCTTTTAAAAGAGCTTTCACTGACTCTTCATAAAGGCCAATGGCTGGGGCTAAGCGGGGATTCCGGTGCGGGAAAATCAACCCTGGGTAAGCTCTTGGCCGGGCAACTCCGCCCATGGAGCGGGCATATTACCGTTGATGGTATACCCCTCTTACCGAGTGGGCTGGGCCCTGTACAGTGGTTACCCCAAGCGCCTGAGCTGGCGGTTAACCCCCGCTGGCGGGTGGGTAAAATTCTAAACGAAGCATGGTCACCACCTGAGGCGCTTCTCCAAGCCTTTGGCATTCAGCCTGGCTGGCTAAAGCGCTTTCCCCAGTCATTATCCGGCGGAGAGTTACACCGGGTATGTGTCCTGAGGGCTTTGGCTCCTGGCGTTCGCTACCTTATTGCTGATGAGATCTCAACGATGCTGGACCCCATCACACAGGTGGAGTTATGGACAGCATTGCAGACGTATGCAGAAAGTCGGCAGATAGGGGTATTGGTTATCAGCCATGATACAGCACTGGTGGAGCGCTTATGCCCACAGCGCTATCACCTCACCCATGGGCAACTAGTGACCAACCTGACGGCTGCGACGCTCGAAACACCACATACCAATACCAATGCCCAGCGTAACACCCAACAATAGCCAAGACCCAACAGCAATCCCCTGCCACTCACCCCAGCGCCAGAAAGGCTCAAGCCAGAAACCTCCCACACTGGCGCCCAGGTAGTAAAACACCAGATAGAGTGAAGAAGCACTGCCTCGCGCGCCCTGAGCATAGCGCCCCACCCAACTGGATGCCAGAGAGTGAGCCAGGAAAAACCCAAAGGCGTTGATGGTTAAACCGACCACAATCAGCATCAGTGAATCTGCCAGTGTCACCGCCGTGCCAAACATTAAAATAATAATTCCAGCGCTTATGCAGCCTGCTGGCGAAAAGCGCTCTGCCAACCTTCCCGAAACCGTGGAACCGAAGGTGCCCCCCAAATAGGTTAAAAAGATCAGCCCCAAACTGCTGGCGGCCAATTGGTAAGGCTCACTGGCTAAACGAAAGGTGATATAGCTGTATTGATTAATAAAGATCAGAAAGTTGATGCCACCCAGACAATATGCGGCCAGCAATACCGGGGTACGCAAGTGACCTATCAAATCCCCTATGGCGTGGCGCAGTTGAAAGCGTTTAGGTGTAAAGGCCTGGCTAGTGGGCAACAGGCGCCAGAAAACAACGCACCCAACCACCGTCATCGCTCCCACGGATAAAAACGCGGCCGTAGGCCCACCCAGCTCTGCAGCACCGCCGCCTACAATCCGCCCGCTAATGCCCCCCAGCGTATTAGCACCAATATATAAGCCAACGGCACTAAGCAGGGCGGGCTTGTCGAACTCATCCCCCATCCAGGCAATGGCGACGGCGGGCAAGCCGCCCAATACAAAGCCTTGCAGCAAGCGCAGCAGAAGCAACGTTTCAAAAGTGGGTGCAAATGCCAGCGCCAGTGAAAAGCAGCCTGCCAGAAACAGCGTGATGCGCATAATGGCTTCACGCCCGATCGCGTCAGAAAGCGGCCCAAAAACCAATAGCGCCAGCGCAAGAGAGAGTGTTGACACTGACATCAACAAACTCACCATCAGGGTGGATACCCCATAGGCTTCCTTGAGGCCAGGCAGTAGCGGCTGGGGGACATACAAATTGATAAATACAAGAAACGACCCTAAACAAAGGGCAGCAGTAGCGCGCCACCAGGCACGCGTTTTGGCTTCAATCATGCCATTCCTAACGTTAAGCGGCGCTTCCGTCTGGCACTTACTGGGTAAAGTTATTACTCAGTTGTGCCAGGTTAGTCGGTTCCAGAGCACGCCGTGATTGCCAGTAGTAACGCTGCCAGTAACTGTTATTCAGACTGGAGATAATCACCCCTTGAGAGGTGGAGGCGTGGAGAAAATAACCATCCCCCACGTAAATGCCCACATGGTTATAACGTCCTGGTGGGCGGAAGAAGACCAGATCGCCCGCCTGCAGTTCCTGGCGGTCGATCGGGCGTCCCTCATGTACTTGATCCTGGGTAGAACGGGGTAACTCTAAATCGAAGGTGTCACGGAAAATGGTTTTAACAAACCCGGAACAATCCATGCCGCGTTCCGAGATACCACCAATCCGATATGGCGTCCCTGCCCATCGCTGATGCTGTGCTAGTAATGCCTGTCGAACCACTGTTGGCGGAGGTGTCTGCAGGCTACGCAGTTGAGCAATGGAATTATCAACCGGGGACATTTGCGGGTTGAGTCCCTGCCCCATCCCCGGTAGCGTCATCGAGAAATAATCCTCAGGGGGTTCCATACTCTGGCGTGAGGCAGAGCCTGCACACCCAGCTAAAAAAGCGACGGTAACACAAACACTTACAACACGGACAGCGGTCACAGCGGGGTGTGGCAACGCAACCATGCGATTAACCTCATAACAAGATTGATGGTGAAAGTAAGCAGAATATAAGCAAACTCATTTTTTCCAAAACTAGAACTATAAGCCAATTATCATATGCTTGGCGAGCATCAATGTAATGTACGTTGGTCACCCGGCAGCGTATCAATATGCAGCGGGGCAAAATGGCGTGGCTTATTACCCGGAAAATCGAGGCTTGCCCAAGGACCCGCCAGGATGGGCGCGCCGCATACCCAGGCCACCAGCGCCTGACGAAAGCCAGCTAAAAAGCTCTCCCGCTCAGGGGTCTCACCCATAAAGAACGAGAAACCGGCATACATCCCAGCAGCGTACTCTTGCCAGCCTGCGTAATGGTCGGCAGCCAGCAGATACGCACGATCCAACACTGTCGCAAAGGCTTGCCGATCCAACCAGCCCAGCTGGCGCGCCGCAATGGCAAGGTCAACCAGCTGAGCGATATCCCAAGCCGCCATATCGACCTCGTTACAGCCATCCTCATTGGCCCGCACCCGACGCAAGCGCTGGAGATGGTGGCGCTCCTCCTCTGCACAGTCACCCGACTCCAGAATCGCGATTTCAGCCTCTAGTCGCTCAGGGTTCAGGGTATAAGGGGCATAATTGATCTGATACTCCTGCCGATCACCGGCCTCCAACATAAAGGTCAAAAACTCCTGCATGTCATCAGCGCTACTGAGATGGTAATGGCTCTCCACCCACTCGCGGATATCAGCACACTCTCGGAAACTTTCTGGCTGAGGTTCACTCCACACCGCGCTATTAAGCGGGCCCACCAGGGACATGGCCGTGAAGTGGCTAAGGGTTGGGCGCTCACCGGGTTCACACCAGGCATCATGTCGCCAGTCAAGCCAGTGGAACAGGCTACCAGGGTCATCCAGATGCCAGGCAATTTCATTGATCAGGGAGTCGTGCTCAGGCTCGGGCAGGCAACTCTCCCAGGCAAACCAGGCATCCAGCAGACGCTTGGGCGACGCATAAAAGCGGCATAGGCAGCTACGCAAGGCAGTGGCATACTCCATCAGCGGTTCATGCTCGAATAATCCACTGTCCAGCGCCATATGCAAGTAAAACGCAAATTTCTCCGCCATGTGGATAGTGGCGGCATGACGGCTAACGCCTTTCACCGCATTGCGTTGCTTTAATTCGTCAGAGGTGGGCTGCCCAAACGGTGTCTGCGATGGGGGCATCACCCCATGCACTGCATCAGCAGCCAGTTGATTAAGGTGGTGCGCCTGGGCGGGTAACCAGTAACGGGCCAGGGCTTGCGGCCCCTCGTCCGCATGTAGCCCGAGGGAATCCTGCAGATAGATAGCCGCGTCAGCACGACGCTGCTCAGCGATAGGCGCAGCGGGATTCAGTTGACGCAGCATGACATCCGGCTCACGCACACCCGCCAGGGCCAATAGCCAGTGGTGTGGGGTATTGCGCCACTGCCGTATACGCTCCCGCGAAGCGTTGCGCGTGGTATCGTCCAGCAATACACCGGGCGCATGTGTCCAGGGGCTATGGGGTGCCTGCATCAGCAATTTATGGCGGGTACTGGGTGTCATGCCTCGCCGGTCCACCCCCTCAAACAGGCTTTGCCCCCGCATATAGGCTTTTATCACGGCATGCCAGTCGTGGTAGCGACGGCTGATGAGATCAGCAGCATGCCCAGCCAAATCATCACTCTCTTCCTGGCTTAGCCAACCACAGCAGGCACCTGCCCAGGCCAATTCAACCAGACGCAACCAATCCCATGCGGCCCAATCAAGCGGCTCCCCCTGGCTGATAAACTTGATAAGCACGGGGGCGTAAGGAGAATCCTCAACTGCACCACGCTGCCACTCCAGGCGCTGGGCATTATCCATGGCCAGCAGTTCGCGGGCTTCAATATCCCAGCGCTGCCGTTCTCCTTGAGCGCTTAGCCACAAAATCACTTCCAATAAGTGTTCACGGTCGTGCACCTGCCAAATCCGCTCCAGCCACTGGCGGGCATCAGGCCAGTCAGCAACATGGGCCGGATAACTAATCACTGGCCGGAATAATGCGCACAAGCGCCAGGGCTGCGCCGCAGGTGTTTGTGGCCACAGCGATGCAGGCGCCGGTAATTGCAAAAGCACCTGCTCAAGCGCTTCCCAGGTAATGCCTTCACCTTGACTTTCCAAATCCGCCAATGCCTGGCAGGCATCAATAAAGCGGTCATCAGCGCCTGTTTCCCAGCCTTTCTTACCCAGTGCCTGACGCAGCCCCGACAGCCAGGCACGCAGATCGCTGTATTCAGAGGTAATCCGGCGTATAACATGATGTGCCCAGTTAGCGGCCTGATCAGGCGTTAACCACCCCGCCGCACCGGCCAATGCAACCCATTCAAGTGCCCCCAACAACCGGTCTGCCCGCCCAGCGGGCGCACCCAGGCCATGAAACAGCTGCTCGGCAAGCTCACCACGATGCGCAATACCCAGTTGCAGCAGACGTTGCTCAGCCGCCCCTGCATCCACCGCCAGCGGATGAGGAGTAAACGCCCAATCACACAGCACCAGCTGTTGGGCCCACCAGGCATTTAATGCATCGACCAAAAGACACCTCGAAGAAACATGATGCTAACGATGAAAGCTGATAGATCGAGCGGCCATCACGTTGGCTGCTTTAAAGGCGCAATAGTGTAACGGAAAGTACCGCCAAGGCCGATAGCCTATATGCAACCATTCGACCAAAACGATACTGCCCGGCGCAGGGCCGGGCAGCAAAGGGTGCAGAGCGCTATGCTAAACAACATTACGACTCTCATAGTGATGCCTGTTTTACATACTACGCTTTTCTAACTTTACTAATCACCCACAGCAGCACAACTGCACCCACGATGGCCGTTACTAATGAGCCTACAAAACCACCTGCCTGAAGCCCTAACAGGCTAAACATAAAGCCACCGATAACGGCACCCACGATGCCGACGCCAATGTTGCCCAATACGCCAAAGCCACCGCCGCGCATGATGTTGCCAGCAATCCAGCCAGCCAAACCACCAATAATCAACCATGCAATAAAGCCCATAGTACCTCCTTGGTTTTCACTTTTTTCAGGGTTTTAGCTATGTGTACCAACTACGTGTTTTACCTATGAGTCGTGCTTGTCCTACCATAGCACACAGCGCTACTGTTCTGCGTAATAGATGCCAGCCCTTACTAAGGAAACGTTATGATTCCCGACTCTCTCAAACAATTGCTTAGCCACCTGGATGGCCAGCAGCAGGCTAGTTGGCAGGGGCGCGAGGTGGTTCTCTTTAACATGGCATGGGGAGAAATGATCATTAGCCTGCAGGGCGCGCAGGTACTGCACTTTCAGCCTGCTGGCGAAGATAACTGGCTGTGGGTTACCCCCACGCCCCAGGCGCTTCCTGGCGCTATTCGTGGCGGTATTCCACTGTGCTGGCCCTGGTTTGCTGACGAGCGCTATGCCGATGAGAGTCCTGAGCGTAATGGTGCCTTTCACGGGCTTGCCCGCCATGCCCAGTGGCGCCTGGACGCTGTTGATGAACACGCGGAAGGCATTGAAGCGCATCTCTCACCCATAGAGCGCCTGCATAGCCAGTTGACGGCCCGAGTGGTCATTCAAGCCAATGCACAGCGCCTTAATGTTGAGCTTATTAGCGAAAACATTGGCGACACTCCGGTCAAGACCAGCGGTGCGCTACATACCTATCTGGCGGTTAGCGATGCTCACCAGTGCCGTTTGGAAGGCTTGTCCGGTGCGCGTTATTTAGACAAGTTACGCGATTTTGCCGAAGCTGAGCAGCAAGGCACGCTGGCGATTCGCGGGGCGATAGACCGCATCTACCACACTAACGAAGCAGTCGTGCTAAACGATGGTGAGCGCACACTACGCATTGCCAAGCAGTCCAGCGACTCCACCGTGGTATGGCACCCTGATAGCAAGCTGCCCAGCGATACCCCAGCCGACGCTGGCCGTCACTTTCTCTGCGTGGAAGCCGCAAACACCCGCCTCGACCCGGTTTGGCTGGTACCCGGAGCACAGCACCTGCTCGGTACGACATTGAGCCGCAGTTAATACTGGGTTCATCCATAACTTGGTATGGTGGGTACCACATGATTTAGAGTAAGGAGCTTACATGAACCCTCAAGACCTGCTTGAGGCAGCTACGCTTGCGTTTAACCTGGTAGGCATGGTGGTATGTTTGATTGGCCTGACACTCGCCCAAAAAATGAGCCGCAAATGGCCGGGTTATGTCATCGCCGTCATCGGCTTTCAAATCGCCACCATGCCCATGTTTTATCAGCTAGTACTGATGTTACGTCAATAGCCTGTTCACTGCGGTGTTAGAACTCTTCATGTAATGCTTAAGAGGCATGCTTTATGCGCCAGCCGTTAAGTCGCGAACTTGGCAATTTATTGGAGCGTGGCCGTGACCGTCAGCTAAGACTGGCCGTGACCGGGCTCTCCCAGGCAGGAAAAACGGCGTTTTTGACGTCGCTGGTTAATCAACTGCGTCACGCGGGCGTTGAGGCTCAGTTGGACTTATTGCCCGCCGCCCGGGAAGGACGCCTGCTGGGCGCCCAGCGGCTTAACCAGCCCGACCTAGGGGTACCGCGTTTCCCTTACGACCCCGGCATGGCCGCCCTGCGCGAGTCTCCTCCCCGCTGGCCAGACCCCACCCGCGGCATTAGCGAACTGCGTTTGCAATTACGTTATCGCCCTGCCCGCCAGGGTTGGTTTACGCCAGATATTGCCCATTTAACCCTCGACCTGTTCGATTATCCCGGCGAGTGGCTCCTTGACCTGCCCCTGCTGCAACACAATTTTTATAGCTGGAGCCAGTCCCAATCACTGCATGAGGGGCCGCACCGCAAAGCGCTGTTTAAAGAGTGGCTCACGGGTATTGAGCATCTTGACCCCGCCGACGAGGCCGATGAGGCAAAGCTGGCAACCCTTGCCGATGCTTATGCCCAGGGGCTTAGGCGAGCTAAGCAGGCTGGCTTCTCAGATCTTCAGCCCGGTCGTTTTTTGTTACCAGGAGAGCTGGACGGCGCCCCTGTCCTACAGTTTTTCCCGCTGCCGACGCTCTCCATACCGCAAGAAACCCTTGAGGCCTTACCTGATAGCAGTGTCTACGCAACGCTGGCAGCCCGCTTTCGCTACTACCAGCAGCAAGTGGTGCGCCCCTTCTACCGCGAACACTTCCGCCGTTTCGACCGGCAGATTGTGCTGGTGGATATTCTGGGTGCGCTTAATGCCGGGCCAGAGCGCTTCGAAGACCTCTCCCGCGCGCTTCAGCAACTGATGCAAAGCTTCGATTACGGCAAGCGTAGCCTGCTGACGCGCCTGTTTGCGCCCAAGATTGACCGTCTGGCCATTGCAGCGACAAAGGCTGACCACGTTACGCCTGACCAGCATGGAAACGTTGTTCAACTGCTTGAATCCTTGCTGGCAGAGCCACTCAAAGACCTACGCTTTGCCGATATACCAGTGAAGGCGCTCTCCCTGGCAGCCATTCGCGCCACTGAAGCACGGGAAGTACTTCACGAAGGTAAACGAACGCCTGCACTAAAGGGCACCACAATGGAGGGCGAAGATGTGTTGGTATACCCAGGTGATGTACCCTCTCGCCTGCCGCAAGCAGAATTCTGGCAACAACAGGGGTTCGACTTCCCGAGTTTTCGCCCTATGCTGTCAACTTCAGATGCACTCGCTCATATTCGCATGGACGCCGCCATCGACTGGCTGATGGGAGATAAACTGGCATGAGTAATCCGCAGCCACGTCGGCATTTTCAATTGGATAAGTCATCCGACTCATCCCAGCCAAACGAGCCCTCACTACGCCAGCGGGAAACCTTTCCCGCCACCGACAAGCATCAGCCACTCGCCCCATCAGTGGAAGAGCAGGCCCTGCCCGAGGCCAGCCTTGGCACACCACGCAAGCGCCGCTGGGGGCTGATGTTTGCCCTGGCAGGCGCCGCCACCCTGGGAACCATTGAGCTGGCTACCGGTATTCCAGACGCCCTTTCCCAGTCGCAGTGGATGGCTATCGCCTGGCAATTGTTTGGCATCAGCCTGATTGGCCTGGGGGGGATATCGCTGCTTAAAGAGCTTGGCCGCCTACGTCGCTTAAAGCGCCACGACCGCCTGCGTAACAATCTCGCC
This sequence comes from Vreelandella olivaria, assembly GCF_023507745.1. Lineage (GTDB taxonomy): Bacteria > Pseudomonadota > Gammaproteobacteria > Pseudomonadales > Halomonadaceae > Vreelandella > Vreelandella olivaria_A. The sequence continues at coordinate 1,366 of NZ_JALPZO010000112.1, read as the reverse complement.
GAACTCCCACAGCGCTCTGCCAAACAAGCTCAGGCCATGGCAGAGCAGTTGCGCAAACAGCTGAAACTAACCGATGACGATCCACATTGGCAGGCTTTCCAGAGAGCGTGCCAACCGCACCATAGCGGCGAAGAAATCCAGACGCTGCTGCGCTACCACCTGCTTGCGCCGAGAGACCGAGAGGCACAGCGGCTGATCACCAGAATGTCAGGTGAAACCGCCATTATGGTGGCAATAAGCCCTATTACGCTGGTTGATATGGCACTGGTTGCCTGGCGCAGTTTGGCGATGGTAGACCGGCTGTGCCGACTTTACGGGCTGGAGCTTGGCTACGCCAGCCGTCTGCGGCTGTTTCGCAATGTGCTGCACAATATGGCCTTTGCTGGCGCCAGCGAACTGGCAACGGATGCCAGCATGGATATGCTCTCCATGGATTTGGCAAGCCGGATTTCGATGCGGGCAGGCCAGGGCTTGGCCACCGGGCTGCTCAGCGCACGCCTGGGGCTGCGCGCTCAACGCCTGTGCCGCCCGGTGGCGTTCACCCCAGAAGAGCAACCCAAGCTTGCCGACCTACGCCAGGACTTATGGCGACAAATTAAGCGCTTGGATAAAGAGTCAGCGCCCACCAAACGTCCGTAACCATAAACCATCTAAACGTAAACTAACGCTCACTCCCACACAATAGCAACGAATGCCTTGGTTGTGGGAGCTGGGTTTATCGCTGGATAATACTTCAGCGATAGCAGCACAGCCGCCTAAGGATTGGTGAGACGACTCCCCCCGATCATTTTATAATCCGCTAACATCATCGCAACGGGATCAGCCCTATACGACTGTCATTATCGGGCTTTGATGATGGTCGAGGAGTTCAAGTATCTCAAGCCCCCCTGCGACTGACGATGAAACCACCTATGGCGGGATATGTGCGTACATTGATTAAGTACGCTAACAAAAAAATTACAATATTTACTTAACGTTTTAGTTTTCCCTGCCGATTACTAAGTGGGGCACCGAGAAATAACCAACGTCTCAGTCACTACCATCGGCCACATCATTGATGGCGATTCAGCAAAATGACAAGGAGGTATTGCCATGACAATCAGCATTGGACCCACTACCCCGGCGATATCGCAAACGACGTCTGGTAGCCGCACTCAGGACGTATCAGCCAAGGGAACCGAACAGAGCGAAAACACAACCTCGTCATCTGATTCTTCAAAGCCAGCCAGTCAACTTTCAACGTTGGCCCAGCAGTTAAGCGACAGCGCCCTACGTGCCGAAGAACGCGATGCCAGCCTGGACCGGAAGGCGCTTGGCCAAAAAGCCAATGCGCTGCTTCAGCCTATCACCCGCGACTTCCATCTTC
>NZ_JALPZO010000111.1 GCF_023507745.1 Vreelandella olivaria | reverse complement strand
GTCCAGGGCGGCAAGGGAGTCCGCGACGGCCTCTTCCACCGGGCAGGAGCGGGACTTGAGCGCCACCACCACCGCATCCACCTCGCTCAGATCAACCGCGGCCTGAGGCACACCCATCACCTGCAGGCAGCGCATGCCACCGCGCACCAGATTATTGGCGAGGTCGGTGGCCCCGGTGAAGTCGTCTGCAATGGCGCCTAAGACAATGCCCGTACCGGTACCCATACCTAGGCCCCCTGAGCATCATTGGCGGCATCCGGCAGCGTAATACCCGATAACCGCTGATAGACTTTAATCACCGCTGAATCATCTTCGCGACCAAATCCAGCCCCGCTGGCAGCGGTAAATTGCTGCAACGCGCTGGATGCGATCGGGGTAGCCAGCGCCAGCTCGCGCCCGGTTTGATGAACGATATTGAGGTCTTTAACGAAAATATCCACAGCGGAAAGTGGTGTGTAATCACCGCTCAGGATATGCGGCACGCGATTCTCAAACATCCAGGAGTTACCCGCCGAATGGGTAATCACCTCGAATATCACCTCAGGATCAAGCCCCATGCGAATGCCCAGCGCCATGGCTTCGGCAGCGGTGGCAATATGCACACCGGCCAGTAATTGGTTGACCAGCTTCATGCTGGAACCAGCGCCAGGCGTATCCCCAAGCGGATATACCTTGGCTGCCATAGCAGCCAATACCGGCTGAGCGCAGGCAAACGCCTCTGGTGCGCCAGAGGCCATCACCGATAGTTCACCGCTTTTGGCCTTAGCGGCCCCTCCACTAATCGGTGCATCCAGCAACAGCATACCTTGCGCCGCCAGGCGTTCACCGAGTTCTCTAGCCTGGCTGGGGGCTACCGTCGCGCACTGCATAATCAGGCTGCCCGGCATCAGTTGGCGAATCACACCCTGCTCCCCAAACAGTACACGCTCTACCTGGGCAGCATTCACCACAACGACCAGCACAATATGGCAATGGGCGAGCTCCGCAGGTGATGAAACACTACGGCCACCTGCCGAGGCAAACGCAGTCCGTGCGTCAGCAGCAATATCACAGCCCGTTACATGAAACCCCTGGCGAAGCAGCGCAGTGGCCGTTCCCAGCCCCATTGAGCCGAGTCCAATAACGCCTACATGCAGTGACGATTGTTCGTTTTGCTTCACCTGCCGGTACCCCACTCTTGTTATATTTTTACTGGCGTCAAAACCTTGATGGTAGCGCTGTCATGATAGCGCTACCATTCCTTTTAGTTTATTCTTCCCGTAACAACAAGCTGAACCTCAGGGACGTGCGACCAATGTCTAAAGATTCCCCCCATGCGGTTAAACAGCGCCGCCGCTCTGATCAAGTAACCTTGAGCCAGGTTGCGCAGGCTGCCGGGGTCTCCCCTATTACGGCATCACGGGCGTTGAACCACCCGGATAAGGTCAGTAACCGTGCACGAAGAAGTGTATTGGAGGCCGTCGAGCGTTTGGGCTATGTGCCCAACCTGGTGGCGGGCAGCCTTGCATCTTCACGCTCCCGGCTGATTGCCGTTATTGTCCCCTCCCTGGTCAACACGGTATTTGTGGAGGTTATCAAAGGACTGCAAGAGACCCTGGAAGCGGAGGGCTACCAAATACTACTCGGCAATACTGACTATGATTTGGACCGCGAATATCAGCTGGTACGCACCTTTCTGGGCTGGTCCTGCTCGGCTCTGGTGATCGCAGGGCTGCGTCATAACAAGGCATGCCATACGCTGCTGGATAATTGGGACCACCCCATCATGGAAGTCATGGAGCTGGGCCAGGGGATGGATCTCAACGTCGGGCTGAGCCATGTGGCTGCGGGCCGCTGTATGGCAACGCACCTTATCGACAAAGGCTACCGGCATATTGTCTATGTAGGTGCCCTGCTCAGCCAGGATTATCGTGCGGGGATGCGTTATGAAGGGCATAGAGCGGTACTGGAGGCCCATGGACTCCGCGCTCCTATCGTAGAGTTAGATACACTTGGCAGCCTGCAGGCAGGCGCCGAAAGTCTGGCCCAGGTATTGGCCCAATACCCCAATACGCAGGCCATTCACTTCGCCAACGACGATCTGGCCGCGGGTGCGCTGTTGGCTGCTCAGCGGCAAGGGTTATCTATCCCCAGGGACATCGCCATTGCCGGGTTCAACGGCCTCCCCCTGGGGCAACACGTGACACCTCAACTCACCACCATCCTCTCGCCTAGAGAGGAGATGGGCCGACTGGCCGCCACCGAGCTGATCCGTCGGCTTGGCGGCAAAAGTGTTTACCGCCGCCAGCACGATGTCGGCTTTACACTTCAGGCTGGGGGCAGCACTTAACCCCCATCAGCTTTCAGTAACGCCAGGTGGACGACCAAGAATATCGAATCCCGCCCCCAACTCGTTTTCAATCGCCTGACCAATTGCCAAAAGCTTAGCGTCTTGCCAAGGCCCAGCAAGCACTTGCAGGCCAACGGGCATACCTACGGCATCTTTTCCAACCGGCAGCGTTAGGGCACACAGCCCCAGGAAGTTAGCAATCGCCGTGTTGCGCAACGCGAGCATATTGGCTTTGGGATAGGCGCCTTCGGGCTGCAGGCTCTCAATAGTGGGTGGAGTAATGGCTACCGTTGGGGTCAGCACTGCATCCACATCCATCATCCGGGCAGCAGCCGATTGATACAGAGAATCCAGCACGGCACGGCGACGCACGTACTCCCAGGCGGGCATATCATCTGCAGCGGCAACACGGGCGGCGACGTTAGGGTCAAGCGCATCGGCCATCTCGGGTAGTTGCGTTTTTAGAAACGCCGCCAGTTCCGCGGCAGCCACGCCACCTAATTTAAATAACTCATACGCTTCATCAATGCCGGGTAGCTCCAACGTCACGATCCGCGCACCAGCAGCTTCCAACTGTTTAATCGCCCCCTGCACCGCTTCGGCAATACCTGGGCTGCACGCCTCCCAGAAGAACGTTTCCGGCACGCCAAACGTCAGGTCGGCAAGCGAGGGCGTCGCCGGCACCTGCTCATCATTACCGCTGAGGGCTCCATCCAACGCATCGAATGCAAAAGCGATATCATCCACTCTGTGCGCCAGTAATCCTGGGGTATCCAGCGTGGTGGATAAGGGCACAATCTGTTGGGTCGACCAGCGTCCAGCGGTGGTTTTCAGGCCAACCACGCCGGTCATTGCGGCGGGAATACGTACCGACCCGGCGGTGTCGGTGCCTAGTGCCAGGCTAGCGGTGCCACTGACCAGTGATACGCCCGCACCGGAACTTGATCCGCCGGGAGTACGGTGAAGCGCCATATCCCAGGGGTTACGCGGAGCCCCCCAGTGGGCGTTAGTTCCCAGCCCACCAAACGCAAACTCAACCGTATGGGTTTTCCCCATGATCGAGGGCAGCTGTTTCAACACTGCGCTGACAACTGGGCCAGGGCGTTCCCACTGGCTTGGCAAGCGCCGGGAAGACCCGGCATAGGTGGGCAGCCCCGGCACCGCATAGATATCCTTGATAGAGACGGTTATCCCCATTAGCTCGCCCGCATCGCCGCCCTGAGCGAACACGGCATCGGTAGCCCTGGCCATTGCCAACGCCTGCCCACCGTTCCAGGTAAGGTAGGCATGATCGTGCTCGCCACGGCTCTGGTAGGCAGCAATGGAGGCTTCCGCCAGCGCGCTTGCCGTTAATGTGCCATCACGAAGCCGTGCGCGCTGTTCGCGCAGGGGTAGAAAAACCGGTGAGTCCTGCATGTTTTACACACCTCCCTATAGCGTTTAGCACACTTCAAAGATCGCTTCGACTTCCACCGCCGCATTACCCGGCAAGGCGGCAACCCCAATGGCGGTTCTGGCGTGGCGCCCCGCATCACCAAACAGGGCAACAAATAACTCAGATGCACCATTAATGACGAGCGGTACATCATGAAAGCCGGGCGCCACATTGACGAAGCCATTCATACGCACACAGCGCACCACACGGGATAAATCGCCATCGACGGCATCACTGAGCGACGCCAAGAGGTTCAAGGCACACGCCTGTGCCGCCAGCTTACCGGCTTCAAGGTCGAACTCAGCACCCACCTTTCCCGGATAAAGCACAGCACCGTCGCGCTCACATATCTGGCCTGCTAAAAACAGCTGACTACCCAACCGGGACCAGGGTAGAAACATACCTCTTGGCTTGGGAATCGTTGGTAATGTAAGGCCCTGCTCTGCCACCGCCTGTTCAATCGTTTTACTCATTCGTCGCTATCCTTATATGTCGCGCATTCAAGCCGCTTGTTGATCACTGAGTGTTAGTAGACGCTGGTAAACCAGTCTAACTGGTGAGCTTCAAAGCGAGTTAATCACCCAACCACACTAGCGCTGTCTGCCTAAAAACACTTCAAAAAAAGCCATAAATGCGCGTACTTTGGCAGGGACATGGCGACCCGGAGGGTAAACAGCATAAACACCTCCTTCAGGTAACGACCACTCTTCCAATACGCGCACTAAACGTCCAGCGGCTATTTCAGGTTCTGCGGTTATATCAGGCAGTACCGAGAGGCCACCGCCGGTCACCATCAGTGCCACTAAACCTGCTGTTGAGCTGGCCGCCAGACTCGCATGCATTTGCACTGCCACCCGCTCCTCTATGTGTTGAAAAGTCCATGTTAAAGGCGCATTAAGAGGGGTAAAGGCAATCCATTTATGTTCTGCCAATGCGCTGGGGTGCGCCGGTATGCCATAGCGTGTCAGGTAGTCTGGAGCGGCGACTACATACTGCTGAAACGTGCCTAGACGACGTGCCCGTTGGGTTGAGTCTTTAAGCCATCCCAAGCGAAACGCCAGGTCAATGCCCTCCTGAACCATGTCGCTTACCCGGTCCCCGCTACGCAGTTCAATAGAGAGTGCGGGGTGCAAGCGACTAAACGCTACAACGGCCTCACTCAGAACACCTGCTGCGTAATTTTCCGGTGCTGTTAGCCGCAATTCACCGTGTAATTGATGCTCATCGCTCACCGTGCTGGCGAGCGCATCCTGCAATCCTTGCAGTAAGGGTTGGCACTGGTGATAAAGCATTTCCCCTGCCTGGGTAAGCTGAACACGCCGGGTGGTACGGTGGAACAGTGTCACCCCCAAACGCGCTTCCAACTGCCGGATTTGCAGACTGACCCTGGTTTTTGTGCAGCCTAACCGCTCCGCTGCGGCCGTAAAGCTCCCCGCTTCCACCAAGGCAGTAAAGATCGGCAGTCCATTCAGATCGAATTCGTTGGCACAGGTCATTACAGCACGCCAATTGTTATCAAATTGATAACAGTAAATTACTTATCCGGCTATTTTTCAAATCAATCATTCATCCGACAATGCCATCACTAATCACTAAAGGAGTATGGCGATGAAAATTGCACTGATCGGCGCTAGCGGATTTATCGGCGCGGCTCTGTTAAAAGAAGCATTAGCCCGCGGTCATCATGTGACCGCGCTCGTTACACGGCCAGAACGGATAGCCCCCCAGGAAAATCTTATTAGCGTAAAAAGCGATGCCTTAAACACCGAGGCGCTTGCCCAGCAGTTAAGCGGCGCGGATGCTGTCATCAGTGCATTCAGCGGCCATGCCCAGGAAAACGTTTTCGGCTACTACCTCAAAGGCTTTCGCTCCATTTTGTCAGCCACTCAGCAAGCATCCGTGCCCCGATTACTGGTCGTGGGAGGTGCCGCCACCCTTGAGGTCGCCCCAGGTAAACAGCTATTGGATACCCCCGAGTTCCCCTCCGAATATCGCGCTACCGCGGAAGGAGCACAGGCAGCACTTGAGATTTTACGTGCCCAAACAGCGCAAGAGTGGACGTTCCTTTCCCCAGCCGCAGAGATTTTTCCAGGCGAACGCACCGGCAATTTCAGGCTTGGCGGAGACATGCTGTTAACAGATAGCGAAGGTAACAGCCGCATTTCAGTGCAGGATTATGCGGTAGCTATGCTGGATGAACTGGAGAGCCCACGTCATCCAAATCAGCGTTTTAGCGTAGCGTACTGAGCGATTGAACTGAGGCTCCCTGCACTCGCAGGGAAGCCTGTATCTATGCTGCCCTTGTTGACGGTATCCATTGTGCTTTCTTGGTAGCACCCACTATAGGCCACGTTACTTGACTTTGAACATGCTGAGTCAAGGCACCGGGTGGAAATGACTCTGCGTAATTTTTTTAATTCCCGCCGAACAAGAGAGGCAGGTGGCCTAACGGTAATTGGGGCTGATATGGCAATCAATAAACTCAGTCATTAAGCGCTATCCTCGTCAATGCTCCCACCGCAAGAGGGAGCACCGTTTCATCAAAGTCAAAGCAGGCGTGATGGTGCCCGGCAGCAAGGTCGGCGCCAAAAATCATGTAGGTTGCCTGCCCGCCACGCGCCATCACCCTAGCCATTAGCGAGGTGGCATCTTCAGAGCCCGCAGGTGTTATATCGTGCCTCACCAGTTGGGTGATGCCAGGGTAATCGGTTAGGCATGAGGCTATATTTTCCACCAGGTCCGGGCTAGCGGTACACGCACTCGCGGCACCTACCCGTTCAATGGAGATGCCAACCCCCTGCATAGCGGCAGCGCCTTTAAGCACGTCGTAGGCACGACTTTCCATATAGCTATTTATGCCTGCGGTGGCTCCACGGGTCTCCAGCTTTAACAGTGCACTATCGGCCACGATATTACGCCCACTTCCTGCTGCCAGTTGCCCAACATTGATTCGCGAAGCACCCTGGCTATGTGGGCCGATGGCGTGCAAACCGAGGGTAGCCTGGGCTGCCGCCAGCAAAGCATTTTGGCCAAACTCCGGTTGCCCTCCGGCATGGGCCGCTCTACCCGAAAAGTGAACATCCAGCTTGGTAGTGGCAAGAAAACCATCAGCGGCACAAATAACATGGCCACTGGGGTGACCAAGTCCCAAATGTGTGGCGATCAACCTGTCAACATCCTCCACTACCCCCGCTTCGACCATCGATTGAGCGCCCCGTACGCCCTCTTCGGCTGGCTGAAAAATCAATTTTATTTTGCCGCATAACTGACTGGCAAATTGGCTTAGCAGCTTGGCCATCCCTAACCCAATAGTGGCATGACCATCATGGCCGCAGGCATGCATCGAACCATTATTCAGCGAGTGAAACGCATCCTTATAAGGCCGGTGGTGCGCATCCTCGGATTCAACGATTGGTAGTGCATCAAGGTCGAAGCGGAATGCCTGAGTCAGCCCAGGGCGCTGCGTATCCAGTGTACCCACCACGCCGGTAAAGCCCCCCTCCAAGGCAGGCAACCAGCGCTCAATGGCCCCCTGCGTGCGCGCACACGCCAATGCTTCCTCCATCGTTTGTGTATCAGGCACGCCCATACGCGCACTGTCACTGACAACTTCTCTCCCCAACTGAACAGTGAAACCCAGCTGACTTAGCCGCTCAGCCACATGGCTGGCAGTGCGAAACTCCATCCACCCCTGCTCGGGGTAGCGATGAAAATCACGCCGTTGAGTATAGAGTTTGTGGCTGATAGCGTTGGCAGCATCCACGATGTTAACGTTCATAAGGCAACTCCACTGCTAACCCATCGCCTGAGTAATCAAGCCAAACTGTGTTAACGGCCCTTCCGCGACAGATTCACCACAGCGCATACGGGTAACCTGATCAACGCAGGTGAGCCCTGCTGCAGTCAGCCAGCTATCGTCATCGGGATCGACTAAGTCGATGCGCACAAACCCGCCCTCAGCGTCCGCCAGCAGCGCCAATACCAGCGCCTGAACCTGTCCAGGGCTGCGAGCGATAATGGGGCCAATATGCTCGCCGCGTCCAAACGGGCGCTTAAGTGCCAGTCCTTCAATAACCCCCTCATTTTCAATCACCACCCCACCGCTGGCCTGTTGAACAGCCGCCGCATGGGCCGGGCTGGCGGGTGAGAGGGCGAGCAGTGCAGCGTGATCGTTTGCCTGCATCCTGCGCAAGCCAGGCAGCAACACAGGCAGCGCACCAGTAACCGTCCCTTGGTATTGGCAAATACGATGACAGGGTTCAAAGCCCAGCTTTTGGTATAAGGGCAAGCCCGCGGTCGTGGCCACTAATAGCAGTGTTCGGTTGCCCGCGAGCGCCATCAGGCGTGTCATCATCTCTCGCCCCAACCCACAGCCCTGCCACTCGTCGCGAATAATTACCAACCCCAGGTTGGCAACAATGCCTTGATTGAGGCAGAACCCCGTGCCAATCAGTTCACCGTCGACGTTTTCCACTACCACGCCTTCTCCCACACCAAGCATCTGGTGCCAGTCATCGACGCGGTGGGGCCAGCCAAGCCTGAGCGACAAGCCATGTGCTGCCTGGAGATCATTAACGGTCATGGTTCGCCAGTGTAAGTCATGGCCATTAAAACGAGAGGGAGCTTTAGCTGAAGCAAGCGTCACTGGGGAATGGGCCATCACACTATTTTCCTTGCACGCGTGTTAATCGGTTAGCAGCTACTTTGGCACTCAGGAAAGCACTATGCCACGCCATGCAAGGCAGCTGGACGCAATTCAGCAGATTTAACCGTCGCTGCCAAATGTGAGCGCATCACCTGCGCCCAAGCACCCTGTACTCAGCACCCCATGCTGAGGCATCCGCCCTAGGATGGTAAGCAAACGAGGCATCCTAATTAGGTGTTCCCCCTTGCCCCCATCCACAAGGATTAACATGCCAGGTTTCGACCCTTCCTGCGTGGCCCTTCCCAGCGCGCACTTTATTCAGGGCCAGCGCATTATTGACCCAGGTGCACTCAGTGTATCGCGCCCTTCTGATGGTACTGTTTATGCCGAACTCCCCATGGCCAGTGCCAATCGCGTCGATGATGCCGCCGCCAGTGCCCACCAAGCGTTTATGCGCGGTGACTGGTCACGCTGCGCACCGCGCGAGCGGGCACGCATTATGCGCCGCTGGGCGGATCTGATTGAAGCCGATATTGACTATCTCGCGCCACTGGAAGCGCTAGGATCTACCCGGCCGATTGATCAGGTGCGGTCCTGGGACGTGCCATACACCGCAGAGGGTATTCGTTTCTTTGCTGAATTCGCCGATAAGCATGGCGGCGAAGTAGCGGCGACCGCCCACGACCACCTGGGCATGCAGATTGCCGAGCCACTGGGCGTCGTTGGCGCAATCGCGCCCTGGAATTTTCCGCTCAGCATGACCTGCTGGAAAGTAGCCCCCGCCCTGGCAGCAGGTAACACTGTCGTGCTTAAACCCTCAGAGCTGACCCCCTTCACCGCCGTGCGGCTGGCCGAATTAGCCATTGAGGCGGGCATGCCGCCGGGGGTCTTCAACGTCATTCAGGGCAATGGGCCGCTGACCGGAGACACGCTTTGCCGCCACCCCTATGTGGCAAAGGTAACGTTCACCGGCTCAACGGTAACCGGGCGTGCCATCATGGCTGCCTGTGCAGAAACCGGCCCCAAACCAGTCACGCTAGAGCTTGGTGGAAAGAGCCCTCAACTGGTGTTTGCCGATATCACAGATATTGATCGTACCGCTGCGACCCTCGCCGCGGCGATTACTGGCAACGCAGGCCAAGTGTGTGTCGCGGGCTCGCGGCTTGTGATCCAACGAGCACTGTTTGAACCCATGATTGCGCGCCTGGGCAGGCTTTTCAAAGCGCTCACCCCTGGCCCCACTTGGCAAACGGGCAATTGGTTTTCACCGATTATTTCCAGCGCTCAACTGGCTCGCATTGAGTCGATCGTGGCGCGTTCCCGAGACGCTGGCGCTGAGCTACTGAGCGGTGGCAAGCGCTATGAGCGAAACGACAACGGTTACTTTTACCAGCCCACCCTGTTGCATGTAACCGACTGCCACAACCCCGCCGTAAAAGAAGAAATCTTCGGCCCCGTGTTAACCATTCAAACCTTCGAGGATGAAGAAGAGGCGTTAACGCTGGCCGAGCACGATGTTTATGGTTTGGCTGCAGGCGTTCATACCGCTGACCTGGGGCGTGCGCTGCGCGCAGTAAGAAGGCTATCGACGGGTACGGTATGGGTTAACCGTTACGGCCGCAGTAACGACTACATTCTTCCCACTGGCGGATACAAACGCTCCGGGATTGGCCGGGACCTGGGACGCGCTGCCTTTGAGGCCTGCCAGCAACATAAAAGTGTGCTGATTGACCTCGACCACTGAGTATCAAAGCGTATTGGATGGTTCTTTAATCTACCAAACAGAGGTAGCAAGCATGTTTATCAACGTGGACGCCGTACATGACACTCCCGCACTTCCCGAGCAGGTTGATGTGGTGGTGATAGGGGGCGGCATTGTAGGCACAACGGCAGCTTATGAGCTGGCCCGGCAAGGAGTGTCGGTTGCACTGTTGGAGAAGGGGCTCATCGGTGGTGAGCAGTCAAGCCGTAACTGGGGCTGGGTACGCCAGCAGAATCGCGACATGTTCGAACTACCGCTTGCCATGTACAGCCTTGATCGTTGGGAGGCATTCTCCAAAGAAATTGGGCGTGATGTGGGGTTTCGCCGCAATGGCATTGTCTACACTACGGATAGTCAAGCCAGCCTTGCTAAATGGGAGGCATGGGGACAACAGGCCCGCGAGCAGGGCTTTATCAGCCATATTTTGAGTGCCGAAGAAGCACGTGAGCGCGCGTTAGGCAGTACCACACCGTGTATCGGCGGCGTTTGGTCGCCCAGCGATGCACAGGCCGAGCCCTCAATGGCATGTTCAGCGATCGCCTTCGGGGCACAGGAGCAAGGTGCCTACATCCACCAAAACTGCGCTGTGCGTGGGCTGGAGCAACAAGGGGGGCATATTAGTGGCGTTTGGACCGAGCACGGATTGATAAAAACCTCGACGGTTATCTGTGCTGGCGGCGCTTGGAGTTCTCGTTTCTGCCGTCGCCATGGTGTTGAGTTGCCCTCGGCCAATATCATGGGAACTGCGTTGCAGACCACCGCCGCGCCTGAAGTCACACCGGGTTGTCTGATCACCCCCAGGGTGGCTCTGCGCCGCCGTCTGGATGGCAGCTACACCTTGGCGCTTCCAGGGCATGGCCGCGTGGAAATCAGCCCCCAAGGGTTGCGCTACGCAAGCAAATTCTACACCACCTACCGCAGTAAATTAGCCAAAAAACTGCAGATACGCATTGGCGCTTCTTTCTTTAATGGGCCTGAAGCGGCAGGCAGCTGGCAGTTTGATCAGGTATCGCCGTTTGAACGTCAGCGCATTCTTGACCCTACCCCAGACATACCCCAGGCACGTGCCGCCCTGGCAGCACTGCAAACAGAGTACCCCGAACTCAAAGGTGTCCATATTGCCCGCGCCTGGGGCGGCATGATCGATACAACGCCAGATATGATCCCCATCATCTCTCCGGTTGCGGCCATCCCTGGTTTTATCGTCGCCGCTGGCTTTAGCGGCCACGGTTTTGGCGTTGGGCCTGGGGCGGGAAGACTGGCCGCCGATCTGGCGACAAATGCAACCCCCGTGGTGGACCCCACGCCTTACCACCTCAAACGTTTTTCCGATGGCAGCCGTATCCGTCAACCAGAAATGATGTGAGCGGCCTGCCGCATTCTGTGCTGCATCCATCCAAAAAAAAGCCGGTTTGTGTTAACCAAACGCGCACTTTCAGCGTCTGGCGCCTGCTCGGGAATGCTGTAATGAAATGAGTCACTGCGTTAAGGCCCCAACCACCGATCAATAGAAACGAGGATCAAACAGTATGAGCGAGATTATGCGCCCTAAGTACATCACCTTTGATTGCTATGGCACTCTCACCAACTTCCAGATGGGGCACATGACGCGCGAAATGTTTGCCGACCGTATTCCTGACGCCGAGCGCATGGAACGCTTCGTGCAGGATTTTGGCGCCTACCGATACGATGAAGTGCTCGGCGAGTGGAAACCTTACGCTGACGTTATCTGCGAGGCACTGAAGCGCACCTGCAAACGTTGGGGCATCGAATACCGTGATAACGAAGGCATGCTGTATTACCAGGCCGTCCCTACATGGGGGCCTCACCCTGACGTGATTGAGGGACTGGCTAAAATTGCCGACAAAATTCCGCTGGTGATTTATTCCAATGCCGATGACAGCCAAATCATGGCTAATGTCAACAAGCTTGAGGTGCCATTCCACAAGGTCTTCACCGCCGATACATTCAAAGTTTACAAGCCACGTTTAGCCGCCTTCGAAGCCATGATTGACAGCTTAGGCTGCCACCCAGAAGAACTCCTGCACGTCTCATCAAGCTTCCGCTATGACCTTATTTCAGCCCACCTGATGGGTATCAAAAACAAAGCTTTTGTGGCACGCAACCACGAACCCTATTGCGATGGGTATGGGGCCACCAAAATTAATGATATCCGTGACTTACCTGCGCTAGTAGGTCTCTAAGCCGAGTATTTCATGAATCGTGCAGGAGTCGCCCATGCAACTTAACTCCTTTTGGCTGTCCACGGCTCCCGCCTTTGGCAGAGGGCAACAGGCATTCACCCAGGAGCACTACGATGTCGCGGTGGTGGGCGGTGGCTTTACCGGGCTATCGGCTGCTCGCACGCTGGCCCTGGACGGCACCCGCGTCGCGCTGCTAGAGGCAGGTCAGATTATTGGTGAAGCCTCAGGGCGCAACGGCGGCCAATGTAATACAGGCGTGGCTCAAGACTACGCCAGCATGGTCGAGAAAGTTGGCCGCGAGCAAGCAATGGCCCACTACGCAACCTATGCCGAAGCGGTCTCCAGTGTCGAGCAGGTGATTACCGCAGAGGCGATCAACTGCGACTATCTCCGCCACGGAAAACTAAAACTGGCCGCCAAGCCGGCGCACTACGACAAGCTTGCGCGCACTTGCGACGCCATTCGTCGTGATGTCGATGGCGACGTGGAGATGCTGTCCGCAACCGCCGTTAAAGATGAGGTCGGTTCATCGCTCTACCATGGCGGGCTGCTTCAGCATCATGGTGGCCAGATGCATATGGGGCGCTTCGGCGTCGGCTTAGCAGAAGCAGCAGCCAAGCATGGCGCACATATTTTTGAACATACGCCCATGATCCGCTTAACGCACGAGCAGTCAACGTATCGACTAGGCACACCCAGTGGCGATATTCGTGCCGAAAACGTGCTACTGGCCACCGGTGCTTCGCAAACAGGACCGCTGAGCTGGTTTCGCCGCCGCCTGGTGCCGGTGGGCAGCTTTATCGTCGTCACTGAGCCGCTCTCAGCAGCGCAGTGTGCTCAGCTACTGCCCCAGCGGCGCTCTTATGTCACCAGCCGCATTGTAGGCCACTATTTCCGACTTACCGCCGATAACCGGCTGCTGTTTGGAGGACGGGCTCGGTTTGCCATGTCCGGCAGCCAGTCGGATGCCAAAAGCGGCGAGATACTACGCCGGGGCCTGGAAGAGGCCTTCCCCCAACTTAAAGGGGTGCGGCTCGACTATTGCTGGGGTGGGCTGGTGGATATGAGCCAGGATCGCCTGCCTCATGCCGGGCAACACAACGGGATGTATTACGCCATGGGCTATAGCGGCCATGGGGTACAGATGTCGGTGCATATGGGGCATGTCATGGCCAATGTCATGCTGGGAAAGCGCCGGAGCCACCCTTGGCAGGACACTAAGTGGCCAGCCATCCCCGGCCATTTTGGCAAGCCGTGGTTTTTACCCCTGGTGGGTAGCTGGTACCGGCTACAGGATCGATTGCATTAAGCCACAACGACATCCCGAATATTGATACAAAAACTCGCCAAGAAAGCGATCAGCCAATACTGCTGTTAACAAAAAAGAACTAAGCAAGCGCCGCCAGACCCACAACAACATCTAATCACAGTAAGGAGAAGGCGTATGACGCGTGAAACAAAACCCGATGATCTGTTTATTTCTCCCGAACAAAGCATGCAGGTTTACAACGCCATGCAGCGCGGGGTCTCTCGACGCGAAGCCATGAAAGTCATTGGCGCAGCAGGCGTATTTGCTGCTGCGGCCGGTGCCTTCCCCAGCATTTCTTCGGCATGGGCGGCGAATAGCGAAAACGCACCACCTCAGTACGGCGGCCGTATTCGGGTCGCGGCGCACTCGACATCCACGATGGATACCCTGGACCCTGCCTTAGGGGCAACGGCCATCGACTATGCCCGCGCTTATATGTTTTATAACGGCCTGACACAGTACGATGAAGATCTGATACCCCAGCCCTGTCTGGCGGAGTCGTTTGAAAATACCGACAACGGCAGCCACTGGATATTTACCCTGCGCCAGGGTGTTACCTTCCATGATGGTAAACCGCTGACCTCCCAAGACGTGATTTTCTCGATCATGCGCCATAAAGACCCCGCCACGGGTTCAAAGGTCGTCTCCATGGTCGACCAGATTGAAAGCATCAGGGCTCTGGATGATCAGCGTGTCGAGTTCACCCTCTCCTCTCCCAATATTGAGTTACCCTCTATCCTGGCCGTTTCGCACCTGGTGATTGTGGCAGACGGCACGACTGACTTCTCGAATGGCATCGGTACCGGCGCCTTTAAGTGCCAGGAGTTCACTCCCGGCGTGCGTTCGGTTGGGGTGCGCAACGAGAACTACTGGCGCGATGGTTATCCTTATCTGGATGCTATTGAGATGGTGGGTATCAGCGATGAACCTTCTCGGGTCAACGCACTGCTCTCTGGCGATGTTCACATGGTGAATAATGTTAGTGGTAACTCCGCTGAGCGCATGAAAACCAATGACAGCTACCAGGTGAAAGCGACCAACTCCGGTAACTACACTGACCTGGTAATGCGCTTTGACCAACAGCCCACCAGTCGCCCCGAATTTCGCGAGGCGATGAAGTATCTCTTCGACCGCGAACAGATCAAGCGCGTAGCCCTGCGCGGTTATGGCGAGATCGCTAACGATCAGCCGATTATCTCAAGCTCGCCCTATTACTTTGATGGGCTACCCCAGCGTGAGTATGATCCTGAACGGGCAGCCTCCTTGCTTGCGAAAGCAGGCTTGGCTGGTGCTACCGTTCCAATCGTGGCGTCTCCTGCGGCTGCCTCATCGGAAGATATGGCCGTGCTTCTACAGCAGTCTGCAGCCCAGGCTGGGCTAAACCTGAATATCAACCGCGTCCCCTCAGACGGCTACTGGTCCAATCACTGGATGAAGCACCCACTCGGGTTCGGCAATATCAATCCGCGCCCAACCGCCAATATTTTGCTCTCACAGTTTTTCCTCTCCAATGCCGCGTGGAACGAAGCCGGCTGGCATAACGAGCAGTTCGATCAATTGGTGATTGCCTCGCGGAGTGAACCCGATGAGGCCACCCGCAAGCAGATGTACGCCGACATGCAAACCATGATTCATGAAGAGGGCGGCATCGGCATCCCCGTCTTCCTAAGCGACCTGGAAGGCTACGATGCGCGTATTGGCGGAATGGACCGCACCGTCCCTCTGGGTAGTTTTATGGGCTATATGTTCGCCGAGCATATTTGGTGGAAAGGCTAATTCCCGCTCTCCTTACTGGTATCCCAGGCCATGGGCATCATCACCGTAGTGTCTTACCGGCATCTGGTGATGATGGGCATGGCCCTTGAGCCGGAGAATCAAGATGCGCGACTCTCTCTTTGGACTGGTGCTAGGTCGCTTAGCCTCCAGTCTCATTACTCTACTGCTGGTATCGCTGGTGATCTTTGCGATTACCTCACTGCTGCCAGGAGACACAGCCCAGCAGGTTCTTGGCCAGTTTGCCACCCCTGAACAGGTGGAGGCACTGCGTACCCAGCTAGGTCTCGACCAACCTCCCTTGTTGCGCTACTGGCAATGGCTGAGTGGCTTTGCCACTGGCGACTTAGGGCGTTCTGCCAGTAACGGCATGGATGTCATACAGCTGGTCAATGACCGGTTACCCAATTCGCTGCTGTTAGCCGCGATTACCACCGTCATCTCTGTCCCCGTAGCGCTGATTATGGGTATCGCCGCCGCCATGCGCCGCGGCGGCGTACTTGACCGCACATTGAACCTGATCACCTTATCGATGGTGGCAGTACCAGAGTTTCTGGTGGCCACGCTGGCGGTACTGATTTTCGCCGTGCAACTCGGCTGGCTACCGGCGCTCTCCTATGTCTCCACCGTCGATAGTTTGGGCGCCTTTATGAAAGTTTACGCGATGCCGGTGCTAACCCTGTGTAGTGTATTAATTGCCCAAATGGCACGTATGACGCGCGCGGCCTTAATTGATCAGCTCGACAGCGCTTACATCGAGATGGCACGGCTCAAAGGCGTTCCACCGATGCGACGAGTGCTGCGCCATGCACTGCCTAACGCCATCGGCCCGATTGCCAACGCGGTGGCGCTGAGCCTCTCTTATCTGCTGGGTGGGGTGATCATCGTCGAAACCATTTTCAATTATCCAGGCATCGCCAGCTTAATGGTCGATGCGGTTTCCAACCGCGACCTCGCCCTTGTGCAGGCCTGCGCAATGATTTTTTGCGGTGCTTATCTACTGCTGGTCATGCTGGCTGATCTGTGCGCGATCCTCTCCAACCCGAGGCTGCGAAACCGATGAGTGACACCAATACAATACCCGCCGCCAAGGGCGAGCGTCAGCACTACGTAACAACAGGCAGCCATCTGCCCATGGTCGTGCCCAAACAGCGCAACCGTTCAGGGTTACAACTAACCCGCTGGATTGGTCTTAGCTTATTCAGCTTTTGGCTATTAGTGGCGCTGTTTGGGCCACTGCTGGCACCGTATCCCATGAGTGCCTTTGTATCTGAACAGATTTACGCTGGTGCAAGCACGTCTCACCTGCTGGGCACCGACTACATGGGCCGCGACATGCTCAGCCGCATGCTCACAGGGGCACGCTATACCGTCGGCCTGGCGCTGGTGGCTGCGTTACTGTCGAGTCTCGTCGGGGCAGGATTTGGCATGTTGACGGTGTTACTGCCGTACTGGCTGGAGGAGAGCATCCGACGGATATTCGATACGCTCATCTCCATTCCCAGCAAAATGATGGCCCTGGTGATGGTCTCAGCCTTTGGTACGTCTATTCCGCTGCTGATTCTGGCAGCAGTGCTCAGCTATGCGCCAGGCGCTTTCCGTATTGCCCATAGCCTGGCCAAAAATCTCGCCACTCTGGAGTACGTTCAAGTAGCCCGTACCCGTGGAGAAGGAAGGCTGTATATCGCCACGGTAGAAATTTTTCCCAACATGATCCAGCCCATACTCACCGACATGGGCATGCGCTTTGTCTTTATCGTATTACTGCTCAGTGGCATGAGCTTTCTGGGTCTGGGCGTGCAGCCGCCAGTCGCCGACCTGGGCTCCCTGGTGCGTGAAAACATCGGCGGCCTTAGCCAAGGGGCATTGGCACTGATTGCCCCCGCGCTGGCGATTGGTTCATTAACCGTCGGTGCCAACCTGTTGATCGACAGCCTATCGAATAGCCGCGATAACCAGAAGGAGTAACGCTATGCAAGGTGAATCGCTGATCGTACGCGATCTAGATATCTGCGCGACACCGCCTGGTGAGGATGAGCACACGATTGTCAGCCAGATTAATTTCGCCCTCAAGCCAGGTGAGGTGATGGCGTTAATCGGTGAATCCGGTTCGGGTAAAACCACTATTGCGTTGGCCATGATGGGGTATGCCAGGCGCGGCTGCCGGATCGCCGGCGGCAGTGTACAGCTTGGGGAGACGGATGTACTTTCCCTCTCGCCGGTGGAAACGCGTGCGCTGCGCGGCCACCGGGTAACCTATATCGCCCAAAGCGCTGCAGCTGCCTTCAACCCTTCGCGCCGTCTGATGGATCAAGTCATTGAAGGCGCACTCATCCACGGTGTTATGGATCGACAACAAGCGCAACAGAAAGCTATTCAACTATTTGGCGAGTTGGCACTGCCCGACCCTGAACACATCGGCAACCGTTACCCTCATCAGGTCTCGGGGGGCCAGCTACAACGTCTCATGGCCGCCATGGCCTTGATTACTGATCCTGCACTGGTGATTCTGGATGAACCCACCACGGCGCTGGATGTGACCACCCAGGTCGATGTACTGCGGGCCTTCAAACGGGTTATGCACGAACGAGGCACCACAGCGCTGTATGTTTCCCACGACCTTGCCGTGGTCGCACAGATTGCCGATCACGTCTTAGTACTTAAAGCCGGTGAGGAGCAGGAGCAAGGCTCCGTCGCACAAATCCTGGAACAGCCGGACCATGCCTATACACGCAGCCTATTGGCAGCGGCACGACCACCCGCCCAGGCACCCATATCCAACAAACATCGCACGGGTGAAGAGCTGCTGCGCATTGATGATCTGCAGGTGGGCTATGGGCACTGTAATCGTAGAGGGGAGCCGGATAACATCGTGCTTGATCACATCCAGCTGCGGATCGATCGCGGTCAGGCGTTAGGCGTCATCGGTGAGTCGGGGTCAGGGAAATCGACGCTAGCCCGGGCAGTCTCTGGTTTAGTGGCACCGTCACGGGGTGCAGTTCAATTTAATCGCCGTGAAATATCGCCAACACTGCGCGGACGCACGCCAGATCAGTTTCGCCGTATCCAGATCGTCTTTCAGAGCGCTGACAATGCGCTTAATCCGGCCCACACCGTTAGGCGACTGCTCAGCCGACCGCTTGAAACCTATTTTCACATGAACCGCGATGCTCGGCAGCGTCGAATTGAAGAGTTAATGGACCTGGTCAAGCTGCCACGCACCCTGCTCGACCGCAAGCCACGCGAGCTGTCGGGCGGTCAGAAGCAGCGCGTCAATCTCGCCCGAGCGCTCGCCGCAGAACCCGACCTGATACTCTGCGATGAAGTGACCTCTGCACTGGATACCGTGGTGGGTGCCGCCATTCTTGAGCTGCTTGCCGAACTGCGCCGGGAGCTTGGTGTTGCCTACCTGTTTATTAGCCACAACATCTCGACGGTACGCTCGCTATGCGACGACGTCATGGTGCTTTACCAGGGCAAGTGTGTGGAATTCGGCCCTTGCAGTACGGTTCTCAACCGACCGCAGCACGATTACACCCGCAAGCTGATTGGCTCAGTGCCAGAGTTACAGCCGGGTTGGCTGGAAGCGTGCCAATGGTCGACTCATACGCAACCGTCCACCGTAGCCGTTTAAAACGGTGACGTTGAGCCGTGCAGCCCGATTCAAAACCAGCCTTATTTATTACATTTAACATGCCCCATCTGGACGCCCCCATCAGGTCTATTGCAAGGAGAAAAGCATGGCGAAACTGCCCCTTAAAGATGGCAACCTGCTACGCGAGCAGGCCTTCATCAACGCTCATTGGAGTGATGCCGACGATGCTGCCACACTGTCAGTCACTAATCCCGCCACCGGTGAAGAGCTAGCCAGAGTGCCCAGCATGGGCGCCAGCGAAACCCGTCGTGCGATTGAAGCTGCCGCAGCGGCTTGGCCTGAGTGGCGTGCCCGCCCGGCAGCCAATCGCGCGGCAATACTGGAGCGCTGGTATGCCCTGATACTGGAAAACAGCGACGACCTGGCGGTATTAATGACCCTTGAGCAGGGCAAACCGCTTAGTGAAGCACGGGGGGAGGTTCAGTACGGAGCGAGTTTTATCAAGTGGTTTGCGGAAGAGGCGCGCCGCGCCTATGGTGAGACAATCCCCTCCCCCAGCCCGGATCGCCGCATTGTGATCCTCAAACAGTCAGTGGGCGTTTGCGGGGCCATCACCCCCTGGAACTTCCCCATCGCCATGATTACGCGTAAATGCGCCCCAGCGCTGGCGGCCGGGTGTCCGATGGTGATCAAGCCTTCAGAACTGACGCCGTTATCGGCACTCGCATTGGCGAAACTGGCAGAGCGAGCCGGCTTTCCTCCAGGAGTCATCAATATAGTGACCGGGCTGCCCGAAGGGATTGGCGGCGAACTGACATCCAACTCAATCGTGCGCAAGCTCTCCTTCACTGGCTCGACCCGGGTGGGCAGCTTACTGATGCGCCAAAGTGCAGATGATATTAAACGCCTCAGCCTGGAGCTGGGTGGCAACGCCCCGCTGATCGTTTTTGATGATGCCGACCTGGAACTCGCGGTATCCGGTGCCATGGTGAGCAAATTTCGCAACGCCGGGCAGACCTGTGTTTGCGCTAACCGCATTCTGGTTCAGTCCGGCATCCATGACCGTTTTGTTGCACGCCTGGCGACTGAAATAGAAGCATTACGCTGTGGCAACGGAATGGATGAAGGCACGACCATAGGGCCATTAATTAACGATCAAGCCGTTAGCAAAGTGGCCCGACATATCGATGATGCCTTATCTCACGGCGCTGAACTGGTGCTCGGCGACGTACCCAACGGTCAGGATTGCTTTGTGGCACCGATACTGATGAAAAACGTTACCGAAGCCATGCTGATAACACAGGAGGAGACGTTTGGCCCCGTTGCGCCCATCATGCGTTTCGAGAGTGAAGAAGACGCCATTCGCATTGCCAATGCAACTCCCTACGGGTTAGCCGCCTATTTCTTTACCGAAAGCCTACGGCGCGCCTGGCGGGTCGGCGAAGCACTGGAGTTCGGCATGATCGGCCTCAACACCGGTTCTATTTCAATGGAAGTGGCCCCTTTTGGCGGCATGAAGCAGTCTGGTTTAGGCCGGGAAGGCGCCCGGCAGGGACTTGATGAATACCTGGAGGAAAAAGCGTTTCACATGGGCGGGCTGAACTAGCCCTGGTAACGCCATCGAAGTGCCCGTGGTACGTGGTATCGCGGGCACTTCATGCTGTCACCTTAGTAACCACGCTTACCATCAACCCTGCCAATCATTGGCTCACCGCGTTGATAACGACGCAGGTTGTCCAGCAGTACTGGAAAGGCACTATCGGGCTGCGTCATGGCTGCCACATGAGGGGTCAACAAAATACGCTCATCTCGCCAGAAAGGATGATCATCGGCTGGTGGCTCTTCACTCAACACATCCAATACCGCCGCACTCAAATACCCATCCTCAAGGGCTTGAGTAAGGTCGTGGTCAACCAAGTGCTCGCCACGGCCTATATTGATCAACCCGGCTCCTTCCGGCAGACGCTCAAAGAGGGCTTTGTTGAGCACGCCACGGGTAGCATCAGTTAGCGGCAGCACACAAATGAGGATATCACTCAAAGAGAGGAAACTATCCAGCGCTTCTTCACCATGGTGGCAGGCAACACCTGGCACTTGTCGCGGGGATCGGGCCCAGCCACTGACAGCGAAGCCGTAGGCAGCCAGATGCGTGGCAATAGCGCTGCCTAACTGGCCTAAACCAAGGACCCCGACACTCCGATGAACCGCAGGCACCAGCATATGCGCCTGCCATCTTCTCTCGCGCTGCTGGCGCACATAATCGCCCATCCGGCGGTGCAACCACAGCGTTGCAAAGGTGGCGTACTCAATCATCCCACTCTCAATGGCAGGGTCGAGCATACGTACAACCGGCAGCTCCGCAGGCAATGAGGCAACATCAAACTGATCGACACCGGCGGAAGTGGCAAAAAGCACCTCAAGGGATGGCAGGCGCTGCATTAAGTTTTCCGGGGGCAGCCACGCCAATAAATAGCGAATCTCGTTTGGGTCGCCAACCTCAGGCCATTGGCGAAACTCAATATCAGGCGCATGTTGGGCAAAAAGCTCTTTCCAGCGAGCGCCACGCTCCGGGTCAGATTTATATAGCAGTACCATGGATAGTGTCCTTAGCCAAAGCTTCATCCTACGGTGGCATGAGAGGCAGCAGATACTGTTTTGGCTGTTATAACGCGATACATTGCGCCTAAATCCGTGATGAAGACGCAGATTACACTGCACTCCCCATTGACAGTGGATCATGCTGCGCAAGCTAGAAAATAAGCAGGATTACGCGGTTACCAAGGCAATGGCAGGCTCCTCTGTTTTAGTAACAGCGGTAAGCTCATAAACGTGTTGGCGCTCGCTTTGCACGGTTTTCCAAGCGGCTCCAACACACAACAGCAACGATAATAGTGACAGTTCCTGGAGCCTACAGATGAATAGCGACACCAACTTTTCTCACCCTATGCTACACCAGCGCGAGCAGTGTATTCCGCGTGGTATTGTGAATGCTCACCCTATCGTGATTTCTCATGCCCACGGCAGCGAGGTCTTTGACGTGGATGGCCAACGCTACCTGGATTTCGTCGGTGGCATCGGCGTACTCAATGTAGGCCACAATCATCCCCGGGTGGTGGCGGCTGTTCAGGCCCAGGTTGAACGTATTTCCCACATGAGCTTCCAGGTGGCTGCCTACCCTGGCTATATAGAACTCGCTAGCCAACTGGCCAAGCTAATAGGTGGCACCAACACATACCAAAGCGTGCTATTTACCTCCGGTGCAGAGGCGGTGGAAAACGCCATCAAAATTGCCCGTTCCCACACTGGACGACCAAACGTGATTGCCTTTCGCGGGGGCTTTCATGGGCGCACACTGCTTGGCACCACGCTCACCGGCATGAGCCAACCCTATCGACAAAATTTTGGGCCTTTTGCACCTGCCATTCACCATGTTAACTACCCGGATGCACTGCGTGGCATCAGCAGTGAGGATGTGCTGGCTGAGCTGGAGACACTATTCGCCACAGAAGTCGTTCCCGACCAGGTCGCCGCTATCCTGATTGAGCCAGTACAAGGTGATGGTGGCTTCCTTCCTGCACCGGTTGAGTTTATGCAGGCACTTCGCGCATTGACTGAACAGCACGGTATTGTGCTGATCGCCGATGAAATCCAGACCGGTTTCGGGCGCACGGGCAAAATGTTCGGCTTTGAACACAGCCATATCCTGCCTGATCTCGTCACTGTTGCTAAAAGCCTGGGCGGAGGTTTACCGATCTCCGGGGTCGTTGGACGCGCCGAGATCATGCAAGCCCCCTCACCTGGTGGGCTTGGAGGTACCTATGGAGGCAGTGCGCTGAGCTGTGCAGCAGCACTGGCGGTGCTCGATATTTTTGATGATGAGCAACTGCTTGAACGTGGCCTAGCCATGGGCAAGTACCTGGAAGCAGGACTACGCCAACTGCAAGCCAAGCACCCACTGGTGGCCGAGGTCCGCGGGCAGGGGCCAATGCTTGCCATTGAACTTATGCAGGGCCTGCGAGCTACACCAGAGGATACCGCGCTGGTGCAACAAATCATTGATAACTGTCGCGAAGCAGGCTTGTTGGTTATTAAATGCGGCGTTTACCGCAATGTGATCCGTTTTTTGGCTCCACTGAATACCAGTAACCAGCAAATCGACGAGGCACTGGCAATTTTGGATAACGTATTATCCATCGCCACGCACTAGTTAATCGCGACCGCAAGGAGAGCAGGACGTCATGCAATTGACCAACTATACGACGCTATGCATGGACGCACATGGTGTGCTGATTGATCGGGACAGAGATATTTTACGGGGCCTGTCATCACTGCTGGCGATGATGCCTAAGCCGCCTCCCAGAAAACAGATATTGGAAGACTATGTGCATGCACTGCATGAGCTAACTGATGAGCAGATGGGCGCTGTGTCGGCTCACTGCATTGTCTACCGAGCTCTGGCCAACCGGTGGGGGGTAGAAACAGGCTGGCAACAAAGCATCGAATTCGCCAGTTCACTAGGGTTTGGAACACTTTATGAAGATGCTCCTGGAGCTATTCACTATTTACGAAAATTCTATCAACTCAAAGTTGTAACATCTCTTAATGAGCAGGAGTTTGTTGCTTTTAATCAACGCATGGGGCTTTCAGGCCTTGAGCGACTAACTACCGGTAGTTTTGTTGCTGCTCGCTCCAAGATTCGGGAGATAGAAACGGATAGCAATGTCTTGCTATTAACAGCTGGCCCTGCCTCAACCAATAGCCAGGCGGGACACTGCCGTATAACCCGTAATGCTATAGCCAACCAGCCCATAGGAAAGGCTTTTATTTCGCTAAGCGATTTTATTTATGCGCATCAGCTTGCCCTGCGCGGCGAATTGATTTAGACAAAGGTAGCATATGAAACCCATGGAGCGTCTCTCAGCGCCCCTTAGCAAGTAAAGGACTTCACATGGTAGCTAGCGTTCGTCTTGATCGTATTGATATTAATATTCTCGTCCAACTTCAATCAGATGGACGAATGACTAACGTCAACCTGGCCGATGCAGTTGGGCTTTCGCCCAGCCCCTGCCTCCAACGAGTTAAAAGATTAGAGGCAGCGGGCTATATCACCTCGTTTCAAGCTCGGCTCGATCTTTCGAAAATGATGGAAAGCGTTACCGTTTTTACCGAAGTCACCCTTTCAGACCATCATAGAGAAGATTTTCTACGCTTTGAGCAAAAAATCCGTCAAATCGATGAAGTGATGGAGTGCCACCTGGTTAGTGGCGGCTATGATTATCTACTGCGATTTATTGCGCGCAGTATCGCGCATTATCAGCGCGTTATGGAGACACTCATTGAAGATGAAATCGGCATTGAAAAATATTTCAGCTATATCGTTATCAAGACACCCATTAATAAAGAACAACTGCCACTTCGCACGCTAATGGGCGATTAGTGCATAATGTTAGCATCTAACCCTCCCGAAACGCCTCCACTACGCGTTCAGCCAGCACCTCACTGGCACCACCACTACCCGCGCGCTTAACAAGAGCTACCTGATAATCACTTAACGGCGGCAACCATTCACTGCTCAACCGCTTAAGAGGGGGCCGGACCAAACTTTTGGGAAACGGTGAAATGGCAAGGTCTGCCAACATCGCAGCCTCCTGACCGGCACAATGATCACACGAGTAGGCAATACGGTAATTAACACCCGCACTGTTCAGGGCGTTTAGCGCGATTCTGCGCCAGGCGCATCCCTGTTGGGCCAGGGTGACCGGCAACGGTGTACGCTGAACAGCAACTCCATCGACACGACCAGCCCATACAAGCGGCTCACTATGGACAATGTCACCCCGTGACGGCTGACCAGGTTCCCCGGCCATGACCAACACTAAATCCAGCTCCCCCTCATCCAGCCTTGCCAGCAACTCTACGCTCCGGGCAACCACCACATCTACCTGTACCGCTGGATGCGAGCGGGCAAACTGGGATAACACATTGGGCAGAATATGACCGACCACATCATCTGTCATCCCCAGCCCCACCCGCCCCTCTAATGTGGGTGCCAAAAATTGCGTAACGGCTTCCGCGTTGAGCTTCAGCAATCTTCGCCCATACCCTAACAGCATCTCCCCCTCTGCTGTTAGGCGTACATAACGCGCCTCGCGTACAAACAGTGTTTGCCCAAGCGTCTCCTCCAAGCGTTTGATCTGCATGCTAAGCGCGGAAGGGGTGCGGAACAGCTGCTGAGAGGCTCGCGTAAAGCTGCCACTTTCTGCAATCGTTACAAAGGTACGTAACACTTCACTATCCAGCAGCGGCAAAGCACCTCGGGCAGGAGCCGCATTAGACAATTGATTCATCTCACCAGCCCTTCAGAAAAACTGAATGCTCATTGTAGTTCTTTTCGTTTGATTGATCCAAAGCTGCATAACAAACTATTGGCTAGAGGTCGCGACCCTCCACTTACCCAGTTACCGATATCACTTGCCAGTCAGCACGCTGGCGACTGTGTGCTGCACTGTACGTGGTGAAGAGAGGTGCGCGATGAATGATGAAAAACATACACAGCATGTCCGCCGGGCATGGGAGAAAGCCAGCCGTCTGGCGCCACCACCAGCGCCACCCCGGCTTGAATTTTATATGCCTGCCATGCCGCCCCTGGGATTAATCCATACACTGGAGATGCGCTGGTGGAGATATCGACGCAGGCGGCTTTTCCGTCGCCATATCTTACCGTTACTGGCCTATGATGATCAGTTGCTGAACGACATGGGGCACTCTCGTAAGGACATTCTATGGGCCAACCAATTACCATATAACGTCGATGCCATCCACACACTGGAAGCACTCCGGCAGCAACCCCCTCATCCCGCCCCCACCTCCGGTCAGGCGAATCAAACCAGCCGATAAGTATCGGTAAAAACATGGTTTTTCACCCTACTTACCAGCAGCGGCTAACACTCACCAGTGGTCCTTAGCGAAACCGCAAGGCAACCTGGAGGCGTTGGCCGCTTATTTTTACCCCTGCCCAATCAACTCACCCAGTATTGACAATATTTCATTAAGGTAACAAACTTAGCAAAGGCTATTTTTGTTGCTTCAGAAAAACAACTATCACGCTTTGCACCAGTGACGCGCTAACACTTTATGGATATATAGGAGCTTGGTAATGGTGATGAAACGTATGGCCGCTTTATTGGGCACACTCCCCCTGGCAACGGTAGCGTTAGCGGATGAACCACCGCTTAACGTTATGGCGACCATCGGCATGATTGCCAATGTGGCTCAAGAAGTGGGAGGGGAGTGCGTCACTGTAGATGCCATGATGGGCCCTGGAGTGGACCCACACCTGTATCAGGCAAGCGCCAGGGATGTTGCGTTACTAAGAGATGCCGAGCAAATTCTCTATTCGGGTTATTCACTGGAAGGCCAACTGGGAGATGTATTGGAAAACTTCTCCGAGCGCACCCCGACACTTGCGGTTTCACCGGCATCCATTGAGCCTGCTTCCTTGATCACGGCACAGGATGTCTATGGTATCGACCCTCACCTGTGGATGGATGTATCACTCTGGGCACAAACCCTTCCCACCATCGGCGCTGCGTTTAGCGAAGCCCGCCCCGATTGCGCAGAGATGATTGAAGCCAATATCGAGCGCTATGAGGCACAACTGACAGCCTTGCATGAGTGGGTAATAGAGAGCATTGCCAACATTCCCGAAGAGCAGCGCATTCTTGTGACAGCGCACGATGCGTTCAATTACTTTGGCCGCGCCTATGGCATTGAAGTGGAAGGTATACAGGGCATCAGTACTGAGACTGAAACGGGTATTGCAGATATTCGTAGCATGACGGATGTCGTCGTTGAACGAGACGTGCCCGCCGTATTTATTGAAAGCACGATCAACCCGCGTACAGTTCAAGCCGTTATTGATGCTGCCAGGCAACGCGGACATGACGTGATCATCGGCGGTGAGCTGTACTCCGATGCGATGGGAGATGACGGAACAGCCGATGGCACCTATATCGGCATGATTTACAGTAATACCCAAAACATCGTAGAAGCATTGGGTGGAACTCTTGCGCCGCTACCTACAGCATTAGCCGAATGGGCTGACCAGTGGGATATCACTCACTAATCGTAACCAGAGAAAGCGGATTAAGTATGGCTATACCCGACGAAACAGGCACAGCCCTAAGCATTAGAAACCTGACGGTGAGTTACCATAATCAGCCGGTCCTCTGGGATATCGACCTCGACATTCCTTCCGGGGTAATGGCAGGCATCGTCGGCCCCAATGGTGCAGGCAAAAGCACCCTGATAAAAAGTCTTTTGGGGCTGGTACCTACCTTATCAGGTGATGTAGCGGTTTACGGGCGCCCTTACGCGAAACAGCGTAAGCGCATCGGGTATGTTCCCCAACGCTCCAGCGTCGATTGGGACTTCCCGACCACAGCGCTGGACGTTGTTACCATGGGGCTTTATGGACGCCTGGGCTGGCTCAAACGACCAGGGCGTAAAGAGCGAAGGGAAGCGCTGGAAGCACTGGATATGGTGAGTATGGGCGACTTTGCTGACCGCCAGATCAGCCAGCTATCCGGTGGGCAGCAGCAGCGGGTTTTTCTGGCACGCGCATTGGTTCAACAGGCCGACATCTATTTTCTTGATGAACCCATGGCGGGCGTGGATGCCACGACAGAACGCGCCATCGTCGATATTCTGAGGCGCTTGCGCGATGAAGGTAAGACACTGATCGTAGTACACCATGATCTACAAACGGTACGTACTTACTTTGACTGGCTTTTATTGCTCAATGTCCAGGTGATAGCAAGTGGCGAAGCGAGTGACACATTCACTATCGATAACCTTCGCAAGGCCTATGGCGGACAAATCGCGTTGCTCAACGATACCGATGCCTTGATGTTTCCCGCCTCCAAAGTTGTGAGATAAACCATGCAGTGGTCACTTCTGCTTAATGACTACACGTTTCAAAACGTCATCGTCGGCGCCTCCTTGTTAGGCATGATCAGCGGCGCGCTGGGTACATTTGCCGTACTGCGCCGCCAGAGCCTTCTGGGCGACGCCATTTCCCATGCAGCATTGCCTGGCATTTGCCTGGGTTTCATCATTTCTGGCGGGCGCAGCATGGGAAGCATCATGCTCGGCGCATTGACGACCGGCGCGCTTGCCGCCCTGGTCATGCTGGCTCTGACCCGTATGAGCCGTTTGAAAACCGATGCAGCGCTAGGCATCTGCCTCAGTGTGTTCTTCGCGGTTGGCATCGTGCTACTGACCTATCTTCAGGGCACTAATAACGCCTCCCAAGGTGGGCTGGAAGCGTTTCTGTTCGGTCAGGCGGCTGCCACTCTGCGTTCAGATCTGTGGCTGATGGGCAGTATTACACTAGGTGCGCTGCTACTGCTGGCAGCGCTATGGAAACAGGCCAAGCTGGTCACGTTCGATGCGGAGTATGCCCGCACACTGGGCATACCGGCAACGTTCATCGAGGCATTGCTCACTGTCATGGTCACGCTTGCCGTCGTCGTCGGTCTACAGATGGTCGGCGTCGTCTTAATGGCGGCCATGATCGTTGCCCCGGCAGCGGCAGCACGACAGTGGAGCCGCCACCTTGGCTCCATGGTGGTGCTTGCTGCCGGCTTCGGTGTTGTCAGCGGCATTACCGGCGCCACCATCAGCACACTGTCAAGAGGGTTGGCAACCGGGCCGCTCATCATTCTCACGGCTTCTGCGATCGTCATCGTCTCGCTTGCCATTGCTCCCCAGCGCGGCCTCCTCTGGGGAGTATTAAAGCACTACCGGCAGAAATGGACACTGCACAAACAGCAAATGCTTTACACCATGTACAAGTGGCAGCTAGCCAATGCTTCCTCGCATACACGCTCCCAGGCCCAGGGATTGCTCTGGCCGCGACTAGCTCTTTTGCGCTTATATCGAGAAGGGTTCCTGGCACGGGAACACAGTGATCGCTCATATTCCGGCTGGAGTTTAACCAAATCCGGCATCACAGAGGCTCAAAGGCTCACGGCTGTTCTCGAAGGGAAAATTCAGTGATGCTGGATAACATCGAACTGCAAATTATTTTGGTAGGAGCCTTGGTTGGCATTGCATCATCTGCTGTCGGCACCTTTCTCATCTTGCGCGGCAACAGCATGCTATCGGATGCTATTAGTCACTCCATCGTCTTTGGCATCGTTGTCGTATGGCTGCTGACTCATCAACAAAGTGGCCCAGTACAACTCATTGGAGCCGCTTTAACGGGGCTACTGACGGTGTTTCTCACCGAGGCGCTCGCCAGCACCAAGCGCATCAAGCAGGATGCCGCTATCGGCCTGGTTTTCCCAGCGCTGTTTTCCATCGGCGTGCTGTTACT
This sequence comes from Vreelandella olivaria, assembly GCF_023507745.1. GTDB lineage: Bacteria > Pseudomonadota > Gammaproteobacteria > Pseudomonadales > Halomonadaceae > Vreelandella > Vreelandella olivaria_A. Next base: position 26,904 of record NZ_JALPZO010000111.1, on the reverse strand, counting down.
CAACCTGTATGCCAGCGATGTGCATATCGATACCCATACCGTACTGCTTGGGGAAATCGGCTTTGTATGGCTCGACACGACAGAGCTGTTTGGCTATCACCTCCCTCAGGCTTTAGTATCGATGGGTATTATGACGCTCATCAACTATGGCTTCATTGCGCTGTTCTACAAGGAGCTGAAACTGGCCACGTTTGATCCGGCACTGGCCAAAACATTAGGCTTCACACCCACACTACTGTTTTACATACTGTTGATGCTCACCAGTTCAACGGCCGTCGCAGCCTTCGATGCAGTCGGGGCCGTACTGTTCATCGCCTTTGCCATTGTCCCGCCCGCAGCCGCTTATCTGCTGACGGATCGTCTGTGGATGATGTTCGTCATCGGCTCATGCATCTCGGTCATTTCCAGCGTTTCAGGCTACTACCTGGCAGCTTACTGGAACGTATCCATTGGCGGCATGATGGCGATCATGACCGGCGTCTGTCTCATGCTGGCTTTCCTTGGCGGTCCTCGCTATGGCGTCCTGAGCCAGTGGCTACGGCGCCGCCGTGCCCGCCAGTCGCAAACAATGCCTTACTGACGGGGATACCACCTCACCACTCGCAGCGCATGGTGCGCTGCGTCTCCCTCCTGGCTACCCGCAAAGAACCGCCCCCGCAGCCACTGTTACCCGATACCATTTTTCCCTATCAATACTCTATTGAGTCGCCGGACAGCTACTGATAAACTAACAATAATAGTTATCATTAACACAGGGAATAACCTCTCATGCAGCCCGACACTAAAAACGCTGGCAGGAGGGGCACATCTAACACTGCCCCCCGTGAGGTAGAAAGCCAAGCGCTGCTCGGCCAGGACGGGCAGCTTGTGATCCACCATGAACAGCGGCGCTATGTATTGCGCAGAACGAAGAGCGGCAAACTGATTCTGACGGCCTAAGCGGCTCGTTACTTACGTTGACACCACCTTCCTTAACCAGCCAGCCAGGTAGCTCATAGCACCCAGCCAGCGACATTATCCATCACGCACTGTTGGAACTGTCCGGCTCATGAAACCGACCCATACCCTAGCCCTCTGCCTTACCTTACTGCCTCTGTTGGCTGCTCATGCCGATGAAGATGAAAATGACCTAAACACCGTGACGGTGACCGGCACCAGAGCACCCACTGACCTTTCCCGGGCACCGCTCATTATCGACATTATTGATCGTGATGATGCAGAACTGGCGACAGCCAGCCGTGTAGAAGATGTGCTGAGTCGCCAGCCTGGCCTGCATGTTGCTGGCCAAGGGCGCCGAAACGGCCAAACCCTCAGCATGCGTGGCTTTGGTCGCGATGGAGTGCTGGTTCGTCTGGATGGCGTACGTCAGGATATTACCACCGGCCATATAGGTAATTTCTTCCTTGATCCAGCACTTATTCAGGATGTACAGATAGCCCGCGGCGCACTATCAAGCCTATATGGCAGCAATGCGATGGGGGGCGTCGTCAGTTTCACCAGTGTTGAGGCTAGCGACCTGCTGGCCCCTGGGCAAGATAGCGGAGCACGCTTATCCCTGGGAGGCGCCACCGCCAGTGATGAGCTACGCGGCAGCCTGACTGCCTTTGGTCGCCGCGATACCGCCAACGGCCAAGTGGACGGCCTGTTTTCCGTAGGCCGCAGCGAGTCTGGCGATATTCGCCGCGCTGGAGGTGACGAGGCAGAAGAGGATGCCACCCTCAACAGCCTGCTACTGAAAGGTGGCTGGGAGCCAAACAGTGAACAGCGGGTGTTCATCAGTTGGCAGCATTACGATGAACGCGCCACCCAACCAGCCAACCCACAGCAGTTGACAAGCAGTAGTAGCAATCTACTCCGCGACCGGAATGTTGAAAGTAACAATGTACAGCTTGGGCACCGCTGGCAACCGGCTGACGTAACAGAGATAACATCGCGCCTCACCTTCAGCCAACAGGATATTGACGAGTCGGAAGCCAACCGCACCCTTGAACGTGTTGGCCTGCAAAGCGATGGTTACCACACCATGGAGCATGGCTGGCTCTCGCAAACTGTGGTGTTCGGCGCTGAGTTGGAGCAGGCACGCCAACGCCCGGACGGAGAGGCCAGTGGCTTCCCCAGAGCCGATATCGACACCCAGGCAGCGTACCTTGAGTCCACTCTCACTGCGGGCAACTACCTGGCAGATGGCGGCGCCGGGCAGTTTGACGTTGGCCTTGGAGCCCGCTATGACCGCTACGATGCCACCGGCCAAAACGATACCGATAGCGTTCACGATCGGATATCACCGCGTTTTCGGCTGGCCTGGCGGCCAAATGATGGGTTGATGCTGTTTTCCGGCTATGCCGAAGCCTTCCGCGCTCCCAGCCTTTCCGAACTGTATGCCAATGAGCGCCACTTTGCCGGTTTCTGTTCGGGCCCATTCTTCTGCGTTCCTGATAACTACTGGGTTGCCAACCCCAACCTTTCTCCTGAAACCAGCCACACTTGGGAAAGTGGCGTGGTGTGGCATCAGGGCGATTGGCAGGTACGCGCCAGCTACTTCGATACCCGCGCCGATGACTTTATCGACACCCAGGTGGACATTCTAGCGGGCACCACTCAAGCCGTGAACGTACAGCGCGCCCAATTGTGGGGCTACGACGCCAGGGTGGCCTGGCAACCCAGCGCCCTTCCGTTGCTGACCAGCTTTGTCGGACTTTCGGAAGTATCCGGCAAAGACCGTGATAGCGGTGAAGCACTGGGCAGCCAAACCCCCCTGGAGATGACACTGGGCAGTGAAGTGGCACTTTACAACAGTGATGTACGGGTAGGCTGGCAAGGCCGATTTGCCCGCGATTTTGATAAGCAGGGTGATGACGAGCGTCTACCCGGCTACGGGCTGCACGATGTGCATCTGGCATGGCGCCTCTCACCCGCTATCGATACCTCACTGCGCCTGGCCAACCTTGGCGACAAAGTCTGGTACCGACCCGATGGCAGCCTGGGCGACGGGCGCAGCCTGTTCGCAACACTCAATTGGCAGTGGTAACCCCACGGAGGTGAAGCATGATTCAGTCCCAACAGATCGCTATTCTGGAAGCGTTTGATGCAGCCCGCGCTGCGCAACCACGCCTGCCAGCCATTGATATAGCCGAGCGCTTATCGATTAGTGAAGGTGAGTTACAGGCTGCCCGGCTGGGACGCGACGTATGGACGCTCCCCCTCGCACCCGGGGATGTTGCCGCCTGGCTGCCCCAGCTTGGCCGTGTTAAAGCACTTACCCGCTCGCGTCTGGCCGTTCTGGAACAATCCGGTGACTACCCCGAGCTAAGCGGAGGAACACAAACAGGCTTACTACTGGACCCAGGTGGCCTGGACCTGCGCCTGCTCTACGCCCACTGGCACTGGGCCTGCCTGATTCGCGACCCCATGCCAACGGAGAATGGCCAAGAGCAGTGGCGCTGGAGCCTGCAAATCTTTAACCAGCATGGCTGCGCTATTCACAAATGCTTTGCCCTGGAAAACCCACAGCCACGCCCCTGGGGGGCGTTAGCCGCTCTGGGCAATACGGATACCCCGGCATTTACTCAGTGCGTGCCACGTGTCAAACGTGCGTTGCCCAAAGCCCCCACGCTGGCCACTGAGTGGGCTGCGATGAGCGATGTACATCAGTTCTTCTCGCTGCTCCAGCGCCACCAACTGGAGCGCCTGGAAGCCAACCAACTAATGGACGGCAATTTCACCCGCGCCCTGCCCGCGAATACCCTGGAGACGCTGCTGCATCGCGCCAGCCAGCGCGCCCTGCCGCTCATGCTGTTTGTGGCAAGCCCAGGCTGCGTGCAAATTCGTACTGGTATCCTGCCCACTCCGCAACGTGCGCGCGGCTGGCTGAACCTGTTTGGCGAGCACTTTACCCTGCACCTTAACGACACGGCTATCGATCAGATCTGGCAGGTTAACAAACCTAACCGTGATGGCGGTGTTACCAGTGTGGAAGCCTTCGATGCCGAAGGCTCCCTGGCGCTGCAGATTTATGCTGAGCGCCAGGAGGGCCAAGCCGAGCGCCGGGAGTGGCAACAGCTGCTTGCCGAACTCAGCAGTCAAGAGGCAGTGGCATGAGCGCAACACGCTTCGCATTCGGTGCCATGGGCATACTGCTGGTCGGCTGGCTGGCCACTGGGGCCGCACAAGCCAACGAACGTTGGGTGGTATTGGGCGGTGATATCGCAGAAACCATCGCCGCCCTCAATGCTGATATTGATGTGGTGGCCCGAGACGATACAGTTGTTTATCCACCGGAGATGGAGGCACTGCCTTCGGTGGGCTACCTGCGCCAGCTCTCGGCAGAGAGCGTACTCTCGGTTTCACCGGACCATGTGCTGGCCGCAAGCCATGCCGGCCCCCAGGAAGTGCTGGAACAACTGACAGCGGTGGGCGTTGATGTCGAACGCATTGACGCCCCGGCAACGCTTGAGGCAATCCCCGCCAAAGTACGGGCCGTTGCGCAATTGACAGACCGCCAGCAGGAAGGGGAAAGCCTAGCGCAGACACTCACAGAAACGCTGGAACGGCTGACCGAACTGCCGCCACTGCCCGAGGCGCCCGCTATGTTTATCCTGCAGAACAGTGGGCTAACACCACGGGTAGCAGGCAGCGGCACCGCTGCGCACACGGCACTGGAAGCAGCAGGCCTGAGTAACGCCTTTGGCACCATGACGGGCTATCACAGTGTCTCTGCGGAAGCCTTGGCAGAAAAGGCACCAGAGCTGGTGATTATGTCCGAGCGGGGCTTGGTGGCAATAGGGGGCGAAGCCGCGCTATGGCAGCTACCGGGCATGGCCCTGACACCGGCTGGCCGCCAGCAACGACTGCTTGTTATTGATGACCAGGCTCTACTCGGATTTGGCCCCCGCACGCCAGACCAGTTGTTCACCTTGCGTCAAAACGCGGAAGCACTGCTAAGGCCAACAAAAACTGCCCAGGTAAGCCGATGATCTCTAGTGTCAACGTTTATCGCAACCGGTTACTACTGCCGATGAACCGTCAGACACGGGTGTTGGTGGGCCTGACCCTGGCGCTGTTGATTGCTCTTGGCTGGAGCGCCACCTCTGGAGCGCTAGGCCTTTCGCCCTGGATGGTAATCAGCGGCAACGCCAGTGAACTCAGTATTCAAATATGGTGGCAACTACGCCTACCGCGTCTACTGCTGGGTGTGGTGGTAGGCGCTATGCTCGCGGGCAGTGGTGCCGCCATGCAGGGACTGTTTCGCAACCCACTGGCCGACCCGACCTTACTGGGCCTTGCCAGTGGTGCAGGGCTATTTGTGGCGTTATGGATCGTGCTGTTCCAGGGCAGTGGTGCTGGCAGCCTGTACGGCCAGTTTGCGGCAGGGTTTCTTGGGGCGTTGAGCGTATGCGTGGTGATTTTTGCCATTGCCCGGCGCCAAGGGGGTGGTAGCGCGGCGGTCATGTCACTTCTTTTGGCAGGCCTGGCGATTAACACCCTGGCGGGGGCCGGTGGTGGGGTTTTAGCCTTTATTGCCAGTGACGAGCAACTACGCCAGCTCAGCCTGTGGGGCATGGGCACCCTGACAAATGCATTATGGCGCACCACCAGCATCGCACTGGTACTGATCAGCGTGGCCCTGTGGCTGCTGATTCGCAGCGCCCGCGAGCTTGACCTGCTTCAGCTTGGTGAAGCCACTGCCCATGCCGCAGGGCTGGATGCCGTCCGCTTAAAATGGCGCATTATTGTCGCAACATCATTAGGTGTGGGGCTGTGCGTTGCCCTCACCGGGGTTATTGGCTTTCTGGGTTTACTGGTACCCCACTGTTTGCGGCTCTGGCTGGGGCCAGGGCACCGTCTACTACTGCCCGCATCAATGCTGGGAGGTGCCCTGCTGCTGGTTGTCGCCGACACCCTGGCCCGCACCCTGGGCGCCCCAGCGGAAATTCCCGTCGGGCTACTCACCAGCCTGCTTGGTGGACCCTATTTCCTTTACTTATTGATGCGCAGGAACCGGGCATGCTGACACTCCATCAGGCAGGATTAACCACCACCCCTGCCATCTCCCCTTTGAGTGGCACGCTGCGCCCTGGTGAGTTACTCGCCATTGTTGGCCCAAACGGCGCAGGCAAAAGCACTCTGCTGTCCATGCTCTCGGGCTACCGCCCCTGTGAAAAAGGGCAGCTACGCCTGGACGGCAAGCCACTGCATGAATGGCCTATCACCGAGCTTGCCAACCGGCGGGCACTGGTTGCCCAGCAGGAACTACCAGGCTTTGATTGGCAAACCGAAGAACTGGTTAGCCTGGGTAGTAACCCCAGCAAAGCACTGATCGCTGAACTGCTGGATGACCTGGATCTGACCCATCTGGCCAAACGCAGTGTGCTCTCGCTTTCCGGTGGCGAACGCCAGCGGGTCATGATTGCCCGGGGCGCCTGTCAGTTGCTGTCCCGCCGTACACCCAAGGCCAGGGATGGCGGTCTGTTACTGTTGGATGAACCGACCAGCGCACTGGATATCGGCCAGCAACAGCGCCTGATGCGCCAACTGCGCGCCTGGGCAGCACAGCACATGATGGCGATTGTAGGTGTACTCCACGACCTTAATCTGGCGGGTACCTACGCTGACCGGATATGGCTGATACATAAAGGGGAGCGCATTGCCCATGGCAGGCCGCAACAGGTACTAACCCCGGAGACCATTGCAGACGTGTATGGAGCCGAGCTACAACCGCCCAACAGCAGTACAGCGAACTCCCCTTTTCTCGCGCTGGCGCCTTAGGTGCTCTTATTCATGCGATGAAGAATCTCTCATGACCAAGTCCACGTCTGCTTTGCTGCGTATGTTCCAACATGAACGACAGCGCCTGGTTAAGCGCATCCGGCAGGTGGTTGGCAGCACCAGCGTGGCCGAGGATTTAGTACAGGATACCTTTGTCAAGCTATGGCAACGCCCGCTAAAAGAAGCTGACTCCCCCGGCTTATTGCACCGCACGGCACACCACCTGGCATTGGACTATCTGCGCGCCCAAGAAGTGCGCCAGCGCCACCATCTGGAAGAGCTGGATAACGCTGCTAACGAGCCACCTCAAGCCCCCAGCCCAGAACAGATATCGGTAACGCTGCAACAGTGGCAAACCCTCACAGATCAACTGGATACCCTTCCTGAGCGGGCGAAACAGGTCTTTTTACTTAACCGAGTCGAAGGGGAAACCTACACCGCTATCGCCGAGAGGATGGGGCTTTCCATCAGTACAGTCGAGAAAGACATGATGCGTGCGATGCGCTTGTGCCGCCAGTGGCAACAACAGTACGCAGATGAGGAAAAACGGTGCCTCAAACGTTGTACTAATAATGCAACATCGCACTCTGACAAGAGGTAATACCGTGACCACCTCATCAACCTCTACCAGCGACTCTGCGCGTTCATCACAGCTTGACGAAGAGCTGCTGGATACCGCTATCCGTTGGCATCTACGCCTCAAGGATGACAGCGCTTCAGATCAGGACCGCCACTCCTTCCAGGCATGGATGAACCAAAGTGAGCATCATGTAGTCGCCTATCAGAATGCGATCCAATTGTGGGAGGAGATTGAGCTCCCCGCCCTGCTGTTGTACCAACAGCGGCATCAACAACGTGCCCGCCCTCGCTCGTTACCACACCGCCCACAGAAACGCTCAATGCGGTGGGGCTGGGCAACCGCCGCTGTACTCATGTTAACCATGCTGCTGGGTTTTGAATTCTGGCGCGACCCTGCACGAATGGATCGCTGGATGGCTGACATGTCTACCCCGCCGGGCCAATTGCAGCGCACACTGCTGGAGGATGGATCGACCCTCCTGCTGGATGGCAATAGCGCTATCGATATCACCATGAACGCAACCGGGCGGGAACTATTCCTGCGACGCGGACGGCTGTGGATGGATGCTGCCCAGCAACAACGCCCCCTGCTCATCAATGCAGGAGAAGTCTCCATCCTGGTGCTGGGAACCCACTTCTCCGTTAGCCGCTTTCACTCCCGCACCACCATTACCGTGGGCGAAGGAGCAGTCACCGTCAGCGATGCCCAACACCGACAAACACTACTGTCTGCCGGGCAGCAACTCACCGTCCAGAATGGTGAGTTTGGTGACATTCAGGAAGTCGATCCTTTGCTGGCACTGGCCTGGAAAGAGGGTCGCATCATCTTCAACCAGGCAAGTATCGACGACATCGTCGAACAGCTCGAGCGAATGCATCCGGGGCGCATACTTTTTAATGCCCAGGAGTTTGCGGAGTTGAGCTTCTCAGGCAGCTTTCCCGCCAATCAGCCTGACACGCTCATTGATACCTTGGTAGACCTGGCTGTCATGGAGGCCCATTACCTTCCTGGCGAAATGCTTTGGTTGCGCGCAACGAGTACCAGCTAAGCAGCCCCTGAACAAATGGGTAACGCTGCACGGCACAGAGGGAGACGTTTCTGTTTTCAGGAAACATAAAAAAGCGGCCAAAGACAAACAGTGCCCAGGATGCCCTTAGCGGCTGGGAACCCTTGGCACTACACATTAAAGCTCTTTTTTGACAAGTACTAATCAACATACTGATAACACATAAAGGGAACACACATGCACCCAATAACACCACACAGGAAACCCAAACGACGCTCCTATTGCCTGGCTATCGCCATACAGCTACTCAACTGGTGGAGCGCTCTGCTTTGCCTGACCCTATTTTTTGCAATGGGAGTCGGTGCGCTTTACGCCGTACTCCAGGGCACCCACTCTCTGGGTTGGTCATTGTTGATAGCGTTTATCGGCGGCTTATTGCTACATGCCGTCACCATCATCGCCGCGCTAAGCGTGGCAGCCACAACACCTGTTTCACATGAACCACAGCACCATCATCCCAATGGCCCAACATGAATCCACAAGAATAGGCCGACCTACTTGCCGGCAGAACCAACCTACCGTTCAGGCTAAAAAGTTGGCCGCCCGGTGACTGATTTTATTTTTCATTCGTCTTCAATCCGAGACGTTAATAAACAGTGATAACTCCACCACCAGGGAATCCCCATGCAAGCACTATCAACCAAAACACCCCAGCATAACCTGCACCCCCTCAGCAAACGCCTCAAGCTCAAAACCCATGCAGCCCATGAGCGTGTTGACCAAGCCATCATGGCACTATCCCCCTTTGCCAGCCTGGAAGGGTACAAACGCTTTCTACGCGTTCAGTACCAGTTCCAACGCCATACTGCCCCCCTTTATGAACAACCCGAACTGATCGAACTCTTCGAAGGACTCCCCCAGCGATGCCGCTACGAAGCCATCCAACGTGATGGCAAAGACCTCTCCCTCGATCTAACCATCACCGAGCTGGATAGCGTAACGCCCCCCACTATCTCTTCACAGGCAGCAGCACTGGGCTGGCTGTATGTTAATGAAGGCTCAAACCTTGGCGCCGCGTTCCTACTCAAATACGCAGCGCAGCTTGGCCTCTCGACTAACTATGGCGCTCGTCATCTGGCGCCCAGCGAAGATGGCCGTGGCTTGCACTGGCGTAACTTCGTCGCCCAATTAGATGCCGTGCCTCTCACTGATGAGCAACTTACCCAAGCAGTGACAGCTGCTGGTGACGCATTCAGATTTGTAGAAACATTGGCACACCGTGCGCAGGATGCGAGCAACTAACTAACGAGAAGTTATGCTTCCCAATGACTTTACCTACACTCAACGCCAAAATGGCTCTATCTCAGTTAATGATCCTGAGAGCAACAACCTCGTCTATTGCGGTGCCGCCATGGGCAATGCTGTCTTTATGCCGACGGATCGCGCTTATATGGTCGCGATGGGTGATACGAATCTTGCAAACGTGGCACTGGCCCGCGGCAGAACACTTCAGGGTATGCTGGAATACCGCTTCTAGACCCTGAGTAACGATTTCACCCAAGCGGGTGAATACCATGAAGGGGATACGCCTCCCTCATGTCGAACCCAAAAGGTGGCATTTATTATCAATGCCGCCTTTTGCTTTTTATGATAACCAACTGCCACCTGTTACAGCGGCCTGCTCAACAACCAAAAAACATTTATATTTCATCATCTTATAACAAATAAATTTCTTTACTGGCTCCCATATTCAAAAAAATTACATTTTTTGATGAGGAAAAATGCGCTCCCAATCGTTAATGAGGATACAAACGATTATTATTAAGATCTCAAGGGGGTATTTTTTCCATGCACTTTACGGGTTTCCCACGCAAGCTGCTCGCAGATAGTCTGGCATCCGCGTATCGGCCTGCCCTTAGAACAACCACTACCGCTATCATGCTCGGCTTGCTGGCGACACAGGCACAGGCGCAGTCGTCATCCAGCGAAAGTGCGGTTGCACAACAGGGTCCTTTGCAGCAACGCTATAGCTTCAATATTCCCGAACAGCACCTACTCTACTCACTGGGGGAATTTACCAGCGTTACCCAGATTGCAGTAACTCGCCAGGATGGCCAGCCTATTGACGGCACTGCACCGGCATTGCACGGTGATATGACCGCCGATGAAGCACTACGCACCCTGCTGGCCGACTCATCGCTCACTGTTTCCTACCGTAATGGTCGCACCGCCGAGTTACTTCCCCCCGCCACCTCGGCCACCGTGGGCAACCAAACAGCGTTTAGCACCCTGACGGTAGAAGCAGAGCGAATCGGCGACGATTGGGTCTACCACGAACCCCGCTCGGTGAGTGTGATCAGCCGTGAGCAGATTGATCGCCGCCCTCCTCGCCATGCCGCTGATATGTTGGAAGAAACAGCCGGCGTTTATTCAGCCGTTAACCAACGCGACCCTGGCCTGTCGGTCAACATCCGCGGCATCCAGGATTATGGGCGCGTCAATATGAATATTGACGGCATGCGGCAGAACTACAACCAGAATGCTCACCAGCAACGTAACGGGACCATGTATATCGACCCTGAATTGATCTCAGAGGTGATTATCGATAAGGGAACAAGCGCAGGCCAAGGGGGGGCGGGTGTCCTGGGTGGTATTGCCACCTTCAATACCATCAACGCCAGTGACTTTCTGGACACAGAGAAAGGTTATGGCGGTCGCTTACGGGCAGGCCACGGTATAGGCGATGAAGGGAATGGTACACACTTCACTGGCAGTGCAGTCGTCGCTTTCGGCAATGAAGAAGTGGATGGTTTACTGGCTTATAGTGAACGAAACTTTGGCGACTACTATGCTGGCTCCTCTGGGGTAGGCAACCTTAGTGACGAAATTGCCCAGGAGTGGCAACAGCCAGGGCGGCTGCAGATGCTGATCGACAATCCTGTCGAGTACTCCTCCAGCAATATGGATTCCAGGCTGGCCAAGTTTGGCTGGAATATAGATGGCAACCCGGATCACAGACTTCAGTTTACCTACCTGGATACAAATGCCAGGTCCTACGATGCACGCTTTGAAAATACCACAAGATCAGGTGTGCTTGAAGATATTGAGTATCGGCTATTGGGTGAGAACGATATCACATCCACCAGCTATGGCCTGGATTATACCTATAACCCTATCGACAATGAGCTAGTCGATTTTTCATCAAAAGTGTATTTCGTTACTACTGAAAATGAACAGTGGAACAACGAGTTAGTTACCTCCTCCTACACAACTCCTGCTTATACCTCTCTCTATCGTACCGATACGTTAGGCGCTCAGGCAGCAAACACTTCCCGCTTTTACCTCGGTAGTGCGGGCGATTTGGCCATCAACTATGGCACCGAAATATTCCAGGACACCTTTAAGCCTGGTGGCGAACAGGCTTCACCATCGATTAGTACCGACCTGCCGTATGTCGAGGGGCTAACACCGGAAGGCGAACGCCAAATGGGCAGCTTGTTTGCCAACATTGACTATCAATACGGCAACTGGCTGTCAGTTTGGGGGGGCTTACGTTACGACCACTACCGGCTAAAAGGGCAAACTGGCATGACGGTACGCCAGTATATAGACAACACACCGAGTTGGGACCCGGACGGGCAAGTGCGTCAAGTCCCAGTCACCTACGATGTTGATCGAAATGATGGGCGCCTATCTCCCACGTTAGGCATCGGAATTAACCCCGGTTTAGATTGGCTACAGCTTTATACCAGCTATGGCCAGGGCTGGCGGCCGCCAGCGGTAACAGAGAGTTTTCAAACAGGCCGCCCACACGGTGGTGGCTACGAAAGGATGTACCCCAACCCGTACTTAGAACCTGAGCGTTCGGAAAACTGGGAAGCAGGTTTTAATATTATCAGAAATGGGCTGTTGACTGGCAATGACCGCTTCGCCGCCAAGGTGGCCTATTTTGATAATAGAATTGATAATTTCACCTATATGGCTACGAATGTAAGTCTTCCCGGTGCCTTTCATGCAGCATCCTTAGGTCAATCTGCTTACGTTAACAACCTGAATAGCACTCGCTTCCGTGGTGTTGAATATCAACTTAATTACGATGCGGGCTTTGTCTACGCGGATTTGAGTTATACCCAGATGATGGGCAGTAACGAGTTCTGCTATCACCCATATTATCTCGGTGGCGCCAGCCGCAGGGAGCCTAGCGGAGAAGTCTTTGAACAAGAGCGTACGCTCTCTAGTGGCCGTGTCGTCACAGTACGCCAAAATGGCTCTATCTCAGTTGATGATCCTGAGAGCAACAGCCTCGTCTATTGCGGTGCCGCCATGGGCAATGCTGTCTTTATGCCAGCGGATCGCGCTTCAGCCACACTGGGGCTCCGTTTTCTCAATGGGAGGCTGGATGTAGGCGGACGGTGGCGCTACAGCGAAGGCAATAGTGTTGACTACGCAGAGCGCGACTATACCAATTACGCTCTGGCCGTTTGGCCACGCTACGAGGTTTATGACCTCTATGCGTTTTATCACATGAACGACAACCTTACTTTCAGCCTGGCCATGGATAATGTCACCGACGAGGCTTATATGGTCGCGATGGGTGATACGAATCTTGCAAACGTGGCACTGGCCCGCGGCAGAACACTTCAGGGCATGCTGGAATACCGCTTCTAGACCCTGAGTAACGACTTCACCCAAGCGGGTGAATACCATGAAGGGGGATGAGCCCCCTTCATTTAAACCAAAAAGGAGTATTACCATGTCATTCAACATTACCTACGATGCCCAATATGCCGACTGGACTTTGGCTGACTATCTGGAGAACTGGTCATACGAATTCCAAAACTCTAACCATGGCGACTCAAATACCGGTGGTTTCAACACTGGCGGCCTGTCCGGAGAGGAGTATGCCATTACCGGTTCAGGTAACTCATATGCGTTTATTGCAGGCAGTGACACGACCGACGGACTGGAATATGACATCGGCGCTCATGTGTTGGCCGGTGACCTGGACAGTGTGCAGTTTGGCTACGACCTAACTGGGCCATCCGGTGGCTCATTCGACCTGGATAATTGGGAACTAACCATCGAAGGCCTTGATGCTACTGGTAGCGGAGCAGGAAATGACGTGCACAATATCGTCTGGGGGCTGATGAACGGTGATACCAGTGCGCTGGAAAGCTACATCGTTTCTGAAGGTCTGCTGACTCAGAACGAGTTTGATACCGCAGAGCTGGGAGACCTCTTCCCTCTTCCGGCTTCCGCAACCGGCGTTCAAGAGTTCAACGAATTCGATTTCGCTCTGGCTGCGTGAGCAACGCCATCGCTATAACTACCTAATAAAAAAGGCAAGGGGAGCCCCCTTGCCGCAACATTCGAACACCGCACCACGGGCTTTGCGCCTGGGGTGCGGTGCCTGGGCATTCTCGTCAGTTTCGACGTAATGTCAAGCAGGACGTGACGAACATATCAATGAGAGACCGGATTCGAGACGAATGGCGGGGCCTCAAGGCCCAAGCGCGTTCGTTGTTTTGTCATGTCATTTTCAGGATACGCCACCATGCCCGCCCTCCCTCGCCGCCAGCCCGGTAATGAACTCAATCAGGCGCTTGGCCGCTATCGCGGCACACTGCGTTCGGTAGGCCTTTTCAGTGCGGTTATTAATCTACTGATGCTGGTGCCACCGCTATATATGTTGCAGGTGTACGACCGTGTGCTGGCCTCCGGCAACACCACTACCCTGCTGATGCTAACGCTGATGGCGCTGGGGCTGCTTGGCCTGATGGGGGCGTTGGAGTATGTGCGTAGCCTGGCGGTTATCCATATTGGGGAGCAGTTTGACCAGCAACTGGGCGGGCGCGTTTATAGCGCGGCCTTTGAGCGTGGCCTAAGTGGCCAGCCTGCTCAGGCGGGGCAGGCCACCCGCGACCTCGATTCGCTGCGCCAATTTATCACCGGCAATGCGGTATTTGCGTTCTTCGATGCCCCCTGGTTTCCGCTCTACCTGCTGGTGATGTTTATGTTCCACCCCTGGATTGGCTGCCTTGCCCTGGGGGGTGCTGTGGTACTGGTACTGTTGGCATGGCTGAATGAGCGGCTATCCCAGCCGCCGCTGCGTGATGCTGGCGCGCTTTCCGTGCAGGCCAATGCCATGGCAGACACGCAGTTACGCCATGCGGATACCATTGAATCGATGGGCATGTTAGCGGCGTTCACCCAACGCTGGGGGTACCTGCACGACGGCTTCGTAGCGCTGCAAGGGATCGCCAGCGAGCGTACCGCGCTGGTCACCGCTATCTCCAAGAGCCTGCGCGTTGCGTTGCAATCGCTGGTGTTGGGCTTGGGTGCCTGGCTTGCCATTGGGGGGCAGATCAGCCCTGGCACGATGATCGCGGGCTCTATCCTGATGGGCCGTGCACTCAGCCCCATTGATCAGGTGATCAATGCGTGGCGGCAGTGGAGTTCCACCCGGCTGGCGTACCAGCGCTTGAGTAACCTGCTGACGGCTCACCCGGCCCGCCAGCCGGGCATGACGCTGCCCACACCACAGGGGCAACTGGATGTGGAACCACTCAGTGCCATGCCACCCGGTAGCAGTGCGCCAACCCTGGTTCAGGTGGGCTTCGCGCTCCCACCCGGCAGCCTGCTGGGGGTGATTGGGCCGTCGGGTTCGGGTAAGTCGACACTGGCAAAGCTGTTGGTGGGTGTATGGAAACCCCGAGTGGGCGCCGTGCGGCTTGATGGTGCCGATATTCAGCGCTGGGATAAGACGCAACTGGGGCCACATATTGGTTATTTACCTCAGGACGTGGAGTTGTTTGCCGGTAGCGTGGCCGAAAACATTGCACGCTTCAACGCTCCCGATCCGCAACGGGTGGTAGAGGCCGCCCGCATGGCAGGGGTGCATGAGTTGATACTCAGCCTGCCCCAGGGGTATGACACACCACTGGGAGAAGGTGGCCTGGGGCTTTCGGGCGGGCAACGCCAGCGGCTTGGGCTGGCCCGGGCACTGTATGGCTCACCGGCGTTCGTCGTACTGGACGAACCCAATGCCAATCTCGATGAAAGCGGCGAAAAAGCGCTGCTGGCCGCCCTTACCCAGCTACGCGAACGCAAGGCGACGGTGGTATTGATAACCCATCGGCCCCAAGTGCTCAAGGCAACCACCCACCTGCTGGTGCTGCGAGAAGGCCGGTTGCAGAAATTTGGCCCCACCGAGGAAATCTTGCAGGCCCTGAACACCGCCCGGCAGGCAGCGGCTCCTGCCAACGCTCCCATCAACACGTCCCTGAACAGCGCCTATGCACAAGGGGCTTATACCTACGGCAATGTAGCGATCAAGGGCCAGGAGGAGCAACGCGCATGATACGTCACCCCTTTCCTCTATCCCCCCAGGCACCCGGCACGACCGCTCCACCCGATTGGCAGGCGTTGGCTACGCGGCGCACCCGCAAACCCTGGCGCCTGGGCGGCGGTTGCCTGCTGGTTGGGTTGTTACTGTTCGTGGCCTGGGCGGCCTGGGCACCGCTGGATAACGGGATCGCCGTACCGGCCACGGTGGTGGTTTCAGGTAATCGTCAGGCCGTGGAACACCCCACCGGCGGCACGGTAGAGCGGTTATGGGTACGCGAGGGCGACCAGGTAACACAGGGGCAACCGCTGGTAAGTATTGATACCACCCGGCTGCAAAACGAAGCGGAAGTGCTGCGCCTTCAACATGCCTCGGCCCTGGCGGAAATGGCCCGCCTGGAAGCGGAGCGCGACCAGCAGGACAGTATCACCATACCGCCAGCACTGGCCCATACGGGCGATATCGAGATCGACACCCTACTCGCCTTGCAACGTCAACTGTTTGCCAGCCGCCGCAGCGCGCTGGCGGCTGAGCTTTCCGGCCTTGAAGCCAGCCTGGATGGCCAGCGGGCCAGAGCAGCGGGGCTGGAAGCATCACTTGCCCAGCAACGCGCCCGCCTGTCGGTACTCCGCGAACAGCGCGATAACTTACGTGAACTGGCCTCAGGTGGGTACATTCCCCGTAACCGCTTACTGGAATTCGAAGGCAGCTACGCACAGTTGCAGGGTGATATCGCCAGTGAAAGCGGTACCTTGCAACAAACCCTGCGCCAAATGGATGAATTGCAGTTGCGCCTGACCCAACGCAGCGAGGAGTACCAGCGTGATGTTCGGGATGCACTGGCCCAGGCACGCCTGCGTAGCCAGGAGGTGGCCGGGCGGCTGGAAAATAACACCTATGACATTGAGCACGCCTTGATTCGTGCGCCCCGCTCAGGGCAGGTGGTAGGGCTGACGCTGCATACAGAAGGAGGAGTAGTGCCGCCGGGGGGCTTGCTAATGGAAATTGTGCCCCAGGATGAGCCCTTGCTGGTGGAGGGGCAACTTCCCGTTGATCAAATTGACAGGGTGCAGGCAGGGCTGCCGGTGGAATTGGCCTTTACAGCGTTCGAGCGAAGCAGTACACCGCGCATTCCCGGCACGGTCAAACAGGTATCCGCAGACCGTCTTGTCGATGATATCAGCGGCCTGCCCTACTATCGGCTGTATATTGAAGTCACCAGCGAAGACCTTTCCCCGTTGGGCAACGCACCGCTGAAAGCCGGGATGCCTGTAGAGGCCTTCGTACGCACAGGTGAGCGCTCGCTACTCAACTATCTGTTCAAACCACTGTTCGACCGGGCGCGCACGGCATGGGGAGATGCATGATGCGTTTATTGCCTCTCCGTTTTATCGCGCTTGGCGCGTGCCTATGGCTCTGCTGGCCACTATCGTCTCAGGCGTTGGATTTTCAGCAAGCCTACGACTATGCCCGCCGCTACGACCCGAGTTGGCTGGCAGCCCAAAGCGAACGCGATGCCGGTCAACAGGAGCACGCTCTGGGCCGGTCCCGGCTGCTGCCCTCGCTAAGTTATCGTTATTCGCATGCGCGTAACCGCTCGGAGGTGGAACAGTCCACCCCTCTCGGCACCACCACCGACGATATGCGCTATACCAGCTACACCTCAGCGATCACACTGACCCAGCCTCTGTTGGATGCGGCGGCATTCGCCCAGTATCAGGCGGGTAAAGCACGCGCCAATGCTGCCGAGGCAACGCTGGAGCGCGCCTATCAAGCACTTGCCGTGCGTGTACTACAAGCCTATACCGATGTGCTCTACGCCGAGGATGATATTGCGCTGGCCGAAGCACACTTGCGCTCTCTGCAAGAGGAGTCTGAAAAGAGCGCTTACTTTATGGCACACGGCGAGGGTACTCGCACCGACCAGTTGGAGATTGCTGCCCAAAGCCGCCTTGTCGAAGCGCGCCTGATCGAAGCCGAAGACCGTTTACAGGATGCCCACAACGCCTTGAGCCTACTGATGGGTTCACGTCCAGCCTCTCCCCTGACGCCACTAAGCACGGTGGCGTGGGGATCAGCACTGGCATCGTCACAGGAGGTGGCTGATATATCACTGGCAGAGTGGCAGGCGCTTGCGCTCGCTCATAATCCTGAACTGGCGGCCCAGCGCAGCGCTCTGGAGGCGGCACGGCACCATGTGCAGGCCCAGAATGCCGGGCACCTGCCCACGGTACAGCTTTACGCTCGCAGCCAACTATCCGACTCCAGTGCCGAAAACACTATTGGTCAGCGCTACGATACAGATAGCATCGGCGTTGAGGTCAGCCTGCCGCTCTATTCAGGAGGGCGGGTGGTGGCAGCCAGCCGTCAGGCAGACAGCACCTACGAGCAGCTACGTCATGAACTGGATGCCGCTACCGCCGACATTCTCAATGATGTTGAACGGCAGTATCGGCTGGTACGCAGCAGCCAACGGCGGGAAGAGGCCTATCGGCAATCTGTCGAGGCAGCAGCCCTGAGAGTGGAAGCAACACAGCGCAGCCTCCAGGGTGGCGAACGCACCCACTTGGACGTGCTGGATGCAGAAAGAGAGCGCTTTGAAGCGCTGCGCGACCTGGCTCGTGCCCGTTACGACTATCTTGTTGCGTGGCTAAGCCTGCGCTGGCAAGCGGGGCGGCTTGACGATGCCGATATCCAACAAATCGCTTACTATTTCAGTGACGCCTTCCATGACTAACCATCACCACCTTGAGACGCCAGAAGCATGAGCGAGACGCCACCCAAAAACCGATCACCAGCCCGTAGCCCGCTTGCACGCGCCTTTTGGGTAGCCCTTGCGGCACTGAGCTTCGGTATCGGCGTTATCGGGATTTTTCTTCCCTTACTGCCAACCACCGAGTTTATGCTGGCTGCCGTTTACTGCGCCTCCAAGGGCTCACCCAGGTTCGAAGCGTGGATACGCTCGCGGCGCTACGTGGGGCCACTGATCAAAAACTGGGAAACCGAGCGCGCCATTCCACGCCGCGCGAAGTACGTGGCAATCAGCATGATATTTGCCAGTGCCATGCTGCTGTTATGGCATTTGGGGCAAGGCTGGCTGCGCTGGGTCATTGTTGCCCTGCTGGCTGCCGTTGCCTTATGGCTGGCGACACGTCCCGAGCCAACGACCCGCCAGTAACGCCCAGGCGAACAGCTGCCCTCCTTGAAGCGGGGTATGGTAGTCTGTGTATAGATATTTCAGCTAAAGAGACACCGCTGCATGGCCACTGCCGTTCCCCGCTATTTGCAGATCCAGCATCATCTGCTGGAAAACATCCACAACGGTACGTGGCTCGCCAATCATCAGATTCCACCCGAAGAACAACTCGCAAAGGATTTCGGCGTTAGCCGCATGACGGCCAACAAGGCCATTCGCGATCTTGTGCAGCAGGGCTATCTGGTTCGCCACCCTGGGTTGGGCACCTTTGTTACCGACCGCAAAGCGGAATCATCGCTGGTGGATGTGCATAATATCGCCGAAGAAGTGCGTCACCGCGGCCATCGCTATAGCAACCAGGTGCTTCACAGTGAATCCGTGGCTGCCGACGATGAGGTAGCGCTGCATATGGGCGTGCGCTTAGGCGCCCAGGTGTTCCATACCTTGATTGTTCACTGCGAAAACGCCATTCCCATTCAGTTAGAGAACCGTTATGTCAATCCACGCTGGGTTCCCGACTATCTGGCAACAGACTTTACCCAGCATACCCCCAACGAGGTACTGGTAGCCGCCTGCCCGATTACCGATATTGAGCATGTGGTAGAGGCGGTTCTGGTGGATGCCACCACCGCCTCACACCTGGAGATTGATACCACCAGCCCGTGCCTGAGCATGACCCGGCGAACATGGTCCGGTGAGAACCTGATCAGCTATGCCCGGCTGATTCACCCCGGAGAACGCTATAAGCTACGCTCATCAATGGCACGCCACCTGCAGGCGGGGGGAGCCATATGCTAAACAATACGCTTATATCACTCGGCATTCGGTGGGCACGCGGCGTCCCACCGTCCAGGTAGCCTCATCCCCTTTACCGCGGAATTCATGCCTGGGCGAGGCATACCACATACCCGAAGCCGGACGCTGGCTTTCCAACCGGAGTGTGTCACCCCCTACCATGACCAGTGCGGTATCTTCCTGCTGATCGAAAATCACGGTGAGTTCCGTACCATCGTCACAGCGATAGTCGGCCTGGGGGTAATTATCCTGTGGATCATGACTGGGGGTGGAGGCCGTGGTGCAGCCTGCCAGCAGCAGTGAAGTCAACACAGCGGTCAGGCTCAGGTGAGAGTATCTCATTGCATTATCATCCATGAGTGAGTTGTTAGGGCAATTTGCCTGATCAGTATGGTCAACACCGCGCAATTGCGCGAACCAACGTCAGGCCCAGCGTGCATCGGCTGTGAACGCAACGGTAAACCAGCAGTGCTCAGGCGCTATGGAGATCCCCTGGCCAATCTGGTCGCGGATAACATCCAGCTCAGCCACCCCTTGATCACTGGCAAAATCAGGCGATGTGACAATATGAATCTCGATAAAATAGCCGCGCCCACTTTTGGCCACATGGCTGGTATAGGACAGCACACCTTCCCGTTTCATTACCGGCGCCATTGCCGCATGCACTTCACTGTCCAGAGCACTGGGGGCAATCAGGAAGATATCCCGCAATGCGCGCCGCACAATACTGATGGGGACAGGCAGCAGGCAGAGTGTCAGCACCGCGAGCAGCAGGGAGTCCACATAAGGTGTTAAGTGGGCATAGGCGGTATTCTCCATCACCCACGCCACAGCAAAGGCCAGCAGCAATGCCGCGGTAATTGACGCCGCCATCACCCAGCCATGCATATCAATTCGCACCAGTTCCGAGCCGACCTGACGATTTAATTTGCGCTGATAGAGAGCCATGGCAGTACATACCGCCGTGACCACAACGGCATATAGAATGGCGATTCCGAATGCGAGCTCATTACCACCATCCATCAGCCCCTGCACAGCATTCAAAAACGCGTAAAAACAGAGCAGTAGCAGGATACTGCCATTCAGGCCCGCTACCAGCGGCTCCAGATGCCAGTAGCCATGCTGAAAGCGTTGGCTGGCTTCACGCACCACCAGGCGCGCGACCACCAGTGCCAGACCCGACATGGCGGCATCAATGGATGAAAAAACACCATCGAAAAGAACAGAACGAGAGCCCGATAAGAGGCCGAAGACAATGCCCAGGGTAGATACCCCCAGGGTGACCAGAATGGATATTTTCAGAGCACGCTGCTCAAGGGTGGCTGCCATGGTCTATCTCTTTTGAAAGCTTGCCCTCTATCCTAGCCAAGCCGCTATAAAAGAGCGACGCCATCAACGCTGTTTAATCTCTCCATTGGCATACTTGACCCAGGTTTTGCCGAGGTGGTTGCGTAATTCGCGCCCCACTCGCTCGCTATCCCTGGCCTCCAGCGCCGCCATAATCGCCTCATGCTCCTCCATGGCCGTTGCCCATTTTTCATTTTTTTGATTCGACAGGTAACGAACGCGATAGAGCTGGCGGCTGAGGTTTGCGTGCATATCAATCAGCGTGGCATTACCAGACAGTGCCACAATCCGGTTGTGGATATCCTGGTTTAAGCGGAAGTAGTTTTGCCGATCGCGCCTTAAAAAGGAGGCTTTCATCTCATAATGAAGCGCCTGCAACTCCGCAATATCATCATTACTGGCATTGGCACAGGTTAGCTCTGCTGCGGCCTGTTCCAGCACGCTTAATACATACGCTTTCTCTTTCATATCGGCGGGGCTGACATCCGCCACCACCGCACCACGGTTAGGTGAAATAACCACCAGCCCCTCAGCGGCGAGAATCTTCAGCGCTTCCCGTAAGGGCGTACGCGACACCTGCAACTCGACCGCCAGCGTTCGTTCGGGCAGGCGCTGCCCAGGCTGGAAGTGATCCATCACGATGTGTTCGCGTAAGTAGTTCGCAACTTTCTCTACCAGACCTGGCTGATTTGACTGGGCGACTTCTTGCATTGGCGTATTCACATAATAAGCGAATGCCAAGAATGGCATACCAAAATCATCCTTTCAAATTAACATCGCATATTTCGCTTATTTTTAAATACATAAATATCAAATAGATAAACATGCAAGGATACCATTCAATACCAAAGTCTTACCGCCAACCAATTGACCCACAAAATGGTATACCACTACATTTCACACACAGTAAAAACCATATCTCTGATCACAACAGCCTGTTCACAACTTTACGTGTCCGCCGTTGCAGACCGTCCAGCAAAGGGAATACCCACACCTTATGAACTACTTACAACATTTTGAAACAGACAGGGTGGTTGAGGCCTGCATCGCGGGTGCTGGCGACTTTGGGCGTGGTGTATTACGTCAGGCGCGACAAATGAAAGGGTTTTCTGCGCGTATTGCGATCGACATCAACCCCGAAAAAGCCGCCGAGGCGCTGCACCACGCGGGTATTCCAGATACGCAAATAATGGTATGCCATTCAGGCAAAGACGCGGAGCAAGCGTGGCAAAATGGCCTTTTTATCGCCACAGCCTCCTTTGAGACCGTTCAGGCGCTCCCTTTCGATATTCTGGTGGAGTCCACCGGTATTCCTGACGTGGGAGCGCGCTATGCCGAAGCAGCTCTGCTTGCCGACAAGCATGTAGGCATTGCCACCAAAGAAACCGAATCAGTGGTTGGGCCTTATTTGACCCGTTTGGCCTACCAGCAGGGTCGCCTGTTTACGCCATTGGATGGCGACCAGCCGAGCCTTTTGATCGGCTTGCTCACCTGGGCCAAAACCCTCGGCTTTGAAATCATTGCGGCGGGCAAAAGCAGCGAATATGACTTTATTTGGGATGAGGCCAGCGCCACGGTTACCTGCAATGGCACAGCCTTTCCTGCCCCTGGCCTGGATGAGCTGTGGGAATTACCAGTAGGTCGCGAACGTGATGTTGTGGAAGCGCGCAGCAAGCTGCTCGCGGCCATCCCACAAATTTCAGTGCCCGACCTATGCGAAATGGTCAACGTGGCCAACGCTACCGGACTCAGCCCGGATCGCCCTGAGTTTCACGCCATGATTCTGCGCACCACTGAAGTCCCCACTCTGCTGGACCTTCAGCCGCAAGGGGGTGTCCTGCAAGGCCCAGGGCGTTTGGAAGTGTTTAACTGCTTACGCCGCCCGGATGAGTTGAGCTTTGCAGGTGGCGTATTTGTTGTCGTACGTTGCGAAGACCCCCATGTATGGGCGCTGCTACGGGATAAAGGCCATGTGCTGAGCCGTAATGAGCATAGCGCCATGATTTACCTGCCCCGCCACTTGCTGGGCCTGGAGGCACCGATTTCCTTACTGGATGTAGTGCTCAATGGCCTGACATCCGGAGGCGGGCACGCCACCACCCCTAAATTTGATCTGACGGCACGAACAACACAGACCATCAAGGCAGGGCAGCGTCTTGAGATGCGCGGACATCACCGGCATATCGAAGGGTTACGCCCGGAACTTCATCCCGCTGCGCCGCTATCCCCAACTGAAAAAGTTCCGTTTTATCTGCTTCCCGGCGCCGACGTGATTCGCGATATTGAGCCGAACCAGCCGATCACCTTAGCGGATGTTGCGTTACCTGATTCATCTCTGAAGCAGCTGCGTATCAAGCAAGATGAGCTGTTTCAGCACCACCACCCGGCCACCAAGGTCGATACCACCAGTACGCTGGCCTAAGGAATCACCAGGGCAATGGGCCCACTAAGCGCATCACGCGCGATAATAACAATGCAATAACAATCAGATAGGAGAAACACCATGCTTACCAAGCTCTTGCTCACCCAGCACGCTCTTAAAATGACCGCATTCGGCGTGGCCTTGTTCAGCGCCGCTGGTGTGGCACATGCGGACGATGCAGCCAACTACCCAACGCAACCCATTCAATTTCTGGTAGCCGCCGGTGCCGGGGGCGGGGTCGACAACTTTGCTCGTGTTGTTCGCCCCATGTTTGAAGAAGCCCTTGGCGGTGCGCGCATCACCGTTATCAACCTGCCGTCCGCCTCTGGCGCCCTGGCCCACCAGCGTACTGCAACTGGCGCGCCGGATGGCCATACACTGGACTTTGCCTCTACAACTTACGTGACCTCTTTGGCGGCAGGGCAAAATCCAGTGGGCCTGGATCAGATCACGCCGGTGGCACGCATGCAGTCGGACGTGATGGCACTGTTCGTCAACCCAGAACGCTACCCTGATTTTGAATCCTTCCTGGAGTACGCCCAGGCCAACCCCGGGAAAGTAACGGTGGGAGGCACTCACACGGCCAGCCCAGACCATGTGGCGTTTCTTTCACTGCGCGACGCTTCCGGCCTGGACATGAGCTTTATTCCCTACGATAGCACCGGCAATGCCACGGCCAATGTGCTGGGCAACAATATCGATGCCACCACCACATCGCTGAGCCCCCTTTTGAGCTACATCGAAGCTGGGCAAATGATGCCTGTTTTAGTGTTCAGCGATGAGCGCCTGGAAGATTTTCCCGATGTCCCCACCACGGTAGAACATGGCTGGGACCTGACCGATGGCAATGATCGGGCAATTTTTGTGCATGCAGACACACCAGCTCCTCTCGTCCAGCGCCTTGAGGAAGTTCTGAAAGGCATTTTCGACTCGGAAGACTACCAGTCCTACGCGGAGCGGGTGAACCTGACCTATCGCGAGGGCTGGATGAGCAGCGGCGAGTACCGCCAACGGCTGGAAAATAACTACCAACTCTATTCTCGGTTGTTAAGTAACGAATAATAAGCAGCCAATAAACCACTAGGGGCAGGTAGGCAACTCATATTGCCTGCCTTTCAATACTCACCGGTATGGGTTCTTTGCGTTAAAGCGGCCCAGCCACGTTCCCTCCGGGGTTGATCATGTACGCCAGGATTTCTCTCTTCGCGATTGCGGTGGTGTTGCTAGGACTGGCCAGTTTGGTGCCCACGCTGCAATTTCCCAGTTCCGCGGAAGTGTCTACCTTTATTGGCCCTCGTGTCTGGCCTCTCTCGCTATTAATCGCGCTGATTGGTTTGGGCTGTGCGCTGCTGCTGATCACTTGGCGTGATGCACGACGCGGCACCCGCTATGACGACGAGCAGGAAGCTACGCCCAGCCCCCAGGGGGAGACCACTCAACGCCTCACCTTCGCATCCACCCGCCACTGGTGGCTGATCGCCACCACTGTTCTCTATACATGGCTTATCAGTCTGGTGGGATTTTTGCCCGCCAGTATTACGTTCACTTTCGTCTGCACACTACTGCTGGGTGCGCACTCCTGGCGCACGGTGCTGATCACAGTGGTGGTCGCTGCGGTATTGATGCAGGGCGTTTTCGTCATGCTGCTCGGTATTCCGCTATGAGTCCGTCCATGATGACGCATCCCGATAACCGTTACTGCTTCCTCTTCAGGAGTTAACGATGCTAGAGAACTTTCTAGGCGGGCTGGCCGTGGTGATGCAGCCACTCAACCTGCTACTACTTACCTCTGCCGTTTTTATTGGCTTTATCGGTGGCGCCCTGCCCGGTATCAGCGGCGTTATTCTGGTGGTCATTCTGCTGCCCGTCACATATGGCATGGAGCCGACCACCGCCTTTATGGTGTTAACCGCCATTTACGGTGCGACCGTTTTCTCAGGTTTGATTACCGCCATTCTCTACCGCGCCCCCGGGACCCCAGAGGCGGTAATGACGGCTTTTGATGGCTATCCGATGACCCAGCAGGGTCAGGCCGGCAAAGCACTGGGCATTGGTATACTTAGCTCGGTGATTGGCGGGCTGGTAGGCACTATTACACTGATTATCTTTACGCCCATGCTGGCCAAGCTAGCGCTGAGATTCTCTTCTCCTGAGTATTTCGCCCTAGCAGTACTGGGTTTGACAGTAGTCGCCTCGCTGGGAGGGCGACTGATTTATGGTCTTATAGGTGCCACGCTGGGTTTATTTATTGCTTCGATCGGTATCGACCCACTCACCGGCACAAGCCGCTATACCTTCAATAACCTGAACCTGATGGAAGGCGTAGGGCTGATCCCCATGATCGTGGGTCTCTTTGCCGTCTCTGAAGTCATGAAGCGCTCCCTGGATCATGATACCCACCAACCTCTCAAGAAAGTAAAAGTCAAAATTTTTGACCTGCCCATCCTGCGCCAGATCGGCACCACGCTAACGCGCTCTTCCATTATTGGCGTCATCATCGGCATTTTGCCGGGTATCGGCGCCAGTACTGCCGCGATGGTGAGCTATAGCGAAACAGTGCGCTGGTCCAAACACCCTGAGAAATTTGGCAAAGGGGCACCTGAAGGTATCGCAGCGCCGGAGTCCGCCAATAACGCCGCTGCGATGGGCGCCCTGGTACCGCTATTCGCCCTCGGAATACCGGGAAGCGGTACCACTGCGGTGATTCTGGGCGCGTTTATCATGCACGGCCTGCAACCTGGCCCGATGTTTATGATGACCCATAGCAGCCTGATCTATGCGGTATTCGCAGGCTTGTTCATCGTCAATTTCATGATTCTGCTGTTCTCCAAGCCGTTTATCACCCTGTTTACCAAGCTGCTGAACGTCCCCTACTCGGCCCTTGGCCCCATCATCATCATGTGCTGCATCGTGGGTACCTACTCAGTATGCAACTCCATGTTTGATGTGTGGCTAATGCTCGGTTTTGGTGTGATGGGCTACCTGCTGGAAAAACTCAAATTCCCGCTGGTGTCGATCATTCTTGGCCTGGTGCTCGGCCCCATTGCCGAGAGTGAACTACGCCGTGCGCTATCGATGTCCCAGGGTGATATTTCCATCTTCTTCACCCGCCCGATCAGTGCCACGCTACTGGCTATCGCCGCCCTGCTGCTGGCAGTCACGGTGATCACGCCGCTGATTAAACGCGCGCGTATGAAAGCCGCCACGCCCTAACCCCTGACGACGGAAGTAACGTATGACAATCGTATTAGGCGCCATTGCAGACGACTTCACCGGGGCCACCGACCTCGCCAATAATCTGGTGCGCAGTGGCATGCGCTGCCTGCAGGTGATGGGTGTGCCTCCGGCAGCGGTTGATCTGAGCGAGGTGGATGCGGTGGTGGTGGCGCTCAAGTCCCGCTCCTGCCCGGTGGAGGAGGCCGTCGCGGACTCCCTTGCCGCCCTGGAT